>JAEBFB010000013.1:0-241578 GCA_049998335.1 Streptomyces sp. cmx-10-19
GAGACCTGGAAGCGTTCGGCGGCCCGGCGCAGCGGCCAGCCGTCCTCGACGACGCAGCGGGCCAGACGCAGGCGTCCGGTCTCGGTCAGGGGTGCATTACGGTGGACCACGAGGGCCTTTCTGTCGGGTGTAGACGTCGCAATCCACACCGAACCGGAAGGCCCTCACCCGTTCAAGATCCCTCAGCCGAGATTTGACTCACCCGTCCACAACCTCCCCGGACAGAACATCTAGCGCGCCGCACAGCCCAGCAGACCACCGAACCCGGCCACCCGCCCAGCGGCAACCGGACCCCCACCGCCAAGCCGCCCGCCAAGCGGGCACCGCATGCCGACCCACCGGGGGCCACCACCTAACGGCCCGCCAGGCCCACCACGCGTGACGAACCGCCGGAGCCACCGCCTGGCGGCCCGCCAGGCCCGCCACGCGTGGCGGATGCCGGGGCCGCCGCCCGGTGGTCTGCCGGGGTCGGAACGTCCAGCAGACCGCCGGGCCCGGACCGCGTAGGGGCGGCCGGGCCCGGGTGGGTCGTGTCGTTCAGGCCGTGGCCGCGTACGTTCCGGCCTGCTTCTCCAGGACGATCATGCGGACGCCGTCCGCGCCCTCGGCGGTGCCCACCCTCTCGTAGCCGACGCGGCGGTACAGCCGCAGGTTGCTCTCGCTGCGGTGTCCCGTGTGCAGCCGGAAGCGCCGGGCGCCGCGCTCGTCGGCGAGGGCGGACTCGGCGGCGCGCAGCAGCCGGGCGCCGATGCCGTGTCGCTGGAGCCGGGGGTGGACGCAGAGCTTGCCGATGGACGCGGCCCCGTCCTCGGTCACCCGCCCGCGGACCGAGCCGACGACCTCCTCGCCGAGCCGCGCCACGAAGACGCAGTCGGCGGCGACCTCGTCGCGCACGGAGTCGAGGCTCTGGACGAGCGGGTCGATGCGGTAGTTGCCGTACAGCGCGGCTTCGCTCTGGAAGCAGAGGTACTGCAGCCGGAAGATCTGCTCGGCATCCTGCTCGGTCGCCGCCGAGATGGTCACGCTCATGCCCATGTGCGCATGCCTCCCGCTCACCTGATCACCTGTGGGTCCCCCACTCCTATCCCCGTCCTCAGCGGGCCGCAACCTCCGGTGTGAGCAATCGACGCAGACATCCCAGGCATTTGGAACGTTCCGGTCCAAGACTTCCCTGTGAGATACCCAACTCCCGGGCGATTTCCCGGTAGGTGAGATCCTTCGGCGACAGCAGCGCCTCAAGGAGCCGGGGGCAGCGTCCGGGCAGCCTGCGCACCGCGTCGCGCAGGGCGCGGCGGCGGGCGGCGGCCAGCAGGCGCTGCTCGGGTTCGTGTTCGGCGGCGCCGGCGGGTTCGGTCGCGTACGGCCGCTCGTCCAGGGCGGTGCGGCGGACACGGCGGGCCTCGCTGCGGACGGCGGCGCGCAGCCAGCGGTGGGGGTCGCGGGGCGGGCCGTCGCTGTCCAGGTGCTCCAGGAGGCGCAGCCAGACGGCCTGTTCGAGGTCGCCGGGTTCGGCGCCGCAGGCATATGCCTCGGCCGCGACCTCGGCGGTGAGCAGGGGGCGTAGTGCGGTCAGGAGGTCGTGCGTCATATGCACGTCGACGCGGCCGCCCGGGCGGCGGGTTGCCCGGGCGGCCGAAGGTCACCCCAACCGGGGTCGGCGGCTCAGCCGTTGACGAAGTCCTCGCGGGCCAGCACGCCGGTGTCGGGCTGGTCGGTGAACACGCCGTCGATGCCGGTGGCGAAGTACGCCCGGAAGGCGCCGAAGGCGTCGCCGTAGCCGTCGGCGTCGGTGCCCTTGCGGAACTCGGCGGGCAGGAAGGGGTTCTCGTTGCGCATCGTGTAGGGGTGCAGGATGAGGCCCGCGCGGTGGGCGTCCCGCACGAGCGTCGTCGGCGAGGTGAGCCGGCCCGCGGAGTCCTTCGGGATGATCAGGTCGAGGGTCGGGCCGATGCCCTGGGCGTAGGAGGCGATCTCCTTGAGGCCCCTCGGGGTGATGAGGTCGGCGGTGGTGCGCGGGTCGCCGGTCGCGACGAAATCGTAGGGGCGGCTCCTGGCGTCGGACAGGAGGACGGCGAGGGGGTTGCCGACGAGCTTGTTCATCCGCTGGATGCTGGTGGGCTCGAAGGACTGGATGATGACGGGCGAGTCCTTCTTGTCCTTGCCGTACTTGCGCAGCAGCCGGGCGAGGCGCTCCTCGGTGCCGAGGCCGAGCGCCCGGAAGTAGGTGGGGTGCTTCAGCTCGGGGTAGATCCAGACCTGCTTGCCGCGCCGGCGGGTCTGCTCGTTCTGCCAGCGCAGCACCTCTTCGAAGGTGGGGATCTGCCAGCGGCCGTCGTAGAGGGTGTTGTGCGGGCGATTGGCCGGGATGCGCTCGGTGGCGCGGAGCGTCTTCAGCTCGGCGAGCGTGAAGTCCTCGGTGAACCAGCCGGTGGTGGTGACGCCGTCGAGTACCTTGGTGCGCTTGCGGTCGGCGAACTCGGGGTGCCGGGCGACGTCGGTGGTGCCGCCGATCTCCGGCTCGTGGCGGCAGACGAGGTGGCCGTCCTTGGTGGGGACCAGGTCGCCGGCCTCGACGATGTCGGCGCCGAGGTCGAGGGCCAGCTCGTAGGAGCCGAAGGTGTGCTCGGGGCGGTGGCCGCTGGCGCCGCGGTGCCCGATGACGGTCGGCACGGGCAGACTGCCCACCTCGCCGCCGTGGCCGCCGCCGTGCCGCGCGTCGGTGGCTCTCGCCGTGCCGGACAGGCCGAGTACGGCCGAGCCCGCGCCGAGCACGGCGGCGCCGAGCAGCGCCCGACGTCCGGTGCCGCCACCCGTCGGCCCGCCCGGCTGTCCGTCCGTGTGCCCGTCTGTCTGTCCGACCTGCTGTGCGCCCGGCTCCCGCGTGACCATGAGGCTCTCCTGCCGTCGACCGTCAGTGCGCGCCGATCGTAGGGGCGTGTCCGTGACGGCCGGGAGACCGCGGGCGGAACACGCGGGTGCGGCGGAGTGTCGTGTGAGGGCAGAGCGGCCGTCAGGGGTGGTTGGTGCCGGATGTCTGACGTTCCGTCGGCTTGGGTGCGGTGGTTGGGGGTACGCGAGAGGTGGTCGCGGTGGTGGTCCGGCGTGGC
This sequence comes from Streptomyces sp. cmx-10-19, assembly GCA_049998335.1. Classification (GTDB taxonomy): domain Bacteria; phylum Actinomycetota; class Actinomycetes; order Streptomycetales; family Streptomycetaceae; genus Streptomyces. Next base: position 3,108 of record JAEBFB010000013.1, read on the forward strand.
TCGCGCCGTCCGGGGGCCGGGCGTGGTTCGATCCGGGCCGTGGTCCGCCCGTACGGCGCGACCTGGCTCACATCCCCCCGGGGACGTTACGGCCGCGCAACACCACCGCGCCGCAGGTGAACAGGGGTCAACTCCACGTAAGACCCGTGTGACCCGGGGTGCGCGACCCCCCGGGCCGCGAGTAATGTCCTCACCTGCACAGACTCATACCGCACCCCGACACCGGAGGACCCGTTGTCCCGCTTCAGGTTCATCAAGGCAGTGCTCGGCCCGATCATGCGCCTGATGTTCCGCCCCCGGGTGGAAGGCGTGGCGAACATCCCGGGTGAGGGTCCGGTGATCCTGGCCGGCAACCACCTCACCTTCATCGACTCGATGATCCTGCCGCTCGTCTGCGACCGGCAGGTCTTCTTCATCGGCAAGGACGAGTACGTCACCGGCAAGGGCCTCAAGGGCCGCGCGATGGCCTGGTTCTTCACCGGCGTCGGCATGATCCCGGTCGACCGCGACGGCGGCCGGGGCGGGGTGGCGGCGCTGATGACGGGCCGCCGGGTGCTGGAGGAGGGCAAGGTCTTCGGCATCTACCCGGAGGGCACCCGCTCCCCCGACGGCCGCCTCTACCGGGGCCGCACCGGCATCGCACGGCTCACCCTGATGACGGGCGCGCCCGTGGTGCCGTTCGCCATGATCGGCACCGACAAGCTCCAGCCGGGCGGCTCGGGCCTGCCCCGGCCGGGCAAGGTCACGGTCCGCTTCGGCGAGGCGATGGAGTTCTCCCGGTACGAGGGCATGGACCGCGACCGCTACGTCCTGCGGGCGGTGACCGACTCGGTGATGACCGAGGTCATGGAACTGTCCGGCCAGGAGTACGTGGACATGTACGCGAGCAAGGCCAAGGAAGCGGCGTGAGCGTGCGGGGCTGACGAAACAGGCGGGTCGCTCGGGGAGCGGCCCGCCTTTCGCGTGTCCGGCGCCATACGGCTATGGCGCTCGGCCCCGGCCGTAGTCGCTACCGGTGCCCGGCCCGCCGTACGCGCTACCGGTGCCCGGCCCCGCCGTACGCGCTACCGGTGCCCGGCCCCGGCGTACGCGCTACGGGTGCCCGGCCCCGGCGTACGCGCTACGGGTGTCCGGCCCCGGCGTACGGCTGCGGGTGCTCGGCCCCGTCCTCCAGGCGCTGGCCGCGCAGCAGGTGCCAGGAGGCCACGGCGGCGGCCAGCAGGACGGCGGCGCCGACGCCCGCCGCGAGGGCGAGTCCGTCCACGAACGCCTGGCGGACGGCGTCGAGCAGGGCCGCGCCGGTGGAGGCGGGGAGGGCGTGGGCGGCCTCGACGGCGCCGCCCAGCGACTCGTGCGCGGCGGCCGGGGTGCCGGCGGGGCCGGTGAAGTCGCGGTAGACGCCGGTGACGATGGAGCCGAGCACGGCGATGCCGAGGGCGGCGCCGAGTTCGTACGCCGTCTCGGAGACCACGGAGGCGGCGCCCGCCTGCTCCTTGGGCACGCTGGAGAGGATCACGTCGGCGGTGACGGTGAACGAGAACCCGGCGCCGACGCCGACGACGAGCAGGACCGTGCCGAGCAGCGGGTAGCCGGTGCTCTGGCCGAGGACGGCCAGCGCGGCCGGCGCGACTCCGACGGCGGCGAGCCCGCCGGAGACGACGGCGCGCACCGACCAGCGCCGGGCGGCGCGTCCGGCGATCAGACCGGCCGCCACACCCATCAGGGGGCTGGGGGGTGCTCAGTGCCGGGGAAGGGGTCCCGCGCCGGGGGCTCAGTGCCAGGGCAGGCTGCCGCGCCGCTCCCAGTAGGCGTGCGGCTCCTCGGCGAGTGCGGCGAGGCGGTCCGCCTGCTCGTCGTCGAGGTCGACGGCGGCCGCGTGGAGGTTGGAGCCGAGCTGGTTCACCGTCGCGGCGCCGGAGAGGACCACGCCGGCCCAGGGCTGCCGCAGGATCAGCGCGAGGGCGACGGCGTCGCAGCCCAGGGCGGTCTCGCGGGCCACGGACTTCAGCGTCTCGGGTGCGTGCGGCTCGGCGAGGCGGCCGTTGGCCATGCCCTCCTTGACGAGCACGGTGAGCCCGGCCTCGTGCGCCTCGGCCAGCGCGGGTCCGGCGGAGGTCTCCAGCGCGTTGTACGTCGACTGGACGGTACGGAAGAGGGGCTCGCCGTCGACGGTCACCGCGAGGGCGGCGCGGACGGTGTCGGCCTGGGCGGGGCCGCTGGTGGAGAAGCCGACGGTGACGCCCCGCGCGGCGCTCTCGGCGAGCCGCGCGTGCAGCTTCTTGTCGGTGAGGGCGGGGCTGTCGGGGGTCAGCGAGTGGATCTGGTAGAGGTCGAGCCGGTCGCCGAGCAGGGCGTCGGTCTCGGCGCGCTGGCGGTCGTAGGTGGCCAGGCCGTGGTCCTTGACCTCGTGCCGCTCGGCCCCGGTGGACCAGTCGGCGGTGTAGGTGTAGCCCCATTTGCTGCCGACGACCACGTCGTCGGCGTCGGGGCGCTCGCGCAGCCACTCGGCGAGGAACTCCTCGGCGCGGCCGTAGGAGCGGGCCGTGTCGACGTAGCGCACCCCCTGCGCGTAGGCGGCGTCGAGGAGGTCGTGGGTGCGGGTGCGCAGCGCCTCGACGCCGCGGTCCGCGCCGAGGTCCGCGTCCCGGCCGAGGTTGATGTAGCCGGGGCGCCCGACGGCGGCGAGACCTAGGCCGAGGTGGCAGGTCGGGGTCGTTGCGGTGGCCAGTCGGGCGAAGGGCATCGCGGGCTCCGTTCGGTCGGCGCTGGGGCGGCTGAGGCTCCTGACACCGCGGAGGCTCCTGCCGCTGCTGACCAACGTAACCGCGATGCCCCTCGGGCACACCGGCTGCTTCTGCGGGCGGCTACTTCTTGGCGTCCGTCTTCTTCGCGTCCGCCCAGGCGTGCTGCCCGGCCACGTCCGCCTTGACCTCAGCGAGCTGCACGGCGACCGCGCTGGGCGCCGTACCGCCGCGGCCGTCGCGGGAGGCCAGGGCGCCGGGGACGTGGAGCACGGTGCGCACCTCGGGGGTGAGGTCGGCGGAGATCTTCGCGAACTGCTCGTCGGTCAGCTCGTCCAGCTCCTTGCCCTCGGCCTCGGCGGCCTTGACGCACTCGCCGGCCACCTCGTGCGCGACCCGGAAGGGGACGCCCTTCTTGACCAGCCACTCGGCGATGTCGGTGGCGAGCGAGAAGCCGGCCGGGGCCAGCTCCTCCATCCGCTCCCGGTGCACGGTGAGGGTCGCCATCATGCCGGTGAAGGCGGGGAGCAGGACCTCCAGCTGGTCGATGGAGTCGAAGACCGGCTCCTTGTCCTCCTGGAGGTCGCGGTTGTACGCGAGCGGGAGGGCCTTGAGAGTGGCCATCAGGCCGGTCAGGTTGCCGATGAGGCGGCCGGACTTGCCCCGGGCCAGCTCGGCGATGTCCGGGTTCTTCTTCTGCGGCATGATCGAGGAGCCGGTGGAGAAGGCGTCGTGGAGGGTGACGAAGGAGAACTCCTTCGTGTTCCAGATGATGATCTCTTCGGCGATCCGGGAGACGTTGACGCCGATCATCGCGGTGATGAAGGCGAACTCGGCGACGAAGTCGCGCGAGGCGGTTCCGTCGATGGAGTTGGCGACGCTGCCGTGCTCGAAGCCGAGGTCCGCGGCGACCGCCTCCGGGTCCAGCCCGAGGCTGCTGCCCGCGAGCGCCCCCGAGCCGTACGGCGACACGGCCGTCCGCTCGTCCCACTGCCGCAGCCGCTCGGCGTCCCGGGAGAGCGCCTGGACGTGGGCGAGGACGTGGTGGGCGAAGAGCACCGGCTGGGCGTGCTGGAGGTGGGTGCGGCCGGGCATCGCGACATCGGGGTGGGCCTCGGCGAGGCCGATCAGCGCGTCCTGGAGGCCGGCGATCAGGCCGCCGACGGTCCGGGCGTGGTCGCGCAGGTACATCCGGAAGAGGGTCGCCACCTGGTCGTTGCGGGACCGGCCGGCGCGGAGCTTGCCGCCGAGGTCGGGGCCGAGCCGCTCCAGCAGGCCGCGCTCCAGGGCGGTGTGGACGTCCTCGTCGGCGACGGTGCCGGTGAACGAGCCGTCGGCGACGTCGGCCTCCAACTGGTCGAGCCCGGCGATCATGCGCGTCAGCTCGTCCTCGGTGAGCAGCCCCGCCTTGTGCAGCACGCGCGCGTGGGCACGGGAACCGGCGATGTCGTAGGGGGCGAGCCGCCAGTCGAAGTGGACGGACGCGGACAGCTTCGCCAGGGCCTCGGCGGGACCGTCGGCGAAACGGCCTCCCCAGAGCCGGACGTCACCGCTGTTGCTGCTCACTGGGTCGCTCCTCACAAGGCCGTTGCTGAACTATGCATGAGTATGCAGACTTCTGCATGATTCGTCAATCCGGAAGCGCCGCCCTCCGAGGTCGTCCGGATGGCGGGACCGCCGGAAATTCTTCGGACAGGAGCACGAACGGCACCCATAATCGTTAGACATGGGAAAGACTTATGAGCGCATAGACGGCAGACTCCGCTCCTTCATCGAGGCCCAGCCGGTCTTCTTCACCGCCACCGCACCGCTGGCCGGCGACGGCACGGTCAACCTCTCCCCCAAGGGTCTCTCGGGCAGCTTCGCGGTCCTCGACGACCTCACCGTGGCCTACCTCGACTTCGCGGGCTCCAACGCCGAGACCATCGCCCACCTGCGGGAGAACGGCCGGATCACGCTGATGTGGTGCGCCTTCCAGGGCCCGCCGAACATCGTCCGGGTGCACGGCCGCGGCGAGCCGGTCTTCCGCGACGACCCCCGCTTCCCGGAGCTGCTCGCCCACTTCCCGGACATCGACCCGACCGCCCACGGGCTGCGCGCGATCATCGTCGTCAGCGCCGAACTCGTCCGCGACACCTGCGGCTACGCCGTCCCCTTCATGGCGTACGAGGCGGACCGGGATCTGCACGGCAAGCGGTTCGCGCGGGAGGACGACGCCTCGCTGAGCGCGTACTTCACCAAGAAGGAGCACGTGGCGACGAGTATCGACGGCCTTCCCGGGCTGCCGCTGCCGTTGCCGCCCTCTACCGTCTGAGCCATGCGCCCTGGTGTCGTCGCCGTCCTCGTCTCCGCCTCCCTCCTCGTGCTCGGTGCCGCGCCCGGCGGCGGGCCGGCTTCCCGGCCGCTGCCGGAGCGGATGGCCGACACCGGCGGCGGCGGTCAGCTGATCACCGCGGTCGCGCCGGACACCGGTTCGACGACCGGCACGGTCACCTGGTGGGACCGCCGGGGCGGCGGCCACTGGGTGCGCGCCGGTTCCGCGCCCGCCCGGTTCGGCGCGGGCGGCCTCACCGACGGGGCGACGCGCGTCCAGGGCACCAACACCACCCCGACGGGGCTGTACGACCTGCCGTACGCCTTCGGCATCGCGGCGGCGCCGCGCGGGACGGCGTACCCGTACCGGCCGGTGCGCGAGGACTCCTGGTGGTGCCAGGACAACGACTCCCGCGCCTACAACCGCTGGACCGAGCCGCGCCCCGCCGACTGCCGCGCCGCCGAGTCCGAGCACCTGATCACCTACACCGCGCAGTACGCCCACGCCCTCGTCGTCGGCTTCAACTACGACCGTCCGGTGCGCGGGCGCGGCGCGGGCATCTTCCTGCACGTCAATGGGCGCGGGGCGACGGCCGGGTGCGTGTCGGTGCCGGCGGAGGCGATGCGCCGCATCCTGCGCTGGGCCGAGCCGGACGCCTCGCCGCACCTCGCCATCGGCACCTCGGGCGGGGCGACGGCGGTGATCCGCTACTGAGGCGACGGCGGTCACCCGCCGCCGGGGAGCCGCGCGGGGGCTGAACATCCGGGCGGCGTGGCGCGTATCTCTGGGCCAAGGGTCAAGTCCCCCGGAGGAACCGTGACCACCACGCTCGCAGGCGGCCGTGCCGCCCGCCGTCAGACGATGCGGCGCATCCGTCCGCGCCGCTCCCCCGCCGTCCCCCTGCTGCTCGCCGTATGGGCGGGCGCGGCGGGCGTGTTGTGGCTGTGGTGGCGCAACACGCCCGCCATCTCCGGCGACACCGGCATGATCCTGAACGCCGGCCGGATCACCGGACTGCTCGCCGGGTACCTGATGGCGCTGGTGGTGCTCCAGATGGCCCGCGTACCGGCCCTGGAGCGGCGGGTGGGCTCCGACCGGGTCGCCCGCTGGCACGCGATGACCGGCCGCTACACCCTCTGCCTGGTCCTCGCCCACGTCTTCCTCATCATGTGGGGTTACGCCGCCCAGGCCGGCAAGGGTCTCGGCGACATCGCCGCGCAGACGGTCGACTCGGTCCTCCACCTCCCCGACCTGGGCAAGGCGGCCGCGGGCACGGGCCTGCTGCTCCTCGTCGGACTCCTCTCGGTCGGCTCGGTGCGCCGCCGCATCCCGTACGACACCTGGTACCACGTCCACCTGCTCACCTACGTGGCCGTGTTCCTGACCTTCTGGCACCAGCTGACCACCGGCAACGAGTTCGCCGTCGAACCGGTCGCCAGGACCGTCTGGTACGCCCTGTACGGCTCGGTGACCGCGCTGGTGCTCTGGTACCGGGTGCTGACGCCCCTCCGCCTCAACCTGCGGCACCGGATGCGGGTGGAGGCGGTGATCGAGGAGACGCCGGGGATCGTGTCGGTGCTGATCGGCGGCCGGCGGCTGCACCGGATGGGCGCGGAGGCGGGGCAGTTCTTCCGGTGGCGGTTCCTGGCGCCGGGGATGCGGTTCAGCTCGCACCCGTACTCGCTGTCGGCGGCGCCGCGTCCGGAGCTGCTCCGGATCACCGTGAAGGCGATCGGCGACCACAGCGCCCGGCTGCGGGAGCTGGCGCCGGGCACCCGGGTGTGGGCGGAGGGCCCGTACGGCGCCCTGACCGCCCAGCGCCGCAGCCGGGGCAAGGTACTGCTGGTGGCGGGCGGGGTGGGGATCACGCCGATGCGGGCGCTGTTCGAGACCCTGCCGGGCGCGTCCGGTGACATCACGCTGCTCTACCGGGCCACCAGCACGCGGGAACTCGCCCTGTGGGGCGAGCTGGCCCGGATCGCCGACGAGCGCGGGGCGCGGCTGATGTACGCGGTCAACAGCCCGGACGGGGAGCGGCCCGACATCTCCCCGGAGACCCTGAGCCGCAAGATCCCGGACATCGAACGCCACGACGTCTTCCTGTGCGGGCCGCCCGGGTTCGCGCAGTCGGTGTACGAGGCCCTGCGCGGCGCGGGGGTCCCCGCCCGCCGCATCCACCACGAGTCGTTCGCGATGTGAGCGACGGACGTCGACGTCAGGAGTCCAGGACAGATGAGGAAGAGCCACCCCGTCCGCCGGGCGGTGCTCGCCGGTGCCGCGACCGTGTCCGGGATCGTGCTGCTGCTGTCGCTGAAGCCGGCCGCCGACCCGGCCTCCGCCTCGGCGCCGCCCCCGGCCGCCGCGCAGTCGCCGCAGGGCGGGCGAGGTACGGACGCCGGTACGGTCACGGGGGACGCGGCCGCCACCCAGTACGGGCCGGTGCAGGTGCGGCTCACGGTGAGCGGCGGGAAGATCGTGAAGGCCGAGGCGGTACGGGCGCCGAGCGGCGGGCAGAGCGACCGGGTCACGGCGGACGCGGTGCCGAAGCTGAACCGGGCGGTGGTCGCGGCGGGGGGCGCGGACATCGACGCGGTGTCGGGGGCGACGTACACGAGCGCGGGGTATCTGAAGTCGTTGCAGTCGGCGCTGGACCGGGCCGGTGGCTGACGCCGCCGAGGCCGCGGTGCGTCATGTGGAGGAGGCGATGGGGACCGTCTTCTCCTTCGACGTCCGGGGCGGGGAACCGGCACGCGTGCGGGCGGCGCTGGACACGGCGGTGGCGGGGCTGCACCGGGTGGACGAGGTGTTCAGCACGTACCGGGAGGGCAGCGAGGTGTCCCGGCTGGCACGCGGTGAGCTGACCGTCGGGGCGTGCGCGGCGGAGGTCGGGGAGGTGCTGGGGCTGGCGGCGGAGGCGGAGCGGGTGAGCGGGGGGTGGTTCAGCGCGCGGTACCGGGGGCGGCTGGATCCGACGGGGATCGTGAAGGGGTGGGCGGTGGAGCGGGCCGCGCGGGGGATCGCGGGGGCGGCGGGGGTGCGGGGGGTGAGCGTCAACGGGGGCGGGGACGTGCAGGTGCTGGGGGCGCCGGGGGTGGGGCGGGCGTGGCGTGTGGGTGTCGCGGATCCGTTGCGTCCGGGTGGGCTGGCGGCGGTGGTCTCGGCGGCGGGGGCGTCCTCGCTGGCGGTCGCCACGTCGGGCTCCGCCGAGCGGGGGGCGCATGTCGTCGACCCGCGCACGGGGTGCTCCGCGGTGACCGACCTCGTGTCGGTGACGGTCGTCGCGTCCCGGCTCACGTGGGCGGACTGCTGGGCGACGGCGGCCTTCGCGATGGGCTCACGGGAGGGACTGCGGTGGCTGGAGTCGCTGGAGGGGGTGGAGGGTCTGCTGATCACGGCAGGCGACGAGGCCCGCTGCACGGGGGGTCTGGCGGGGTGGCTGGGGTGAGCCTTTCCAGCGGCAACGTGACTGCGACGCCCCAGGGGCGCGGGGTGCGGTCGGTCCGGAGGGTTTGTGCGGTGAGGACGGCGCGTTCCCTCTCCCCGGCGTGGCCGCAACACCCTGGGGGAACTGCGCGCCCAGCCACGACGCAGCCGCAGCCCCCATCCGACCGCACCGCCCACGACGCCGAGGCACGTACGAGCCGCGCAGCGCTCAGTGACCGTTCTGCGCCAGCCGCAGCATGTGGTCCGCCAGGGCCTGGCCCCCCGTCGGTTCGCGGCTGATCAGCATCAGCGTGTCGTCGCCCGCGATCGTGCCGAGGATGTCGTGCAGCTCGGCCTGGTCGATGGCCGAGGCGAGGAACTGGGCCGCCCCCGGAGGCGTCCGCAGGACCACGAGGTTCGCCGACGCCTCCGCGGAGATCAGCAGCTCCGCCGAGAGCCGCCGCATCCGCTCCTCCTTGGCGGACTCCCCCAGCGGCGCCCGGGGCGTACGGAAACCGCCCTCGCTCGGCACCGCGTAGATGAGATCCCCGTCGGTGTTGCGGATCTTCACCGCGTTCAGCTCGTCCAGGTCCCGCGAGAGCGTCGCCTGCGTGACGGTCAGCCCGTCGTCCGCGAGCAGCTTCGCCAGCTGGCTCTGGGAGCGGACCGCCTGCCGGTTGAGGATGTCCACGATCCGCCGGTGGCGTGCGGTGCGGGTCTGCGGCAGGGCGGGCCCCGCCGTCTGCTCGTGCTCCTGCGCGTGGCTCATCGTCGTCTCATTCTCCGGATCGTCCGTCCCCGTCGGCCGCGCCGGCGGCCTGGTCAAGGATGCCGGGCAGCGCCCCGAGGAACGCCTCCACCACGTCGTCGCCGATGTTCAGCGCCGGCATCAGCCGTACGACGTCGGGCGCGGGCGCGTTCACCAGGATCCCGGCGTCCTGAGCCGCCTGCTGCACCCGCGCGGCGACCGGCTCGGTGAGCACGATACCCAGGAGCAGTCCCGCGCCCCGGACGTGCCCGACGAGCGGGTGGCCGAGCGCCTCGATGCCGCCGCGCAGCTTCTCGCTCTGCCGCTTGACGTTGTCGAGCAGTCCGTCGTCCGCGATGGTGTCGAGGACGGCGAGTCCGGCGGCGCAGGCGACCGGGTTGCCGCCGAAGGTCGTCCCGTGCTGCCCCGGCTGGAGCAGTTCGGCCGCGCGCCCGAAGGCGACGGTGGCGCCCAGCGGCAGCCCGCCGCCGAGGCCCTTGGCGAGGGTGACGACGTCGGGCAGTACGCCCTCGTGGGCCTGGTACTCGAACCAGTGCCCGGTCCGGCCGATGCCGGTCTGCACCTCGTCCAGGACGAGCAGCGCACCGGTGGCGGCGGTGATGGCGCGGGCCGCCTTGAGGTAGCCGGGGGGCGGCACGACCACGCCGTTCTCGCCCTGGATCGGCTCGATGATCACCAGTGCCGTCTCCTCGGTGACGGCGGCGGCCAGCGCCTGCGCGTCGCCGTACGGCACGTGGGTGACGTCGCCGGGCAGCGGCCGGAACGGCTCCTGCTTGCCGGGCTGGCCGGTCAGCGCGAGGGCGCCCATCGTGCGGCCGTGGAAGCCGCCCTCGGTGGCGACCATGTGCGGCCGCCCGGTGAGCCGCCCGATCTTGAAGGCGCCCTCGTTGGCCTCGGCGCCCGAGTTGCAGAAGTAGACCCTGCCGGCGCGCCCGAAGTGCTGGAGCAGCCGTTCGGCGAGGACGACGGGCGGCTCGGCGATGAAGAGGTTGGAGACATGGCCGAGGGAGGCGATCTGCCGGCTCACCGCGTCGACCACCGCCGGGTGGGCGTGGCCGAGCGCGTTGACCGCGATACCGCCGACGAAGTCGAGGTACTCCTGGCCGGCGGCGTCCCACAGCCGGGAGCCCTCGCCGCGCACCAGCGGCAGCCGCGGGGTGCCGTAGTTGTTCATGAGCGCGCCCTGCCACCGCGCGGTCAGTTCCTCGTTGCTGCTCACGACGTCGTTCACGACTCCCCCTGTTCGTCCGGCACGACCATCGTGCCGATCCCCTCGTCGGTGAAGATCTCCAGCAGGATCGAGTGCTGGACCCGGCCGTCGATGACGCGGGCGGTGGTGACGCCGTTGCGCACGGCGTGCAGGCAGCCCTCCATCTTCGGCACCATGCCCGCGGACAGGTCCGGCAGCAGTTTCTCCAGCTGGGTGGCGGTGAGGCGGCTGATCACCTCGTCGGAGTTCGGCCAGTCCTCGTAGAGGCCCTCGACGTCGGTGAGGACCATGAGAGTCTCGGCCCCGAGCGCCGCAGCGAGTGCCGCAGCCGCCGTATCAGCATTGACGTTGTAGACATGGTGGTCGTCCTGGGAGCGGGCGATCGACGAGACGACCGGGATCCGGCCGTCGGCCAGCAGCGCCTCGATGGCACCGGTGTCGATCTCGGTGATCTCGCCGACCCGCCCGATGTCGACCAGCTCGCCCTCGATGCGCGGCTGGTGCTTGACGGCGGTGATGGTGTGGGCGTCCTCGCCGGTGAGGCCGACGGCGAGCGGCCCGTGCTGGTTGAGCAGGCCGACCAGCTCGCGCTGCACCTGCCCGGCCAGCACCATCCGTACGACGTCCATCGCCTCCTCGGTGGTGACGCGCAGGCCGGCCTTGAACTCGCTGACGATGCCGTGCCGGTCGAGGGCGGCGCTGATCTGCGGGCCGCCGCCGTGCACGACGACGGGCTTGAGGCCGGCGTGGCGCAGGAAGACGACGTCCTGGGCGAAGGCGGCCTTGAGGTCGTCGTCGATCATGGCGTTGCCGCCGAACTTGACGACGACGGTCTTGCCGTGGTGCCGGGTCAGCCAGGGCAGCGCCTCGATGAGGATCTGGGCCTTGGGGAGCGCGGTGTGCTTCCGCGTGGGTCCGTCGCTCATGACGAGTACGCGCTGTTCTCGTGGACGTAGTCGGCGGTGAGGTCGTTGGTCCAGATGGTGGCCGTGGCGTCGCCGGCGGCGAGGTCGGCGACGATGTGGACCTCGCGGTAGCGCATGTCGACCAGGTCGCGGTCCTCTCCGACGCCGCCGTTCTTGCAGACCCAGACGCCGTTGATGGCGACGTTGAGGCGGTCGGGTTCGAAGGCGGCGGAGGTGGTGCCGATGGCGGACAGGACGCGGCCCCAGTTGGGGTCCTCGCCGTGGATGGCGCACTTGAGCAGGTTGTTGCGGGCGATGGTGCGGCCCACCTGGACGGCGTCGTCCTCGGTCGCGGCGTTGACGACCTCGACCTTGATGTCCTTGCTGGCGCCCTCGGCGTCGCGGATGAGCTGCTGTCCGAGGTCGTCGCAGACGGCGCGGACGGCCTCGGCGAACGCGGCGTACTCGGGGGTGACCCCGGAAGCGCCGGAGGCGAGGAGCAGCACGGTGTCGTTGGTGGACATGCAGCCGTCGGAGTCGACCCGGTCGAAGGTGACCCGGGTGGCGTCGCGCAGGGCGCGGTCGAGGACGTCGGCCTCCAGGTCGGCGTCGGTGGTGAGGACGACGAGCATGGTGGCGAGGCCGGGGGCGAGCATGCCCGCGCCCTTGGCCATCCCGCCGACGGTCCACCCTCCCCCAGGCTCCGCCTCAGGGGACCCCCAGGTGACGACGGACGTCTTGTGCACGGTGTCGGTGGTCTTGATGGCGATGGCGGCCTTCTCACCGCCGTGCTCGGACAGCTGCCCGGCGACGGTCTCCACGCCCGGCAGCAGCTTGTCCATCGGCAGCAGTACGCCGATGAGCCCCGTCGAGCAGACGGCGACCTCGCCGGCGCCGGTCCCGAGCACCTCGGCGACCTTCTCGGCGGTGGCGTGGGTGTCCTGGAATCCCTTCGGCCCCGTACACGCGTTGGCGCCACCGGAGTTGAGGACGACGGCCGAGACCCGCCCGCTCTTGAGCACCTGCTCGGACCACAGGACCGGCGCGGCCTTGACGCGGTTGGAGGTGAAGACGCCCGCGGCGGCGCGTCGGGGACCGGTGTTGACCACGAGGGCCAGGTCGGGGTTGCCGCTCTCCTTGATCCCGGCGGCGATTCCGGCCGCCGTGAACCCCTTTGCTGCCGTCACACTCACGGCGCGACTCCGATCGTCGTCAGTCCGGTGGTCTCGTCGAGACCGAGGGCGATGTTCATGCTCTGGACGGCACCGCCCGCGGTGCCCTTGGCCAGGTTGTCGATGGCGCTGATGGCGATGATGCGGCCCGCGGCGGCGTCGTACGCGACCTGGATCTGAACGGCGTTGGAACCGTAGACGGACGCGGTGGCGGGCCACTGGCCCTCGGGCAGCAGGTGCACGAAGGGCTCGTCGGCGTACGCCTTCTCGTAGGCGGCGCGGACCGACTCGGCGGTGACGCCGGGCCGGGCCTTGGCGCTGCACGTGGCGAGAATGCCGCGGGGCATCGGCGCGAGGGTCGGCGTGAAGGAGACGGAGACCGGCTCCCCCGCCACCGCGCCGAGGTTCTGGATCATCTCGGGGGTGTGCCGGTGGCCGCCGCCGACACCGTACGGCGACATGGAACCCATGACCTCGCTGCCCAGCAGGTGCGGCTTGGCGGCCTTGCCGGCGCCGGAGGTACCGGAGGCGGCGACGATCACGGCCTCGGGCTCGGCGAGCGCGGCGGCGTACGCCGGGAAGAGGGCGAGCGAGGCGGCGGTGGGGTAGCAACCGGGCACCGCGACGCGCTTGGACCCCTCCAGCGCGGCGCGGGCACCCGGCAGTTCGGGAAGGCCGTAGGGCCAGGTGCCGGCGTGCGGGGAGCCGTAGAACCTCTCCCAGTCGCCGGCGTCCTTGAGCCGGAAGTCGGCGCCCATGTCGACGACGAGGATGTCCGGCCCGAGCTGCTCGGCGACGGCGGCGGACTGCCCGTGCGGCAGCGCGAGGAAGACGACGTCGTGCCCGGCGAGCACCTCGGGGGTGGTCTGTTCCAGGACCCGGCCGGCCAGCGGCAGCAGATGCGGCTGCAGCGCGCCGAGCCGCTGTCCCGCGTTGGAGTTGCCGGTCAGGGCGCCGATCTCGACGTCGGGGTGCGCCAGCAGCAGCCGCAGCAGCTCACCGCCCGCATACCCGCTCGCCCCGGCCACCGCCGCACGTACCGCCATGACAAACCTCCTCCTGGATGGCATGACTATACGTTTCGATGCACGTTTATGCAATCCTCCTCCGGTTCCCGACGCGACCGGCATGCGTGGGATGTGATTGCTGAACGTCCGCCCGATGGAGCTGATCACGGGGCTCCGGACCGAGGCCGTGCCGGAACCCACACTCGGCATCACGCCGCGAGGAACTCACTGGCCCGCCCGCTGTACGACCCGTACGGCGCCTCCCGCACCCGGGCGCAGGCGACGAACAGCAGGCATCGCTCGGCGGCCAGGTCGGTGGTGTGCTGGATACGGTGTCGACGGTGGTGACGTCGGCAGGGGGGTCAGGAGCGCCTGGAGCGGGTTCAGGTCCGGGTGCGCGGGGAGCGGGTGGAGCACGTCGCGGCGCATCTGGTCGCACTCGCGGAACGGATCGTCGACCGGGCCTTCCTCGACGCCCGGTTCACGCGGGCGGCACTTGACGAGATGGACCGGGCTTACGCGCTGTGGTGTGCGTGCCTGGACGAGGGCTGAAGGGGCCCCTGACTGTCAGCGAGAAGCCCTAAGGTCCTTCCCACGCGCTACGACCGGACCGATCACCGAGGGGGACGCCGTGCAGGCGAAGGAGACGCTGTTCGCCGATCTCGTCCAGGGCAGGGCACAGCAGTTCCAGGTGCCGCTCTATCAGCGGACATATTCCTGGACGGAGAAGCAGCTCAGACAGCTGTGGACCGACATTGTGGAGCAGGCCGAGCTGCTGGAGTCCGGGGAGAAGGCGAGCACACACTTCCTGGGGTCCGTGGTGCTCGCGCCGTCGCCGCAGAACGAGGCGACGTTTCCCCGCTGGCTCGTCGTCGACGGACAGCAGCGGCTGACCACGCTGTCGCTCGCCCTGGCCGCGATCCGCGACCACATAGCGGACGGTGAGCCGGACGAGGCCGAGCGCATCGACGAGGAGTACCTCATCAACAAGCGCAAGAACGGCGGCGATCGCTTCCGGCTGTTGCCGACCCAGGCTGACCGGGCGCAGTTCGCGGCATATGTTCGCGGGCCGCTCTCGGAGCAGGCCGCCGGCGGAGCCGTCGCCGCCGCCTACGGCTTCTTCCGCCGCAAGCTCGTCGAGGCCGCCGATCCGGCCGCCCCGCAGGACGTGCTCCGCATCGAGGAGGCCATCACCTCCCGGCTCACGCTGGTGGCGGTGACAACCGAGCGCACGGACAACGTGCACCGCATCTTCGAGTCCCTCAACAACACCGGCCTCAAGCTGAGCCAGGCCGACCTGTTGCGCAACTACCTGTTCATGCGGCTGCCCACCCGCGGCGAGCACATCTACGAGACCTACTGGCTTCCGCTGCAGGGCAGTCTGAGCAACGACGAGCTGGAACAGCTCATGTGGCTTCAGTTGGTGCTCGACGGGGACGACCGGGTCCGCCGCCAGCACCTGTACGCGGCTCAGCAGCAGCGCTTCGAGCGGGGTGAGGTCAGCGAGGCGGAGATCGAGGCGTACATCAAGGAGCTGTACCGGCGAGGCGCCCTCTTCCGCCGGCTGCTCCACCCCGAGAAGGAGGCGAACGAAGCGGTCCGCGCCCATCTGCACCGGCTGGACACCTGGCAGGCCCAGGTCACCTATCCCGCGCTGATGCTGCTGCTCGACCGGCGCGAGCGCGGGGAGCTCGACTCCGCGGACACGGCCCGCGCGATGTCGTACATCGAGAGCTTCCTGGTGCGCCGGACGATGTGCCGGGTGCCGACGAACAACCTCAACAGGATCTTCCAGGCGGTGCCCGGGCAGCTCCCGCTGGACATGCCTGTCGCCGACGGGCTGCACCAGCTCCTCTCCGCCGAAAACCGCTTCTGGCCCGATGACGACGAGCTGCGCGAGAAGGTCCGGACGGCACCCTTCTACAAGTTCGGCCGCGGGCACCAGCGCAAGATGGTGCTCCAGCGGTTGGAGGAGAGCTACGGGCATCCCGAACCGGTCGACTTCGCCACCGCGCAGCTCACCATCGAGCACGTCGTGCCGCAGTCGCCGGGCGACGAGTGGCTCCGGTTGTTGAGCGAGGAAGTGGCCGACGGCGAGAGCGCTAAGGACCTGCACTCCCGACTCCAGCACACGCTCGGGAACCTGACGCTCACCGCGGTCAACGCGGAGTTGTCCAATCATCTCTTCGAGCGTAAGCAGGGCCTGCTCCAGGGCAGCCACCTGGAGATGAACCGCCGCATCGCCACCACAGAGCGGTGGGGCGCGGACGAGATCCGCGCCCGTGCCGACGAACTCTCCGACCGCGCGATCGCGCTGTGGCCGGCCCCGCTGCGCGGAGTCGGCCGAGCGGAGCGGAGCCGGGGCTGGAACCTGGCCCACCAGGTGCTCGCCGCGCTCCCCCACGGCACCTGGACGTCGTACGGCGATCTCGCGGCCTTCATCGGCTCCGGCGCCCAGGCCGTGGGCAACCATCTGGCCAATACGCCGGGGGTGGCCAAGGCGTACCGGGTGCTCACTTCCGAGGGCAAGGTCTCCGACGGCTTCCGCTGGACGCCTCAGGATGCGGGAGGAGACGTCCGCTCCCGGCTGAGCAACGACGGCGTGCGCTTCACGGCCAACGGGGCAGCCGATCCGGCGCAGCGCCTCTCCGCCGACGAGCTTGCCTCGCTGGTCGGGGAAGCCGACGGCGAGGAGGACGCTGCGCGGCGCGCCCCGGATAGTCAGGGTGAGGAGACGCATGCCGACCGGTTCTACGCTCAGCTAGTGGCGGAGAGCTCCGACGAGAGGCGGTTCTTCCGGCGGCTCGCGGCGCACGACTCCCCCGAGACCGTGGATGCGGTGCGCGCGCTCTTCGCTCACTGGGAGGAACTCGGCGGCTCAATCCACTGGGTAGTGAACGACACCATCAGCAGCGCGTTCCTTATGCTGGGTGAGTCGATCGCCCCGAGCCGCTGGATCGCGCCGATGAGCCTCATGCCGGGCAGTGGGTGGGCTGGCTCGGCGCACGTCGCCTTCCAGACTCTGGCCGCACACGAGCCTTTCACCGACCACGCCCTGCGTGCCGAATTCCTCAAGCGTCTCAACGAACTTGAATGTGTCGACCTCCAGGAGAAGAAGCCGGGGCCGGACCCCAGTTTCCAGTTGTCCGTGCTGGAGAACGACCGCAATCGTGAGCTGCTCGTCGGGACTCTGACGTGGTTCCGGGACCGTTGGGAGAGTCGGGTTACTGGCTGTGGGTGATGCGGATGGCGTGGGCAGCGGCCGCGAGGCGTTTGGCGCGTCTCGCCCGGTCGCCTCAGGGCGACGAGTCCTCGGTCGTCGGGCCGACGGCGGGACCGTGCCGCGGAGCGGGCTGTTCCGGCCGTCCCCGGAAGGCGGCTCCCTTGGCCGTCCGCGATTCGACGCGTTCCACGATGCGGTCGATGACCCGTTGAGGGTCCTTCCACTTCAGCGCCAGCCGGTCGTGGTCCATCCCGTGTTCGGAGACGATGTCCCGCAATCGTTCGAGGCCGAGCTCGCTCAGGCTCGAACGGAGTCCCGTCTCGCCGGTTTCGGCGAACACCGCGAACGGGTCGATCACTCCCGGAGCTCGCCGGCTGCGCCTCGGGCGTTCGGCCGGACTGGACGCGGTCTGCGCATCGGAAGGCGTCAGTGCCTTGGCCAGTGCTCGGGCGAAGCGTGTCGTGCGTGCGGCTTCGGACGCCACCACGCCGAGGACACGCGCGAGCGTGGCCGCGAGCTCCGGGTCGGAGGCGCCAAGCTTGGTCAGGGCTTCTTCGGCCTCCCGCACCTGGGCATTCAGGAGACCATTGCCGTCGGGCCGACTGTCGCTCTGCTCGGTCACGCCTTCTCCTCGACCAGTTCGATGAACTCCTGCGTCATGGCACGGAAAGCGTCGAAACCGCCCTGGTACCCGTACTTCTGTCGCAGGGTACCGCGACCGGCGAACTCCGCCGAACCTGCGATGTCGTTCTTCTCAGGGATGAAGGTCGGAAGCACGACGGGGAGCTCTTTGCCGTCCTGAAGTCGCTTCACGGTGTTCCAGTGGACCGTCGAGTTGGCCTTGTATTTCGTGATGACGATCCCGATCTCGTTGATGGTCTTCCCCAAGTCGTCCGCGAAAGCCCGAACGCGCCGCTGGATCTGGGGGATGCCGTAGGTGGACAAGTAATCGGGAATGGTCGGGATGATGTACCCATCGGAGATGCTCAAACCGTTCAGAGTGACGATGCCGAGGTTGGGAGGGCAGTCGACGAGCACGTAGTCGTAGTCATCAATGATCTTCCGGATCGCCTTGCGCAGAAGATCGGTGGGGTTGTTGGAGTGGAAACGCCCCCTGGGCATGGACGCCAGGCGGTCCTGGACGTCGATGAGGTCCAGCGAGGAAGGCAGGAGGTCCACCTTCGTCACCGCATCCACCGATGAGACATTGCGCTGGAGGGTCTTCTCCAGGTCGAACTCCAGAGGCTCGTCCTCGGGCCGGAGGGCATCCTTGAACAGGGTCGCCAGGGTGTATCCCTGATCGTTGAGCTCCTCCCACTTCTTCTCCTTGATCAAGACCGTGGTCAGGTTGGTCTGCGGGTCGAGGTCGACCACCAGGACCCGCTTGCGGAACTCCGCGGAGAGGAACTCCGCGAGTCCGGCCGTGGTGGTGGTCTTCCCGACACCGCCCTTCAGGTTGATGGTCGAGATGACGTGGGCTTTGGGGGCCATGTGCTTCTTCCTCCGTTTGAGGTAGCGTTGAATCTGAACCGCCCGGAAAACCGGCCCGCTCCGCAGGTCCGCGAGGGGAGCGGGGAAGTGTTTGTCACGGGCGCGCCAATTCGCCACGACCGTCCGACCGACCCCCGCCATCTCCGCCACTTCGAACAGTCCGACGAGTTGGTCATCCGCCTCGGGCATGCCTTCCATGACATCTCCCCTTGAACGGCCTTCACGACTACCTGTTCAGCGTGAAGGGCGTTCACGATCACCGTCAATCCTCAACTCCTGCCAGTAGGTGCATAGTTGAGTTCACGCGCCCCCCTTGAGCGCGGGTTCACGCCGGACGCACTCGGCCCAGACCGTCTTGCCGCCGGGGTGGTGGGGTTCGCATCCCCAGGCATCGGCAAGCGAGGCGACGAGGAGCAGGCCACGCCCCGACTCGCCGTCCCCATCTCCGTCACCGTCTCCGCCGCCGTCCCTGCCTGGCGCCGGTTCGGGCAGGCGGTCACCCCGGGCGTCCGTGACCTCGATACGCAGGGTGCCGGCCGTGAGGGTCAGGGCGAGGCGGGCGTGGCGGCCCCGTACGCGGCCGTGCAGGGCGGCGTTCGCGGTGAGTTCCGCGATGAGGAGGGAGGCCGTGGCCGAGTCCTCGTCGACGGCCGCGGCCTCCGGGCAGTCCCGCTGGCCGGCGAGCCAGCGTTCGGCAGCGTGGCGGGCGGTGTGGGCGCCGTGTCTGCTGGTGGGGTATGTGAGACAGAAGTGGTGGATGGTGGCGGACGGTTCACCGATGACGGTGACGGTTTGCTGGATCACCTCACCGAGAGTGACGGATCGCTTCTACTGTGTGGAGGGTGTGGGGCGGTACGGAGGGTGACTGTCCCGGGGTGGACGGCTGGATGGCCGGGCATACGGCCGTGACCTGGCCGGACGTCCGGCGGTTCGCCCTTGGTGCGACTGAAGTGGGTGGTGGTAGGGATGGCGGCACAGGCGGGCGGTTCGGGGGTTCCCACCGGCGGCGAGGCGGACGGTACGGACGAGGTGGCCGACCTGTTCCGGGCGCTCGGGCGGCAGATCAAGGTCGCGCGGGTGCGGGCCGGGATGAGCCAGAAGGAGCTGGGCGACCGGCTCGGGTACGGGGAGGAGACCATCTCGTCCGTGGAGCGGGGACGGCGGACCCCTCAGCCCGAACTGCTGGTCACGGTGGATGAGGTGCTGGAGTGCGGGGGGCTGCTGGCTGCGGCTGCGGAGGATGTGGAGCGGGCGCGGGCGCGGAGGAGGGTGCGGCATCCGGAGTGGTTCAGGGATTACGCGCGGTTGGAGGCGGAGGCGGTTGAGCTCTGCTACTTCGCCAACCAGGCGGTGCCTGGCCTGTTTCAGACCAAGGAATACGCGCGTGCCGTGTTCGCCAGCCGACAGCCACTCTTCGACGAGGAGACAATCGAGCAGCGCGTCACCGCGAGGATGGCACGCCAGGAGCTGATGACCCGCTGGCCACCGCCGACCGTGAGTGCCATCATCCAGGAGAGTGTGCTGCGCCGACCATTCGGCGGACTGGACGTTCAGCGTGGGCAGCTGGATCGCCTACTCAAGACCGGCGATTTGCGCTACGTGGAAGTCCAGGTGATGCCGACGGCCAGTCAGGATCACGCCGGAATGGGCGGTCCATTCACTCTGCTCACCCCGAAGGGCAAACCACAGGTCGCCTACCTGGAGGTCCAGCACATCAGCCGTCTGATCACCGACCCGGACGAGGTACGTGTCCTCGCCGCGAAGTATGGAAGCATCCGGGGACAGGCACTCACTCCGCGCGAGTCCCTGCGCGTGATCGAGAAGATGCTGGGAGACCTATGAACACCGAACAGTCCATACGGCTCAACTGGTTCAAGAGCAGCTACAGCGGTGACGAAGGCGGCGAGTGCGTCGAGGTCGCCGCCGACGGGACCGCCGTCCGCATACGGGACTCCAAGGAACGGGGCGACGGTCCGCAACTCGCGTTCACGCGGGGCGTGTGGACCGGGTTCGTCACGGACCTCGGGCGGGAAGGCTTCTGACCGACCCGCCCGATCCCGTCCCGGATCACCGCTTCCACGAAGGCGGGCGCCTCGACCGGGTCCGCGGGGCGCACGGCAGGATGGGACGGAGTCGGGTCCTCGCGGTGGGCCCCGGGCCGGGAGGGCGAGGGAGCATGGGCGAGGGCGAGGGGTGGCCGGTGGCGGACGTGCTGGCGTATCTCGCGGGGCGGTGGCGCACCGAGCGCGTCGTGCGGGATCTGGCCGGCGGTGTGGAGGGGCGGTTCGAGGGGGTCACCGTCTTCGCGGCGGCGGCCGGCGGCGGGCTGGTGAGCCGGGAGTCGGGCGGCTTCACCTGGCAGGGCGTGACGCGGCCCGCCGAGCGGACGCTGCGCTGGGAGCCGGGGCCGGCCGGGCCGGGCACCGCCGACGTGCGCTTCGCCGACGGCCGGCCCTTCCACGGCCTCGACCTGACCACCGGCCGCCATGTGGCCGACCATCCGTGCTCCGCCGACCTCTACCGCGGCGAGTTCACCGTCCGGGACCGGGACCGCTGGCGGACGGTGTGGCGGGTGGGCGGCCCGGCCAAGGACCTGGTGCTCACCACGGACTATCTCCGTGAGACGCCGACGGCCTAGGGCCGGGCACGGACGCCCCGTCGATACGCAGGCTCCAGCGGCCGGCCCGTCCGGTCACGGTGGCCGTCGACAGCGGGCGCACGTCGAGGTGCCAGTACGTGGCGGGCGGCGCCCGCAGTACGTGGACCAGCGCGGCCCGGATCACGGCGGCCTCGGCGACGGCGACGATGCGGTCGCCGTCCTCGCCGGGCCGGGTGTCGAGCCAGCCGCCGACCCGGGCGAGGAAGTCCAGCAGGGGTTCACCGCCGTGCGGGGCGGAGCGCGGGTCGGCGAGCCAGGCGTCCACGGCAGCCGGTTCCCGGGCCATCGCCTCGGCGAGGGTCAGCCCCCGCCAGCGCCCCATGTCGCAGTCGCGCAGGGCGAGTTGGACCAGCGGTGTGTAGCCGAGGGCGTCCCCGGTGGCCCGGCTGCGGGGTGTGGGCGAGCAGTAGCGCAGCTCGGCGGCGGCCAGCGGCAGCAGCTCGCCCGCGACGGCCAGTACCGCGTCCCAGCCGGCCCCGTCCAGCGGCCGGTCGTCGTCGAAGCGCTCCGCCTGCGGCGGTGAGCCGCGTGCGGCCGCGACGAACGTGACCCGAAGCGCCATGCGGTGATGGTGGGGCGGGACCGTACCCCGGTCAAGGGGTGCCGTCGCCGGGCGGCGGGAGGAGGCCGGAACTCACCGGTCGAAGGCGTGCAGCAGCCACTCGTCGGGCCGCTCCAGCGCGGTGAAGCCGAGCTTCTCGTAGACGCCGTGCGCGTCCTTCGTGGCGAGCAGGACGCGGCGCAGCCCGAAGGGCCGCAGGTGCTCGCGCACGGCCGCGACCATCGCCGTACCGACGCCCTTGCCGCGCACGGAGGGGTCGACGTACACGTCGCAGAGGTAGGCGAAGGTGGCCCGGTCGGTGACGATCCGCGCGTACGCCACCTGCTCGCCCGACACCGCGTCGTAAACGCCGAAGTTGAGCGAGCCCGCGACGGCCCGGTCGTGCTTGTCGCGGGGGCGCCCGAGGGCCCAGTACGCGTCGGTGGACAGCCAGCGGTGCACACGGTCGGCGTCGAGGCGGTGCGGGTCGGTGGAGAGTTCGTAGCCCTCGGGCAGGCTCGGTGTGTCGGTCATGCCCGGGATGCTCGCAGGGCGCGCCGGACTCCGTCGACCGGATATCGGCCCCGTATGTGCCGGCCCCGGGGGTCAGCCGCCCCACACCTCCGAGCAGGCGGTACGCAGCCGGCGTACGCCCTCCGCGATCTCCCCGGTGCCCGCGACCGCGGCGAAGCTCAACCGCAGGTGCGGGGCCGGGGGTTCGGCGCTGAAATAGGGGCGGCCCGGGGTGAGCGCGACGCCCGCGCGCAGGGCGGCGGCGGTGACGGCGGCCTCGTCGGTGCCCTCGGGCAGCCGGGGCCACAGGTGGTAGCCGCCGGAGGGGACGTGGGGCAGGGACACCTCGGGCAGGTGCAGCCGCAGCGCGGACGTCATCGCGTCCCGGCGGGCCTTCAACTCGGCCGAAATCGTCCGCAGATGGCGCGGCCAGGCGGGCGAGCCGACGAGTTCGAGGGCCGCCTCCTGGAGGGGCCGGGGCACGAAGAAGGTGTCGACGACCTGGATGGCCCGCAGCCGTTCCAGCACGGGCCCCCGGGCGGCCAGCGCGCTGACCCGGAAGCTGGGCGAGGTCGCCTTGGTCAGCGAGCAGACGTGGACGACGACGCCGTCCGGGTCGTCGGCGGCGAGCGGCGGCGGCAGCGGGCCCGCGTCCTCGTGCACGAGCCGTCGTACGAAGTCGTCCTCCACGACGAAGGCACCGGCGTCGCGGGCGATGCGCAGCACCTCGCCGCGCCGCTCGGGGGCGAGGACGGCGCCGGTCGGGTTCTGGAACAGGGGCTGGCAGACGAAGAGGCGGGCACCGGTGGCGCGGAAGGCGTCGGCGAGCAGGGCGGGCCGTACGCCGTCGGCGTCCACGGGGACCGGCACCGGGCGCAGTCCGGAGGCGCGCGCGATGGCCAGCATGCCGGGGTAGGTCGGGGACTCCACGAGGACGGGGGCGCCGGGCGGGGCGAGGGCGCGCAGGGCGGTGGTCAGCGCGGACTGGCCGCCCGCGGCGATCAGCACCTCCGCCGCCGTGGTGGCCCCGCCGATGCCGCGCGCGAACCACTCCCGCAGCTCGGGCAGCCCCTCCATCGGCGGCCTGCCCCACGCGCCGGGCCGCCGTCCGGCGCGGGCCAGGGCGGCCGACAGGGCCCGCTCGGGTTGCAGGGAGGGGTGCAGATAGCCGCCGTTGAACTCCACCACCCCGGGCGGCGGCGCGGCCAGCGAGACCAGCACCCCGGACGCGTCGACCGAGCGCGGTACGAGGTCGGCGGCACCGTCGGCGCTCAGCGCGACCTCCTGCCAGGAGGTGTCCCCGGCGGGTACGGCCGAGGCACGCGGGCGGGCCCGGAAGGCGCCGGCGCCGGGCCGGGTGACCACGAGCCCCTCGGCGGCGAGTTGCGCCAGGGCGCGGGAGACGGTCACCGGGCTCACCCGGAACCGGTCGACCAGCGCCCGGCTGGACGGCAGCTTTCCACCCGGCGAGTAGCGGTCCAGCTCCCGCCGCAGCTCTTTCACCAGTTCAGCGACGCTGCTACGCTCGTGCATGAGAGCACAGAGTAGCGCTACCGCACCGACAGCGATAGCAGTCGGTGCTACGGCGGCCACCGCGAGCACCGGTGCGGGTGTCCGGTCCTTCGGCACCCTTCAGGCCGCCCTGGGTGTCGTCGCCTTCTCCCTCACCTTCCCCGCCACCGCCTGGGGGCTGGAGGGCTTCGGCCCCTGGTCCCTGATCGCCGTGCGCAGCGTCCTGGCCGCGGTGGTCGCGGGCGGCTGCCTGCTGGCGGCGGGGGTGGCGCCGCCCGAGCGGCGGCACTGGGGCGGGCTGGCGGTGGTGGGCGCGGGCGTCGTCCTGGGCTTCCCCCTGCTGACCACCCTTGCCCTGCGGACCTCGACCACCGCGCACGCCGCCGTCGTGGTCGGGCTGCTCCCGCTGACCACCGCGCTGCTGTCGTCACTGCGCATCGGCACCCGCCCCTCGCGCACCTTCTGGGCGGCGGCCCTCGCGGGTGCGGCGGCGGTGCTGGCCTTCACGGTGCAGCAGAGCGGCGGCGCGCTGACCTCGGCGGACGCGTATCTCTTCGGGGCGCTGCTGGTGTGCGCGGCCGGTTACACGGAGGGCGGGCGGCTGGCCCGGGTGATGCCGGGCTGGCAGGTGATCGGCTGGGCGCTGGTGCTGTGCCTGCCGCTGACGGTGCCGATGGGCGCGGTGGCGCTGTCGACCGAGCCGGTGCGTCTGACGGCGCACAGCGTGGCCGGGCTGCTGTGGGTGGCGGCGGGGTCGCAGTTCCTCGGACTGGTCGTCTGGTACCGGGGCATGGCGGCCATCGGCATCCCCAGGGCCAGCCAGTTGCAGCTGGCCCAGCCGCTGCTCACACTGGTGTGGTCGGTACTTCTCCTGGGCGAGCACCTGACGGTGGCCGCTCCGCTGACGGCCGCGGCCGTACTGGTGTGCATCGCGGTCACCCAGCGAGCCCGGGGTTGAGCGGCACGTCACATGGATGTCGAGCGGCACATGGTGAGGAGGCCGCACGGATGCGCGCACTCAAGGGCGACCAGCTGGTCCAGCACGGCCGGGTGGTCGGTGAACACGACAAAGTCGCCGAGATCGTCGAGGTGATGGGCGAGAAGGGCGCTCCCCCGTACCGGGTCCGGTTCGAGGACGGGCACGAGGCCGTGTGCTCACCCGGCCCCGACTCCGAGATCCGCCACAGGGAGGCCCAGCTCTAGAAGGCTCACGAGGATCTGGTGAAGGGGCTGGGGCTGTCCGGTTGCGGGCCGGGCGTACCCGGGCACGTGCGGGCCCAGCCCCGCACGCGGCCTTCCGTCGCAGCTTGTGCATCCCGTAGATGAGGGAAGCGCAGAGCTTCCGCGGATCTCCCAGCCGTCCAGCTCCGGATCCTCCACCGCGAGGAACCGGAGCTGTTCCTGCACCGTGTCGACGTCCGCGGCTGCCCATTCCTCCGGCAGCGGCAAGGGCGGAGTGGGCAGGTCCAGCCGCGGCGTCACGGTCGGACCGTGCCGGTCGAGGTGGATGGACCGGAGTCTGACGGGACTCAGGTCCAGGTGGGCCGGGCCGTAGAGGCGGAGCGAGAACCTCGCTCTTCCGGGGCGACTCAGCGCGGGGCGTCGGCCGGCTGGGTGTAGTGGTCGGCTGCGAGCCGGGCCATGGCACCGGACCGGTCCTCGGCGATGTCCTTCGCGGAGAAGAACACGTGCCCGCGCACCTCCGGGTGGCGCTGGGCGAGGGTGAGGTGCCGGGAGAGCTCCGCCGGGTCCCGCCAGGCGGCGGGCTGCGCCGGGTCGGTGGTCTTGTACAGCGCCTCGCCGATGTAGAGCTGCGTCCGGCTGCCCCGGGCGACCTCCGCCCACCAGGGCACCAGCTTGGCGTAGTCGGCGGCGTCCAGGCCGATGTTCCAGTACAGCTGCGGCACGACGTAGTCGATCCAGCCCTCGCGTACCCACGTGCGGGTGTCCGCGTACAGGTCGTCGTACGTCTGCGCGCCCGCCCTCGTGTCCGAACCGCGTTCGTCGGTGGCCGCGTTGCGCCACACGCCGAAGGGGCTGACGCCGAACCGGGCGGCCGGGCGGACCGCCCTGACCCGCGCCGCCGTCTCGCGGATCAGCCGGTCGATGTTGTCGCGCCGCCAGTCGGCCCTGGTGGCGAAGCCGCCGCCGTGCGCGGCGAAGGCGTCGGCGTCGTCGAAGCTCCGGCCCGCCACCGGATACGGGTAGAAGTAGTCGTCGAAGTGGACGCCGTCCACCGCGTACTTCTCCACCGCGTCCATCATCGCGTCCTGGACGAAGGCCCGGACCTCGGGCAGCCCCGGGTTGTAGTAGAGCTTCCCGCCGTACGGCACCACCCACTCGGGGTGCTTGCGGGCGGGGTGGGCGGGCACGAGGTGCGCCGGGTCGTCGTGCAGGGAGACCCGGTACGGGTTGAACCAGGCGTGCAGCTCCAGACCGCGCGCGTGGGCCTCCTCGACGGCGGTGCCCAGCGGGTCCCAGCCGGGGTTCCGGCCCTGGCTGCCGGACAGGTACTGCGACCACGGTTCGTACGGCGAGGGCCACAGGGCGTCGGCGGTGGGCCGTACCTGGAAGAACACCGTGTTCAGGCGGTGCCGGACGGCGGTGTCGAGGTGCTCGATCAGCTCCGCCCGCTGCTCGGCGGCGCGCAGCCCCGCCCGGGTGGGCCAGTCGCGGCCGGCGACCGTGGCGAGCCACACACCCCGCATCGCGGTGCGGGCCCGGCGCACGGGCGGCTCGGCCACCGGGCCCGGGGTGCGGGGTACTGCCGACGCGGCGGGCGCCGCCGTCAACGCCGACAACGCCGCCACCGTGAAGGCACGGCGCGAGACACCACCCATGAGGAGACCTCCAGAACGCTGCGGATCCGCATGGTCACGGATCGTGTACGGTCCCTCAGCATGCCCGACCCGGAAGACGGTTCCGTGGCCACACGGGGGTAACGTGCACGATCGGAGCAGGCCCGGAGACCCCGTCGGCCCGCTGCACGGCCTCGGAACAGCGAAAGGGACGATGTGACCGGCATCTCGGGAGATATCGCACGTGTCGGCGTGGTGGGCTGCGGCCAGATGGGAGCGGGCATCGCCGAGGTGTGCGCGCGCTCCGGTCTGGAGGCGATGGTCGCCGAGACCACCGGCGAGGCCCTGGAGATCGGTCGCACCCGGCTGTACAACTCGCTGGGGAAGGCCGCCGAGCGCGGCAAGATCACCGAGGAGGAGCGGGACGCGACGCTGGCCCGGCTCAGCTTCACCACCGACCTCGGCGAGTTCGCCGACCGTGATCTGGTGATCGAGGCCGTCGTCGAGAACGAGCAGGTCAAGACCGAGATCTTCCAGGTGCTCGACCAGGTGGTGACCCGCCCGGACGCGATCCTGGCCTCCAACACCTCCTCGATCCCGCTGGTGAGGCTGGCGGTCGCCACCTCGCGCCCCGACCACGTCATCGGCATCCACTTCTTCAACCCGGCCCCGGTGCAGCAGCTGGTCGAGCTGATCCCGGCACTGACCACCTCCGAGGGCACGCTCAGCCGGGCGCAGCTGTTCACCGAGAAGGTGCTCGGCAAGCACGCCATCCGCGCCCAGGACCGCTCCGGGTTCGTGGTCAACGCGCTGCTGATCCCGTACCTGCTCTCCGCGATCCGGATGTTCGAGTCGGGCATCGCCAGCCGCGAGGACATCGACAACGGCATGGAGATGGGCTGCGCCCACCCTATGGGCCCGCTGAAGCTGTCCGACCTGATCGGCCTGGACACGGTCGCCTCGGTCGCGTACTCGATGTACGAGGAGTACAAGGAGCCGCTGTACGCCGCTCCCCCGCTGCTCCAGCGCATGGTCGACGCGGGCCGCCTGGGCCGCAAGAGCGGGTCGGGCTTCTACTCCTACGTGTGATCGCCGTCCGCGTGACCGGGTACGGCTACACCTGATCGCGGCCGAGCCGCAGATGGTGCAGGAGGAGCAACGCGGCCGCCATGTTGGCGGCCGGCACCTCCCCGCGGGCGACGAGGTCGGGCACCAGCTTGAGCGGGACCCACTCCCGGCGGTCCGACTCGAAGTCGTCCACGGGGTGGCCGACGTACGCGGCCTCGTCGGCCCAGTAGACGTGGTGCCGGGCGTCGGTCAGTCCGTTGGCCGGCTCGACGCTCATCAGGTGGTGCAGCGGCCCGGGGCGCCAGCCGGTCTCCTCCTCCAGTTCCCGGGCGGCCGCGGCGGCGATGTCCTCGCCGTCCTCGACGACGCCGGCCGGGAGTTCCCAGCCCCAGCTGTCGGTGATGAAGCGGTGCCGCCACAGCAGGAGCACCTCGCCCGCCTCGTTGACGACGGTGGCGACGGCGACGGGGCGCATCCGTATCAGGAAGTGGTCGAGATGCCGGCCGTCGGGCAGCTCCACATCGGCGAGATTGACCCGGAACCAGCGATTTTCGTACACATTCTGTTCGCTCTGTTTCGTCCACTGCACGGTTCTGCCACCTTTCTTTGAGTAGGTGGCAATATCGCAGCAGCGGCGACGGGGCCGTCAGGGTCTAGAGGGGCACGCGCAGGGCGCCGTCGATGAGTTCGGCCGCCTCGGTGGTGCCCGCGCAGCCGCTGCGCGCCAGGTGTTCGCGTACCGCGCGCAGCCGGTCGCGCAGCCGCTGCGACTCCATGCCCCGGGCCTGCTCGGCCATCTGCACGGCGGTGGCCACCGCCTTGTCGACGTCGCCCCGGCGCAGTTCGACGGTGCTGAGCATGGCGAGCCGGTGCACGCGGCCCCGGTCGTGCGCCGGGGTACCGACGGCCGCCGCCGCGTGCTCCCCCGCCGCCGCCAGCTCCCCGAGGCTCAACAGGGCTTCGGCGACCTGGACGTTGACCAGGCCGGGCTGCACGTAGCCGGTCTCGTCGGGCTCGTACCCGCGCCGGATGCGCTCGGCGGCCTGCTCGGCCCGGCGGATGCAGGCCAGGGCGGCGCTGCCGTCGCCCAGGTGCGCGTACGCCTTGGCCTGCATCGCGTACAGGTCGGAGGCGAGCGCCGGGGTGATGTGCCGGCCGGCGGTGCGCAGGGCGGCCTCGGCGAAGGCGACGGCCTGGCGGTACTCCCGCATGTACAGCGCCTGGTTGACCAGCAGCGCGATGACGTACGCGCCCAGGCCCCGGTCGCCGCTGGCCTTGGCGAGGCGGAGCGCCTGGTGGAAGTAGCGCTGCGCGAGGCCGTGCGCGTCGGAGTCGTACGCGCAGATCCCGGCGACCGCCACCAACGCGCCGGTGGCGCGGTGGAGTTGCCGTCCGGTGGCGTCGGTGTAGCCGCCGCGCAGGAGGGGCGCGGCCTCGGCGTTGAGGAAGCCGACGATGCGGGCGCGGGTCGCCATGCCGCCGGTCTTTCGGTACATCTGCTCGTAGTGCGTACGGGCGCAGCGCAGCATCTCCAGGTCGGCCGCGGTGACCCGGTGCCGGCCGCCCCGGGAGACGTCCACGTCCTCGGGCGGGTTCTCCCACTCCCACACCGGCATCACGGCGGGCGTGCCGGTGAGCGCGGGGGCGCCGAGCAGGTGCGGGCGCCGCTGCTGGTCGGAGCGCCACAGGGCGGTGGCCCGCTCCACGAACCCGGGCAGCGAGCCGGGGTGCGGGGCGGTGGGTCCGCCGGGCACTCCGAGGCCGATGTCGTCGAGGGTGACGGGGCGGTGCAGGCGGGCCGCGAGGACCTCGCAGATCAGGTCGGGGACCTGGCCTCGGGGGCGCTGGCCCTTCAACCACCGTGCGACGGCGGTGTGTTCGTATCTCAGCGCGAGTCCACGGGTGCGGCCCGCCTGATTGACGTGTGCGGCCAGTCCCGCGTGCGAGATGCCGGCCTCGTCGAGGATCGCGTCGAGCAGCGTGTTGGGCTGCATGTGGTGCCCCCCGGGTGGATCGGTGCCGACAGCGTAGTGTGTCGGTCTTCACACGGGGTGTGAACGGAGTGCGCGTATCCGTAGCGTGTGTGCGGTGCCGCTCCGCGTGGTGGGGCGGGTTGACTGTACTGCCTCTCAGGAGGCCGGCCGGGCCGTCGGCTCCCCCTCGTACAGTACGGCGGCCCGGCTTCGCCGGAGGTGTGAGGACCGGGGTGCCCGCGGTACGTCGTCGGCTGAGGGCGTGTCGTGGTTCCTCGCGCAGTTCCCCGCGCCCCTTGTCGGCATGACCTCGGCGTCGCTCGACGGGCCCCGGCGCCTCTGGAACGGCGTTGCGGTGACGTGCTCAAGGGGCGCGGGGAACTGCGCGACCGGCCACGACGACCCGCAGCCGTCGGCCGGCAGAAACCCCACGCCCCTCGGGCGAACCGCTAACTACGCAGCACCGCGCCCACACGCTCGCCCGCGAGGGCCACCGCCGCGTCCCGCGCGGCCGACGCCTCGTCGACCGTCAGCGTCCGGTCCACGGCGCGGAAGCGCAACGCGTACGCGAGGGACTTCCGCCCCTCCCCCAGCTGCTCCACGTTGTCGTAGACGTCGAACAGCCGGATGGACTCCAGCAGTTCACCCGCCCCGTCCCGCAGCGCCGCCTCGACGTCGGCCGCCGGCACGAACTCGTCGACGACCAGGGCGACATCCTGCGTGGCGACGGGGAACGTGGAGATCCCCGGCGCCTGCGGGGTGTCGTCGCCGACCCGCGCCACGGCGTCGAGGTCCAGCTCCATCGCGGAGGTGCGCGCCGGCAGCCCGAGCGCCTTGAGCACCCGCGGGTGCAGCTCACCGGCGTGCCCGACGACGACCTCCGCGCCGTCCACGGTGACGATCAGCTCGGCGCAGCGACCGGGGTGCCACGGCCCGTACTGCCCCTTGCGCACGCCCAGTTCGGCGCCGACCTCCCGGGCCACGAGGCGCGCGGCCTCGACGGCGTCGGCCCAGTCGGCGGGACGGCCCCTGCCCCACCAGCCGGCCCGCTCGCGGGCGCCGGTCAGGACGACGGCGACGTGCCGCGGCTGGTGCGGCAGCGCGGCGTCCAGCGCGGCGATGTCCTCGTCGCTCGGCCGCCGGTCGACGGGGAACCGCGCGGCGACGCGCTGTTCCTCGCGCGGCCGGAAGACCAGCCCGGTCTCGAACAGGGCGAGGTCGTGCGCGCCCCGGCCGTCGTTGCGGCGCAGCGCGCCGAGCAGCCCCGGCAGCAGCGTGGTCCGCAGGGCGGGCTCCTCGTCGCTGAGCGGGTTGACCAGCCTGACGACGCGGCGGGCCGGGTCGTCGGCGTCGAGGGCGAGCTGGTCGAAGACCTGCTCGGAGACGAACGGGTAGTTCGGCGCCTCGACGTACCCGGCGCCGGCGAGCGCGCGGCCGACCCGGCGGTGCAGCCGCTGGCGGCCGGTCAGTCCGCGGCCCGCGGGGGGCCGGGGCAGCGTGGAGGGCAGGTTCTCGTAGCCCTCCAGCCGGATGACCTCTTCGGCGAGGTCGTTCGGGTCGGTCAGGTCGGGCCGCCACGACGGCACGGTGACGATCAGCTCGTCCTGGCCGTACACGTCGCAGCCGACCTCCTGGAGGCGGCGTACGACGATCTCGCGGCCGTAGGTGACACCCGCGACCTTGTCCGGGTGGTCCGCCGCGACGCGGATGGTGTGGGGCGCGGAGGCGGCGCTGATCTCGGTGACGCCGGCCTCGGCGGTGCCGCCCGCGAGCAGCACCAGCAGGTCGACGGTGCGCTGCGCGGCAGCGGCGGCGGCCTGCGGGTCGACGCCCCGCTCGAAGCGGCGGGACGCCTCGGAGGACAGCTTGTGGCGGCGGGCGGTGCGCGCGATGGACACCTGGTCGAAGTGCGCGGCCTCGATGACCACGTCGCTCGTCGCGTTCTCGGTGTCGCCGTGGTCGGCGATCTCCGTGTTCGCGCCGCCCATGACGCCCGCGAGGCCGATGGGGCCGCGGTCGTCGGTGATGACCAGGTCCTCGGCGTGCAGCTTCCGCTCGACCCCGTCGAGGGTGACGATCTTCTCGCCCTCCTGCGCGCGCCGGACGCCGATGGTGCCCTGGACGAGCCCGCGGTCGTAGGCGTGCAGGGGCTGGCCCAGCTCCATCATCACGTAGTTGGTGACGTCGACGGCGAGGGAGATCGGGCGCATGCCGACCTTCTGGAGCCGGCGCTGGAGCCAGATCGGGGAGCGCGCCTCGGGGCTGAGGCCGGTCACCGTGCGGGCGGTGAAGCGGTCGCAGCCGGCCGGGTCGGCGATCTTGACGGGGTAGCCGTAGGCGTTGGGGCCGGGCACGTCGAGCAGGGCGGGGTCGCTGAGCGGCAGGCCGTAGGCGATGGCGGCCTCGCGGGCGACGCCGCGGATGGACAGGCAGTCGCCGCGGTTGGCGGTGACGGCGATGTCCAGGACCTCGTCGACCAGTTCCAGCAGCTCGATGGCGTCCTTGCCGACCTCGGTCTCCGGCGGCAGCACGATGATGCCGTGGGTGCCGTCGTCGCCCATGCCCAGTTCGTCGCTGGAGCAGATCATGCCGTGGGACGTCCTGCCGTAGGTCTTGCGCGCGGCGATCGAGAAGCCGCCGGGCAGGGTGGCGCCGGGCAGGACCACGACGACCTTGTCGCCGACGGCGAAGTTCCGGGCGCCGCAGACGATCTCCTGCGGCTCACCGGTGCCGTTGGCCCGGCCGACGTTCACCGTGCAGAAGCGGATGGGCTTCTTGAAGCCCTCCAGTTCCTCGATGGTCAGCACCTGGCCGACGACGAGGGGGCCCTTGAGGTCGGCGCCGAGGTGCTCGACGGTCTCGACCTCCAGACCGGCCGAAATCAGCTTGGCCTGCACGTCGCGGCCGGTCTCGGTGGCCGGCAGGTCGACGTACTCCCGCAGCCAGGAAAGCGGGACCCGCATCAGATCTCCATCCCGAACGGCCGGGTGAACCGGACGTCACCCTCGACCATGTCTCGCATGTCCTCGACGCTGTGGCGGAACATCAGCATCCGCTCGATGCCGAACCCGAAGGCGAAGCCGCTGTACTTCTCGGGGTCGACGCCGCAGGCGGTGAGCACCCGCGGGTTGACCATGCCGCAGCCGCCCAGCTCGATCCAGCCCTCGCTGGAGCAGGTGCGGCAGGGCCGGTCGGGGTTGCCGACGGACGCGCCCTTGCAGACGTAGCAGAGCATGTCCATCTCGGCGGACGGCTCGGTGAAGGGGAAGAAGTTCGGCCGCAGCCGGGTCTTCATCTCGGCGCCGAACAGCGACTGGACCATGTGATCCAGGGTGCCCTTGAGGTCCGCCATGGTCAGGCCCTCGTCGATGGCGAGCAGCTCGACCTGGTGGAAGACGGGGGTGTGCGTGGCGTCCAGCTCGTCGGTGCGGTACACGCGGCCGGGGCAGATCACGTACACCGGCAGCTCGCGGGTGAGCGCGGAGCGGATCTGCACGGGCGAGGTGTGGGTGCGCAGCACGACGCCGGACTCCGAGCCGCCGGAGCCCGCGGGGGAGCCGCTGTCGGATGCAGTCGCCACGAAGAACGTGTCGGCCTCGCCGCGGGCCGGGTGGTCCGGGCCGATGTTGAGGGCGTCGAAGTTGAACCACTCGGCCTCGGCCTCGGGGCCCTCGGCGACCTCGTAGCCCATGGCCACGAAGATGTCCTCGATGCGCTCGGAGAGCGTGGTGAGGGGGTGGCGGGCGCCCGCCGGTACCCGGTCGTAGGGCAGCGTGACGTCCACGGCCTCCTCGACCAGGACGCGCGCGTCGCGCTCGGCCTCCAGTTCCTCCTGGCGGGCGGCCAGCGCCTTGTTCACCGCGCCGCGGGCCATGCCGACGCGCTTGCCAGCGTCCGCCTTGGCGTGCGGGGGCAGGGCGCCGATCTCGCGGTTGGCCAGCGACAGCGGGGAGGTGCCGCCGGTGTGGGCGACCTTGGCCTCCTGGAGCGCGTCGAGGGAGTCCGCGGCGGTGAAGGCGGCGAGCGCCTCGTCCCGCATGCGCTCGATCTCTTCCGGTTTCAACGCCTCGACCTCGACAGGGTCGTACGACTTATTCGGTGCCGACATCTCTTCCCGTGCTTCCGATTGGCTGGCTGGAACGCCCCGTCTACGGTCCGGAGACGAGGTCGTCTTCGGAACT
This sequence comes from Streptomyces sp. cmx-10-19, assembly GCA_049998335.1. Taxonomy (GTDB): domain Bacteria; phylum Actinomycetota; class Actinomycetes; order Streptomycetales; family Streptomycetaceae; genus Streptomyces. The sequence goes on from JAEBFB010000013.1 coordinate 36,608, forward strand.
GGACGCAAAGGTGCCAAAGACCGAGTCTAACGGGGCTGTGGAACGCGGATGCGCCCGTGGTGCCGCTCAGGCCAGATAGGCCGGGGCCGCCACGGGCAACGTAAATCGGAACTCGGCGCCGCCGCCGGGGGCGCGGCCGACCGTGATGGTGCCGCCGTGCGCCTCGACGATGCCCTTGACGATGTACAGCCCGAGGCCGGTGCCGCCGCGCTTGCTGCCCCGCCAGAAGCGGGTGAAGACGCGGTTCATGGACTCCTCCGGGATGCCGGCCCCTTCGTCGCTCACCGTGACCGACGTGCCGGTGTCCTCCCCTTCACGGGGGGACACCGCGGGCTTGATGTCGATGGTGACGGTTCCCTCACCGTGCCGCACGGCGTTTTCCAGCAGGTTGCTGAGGACCTGGTCGACCTTGTCGGGGTCGGCCCACAGGTCGGGCAGCGGCCGGCCGAGGCGGAGCAGGAAGCGGTCGGCCTCCTGGCCTGCGGCGACGTGGGCCTGGATGTGGCGGCCGACGGCGGCGCCGATGTCGACGGGCTGGCGGCGCAGCTCCAGCCGGCCGGAGTCGATGCGGGAGATGTCGAGGAGTTCGGCGATGAGGCGGGTGACGCGGTCGGCGTCGGCGTCGACGGTCTCCAGCATCAGCCGCTTCTGGTCGTCGGTGAACCGCTCCCACTTGGCGAGCAGCGTCGCGGTGAAGCCCTTGACGGAGGTGAGCGGGGAGCGCAGTTCGTGGGCGACGGTGGCGATCAGCTCGGCGTGGCTGCGCTCGGTGCGGCGGCGAGCCTCGGTGTCGCGCAGGGTGACGACGACGCGCCGGACGGGGCCGAGGGGTTCGGTGCGGACGTAGCGCGCGGAGACGAGGACTTCACGGCCGCCGGGGAGCAGGAGGTTGCGCTCGGGCTGGCGGACGCGGATGGCGAGGCCGGCGTAGGGGTCGGTCAGCTGCCACCAGCGGCGGCCTTCGAGGTCCTCAAGCGGCAGCGCCTTCTCCAGGGGCTGCCCGAGGGCGTCGGCGGCGGGTACGGCGGTGATGCGGGCGGCGGCGGCGTTGAAGCGGACGACGCGGCCGTGCGCGTCGGCGACGACGAGTCCGTCGGGCAGGTCGTCGGGGTCGACGCCGGGGGCGGCGTGGTCGCCGGGCGTGCGGGGCGCGGGCGGACGCGGCGCTCCCCGGCCTTCCGGTGCGCTGCTGGTGCCGACGCTCATTCCCGTACCCCACCTCTCAGCCGTGCGGGGGCCCTTGAGCTGGTCACCCTACTATTCGCCGGTGACGGAGCGGCACCCTCCGGCGGCACGCTGTGCACGCGCCGACGCGTAGAGACATACGGCGGCGGCGGTCGCGAGGTTCAGGCTCTCGGCCCTGCCGTGGATCGGGACGCGCAGGACGGCGTCGGTGAGGGCGCGGGTCTCCTCCGGGAGCCCCCACGCCTCGTTGCCGAACACCCAGGCGGTGGGCCCGCCCATCGTCCCGGCGTCCAGCTCGGCGTCCAGGTCGTGCTCCCCCGCGCCGTCGGCGGCGAGCACCCGCACCCCGGCGTCCCGCAGCCCGGCGACGGCGCGCTCCACCGGCACACCCACGGCGACCGGCAGGTGGAACAGCGATCCCACGGAGGCGCGTACGGCCTTCGGGTTGTACAGGTCCACGGAGGCGTCGGTGAGTACGACCGCCTCGGCGCCCGCCGCGTCGGCGCAGCGCAGCACGGTGCCGGCGTTGCCGGGGTCGCGTACGTGGGCGAGGACGGCGACGAGCCTGGGGCGCGCGGCGAGGATCTCCTCGAACGGCGTGTCCACGAACCGGCACACCCCGACCAGCCCCTGCGGGGTGACAGTCGTCGAGATGTCCTCGATCACGGCGTCGGCGGCGAGGTGCACCCGGGCGCCGGTGTCCCGCGCGGCCCCGACGATGTCGGCGTACCGCTCGGCGGCCTCGACGGTCGCGAACAGCTCGACCAGCGTCTGCCCGTACGCGGCGGCCTCCCGCACGGCCTGCGGCCCCTCGGCGAGAAACAGCCGCTCCTTCCCCCGAAAACTCCGCTTGCCGAGCCGCCGAGCGGCCAGCACACGGGGGGACCGGGGAGAGATCAGCTCGGGGCTGACGGGACGCACGGTTGCTCACCTTCACTTCGGGATCGACGCCGACTGCAACGCCCCCAGGGGCGCGGGGCTGTGACATTTGCGGCTCCGCCGCGTGGGCGCGACAAGCCACGACGTGCCCGCGGCCGAACGGCGACGCCCGGGAGGCAACGACAGGACCCGCAGGCTCGAAACCTGCGGGTCCGGTCACGTCGGCTCAGAGCCGGCGCGGCGTCACGCCGCCTTGGGCGCGTTCACGTCGCTCGGCAGCGCCTTCTGCGCCACCTCGACCAGCGCCGCGAAGGCACCGGCGTCGTTGACGGCCAGCTCGGCGAGGATCTTGCGGTCGACCTCGACGTTGGCGGCCTTCAGGCCCTGGATGAAGCGGTTGTACGTGATGCCGTTGGCGCGGGCAGCGGCGTTGATGCGCTGGATCCACAGCTGGCGGAAGTCACCCTTGCGCTTCTTGCGGTCGTTGTAGTTGTAGACCAGCGAGTGGGTGACCTGCTCCTTGGCCTTGCGGTACAGGCGCGAACGCTGACCGCGGTAGCCGGAGGCCTGCTCGAGGATCGCCCGGCGCTTCTTGTGGGCGTTGACTGCCCGCTTGACGCGTGCCACTTTTTAACTCCTTGTAGCGGGGCCGCGGTGGTCGTCACGCGGCCCGGTGTCGATGGGGTCCCGGTCCTGACGTACGGCGCTCGGGGTGAGCGCCGCGGACGTCACTTGCCGAGAAGCTTCTTGATCTTCGCGGCGTCGCCCGGGGCCATCTCGGCGTTGCCGGTGAGGCGACGCGTCACGCGGGACGACTTGTGCTCGAGCAGGTGGCGCTTGCCGGCGCGCTCACGGAGCACCTTGCCGGAGCCGGTGATCTTGAAGCGCTTGCTGGCACCGCTGTGCGACTTGTTCTTCGGCATAGCGCCGTTATCTCCTCGTCGGTGGCGCTCCGGTGCCCGGTCGTGAAACCGGGCACGGGGTGGAGCGTCGCTCTGGTATCGGTTACGTCCTGGGGACCGGGGTCCCCCGGAGTCACGCCTCGGCGGGTGCCTCGGCCGGAGCCTCGGCGTCCTCCGCGTCGGTCTCCGCGGCGTTCTGCGACTTGCCGGGGTTGGCCTTCGCGTCCGCCTTGCGGGCTTCCTGCGCCTGGCGAGCCTCGGCCATCGCCTCGGTCTTCTTCTTGTGCGGACCGAGGACCATGATCATGTTTCGGCCGTCCTGCTTCGGATTCGACTCGATGAAGCCGAGGTCCTGGACGTCCTCCGCGAGCCGCTGGAGCAGTCGGTAGCCGAGCTCCGGCCGGGACTGCTCGCGACCACGGAACATGATCGTGATCTTGACCTTGTCGCCCTGCTTGAGGAACCGGACGACGTGACCCTTCTTGGTGTCATAGTCGTGCGGGTCGATCTTCGGCCGGAGCTTCATCTCCTTGATGACCGTGTGCGCCTGGTTCTTGCGCGCTTCACGGGCCTTCATGGCCGACTCGTACTTGAACTTCCCGTAGTCCATGAGCTTGCACACGGGCGGACGGGCGGTCGCCGCGACCTCGACGAGATCGAGGTCGTACTCCTGCGCAAGCTCCAGGGCCTTGGCAAGCGGGACAATCCCGACCTGCTCGCCGCTGGGACCGACAAGTCGCACCTCGGGAACGCGAATCCGGTCGTTGATGCGGGGCTCGGCGCTGATGGATCCTCCTCGGTAGCACCACACGGCGGTCTGGCGGACAGCCGCGTTACGTCTGTGTTCGATAGACCTAACCGCGCCGGCGCATGAAAAATGCCCCGGACAACGATCACGAGCGGGGCTCCTCGAACTGCTACCGGAGCACCGCCGCGATGGCCGCGGGGCGCGAACTCGGGCTGGTCGCCGCCGCGAGGACGGGACCGCCTGACCGGTGACCCGCCGTCCCGGGGGACGGTCAGGTGGGAGTTCGAAAGCCTCCACTTGTGGGCCGGATCCGCTGCCGTGGGCGTGCGTGTCCGACCGGTCGTTACACAAGGTTAGCAGCTCGGCGGGGGAAGGACCAACCGAGACCGAGTGGGGTGGTGCGCCGTGCTGCGCCTATCGTGTGCGGCATGAGTGAGACCCCTCCTGAGACGCCCGACTTCGACGCCATGACCCGCGACATCGCCGAGGTCCCGGCGGTCGAGGTGATCGTGACGGTCGCCGTCAACCTGATGAGCGCCGCCGCCGTGAAGCTGGGCCTGACCGAGGAGGGTGAGGAGCACAAGGACCTGGACGAGGCCCGCAAGCTGGTGCACGCGCTGGCCGGTCTGCTGGATGCGACGGCCACCGAGATCAGCTCCTTCCACGCGGCCCCGCTGCGCGACGGCCTGAAGTCCCTGCAACTGGCCTTCCGCGAGGCGTCGCTGGTCCCGGACGAGCCGGGTCAGGGTCCGGGCGAGAAGTACACGGGACCGGTCTACGGCTGACCCCGCTCCTCCCGTACGTACAGGGGCTCGCCCGGCGGCACCGCCCGGGCCGGCAGCAGTGCCAGGTCGAGGCCGCGCACCAGGCGGGCCCTCAGTGTCTCGTCGGCGGCGAGCCGCCCGGCGACGGCGCGGGCGGCCTTCGCGGGCTCGGCGCCGGGGTCCAGGACCAGCGCCAGGGTGCCGTCCGCCTCCCCCGGCCCGAGGTGGGCCCGCAGTACGGCGGGCTCGGCGGCGACGACGGCGCGTACGGCGCCGGTGACGGCGGGGTCGGCGAGCGGGTCGGTCGACGTACGCCCCTCGGCCAGCGCCAGCAGTACCCGTCCGGTCAGCTCGAACGGCACCGGTCCGGCCAGGTCGAGGACGACCGTGTCGGCCTTCTCGTGCGCGGCGGCCTGGAGCGCCTGGTGCAGGGGTACGGCGACGGGCCGGGCGTCGGGGTCCCAGCGGGCGAGCGACTCGGTCGAGGTGAACGCGGGCAGCGCGGTGCGGCCGCCGGCCTTCAACGTCGGTACGGCCATGTCGCTGGTCTTCTCACGGCGCAGCCCGCCCTTCCGTCTCCCGCCACCGCCCTTCCAAGGAGCTTCGCGCCCCTCCTGACCGTCCTCCTCGACCTCGCCGAGCACGGCCACGACGGGTACGAGCACGCGGGCACCCTTGAGCGCCTCCAGCACCGGCGCCAGGGCGGTGCGGTCCTCGTCCCAGGCGTCGAGCGCGGCGCTGAGCCGGGGGTCGGCGGAGCCGTCGTCGTCGGAGTAGCCGGAGTCGGGGATGTTCTTGTTCGCCACGGTTCCCGACCCTAATCCAGGGTGTAAGCAGCTCGTCGCGGACCCCGCAAAGATGCGACGAGAGGTCTGCACGGGCAGCGGACGCCTTGGCCCTCTCCAGTCCCCGAGGCTCGCTCTGAGACCGGCGCCGCTGTCCACCGATGCCCGGTGGTGCGTGGGCGCTGGGGAAGGTCTGATCCGACCGTGGCCTGTGAGGCCTCCCGATAGAGCGACAGCCCGGAGCCTGCGCACCACCGTGAGCATGCGCGTGTTCGTGAGTTTCGTGGGGTGACGCGGGCGCCGGGCTGATGCCTCCGTTTCCCCCGGCCGTTCCAGGCCTCCGTCAAGAGCGGCACGGCCCGGTGCCTGCGTGACCACCACGAACTCCCGGCGGCCGCCCGGACGTTGACGTCACGGCGCGAGCCCACTCCAGGGTCGACCTCTTGTGCATCGCGAGCCCGAGAGCTCTGTAGACAGATCGAGGCCCCTGAAGTGCGCTGGTGTCGCGAACGGCTACTGAGATGGCGGACCGACGAGTCCTGGGATTAGGACGCCGCGTGACCCGCATGTGCTCGTGACCCGCATAAACGAACGAAAATGGGAGGACAGCTTGACCGTGTTCCGCGGCATCGACTGGGCGGAACGCCACCATGACGTCGCCGTCGTCGACGACACCGGCACCCTGCTCGCCAAAGCCCGCATCACCGACGACGTGGCCGGCCACGCTGCCGCGTGATCTGGAGTCGGCCGGAGGTTCTTGCTCACCTTCTGACCGTGTGAGCACACCTCACGCGCCGGTAGATCCGTCGATCTGCTCGCGGATGAGGTCGGCATGGCCGTTGTGACGTGCGTATTCCTCGATCATGTGCACCATGATCCAGCGCAGGGAGACTCCCTGATCGCCGACGTGACCTGCTTCCTGTTCGGACAGGCGGCCGGAGTCGTCCAGTCCTGCGTCAGCGATCAGCTCACGGCCGCGTGAGACCTCGGCTTGCCACGCGGCCACCGCCTCGTCGAGCCCTCGTCCAGGCTGGAGGGCAAAGCCGTCGTGATTACTCTCCCCGAAGACTGGCGACACGTTCTGACCTGCGAACACACGTTGGAACCAGTTGCGTTCCACCTCGGCCATGTGCTGCACGAGTCCCAGCAGCGTCATCGACGACGGTGACGCCGCTGCAAGCCGTAATTGATCATCTTTGAGGCCCGAACATTTCAGGGTGAGAGTCGCACGGTGAAAGTCCAGCCATGCCTCCAGCATGGTCCGCTCGTCGGCATGCGCGGGAGGAATCGGCCGTCCGTCCGGTGTCGTATTCATGAGCACACCTTGGCAGCAGCAGCCGTACCTCACGTCTGTCTTCGCTGGCGACGAACACGCGTTTTTGTCCTCTCCCAGCTCATGGCTCATAAGCCGACTCTGGGCGCTTGACTTCTTGACCCCATGAGATGTCTATCGGGGGGCGCGCGGCGGTCCCCGGTGGCCTCGGGGGCGAGCGCGTCTTTCCGCCGCAACTGCGTCACGGACGGTGAAGCCGCAGCCTAAGATCCCGGCATGGAGTCTCCCCGAGTGCAGCGCGCCCGGCGTGCGCGGCGCGCCCGGCGCGCACGGCGGCGGCGCACTCTGATGTGGGGCGCGCTGGTGGCGTTCGGGATCGCGGGCGGTACGGCCGCCTGGACGGCGTACTGGCCCGGGCACGCGCGCTCCGGTGCGGGCGCCGACGTGTCGCCGTCGGCCTCGGTGCTCGCGGGCGGGCAGGCGTCGGAACAAGCGGGCGCAAAGGCGTCTGAGGAGGCTCCGGTGGAACCGCTCCGGCCGCTCCGGAAACAGGACAGGCTGCTGGCGTCGGCCATGTCGTCGGTGAAGATGGCGGACGGCACCGAGGTGGCGGTGTCGGTGCTCGACCTGGAGTCCGGCGGGAGCGCCTCGTACGGCGAGGGGCCCTTCTCCACGGCGAGCATCGTGAAGGTCGACATCCTGGCCACGCTGCTGCTCCAGGCGCAGGACGCGGGACGGCGGCTGACCCCCCAGGAGCGGGAGTACGCCACCGCGATGATCGAGAAGAGCGACAACGAGTCGACGTCCGCGCTGTGGGAGGTCATCGGCCGGGCGGACGGGCTCGGCGCGGCCAACGAACGCCTCGGACTCACCGGGACCGAGGGCGGCCAGGGCCCGGTGTGGGGGATGACACAGACCACGCCCGCCGACCAGATCGCCCTGCTGCGGCAGGTGTTCCGGGCCGACGGTTCGCGGCTGAGCGAGGCGTCGCGCGCGTATGTGCAGGGGCTGATGCAGGGGATAGTCCAGGGGCAGCGCTGGGGGGTGTCGGCGGCGGCGGACGGGTCGGCGTGGGCGCTGAAGAACGGCTGGCTGCGGCGCAGCACCACCAGGCTGTGGGTGGTCAACAGCATCGGGCGGGTCACCTCGGACGGCCACGACCGGCTGGTCGCGGTGCTGTCGCAGGGCAGCACCACGATGGAGGACGGGATCTCGCTGACCGAGTCGGCGGCGAAGGCGGCGGTGTCGGTGTTCGCGGCGGGCGGTCCCGCCGGGGATCAGAACGCGTCGTGACGTTCGCGGCGGCCCCGCCACAGGACGACGGCCGCGACGACCAGGACGCCGCCCGCGCCGCCGGCCAGCGGGGCCGCCGAGGCCCAGGTGTCGTCGTCGGAGGCGGGGGCGGCGGGGCCGGGGCCGAAGTACGTGTCGCCGTACGCCGCCGCCTTCAGTCCCTCCGGCTTCAGCCGTGCGGCCGCCTCGATCGCCGCCGCGGGGTCGATGAAGCCGAAGCCCCGGGAGTCGTCGCGGCCGTCGGCGGGGGCGTTGCGGGCGGTGTCCTCCAGGAGTGACTTGACCTGGGCCGGGGTGAGGTCCGGGTGGGCGGCCACGACCAGGGCGGCGGCCCCGGAGACGAAGGCGGAGGCGGCGCTGGTGCCCCAGCCCTCGTAGTAGCGGTGGTCGGGGTCGGCGATGATCACGTCGACGCCGGGGGCGCTGACCGTGGCGTACCAGCGGCGGGTGGAGAAGGAGGCGCGGGTGCCGTAGCGGTCGACGGCGGTCGCGGCGATGACGCCCGGGTAGGCGGCCGGGTAGGAGACGTGGTCGCCCAGCTCGCCGCCGTTGCCTGCGGAGGCGACGACGACGACGCCCTTCTTCAGCGCGTACTGGATGGCCTCGTCCTCGGCGGGTTCGGGGTGGGCGGAGGCCGAGTCGTCGCCGAGGGAGAGGTTGATGATGTCGGCGCCGTGGTCGGCGGCCCAGCGGATGCCGTCGGCCAGGGCCTTGCCACGGGTCTTGCGGGCCTTGGCGCGGGAGGGGTCGCCGTCCTCCAGGATGACGCGCACGGGCAGGATCGTGGCCTCGGGGGCGACGCCCATGACGCCGTCGGCGTCGCCCGGTCCGTGGCCGTGCCCGGCGATGATGCCGGCCATCGCGGTGCCGTGCCGGGCCCAGGCGCGGTCGCCCTCGCGGGCGCCGAAGCCGACCAGGTCCTTGCCCGCGAGGACGTTGCCGGCCAGGTCGGGGTGGTCGGCCTCGACACCGGTGTCCAGGACGGCGACGGTGACGCCGGCGCCCTTGGTGGTGCGCCACACCTCCTCGGTGTGCAGGGCGTCGAGGGCCCACTGCTGGGCGCGGATGCCGTCGGCGTGGGCGGTGGAGGCCGGGCCGAGGACGAGGGCGGCGGCGAGGAGGAGGCTCAGGGCGCGGCCGGTGCGGAGTGGGTTCACGACGGGTGCTCCGTGGGGGTGCCGACGTGCTTGCGCAGAGCGCGTTCGACGCGATCGGCGAGGCCCTTGGCCTCGTGGCCGAGGCCGGCCTGGGCGGCGGCGGAGGTGGCGCCGGACTCGGTGGCCTCCTCGGCGGGTTCGGGGTCGTCGACGCCGCGGCCGTCGGCCCAGCCGGAGACGGCGTAGACGACGACGGGGGCGTCGGTGAGGACGGAGACCGTCCACGAGGCCCGCTGCCGGGCGCCGAACCCGTCGGCGGCGGTGCCCTGCGCGGCGTACGGCAGCGGCATGAGGTCGCTGCGGCGGCCCAGGCCCTCCTTCTCGAACCGCTTCGCCAGCGAGGTCTGGGCGGCGGGGTCGCCCTCGGTGAACAGCAGGCCGACGGTGGTGACGTGGCTGCGGGTGGCGTCGGTGTAGGTGGCGCGCAGCAGGCGGTGGCAGCCGACGGGCGCGAGGGCCTTGGCCAGCAGCGGGTCGAAGGCGCCCGCGCAGTCGCCGTCGGGGGCGACCGCGACCCGCGTCCAGGTCCGGTCGGCGCCGCCGGGGCCGGCGCCCTGCCCCTGCACCGTGGGCGGGAACAGCTGGTCGACGGGCACGCTGCGCCACAGCTCCCCGGCCTCGGTGTACGCGCTGCGCGCACCGCCGTCCCCGGAGTCGCCGGCGAGCCAGCTCCCGGTGACGGCGCCGGTGATCAGCCCGACGCCGAGCACGAGGCAGACGGCGGCGGCAACGACCTGCGGCCGGGGCCGCCTCCCGAGCGACCGGGGCCGCGCCGCCCCGTCGTACCCCTCCGGCACCCCGAACGACACCCGCGGCCGCCCGTCCCCGGGGGCGTTCCAGGAGAGGGCGGGATCGGGGGCGACGGGGGGCGCGGACGCGGGGCGGGGTGTGGACGCAGGTTCCGACGGCATGCCCGTGGGCGCCGGACCGGGCTCCGGTCGGCGGGGCGTGGCGGGGTGGGTCTTCTCCGGCTCGGCGGGGATGACGCGCAGGCGGGTGGTCGTCTCCGAGGGGGTCTCGGCGGGGACGCGGTGGGGGCGGCGGGGCGGCGGCGCGTGCACGCCGGTGCCGGTGCCGGTGCCGGTGCGGGTCTCGCGGGGGCGGGGCATGGCGAGGCCGGGCCCGACCTGACGAGGCTGCGGCGCGTCGGCGCCGGGGGCGGCGCCACGGGATGAGGGCACGGTGGTGTCGGACGGCGGTTCGTGGCTTTGCGGCGCCTGGGGGCCGCCCACGGGCCCACGGCCCTGCGGCATCCCCGTACCGCCCACGGACCCACGGCCCTGCGCCGCCCCCGTGCCGCCCGGGAGCTGCCTGCCGACGACCGGCGGGGTGTCGGGGAAGCGGGCGGAGGCGCGGGGCGGCGGGGGCGCGGGGGTGAGGGGCGTGGTGGGGTGCGGGGGCCGGGGGGTGGTCCCTGTGGCGGTTTCCGCGGCGGCAGGCGGGTCCGCCCAGTCCCCGCCGGGCACCGGCACCGGGCGCTGTCCCGGCGTACCGGCGCCGGAGGCCGCGTCGGAGCCGCCGCCGTCTCCTCCGCCCTCCTCCGGCGCGCGGGTCGGCCGAGGCGGCGCGGCGGGGCGCGGGGGCGCTTCCGGACTCACCGCGGCGTCCCCCGGGGTCTCCGCGCGCGGCGGTGCGGTCGGTAGGGGCGGGAGGGCGGCGCGGCGTGCCTCCGTGCTCATGCGCCCCCCGTTTCGGTCTCGTGGTCTCCCCGCCCCGGCCCGGCGCGGACCGCATCCGTCCGGGCACGCATACCCGCACGGGAGCACCGCCATCCCGGCACGGCCCCGGGCCCTGCCGCCGGGGTCGGTTCCGCCGTGCGTGCGCGTCACTCTACGGCGTGACCCCGCCCGGCGGGGAACCGGTCCGCGCGCCCGTGGCATTGGCCCGGTACGTCCCCCTACCCCGCGGTAATCCCGTCTGGCAGGCTGCCGTCATGACCGCACGCGCCGCTGACCGGGCCCGTTACGACCGGGCCACCGCCCATCTGGACGCCCCCGTGGCGGTCGTGGACCTGGCGGCCTTCGACGCCAACGCCGACGACCTGGTCCGCCGGGCCGGGGGCAAGCCGATCCGCGTCGCCAGCAAGTCCGTACGCTGCCGCGCGCTCCTCGAACGGGCCCTGGCCCGGGACGGGTTCGCGGGCGTCATGTCGTTCACGCTGGCCGAGTCCCTGTGGCTGGCCCGCTCCGGTTTCGAGGACGTGCTGCTCGCCTACCCGTCGGCGGACCGCGCCCGGTACGCCGAGCTGGCCGCCGATCCCGAACTCGCCGCCGCCGTGACGGTGATGGTCGACGACCCGGCACAGCTCGACCTGATCGACGCGGGGCGCGACGGCGGCCGTGAAGTCCTCCGCGTCTGCCTGGAGTTGGACACCTCGCTCAAGCTGCTGGGCGGACGCGTCCGGGTCGGCGCCCGCCGCTCCCCGCTGCACTCCCCCGCCCAGGTCGCCGACCTGGCCCGCGCGGTGGCCCGCCGTACGGGGTTCGAGCTCGTCGGTCTCATGGCCTACGAGGGTCATGTCGCGGGCGTCGGGGACGCGGTGGCGGGGCGGCCGCTGCGGTCGCGGGCGGTGCGGCTGATGCAGGCCGCCGCGCGCCGCGAACTGGCCGAGCGGCGGGCCGCCGTGGTGCGGGCGGTGCGGGCCGTGGCGCCCGGTCTGGAGTTCGTCAACGGCGGCGGCACGGGCAGCGTGCAGCACACGGCCGCCGAGGACGCCGTCACGGAGATCGCCGCCGGTTCGGGGCTGTACGTGCCTCGGCTCTTCGACGACTACACGTCGTTCCGGGGCCGTCCGGCGGCCCTGTTCGCCCAGCCCGTCGTACGGCGCCCCGGCGCCGGCGTCGTCACCGTGCTCGGCGGCGGCTACCCGGCCTCCGGCGCGCCCGGCGCCGACCGGCTCCCGGTGCCGTACCTCCCGGAGGGGTTGCGCTACGACCCCCAGGAGGGCGCCGGCGAGGTGCAGACGCCGCTGCTGGGCTCGCCCGCCGACGACCTGCTGATCGGCGACAAGGTGTGGTTCCGGCACGCGAAGGCCGGCGAGCTGTGCGAGCGGTTCGACGCGCTGCACCTGGTGGAGGGGGACACGGTGACGGCGACGGTGCCGACGTACCGGGGCGAGGGCCACACGTTCCTCTAGCCCCCGGAGGCTACGGGGTGCCGCCGAGGCCGCTGCCCACGCCGCCGCCGGTGTCGGCGTCGCCGACCGGCCGTACGCCCTTGGTGATCTCGTCCATGTCGGAGAGCGGGGGCCCGTCCTCGCCCGCGTCGAAGACGTAGCGGACCAGGATCGGGGACTCGGTGCCGACGGTGGACGGGAAGACCATCGACTGCACGTACCCCCCGGGCCCCTGGGCCGTGGTGACCTGCCAGCGCACGTAGTACCCGGCGCGTCCGGCGACCGCGACCGGCCCGGCCGCGACCTGCCGGTGGGACACGATGCCGCCGAAGGGCTTGTCGCCGACGAGGTCGCGGTCGTACGCGTCGTCGGCCGCGTCCTCGATGTCCTGCTCGGCGAGGGCCTTGGGGGCGGACTCGGCGGTGGAGGTGACGGTGCGGGAGATGACCGTCCCGTGCCGGCAGACACCGCCGTCGGCGGGGCACTTGTAGGTGCCGTCGGTGGTCATCATGACGTCGTCCTCGGGGACGTACTCCGGCAGTATCCAGCCGTCCGGCAGCGGGTAGGTGACCCCGTTGAGCTGGTCCTCGACCACGGCCGGACCGTCGGCGGGGGGCTCGGAGCGGCTCGGGGAGGAATCGGGGGACGGCGCTTCCGTCCCCGGCGCCGCCCCGGTGGCCGTCGCCACCGGCGGGGCCTGGGCGGACGGGTCGCCGCCGTCGTCCTCGCGCAGGAAGAGCACCCCGGTGACGATCGCCGCGACCAGCACGGCCGCGGCGGCGGTGAGCGCGACGGCCTTCCCCCGCCCGCCCCCCGCGGGCACCGCGACGGTGGACGGCTGCACCTCCCCGTACGAGCCCCCGTACCCGTACGAGCCCCCGTACGGCGTCCCGGCCCCGGCGTCGGGCTCCGGACCGCGCCGGTGTTCGGTCCACGCCGTGCCGTCCCACCACCGTTCCCGGTGCGGGGCCGACGGATCGGGGTACCAGCCGGGCGGCGGAGTCATGCTCATCCCGGCACTGTAGGCCGCCGTGCGCGGCGGGTCACAGCGGTGTGACGTACGCCCCGGAGATGCCGCCGTCGACCAGGAAGTCGGTGGCGTTGACGAAGGAGGAGTCGTCGCTGGCCAGGAAGGCGACGGCGGCGGCGATCTCCTCGGCCTCGGCGAACCGGCCGAGCGGGATGTGGATCAGGCGGCGCGCGGCCCGCTCGGGGTCCTTGGCGAACAGCTCCCGCAGCAGCGGGGTGTTGACGGGTCCGGGGCAGAGCGCGTTGACGCGGATCCCCTCGCGGGCGAACTGGACGCCCAGTTCCCGGGACATGGCGAGGACGCCGCCCTTGGAGGCGGTGTACGAGATCTGCGAGGTGGCCGCGCCCATCCGGGCCACGAAGGACGCGGTGTTGATGATGGAGCCCTTGCCCTGGCGCCGCATGTACGGGAGGGCGGCCTTGCAGCACAGGTAGACGGAGGTGAGGTTGACCTCCTGGACCCGCTTCCACGCCTCCAGGCCGGTCTCCAGGATGGAGTCGTCGTCGGGCGGTGAGATCCCGGCGTTGTTGAAGGCCACGTCGACGCTGCCGTAGGTGTCGTACGCCGTCCGGAACAGCGCCTCGACCTGCTCGGCGTCGGTGACGTCCACCTTCACGAAGGTGCCGCCGACCGCGTCGGCCGCGGCCTTGCCGGTGGTCTCGTCCACGTCGCCGCAGACGACGTGCGCGCCCTCGGAGGCGAGCCGGCGCGCGGCGGCGAGCCCGATGCCGCTGCCGGCCCCGGTGACGACGGCGGTACGGCCGGCCAGGCGGCGGCAGATGATGTCCTCGGTCATGAAGCCTCCGTAGACGGCGCGGTGTTGCTGAGGAAGACGTTCTTGGTCTCGGTGAAGGCGGTGAGCGCGTCCGGGCCGAGCTCGCGGCCGAGCCCGGACTGCTTGAACCCACCGAAGGGGGTCCAGTAGCGCACGCTGGCATGGGAGTTGACCGACAGGTTCCCGGCGCGCACCGCGCTGGACACGCGCAGGGCGCGGCCGACGTCCCGGGTCCACAGCGAGCCGGAGAGGCCGTAGTCGGTGGCGTTGGCCAGGCGGATCGCGTCGGCCTCGTCGTCGAAGGGCAGGACGACGGCGACGGGCCCGAAGACCTCCTCGACGGCCACGCGCGCGTCCGGGTCGACGCCGGTGAGGACGGTGGGCGGGAACCAGAAGCCGGGGCCGCCCTCGGGGGCCTTGCCGCGGATGCCGTCGGCGTCGCCGGGGACGTAGGAGCGGACGCGGTCGAGCTGGGCGCGGGAGATCAGCGGGCCCATGTCGGTGGCCTCGTCGGCGGGGTCGCCGACCCGGACGGCCTCGATCGCGGGGGCGAGGAGGGCCAGGAAGCGGTCGTACACGGGGCGTTGGACGAGGACGCGGGTGCGGGCGCAGCAGTCCTGGCCGGAGTTGTCGAGGAAGGACATGGGGGTGGCGGCCGCGGCGGCCTCGATGTCGGCGTCGGCGAAGACGATGTTGGGGCTCTTGCCGCCGAGTTCGAGGGTGACGGGCTTGAGGAGGGCGGCGCCCTGGGCGGCGATGCGCCGGCCGACGGCCGTGGACCCGGTGAAGACGATCTTCGCCACGCCGGGATGTGCGACGAGGGCGTCGCCCGCGACGGGTCCGTGCCCGGGGAGCACCTGGAAGAGGCCCTCGGGGAGCCCGGCCTCCAGGGCGAGTTCGGCCAGGCGCAGGGCGGTCAGCGGGGTGGTCTCGGCGGGTTTGAGGAGGACCGCGTTGCCGGCGGCGAGGGCGGGTGCGGTGCCCCAGGCGGCGATGGGCATCGGGAAGTTCCAGGGGGCGATGACGCCGACGACGCCGAGCGGTTCGAGGATCGTCACGTCGAGGCCGCCGGCGACCGGGATCTGCCGCCCGGTGAGCCGCTCCACTCCCCCGGCGGCGTAGTCGAGCAGGTCGCGGACGTTTCCGGCCTCCCAGCGGGCGTTGCCGAGGGTGTGCCCGGCCTCGCGGACCTCCAGCAGGGCGAGTTCCTCCAGGTGCGCGTCCACGACGGCGGCGAACCGGCGCAGCAGCCGGGCCCGGTCGCCGGGGGCGAGGGCGGCCCATGCCGTCTGCGCCCGCCGGGCCCGTACGACGGCGGCGTCCACGTCGGCCCGAGTGGCGGCGGGGACGGTGGCGAGGACCTCTTCGGTGGCGGGGTTCAGTACCCGTAGCTCGTCGGACAACTGGTGCCTCACATGCGTTCGAAGGAGCGGCGCAGCTCCCAGTCCGTGACGGCGGCGTCGTAGGCGTCGATCTCGACGCGCGCCATGTTCCGGTAGTGGGCGACCACTTCGTCCCCGAAGGCGGCCTTGGCGAGCGCGCTGTTCTCCCACAGCTGGGCGGCCTCGCGCAGGGTGGTGGGGACGTGGGCGTAGTCGCCGGCGTAGGCGTTGCCGGCGCAGGGTTCGGGCAGTTCCAGGCGCTGTTCGACGCCGTGCAGCCCGGCCGCGACCAGGCCGGCGACGGCGAGGTAGGGGTTGACGTCACCGCCGGGGAGGCGGTTCTCGAAGCGCAGGGAGCGGCCGTGGCCGACGACGCGCAGGGCGCAGGTGCGGTTGTCGTGGCCCCAGGCGACGGCGGTCGGGGCGAAGGAGCCGGGCTGGAAGCGCTTGTAGGAGTTGATGTGCGGGGCGTAGAGCAGGGAGAACTCGCGCAGCGCGAGGAGTTGTCCGGCGAGGAAGTGCCGCATCACCTCGGACATGCCGTGCTCCCCCTCGCCGTCGGCCATGACGCTGCGGCCGTCGACGTCGGCGAGGGAGAGGTGGATGTGGCAGGAGTTGCCCTCGCGTTCGTTGTACTTGGCCATGAAGGTGAGGGACATGCCCTCCTGGGCGGCGATCTCCTTGGCGCCGGTCTTGTAGATCGCGTGCTGGTCGCAGGTGACGAGGGCCTCGTCGTAGCGGAAGGCGATCTCGTGCTGGCCGGGGTTGCACTCGCCCTTGGCGGACTCGACGGTGAGGCCGGCGCCGGCCATCTCGTTGCGGATGCGGCGCAGCAGGGGCTCGACGCGGCCGGTGCCGAGGACGGAGTAGTCGACGTTGTACTGGTTGGCCGGGGTCAGGCCGCGGTAGTTCGCGTCCCAGGCCCGCTCGTAGGTGTCGCGGAAGACGATGAACTCCAGCTCGGTGCCGACCTGCGCGGTGTACCCGAGTCCGGCGAGGCGTTCCAGCTGGCGGCGCAGGATCTGCCGGGGGGCGGCGAGGACGGGGGTGCCGTCCTCCCAGGCGAGGTCGGCGACGGCCAGCGCGGTGCCCTCGTTCCAGGGCAGGCGGCGCAGGGTGGCGAGGTCGGCGTGCATCGCGAAGTCGCCGTAGCCGCGGTCCCAGGAGGACATGGCGTAGCCGTCGACGGTGTTCATCTCGGCGTCGACGGCGAGGAGGTAGTTGCAGCCCTCGGTGCCGTGGTGGAGGACCTCGTCGAGGAAGAAGCGGGCGGCGAACCGCTTGCCCTGGAGGCGGCCCTGCATGTCGGGGAAGGCGAGGACGACGGTGTCGAGGTCACCGGCGGCGACGCGTGCGTGCAGTTCCTCGACCCCGAGCGGGGGTGTGCGGTCTGCCACGGGAGGGGCCTCCTTCGGGCCGGGAGCTGGGCCGGGTACCTGGCCGGGCGGGCCGAGGGAATACGGCGAGCCTTAAGGTATGGCCGACGACCATTGCTTGGGAAGGGGGCGCGGCGGCATGTCCGGGGAAACCGGCGGGAGCGCAAGGAGCGTGACGGACCGGCTCGCACCGGTGCTGCGGCCGGTGCGGGCGGGCAACGGCTTCGAGGAGGCGCTGGAGCAGATCCTCCAGGTCGTCCGGCTGGGCCTGGTATCGGGGGGCGAGCGGCTGCCGGCCGAGCGGGAGCTGGCGGAGCGGCTGGGGATCAGCAGGGTGACGCTGCGCGAGGTGCTGCGGGTACTCCAGGACCAGGGGCTCGTGGAGGCCAGGCGGGGGCGGTACGGCGGCACGTTCGTGCTGCCCCGGGCGGACGCGGGCGGCGAGGACGAGCTGCGGCGCCGGGTGGCCGGGGTCGACATCGAGGACGTGCTGCGGTTCCGGGAGGTGCTGGAGGCGGGGGCGGCGGGGCTGTGCGCGGCGCACGGGCTGCCGGAGGGCGGGGCGGCGCGGCTGCGGGAGGCGCTGGCCGGTACGCGGGAGGCGCCGCTGGCGCAGTACCGGCGGCTGGACACGGGGCTGCATCTCACGCTCGCGGAGCTGTGCGGGTCGCCGACGCTGGCGGAGCGGTACGCGGGGGTCCGGGCCACCCTCAACGGCCTGCTGGACTGCATACCGCTGCTGGTGCGGAACCTGGAGCACTCCCAGCGGCAGCACGCGGCACTGGTGGAGGCGGTGCTCGACGGGGACGCGGACGGGGCGCGGGAGATCGCGCGGGAGCACTGCGCGGGGACGGCGGCACTGCTGCGCGGGTTCCTGACCTGAGCGAGTTGCCGGGACGGCCGTCGGCGGCAAAGGTATGGGAATGATCCATTGCGAGGAGGCCGGATGCCGGCGTCGAGGCCGCTGATCGGCGTGAGTACGTACCTGGAGACCGGGGCGCGCTGGGGTGTGTGGGAGCTGGAGGCGGCGCTGCTGCCGGCCGGGTATCCGCGGCTGGTGCAGCGGGCGGGCGGCCTTGCCGTCATGCTGCCCCCGGATCTGCCGGAGCACGCCGTCGCGACCGTCGCCCGGCTGGACGGGCTGGTGATCGCGGGCGGCCCGGACGTGGAGCCGGTCCGCTACGGCGCCGAGGTCGACCCCCGTACCGGCCCGCCCGCGCGGGCGCGGGACACGTGGGAACTGGCGCTCATCGAGGCGGCCCTCGCCGCGCGGGTGCCGCTGCTGGGAGTCTGCCGGGGCATGCAGCTGCTCAACGTCGCCCTGGGCGGCACCCTCGTCCAGCACATCGACGGCCACGCCGAGGCGGTGGGCGTCTTCGGCGGCCACCCGGTCAAGCCGGTGCCGGGCACGCTGTACGGCGGCATCGTCCCCGAGGAGTCCTTCGTGCCGGCCTACCACCACCAGGCGGTCGACCACCTCGGCACCGGCCTCGTCCCCACGGCCCACGCGGCCGACGGCACGATCGAGGCCCTGGAACTCCCCTCCGCCCCCAGCTGGGTCCTGGGCGTCCAGTGGCACCCGGAGATGGGCGAGGACACACGGGTGATGCGAGCGCTGGTGGAGGCGGCGGGGGGAGGCTGAGCGGAGCCCTCGCGGGCCGGGACGGACGCGGGGCGCCGCGCCGAGTGGCGGACCGGGCCCGAGCGCGCTCTCCCGGCGCCGGCCCCGCGGCCGGCCCAGCGGCCGGCGCCGCGCGCCACGCCGAGAAGCGGACCGGCTCCAGGCACGACCAGCCCCCCGGCCCTGCGGCCGGACGCCGGGCGTCGCGCCGAGAAGCGGTCCGGGTGCAGGCACGACCAGCCCTCCCGGCTCCGGGGCGGGTGCCCGGCGCCGCCTCAGGTCGCGGCGGACCGGGCTTGCGGGCGCGTACCGGGCCCCCGGACCGGCGTCACGCGCACCGGGCCGGTACGCACGGCCGTGAGCGACGACCGCGTGCGCGCACCACGCCCCGGCCGGGAGGCGCCCCACGCCCGGCGGCAGTCGCGTACCCGCACCGAACCCCGGCCGGGAGTTGCCCCGCACCCGGCGGCGCCCCGGCCGGGCCCGGCCGCAGCGCGACGAGGTCCCGGCGCCCGCGCGCACGCCCTGCGCCGCCTCACGCTCCTCAAGCCGACGCCCGCCACCGGCGCCACCCGCCCCTCCGCGACGCCCCGCCCCGGCGCCCGGCGACGCCTACCCCCGCGTGAGCGAGAGCAACTGCCGGGCCGGACCCGTCGGTCGGTGTCCTGTCGGCCATACCGCGCGGAGGTCGCGGGCGAGGGTGACGTCCGCGAGGGGGACGGTGACCAGGCGGCGGGTGGTGAGTTCCTCGCCGACGGCGAGTTCGCTGAGGACGGAGGGGCCGGCGCCGCTGACGGCGGCGGCCTTCACCGCGGTGGTGGAGGACAGCTCGATGAGGGGGCGGGCGAGACCGCCGAGCGCCGCGTCCAGGACCTGCCGGGTGCCGGAGCCCTTCTCGCGCAGGATCAGCGGGGTCGCCGCCAGCTCGGCGGCCGCGAGCGGGCGCCGCCGTCGGGCCCAGGGATGGCCCGGCGCGGCCACGACGATCAGCCGGTCGTGGGCGATGACGGCCGAGTCGAGGCCCGCCGGGACGCTCACCCCCTCCACGAACCCGAGGTCGGCCTCCCCGGCCAGCAGGCGTTCCGCGACCGCCGCCGAGTTCCCGGCGAGCAGCGACACCGCCGTGTCCGGCAGCTGGGTGCGCAGCGCGACCAGCCAGCCCGGCAGCAGGTACTCGGCGATCGTCATGCTCGCCGCCACCCGCAGCCGCGAGTCCCGCCGGTCCCGCAACGCCTGCGCACCCGCGTCGAAGGCTTCGGCGGCCTCCACGATCCGCCGCGCCCAGTCCGTGACCAGCGCCCCCGCGTCGGTCAGCCGGGACCCGCGCGGCGACCGGTCCACCAGCGCGACGCCCAGTTGCCGCTCCATCGAGCGCACGCGGCTGCTCGCGGCCGGCTGCGTGATGCCCAGCTCCCGGGCCGCCCCGCCGAGGCTGCCCAGCCGCGCCACGGCCAGCAGCAGCTCCAGCGCCCCCAGGTCCGGCACCCGGTGCGTCAGCGAACCGGACACCCCGTGCCGTCCGTGCTCCCCGTCGCCCGCACTGCTCCCGCTCATAACCCCAGCTTATGCCCTCATAGGGGCATGATCCCTGGTCGGCGGCCCCGCCCTCCGCGACCGTGGACGCATGGTCACCGCAGTCCAGCCCCGCTCCCCCGCCGCCCTCCCGGCGCCGGCCCGCCGTGTCCCGGCCGTCCGCCACCTCGGGCCGAACTGGTACGCCTGCGTCATGGGCACCGCCGTCGTCGGCACCGCGGGCGCCGCGCTGCCCGGCCGCGTACCCGGACTGCGCACCGCCGGCACCGCCTTCTGGGCGCTGTCCCTGCTCCTGTTGGCGGCGCTCCTGGTGGCCCGCTCCCTGCACTGGCGCCACCACCGCGACCAGGCCCGCGCCCACCTCCTCGACCCGGCGGCGGCCCCCTTCTACGGCTGCCTCTCGATGGCCCTGCTCGCCGTCGGCGGCGGCGCGGTGACCGTCGGCCGGGACTGGACCGGCACCCGGGCGGCGGTCGCTCTGGACGCCGTGCTGTTCGGCGCCGGTACGGCCGTCGGACTCGCGGCGGCGGTCGCGGTGCCGTACCTGATGGCCGTACGGCACCGCGTGGAGCCGGGACAGGCCGCACCGGCGTGGCTGCTGCCGCTGGTCGCGCCGATGGTGTCCGCGGCGCTCGGCCCGCTCCTGGTGCCGCACCTCCCGCCGGGCCAGTCCCGCCAGACCCTGCTGCTGGCCTGCGTCGCGATGTTCGGGATGAGCCTGCTGGCCACCCTGATCACGCTGCCGCTGGTCTTCGCGCGGCTGCTCACCGGCGGCCCGCTGCCGCTCGCGCTCACCCCGACGCTGTTCCTGGTGCTGGGCCCGCTGGGCCAGTCCACGACCGCCGTGGGCGCGTTCGCGGACACGGCCCCGGGGGTGCTCCCCGCGCCGTACGCCGCAGGTTTCGGCGTCCTCGCCGTCCTGTACGGCGTGCCGGTCACGGGCTTCGCGCTGCTGTGGCTGTGCCTGGCCGCCGCGCACGTCGTACGGGCCCGGCGGGCGGGCATGGGCTTCTCGATGACGTGGTGGTCGTTCACCTTCCCGGTGGGCACCTGCGTCACCGGCGCCGAGGCGCTGGCCCGGCACACGGGCCTCGCGGCGTACGCCGGGCTCGCCGTCGCCCTGTACGCCCTGCTCCTCGCCGCCTGGGCGGTCGCCGCCGTGCGCACTGCGCGCGGGCTGGTCAGCGGAGCGCTGCTCGCAGGGCCGCGCCCAGCACCCGGGGCGCCTCGGCCAGCGAGGGCCCGTACCAGGTGAGGGCGCGCCCGTCGACGAGGGCGCAGGGCAGGCCGGGGAAGGCTTCGGGGCCGTCGTCGGCGGTGAAGCGGTACGGCTCGTCGGGCAGCACGACCACGTCCGGGCGGTCCGCGCGCAGTTCCTCGACCGGGATCTTCGGGTAGCGCTCGGCGTGGCCGGCGTACAGGTGGCGGACGCCGAGGCGGGCCAGGACGTCGCCGGCGAAGGTGGCGCGGCCCAGCACCATCCACGGCCGGCGCCAGATCGGCACCACGGCCGTACGAGGGGGCTCCGGGGCGGGCAGGTCCGACCAGGCGGCCTCCGCGTCGTCCAGCCACCGGGGCCGGGACCGCGCGCCGCACACCGCCGGCACCCGGTCCAGCTCGGTCAGGGCCTGCGGCACGGTACGCACCTCGGTCACCAGCACCTCGGCGCCGGCCGCGCGCAGGGCGTCCAGGTCGGGGGCGCGGTTCTCCTCCTCGTTGGCGACCACCAGGTCGGGGGCGAGGGAGACGATGCGGTCGGTCGCGGGGTTCTTGGTGCCGCCGACGCGGACGAGGTCGAGGCCGGGCGGGTGGCTGCACCAGTCGGTGGCACCGACCAGCGCCCCCGGGACCGTACGGGCCACCGCCTCGGTCAGCGACGGCACCAGCGAGACGACCCTCACGGCCGGCACGTCACGCACCGGACCTCATGGGCGACACCGCACGGCCGGCGGCTCACCGGCGCGGCCCCTCCCGGACCGCCTCGATGTGTTCGGCGACCGCGACCACGATCAGCCGGGTGTCGGGCACCGTGGCCCGCCAGCGGTGCCGCACCGCGCCGGTGAGGTACAGCGTGTCGCCGCGCCCCAGCCGGTAGGCGCGGCCCTCGGCCTCGATCTCCACCGCGCCCTCGGCGACGAACATCAACTGGTCGTTGCGGTACTGCAGTTCACGTCCGGCGTCGTGATCACCGGTGAACTCGGAGGCGTGCATCTGGTGGTGGCCGCGCACCAAGGACCGCACCCGGGGCGCCAGCTCGGCGTCGGGCCCCTCGGCGCGGACCACGTCCACGCTGCACGCGGGGTCGGCGGCGGCGAGCAACTCCACGGCGGTGGTGCGCAGTGCGTCGGCCACCTTCTCCAGGGAACTCTGGCTGGGCCGCGCCCTGTCGTTCTCGATCTGGCTCAGGAAGGGCACGGACAGCCCGCTGCGCTCGGCCACGACGGCGAGGGTCAGTTCGAGGGTGCGGCGGCGTCGCCGTACGGCCGCGCCCACCCGGAGGTGCTGATCTTTGTGGTCGCCCATCGCTCCGGCTCCCTCCTTCACCCGTCGTCGTGCCGTCGGCGCGCCCGCCGGGGGCCGCCGTCCTTTTGTTGAGTTCTCTGCACCCTACGCATGTTCGGCAAACCGTTTCATGCGGCCGTCACATCGATGTCACGGTGCGGTGGCCCGGACCTCACGGTTCCCGCCATCGCACGGTCCGCCCGGGTGCCGTGGCGGACGCCCTACCGGTTCAAGGATCCCAGGGTCAGGCATGTTCCCGCGCGCCTCTCCCGTCCCGTACGGCCATGCTCGGGTGGGGGGTTGGCGCTCCGTGGTTGGCCGAATCCTATCCGTGCCCCTTCCTTTCGCGACACCGTGCCCCCTCCGGTACACGGCGCCCCGCGCGCCCCCGTTCACGACACCGCGCCCCTCCCCGTGCACGACCCGAGGGGTGGGCCCGGCCGCGCACCGTCAGGAGGCGCCGCCGGGCCCACCCCTCGGGGTGATGCCGTACCGCTGTGGTCGGGATACCAGGGGTACCAGGCGTACTACTGGGGTGTCATCCGGCCGACCATGTCCGGGTGCTCCTGGAGCCAGGCCGCGACGGCGTCCTCCTCGTGGCCCTGGCCGCGGTCCTTGATCTCGGCCTCCAGGCTGCCCAGCTCTCCCTCGCTCATGTGGAAGTTCTTGATCCACTCGGTGAGCTGCGGGTACTGCCCGGGGAACCCCTTGCTGGAGATGGTGCGGATGGTGTTGCCCTCGCCGAAGGCCTTCTTCGGGTCCTTCAGCTTGGTGAGGTCGTACTCGCTGTACGCCCAGTGCGGCGACCAGAGGACGACCGCGACCGGGTCCTTCTTGGCGAGGGACCGCTTCAGCTCGGCGAGCATCGCCGGGGTGGAGCCGTCGACGACCTCGTACTCGTCCTCCAGGTCGTAGCCCGGCATGACCTCGTCCTTGAGGAGCTGCATCTCACCGGTGCCGGGCTCGATGCCGATGATCTTCCCGTCGAAGAGGTCGGCCTTGCCCTTGAGGTCCGCGAGGGACGTGACGTCCTTCACGTAGGAGGGGACGGCGAGCTCCAGGGAGGTCGGCCGGTACCAGGTGCCCAGGTCGGTGAGGTTGTTCTTGTACTTCTCCCAGTAGTTGCTCTGGGCGTGCGGCAGCCAGGCGTCGAAGTTGAGGTCGAGGTCGCCCCCGGCCAGGCCGGTGTAGACCGGGCCGACGTCCATCTGCTTGAGGTTCAGCCTGTAGCCGCGCCGTTCCAGGACGTTCTTCCACAGGTAGGTGACGGCGACGTCCTCGTCCCAGGGGAACCAGGCCACGTCCACCGCGCGCTTGGCCTCGGGCGGGGTGGCGCCGCCGGAGCCCTTGACCGGGGCGAGCTTGTCGACGACGCCCGGGTTCGACTTCAGCCAGGTGCGGACGGCGTCCTGCTGGTTGCCCTTGCCGGCCTTGTTGATCTCCGCCTCGAGGCTGGTGAGCTGCTTCTCGGTGAGCTTGAAGTCCTTCATCCACTGCGCGGCGGTGGGATCGTCGCCGGCGAAGCCCTTGCGGGAGAGCAGGTGCACGCCGTCACCCCGGCCCCAGGCGCCCCTGGGGTCCTTGAGCTTCTTCAGGTCGAGGTCGTTGTACGCCCAGTGCGGGGACCAGAGCGTGACGACGACCGGTTCCTTCTTGCTCATCGCCCGCTTCAGCTCGGCCAGCATCGCCGGGGTGGAGCTGTCGACGACCTTGTACTCCTCGTCGAGGCCGTACTCCTTGACGACCTTGCTCTTGAGCATGGCCATCTCGCCGGCGCTGGCCTCGATGCCGGTGATCTTGCCACCGAACTCGTCGGCCCTGCCCTTGAGGTCCGCCAGGGTGTTGACGTCCTTCATGTAGGCGGGGACGGTCAGCTCCAGCGACGTCTCGTCGTACCAGGAGCCGAGGTCGTCGAGCCGGTCGCCGTACTTCTTCCAGTACTGGGCGTGCGTGGTGGGCAGCCAGGAGTTGGTGAAGACGTCGATGTCGCCCTGGGCGAGGGAGGTGTAGAGCGGTCCGGCGTCGTACTGCTTGGCCTCGACGTCGTAGCCGCGCTGCTCCAGGATCTCCTTCCACAGGAAGGTGGAGGCGACGCCCTCGTCCCAGGGGACGTAGCCGAGGGAGATCTTCTTGCCCTGGCCGACGTTCTCGCCGTCCGCGACGCCCGTGGAGTCGTCGGAGCCGCCGAAGACGCCCATGCCGCCGGCGACCAGGCCGAGGATGACGACGCCGATCACGGCGACCTGCGGGCGGGGCCGGTACGACCAGATCGTGAAGCCGGCGGCGCTGCGGGCCTTGGCGACGGCGCGGCGGCCGAGCGGCGAGACCTGGGTGCCGAGCGCGCTGGTCATGCGGTCCAGGTAGATCGCGAGGATCACGATGGCCACGCCGGACTCGGAGCCGAGGCCGACGTCGAGCTGGCCGATGGCCTCGTTGACGTCGCCGCCGAGGCCGCCGGTGCCGACCATGCCGGCGATCGCGGCCATCGACAGGCCGAGCATGATGACCTGGTTGACGCCCGCCATCACCGTGGGCAGGGCCAGCGGCAGCTGGACGCGCAGCAGGGTGTTGCGGGGGCTGGTGCCGAAGGCCTCGGCGGCCTCGACCAGCTCCTTGTCGACCTGGCGGATGCCCAGCTCGGTCATGCGCACGCCGGGGGCGAGCGCGAAGATCAGGGTGGCGACGATGCCCGCGGAGGCGCCGGTGCCGAAGAACAGGATCGCCGGGATGAGGTAGATCATCGCGGGCAGCGTCTGCATGAAGTCCAGCACCGGCCGGACCAGGCCGCTGACCCGGTCGGAGCGGGCGGCCCAGATGCCGACGGGTACTGCGACGACCAGCGCGATGATGGTCGCGACGAGCACCAGCGACAGGGTGATCATCGCGTTCTCCCACAGTTCCAGGGAGTCGATGAACGCGAATCCCAGGAACGTCAGGACACCGGCGAGCGCGCCGCGCAGCCAGAAGGCGATGACCGCGAAGATGCCGGCGAGGAGCAGCGGCTGGGGCGCCTGGAGGACGGCGTCGATGCCGTCGTAGGTGCCGGTGAAGACGGTCTTGAAGAAGTCGAAGAGCCACGCGACGTGGCCGAGCAGCCAGTCGACCGTGTCGTTGACCCAGTCGCCGAGCGGGATCCTAGGCACGGGCCATCACCTTGGGCCCCTTGTCACGCGGGGAGTCGCAGGTGCCGGGTTCGGCCTGCTCGTCGCCGAGGAAGCCGATGAGACGGCGGGAGGGGACGACGCCGACGAGTTCGCCGTCGTCCACGACCGCGACGGCGTGCGGGACGCGGGCGCTGATCGCGCACAGTTCGGTGAACGGCGTCTCGGGCTCCGCCGTCTCGCAGGCGCAGTCGGCCTCGTCGCCGCGCACGCCGGTCTCCATGACGGCGCGGGCCGTCAGGACGCGGGAGCGGTCGACGTCCTGGGTGAAGGAGGCGACGTAGTCGTTGGCGGGGCGGATGAGGATGTCCTGCGCGGTGCCTGTCTGCACGATCCGGCCGTCCCGCATGACGGCGATGCGGTCGCCCAGGCGCATGGCCTCGTTCAGGTCGTGGGTGATGAAGACGATGGTCTTCTTCAGGGTCTTCTGGAGTTCGAGCAGCTGGTCCTGCATGTCGCGGCGGATCAGCGGGTCCAGGGCGCTGAAGGACTCGTCCATCAGCAGCAGGTCGGCGTCCGTGGCGAGCGCGCGGGCGAGGCCGACGCGCTGCTGCATGCCGCCGGACAGCTCGTCCGGCCACGACTTCTCCCACCCGGCCAGACCGCACAGGGCGAGCGCCTCGTCGGCGCGGCGTTCGCGCTCGGCGCGGGGCACGCCCTGCACTTCCAGGCCGTAGGCGGCGTTGTCGCGGACACTGCGGTGCGGGAAGAGCGCGAAGTGCTGGAAGACCATGCTGATCTTCCTGGAGCGCACATCGCGCAGCTGCCGCTCGCTGATCTCGGTGAGGTCCTCGCCGCCGAAGCGGACGTGGCCGGCGGTCGGCTCCAGCAGGCCGTTGAGCATGCGCAGCAGCGTGGACTTACCGGATCCGGACAGCCCCATGACCACGAAGATCTCGCCGGGCTCCACGGTGAAGGACGCGTCGATGACGGCGGCCGTGGTGCCGTCGGCGCGCAGCTCCTCCCGGTCGGTCCCCTGGCGCAGCCGTCCGACTGCCTGGTCCGGTTTCCGGCCGAAGACCTTGTACAGGCTCTCGGCTTCTAGTCTCGCTGACACGCTTACCTCTTGCGTAGGGGACAGGGACAGGGTGCGAAGCCTCCCTGACAGTTGAATGCATCAACCAGCTTCGGCCCGGCTGCGCGCATGCCCCGATCCTTGTGGCCGAAACACACGAGTGACCCGGTTCACAGCCCCTCCCCCGCCCGCCCCCACCTCCTGCGGCATGATGCGAGGCGTGACCGGACGACTGATGCTCCTCGACACCGCCTCCCTCTACTTCCGCGCCTACTTCGGCGTGCCGGACTCGGTGAAGGCCCCCGACGGCACGCCGGTGAACGCCGTGCGCGGACTGCTCGACTTCATCGACCGCTTGGTGAAGGACCACCGGCCCGACCACCTGGTCGCCTGCATGGACGCCGACTGGCGGCCGCACTGGCGGGTGGAGCTGATCCCCTCCTACAAGGCGCACCGCGTCGCCGAGGAGCGCCCGGCGGGCCCGGACGAGGAGGAGGTGCCGGACACGCTGTCCCCGCAGGTGCCGGTCATCGAGGCGGTCCTGGACGCGCTCGGCATCGCCCGCGTGGGCGTCGCCGGATACGAGGCGGACGACGTCATCGGCACATACACGGCGCGGGCGGGCGGGCCCGTCGACATCGTCACCGGCGACCGGGACCTGTACCAGCTCGTGGACGACGCGCGGGGCGTGCGCGTGCTGTACCCGGTCAAGGGCGTCGGCACGCTCAACCTCGTCGACGAGGCCGCGCTGCGCGAGAAGTACGGCGTCGACGGCTCCGGGTACGCCGATCTGGCGCTGCTGCGGGGCGACCCGAGCGACGGGCTGCCCGGGGTGGCGGGCATCGGCGAGAAGACGGCGGCGAAGCTGCTCGCCGAGTTCGGGGACCTGGCCGGCATCCAGGCCGCCGTGGACGACCCGAAGGCGAAGCTCACGCCGACGCAGCGCAAGCGGCTGACCGAGGCCGCGCCGTATCTCGCGGTCGCCCCGAAGGTCGTACGCGTCGCAGGCGATGTACCGCTGCCGGACGTGGACACCACCCTGCCGCACGCCCCGCGCGACGCGGCGGCGCTGGACGCGCTGGCGGCGCGGTGGGGCCTGGGCGGTTCGCTGCACCGGCTGCTGGCCACGCTCACCGCCTGACGCGGCGCTTCAGCTCGCGCGCCGTGGGAAGTCGTACGCTGCGCACTTGATGGGGAACCGGGCGAGGATGCTAACTTAGGTAAACCTAACTCAGGGACCCTCACGCAGGGAGCAGGGAGGCCGTCATGGCAGACCGTCCGGTACGCAAGCCGCGCGCACCGCACACCGCGCAGGTCGTGCGCACCGAGCGGCTCACTCCCCACATGCAGCGCGTCGTGATCGGCGGCGCGGGGCTCGCCGCGGTCTCCGCGGACACCTGTACCGACCATTACGTGAAGCTGCTGTTCCCCGCCGGGGGCGTCACCTACCCGGAGCCCTTCGACATGGAGCGCATCCGGGAGGAGTTCCCGCGCGACCAGTGGCCGGTGACCCGGACGTACACCGTGCGCCACTGGGACGCGGAGCACTTGGAGATGACGCTGGACTTCGTCATCCACGGCGACGAGGGCCTCGCCGGGCCCTGGGCCAAGCGCGTCCGGCCGGGCGAGACGGTCCGCTTCATGGGCCCCGGCGGCGCCTACGCCCCCGACCCCACCGCCGACTGGCACCTGCTCGCCGGCGACGCGAGCGCCCTGCCCGCCATCGCCCGGTCCCTGGAGGCGCTGCTCGACGGTGCCCGCGCCTTCGCCTTCGTCGAGGTCGAGGGCCCCCAGGAGGAGCAGAAGATCGACTCCGACGTGGAGGTCGTCTGGCTGCACCGCGGTGACCGCCCCGTGGGCCAGGCCCTGGTCGAGGCCGTCCGCGCCCTGGACTTCCCCGAGGGCCGCCTCCACGCCTTCGTCCACGGCGAGGCGGCCTGCGTGAAGGAACTCCGCCGCCACCTCCGCGTCGAGCGCGCCTACCCCCGCGAGGACCTCTCCATCTCCGGCTACTGGCGCCTCGGCCACAACGAGGACGGCTGGCAGGCGTCGAAGCGCGAGTGGAACGCCCGCATCGAGGCCGAGCAGGAGGGCGACGCACCGGCGGCGTAAGGCCGGCGACCGCCGCCACGCCGAGCCACCCGACCGCCGGGCCGCCCAGGCCGCCAGAGATTGGACACTTCCTCCCGGCGACACGCCGTCTGCAGGGCGTGTCGTGGGGGAGGAACTGTCCCATCCCGGCCGGAGCCGCACGGGCCTGCCGGTGCCGGGTCGCCCCCGAGCCGGCGGCACCGGTCGCACGGCGCGCCTTCACGCACACCCGTACGCCACCCGCCGGCCCGGCTCAATCCCCCCGCACCCGCGCGTGCAGATGCATGTCGTGCCAGCCGTCCTGGTGCAGCGCCGCCCGGCGCTTGGTGCCCTCCAGGGCGAAGCCCGACTTCTGCGCCACCCGGCACGACGCCCCGTTGGCGAGGGCGTGGAGGAGTTCCAGGCGCTGAAAGCCGATGTCGTCCAGGGCCCAGCGGGTCATCGCTCGCGTCGCGCGGGCGGCGACGCCCCGGCCGCGGGCCGCGGCCGTGGTCCAGTAGGCGACCTCGGCCTCCCCGTCGCCGAGATGCCACGTCCGCAGGGCGACCCGGCCGAGCAGCACCCCGTCGTCCGAGGCGTCGGCGACCGCCCACTGCACGCCCTGCTCCTGCTCCCAGGCCCGCTGCCAGTCGGTGATCCAGCCCCGCACCTCCTCCTCGGAGTCGGCGGCGCGCGCATGCCACTGGTGCATCACCGGGTCCTGGAAGGCCGCGTGGACGGCGGGCGCGTCCTCGGCCCGCCAGGGGCGCAGCACCAGCCCGTCACCGGTGGGGATCGTGGGCTGCGGACGTGCGCGGAGGGTGCCTTCGGCGAGTACCGGGCGGATCAGATGGGGCATGGACGCATCCTGCCCACCCGGCCGGTCACCGGCCCAGCGGTTTTCCCGGCGCCGCCCGCCGCCTCGTACGCTGGCGGTGATGAGACGCCGTACCCCTCCCCCGCCCTCGCCCCTCCCGCAGCGCGCCGGCATCGACGCGGTGCGGGTGCGGCTGCCCGCGGCCGGGCCGTGGCCCACCGTGCGGGACCACCTCGCGGAGCGGCTGTCCGCGGCGGGCCCCGGCGTCGTGGACGGCATGTTCGAGGCGGGGCTGTTCGTGGCGGCGAACGGCAGCCCCATACCGGCGGACGCCCCCTACGAACCCGGCATGTCCGTGTGGTTCCACCGCGATCTGCCGCCCGAGGTCCCCGTCCCCTTCCCCCTGGAGGTCGTCTACCGCGACGATCACCTCGTCGTCGCCGACAAACCGCACTTCCTCGCCACCACCCCCCGCGGCGGCCACGTCACCGAGACCGCGCTGGCCCGGCTCCGCCGCGACCTCGGCCTCCCCGCGCTCGGCGCCGCGCACCGCCTGGACCGGCTCACCGCCGGACTGGTCCTGTTCACCGTCCGCCCCGCGGAACGCGGCGCCTACCAGGGCCTGTTCGCCGCCCGCCGGGTCCGCAAGGCGTACGAGGCCGTCGCCCCGTACGACCCCGCGCTCGGCCTGCCCCGGACCGTCCGCAGCCGCATCCTCAAGGAGCGCGGCGTGCTGGCCGCCCGCGAGATCGACGGCGAACCGAACGCCGTGACCCGCGTCGAGCTGCTCGACCGCCACACGCGCCCGACGCTCGCCCGGTACCGCCTGGTGCCCGCCACCGGCCAGACCCATCAGCTCCGCGTCCACATGAACGCCCTCGGCCTGCCGATCCTCGGCGACCCCCTCTACCCCGAGGTGGCCCCGCCCGGGCCGGCCGGCGACTTCCGGCGCCCGCTGCAACTGCTCGCGCGGGAGCTGGAGTTCACCGACCCGGTCACGGGACGTGAGCACCGCTTCCGCAGCACCCGCTCACTCGCGGCCTGGACGGCGTACGAAGCCTGGGCCGCAGGCCCTCAGTAGCCCCGCCACCACAGAAGGAACCGCTGCCAGGCCCCCCGGGGCCGCTCCGGCACCGGCTGCGGCTGCGCGGCCGTCGGCGCCACCGGCGGCGCCTGCCGCGCGGCCGGGGCCGGCTCCTTGCGCTCCTCGGGCCGCGGGATCCCCACCCGCCAGGCCGCGCGCCGGGCCTGCTCGGGGGTGTGGCTCGGCTGGAGCCGGATGTCCTGCTGGGCCCGGGGCTCGAACCGCACCGGCAGTTCCACCAGGTGCCGGGACGCGATCGACGACCGCCACCGCAGCTCGTCCTCGTCGCAGTCCAGCCGTACGTCCGGCAGCCGCATCAGCAGCGCGTCGATGCCCGCGTCGGCGATGGCCCGCCCGATGTCCTGCCCGGGGCACTCGTGCGGTCCGCCGCCGAAGGCGAGGTGGGCGCGGTTGCCCTGCATGCTCGCGGCCAGGTCGGGACGGATGCGCGGGTCGACGTTGCCCGGGGCGATGCCGAACAGCAGCCCGTCGCCGGCCCGGATCCGCTGCCCGCCCAACTCGGTGTCCTGCTTGGCGAAGTAGGCGAAGACCGTGCTGAACGGCGGCTCGTCCCACAGGGACTGCTCGACCGCCTCCGGTACCGTCATCTGCCCGCCGCTCAACTGGGCGCGGAAACCGGGGTCGGTGAGGACCACGCGCAGCACGTTGGCGATGAGGTTGACGGTCGCCTCGTAGGCGGCGAGGAGGATCACCCGCAGGTGCTCCCGGACCTCGTCGTCGCTGAGTCCGGCCGGGTGGGCGATCAGCTGGCCGGCCATGTCGTCCTCGGGCCTGGCCCGGCGCGCGGCGGTGAGCCGGCCGAGGGCCTCCATGACGTAGGCGTGGCTGGCGATGGCGGTGTCGGTGCCCTTGAGGGTGTCGCGGGCGGCCTCCACCATCCGGTCGTTGTACTCGTCGGGCATGCCGAGCAGATGGCACATCACGCCCATCGGCAGGTGCTCGGCGAACTGCCCGACGAGATCGGCCCGTCCCTCCTCGCAGAACTGGTTGACGATGCGCTGGGTGTAGCGCTTGATGTGCCGGCGCAGTTCCCGGAAGTCGAGGCCGGCCATGGTGCCGGTGACGGCGCCGCGCAGCCGCTTGTGCTCGTCGCCCTCGGCGTGGGAGCAGATCGGCTGCCACGCGATGTGCGGCATCAGCGGGTGGTCGGGCTTGACCATGCCCTCGTTGAGCGGGGTCCAGATCCGGCTGTCGCGGCTGAACTGGGCGGGGGTGCTCACCATGTGCAGGTTTTCGGCGTGGCCGAGGACCACCCACACGGGCACGTCGTCGTGGAGGAGGGCCGGCGCCACCGGCCCGTGCTGCTCGCGCAGCTTCCCGTAGAGCGCCTCCAGGTCGTCCGCCTCGTACAGCCGGTGCAGTCCGCCCGGTCCGAGGCCGTGCGCGGGGCAGCCGGGGGGCGGTTCGAGCAGGGGGTCGCCCGTTCCGGTCGGGGCTTGGCGTTCAGGCGTCACAGTGTCGCTCCGCAACAAGGGGTGTGGGTCGGGTCAGGGGGTCGGTCGGCCGTGCGGGGTCAGGTGAGCGCGCCCTTCATGGCGAGGGAGTGCAGGAACCGCGTCAGAATCATCAGGACGTCCCGGCTAGAGGCGCGGCGCCGTACGTCGCAGTCGAGGATGGGGATCTCCTCGGGCAGGTCGAGCGCGGTGCGCAGCTCGGCGACGGGGTAACGGGGCGCGTCGGGGAAGGTGTTGACGGCGACCACGAAGGGGACGCCGCGTTCCTCCAGGCGCCCCATGACGTCGAAGCTGACCTCCAGGCGCCGGGTGTCGACGAGGACGACGGCGCCGAGTGCGCCCTCGAACAGGCCGTTCCACAGGAACCAGAAGCGTTCCTGGCCGGGGGTGCCGAAGAGGTACAGCACGAGTTCGTCGGTGATGGTGATGCGGCCGAAGTCCATGGCGACGGTGGTGGCCGTCTTGGTGGCGGAACCGAAGTTGTCGTCGATGCCGATGCCGGCCTGGGTCATCGTCTCCTCGGTGGTCAGCGGTCTGATCTCGCTGACCGAGCCGACCATCGTGGTCTTGCCGACGCCGAAGCCGCCCACGATGACGATCTTCACGGCGGCCTCGGCCGTGTGCGGCAGCCGGTCCTCGGTGCGGGGGCCGGGGATCGTGTCAGAGCTTTTGAAGTCCATGCATCACCGCTTCGAGGAGATTTCGGTCGGCGACCTTCTGGCGGACGATCGGCGCGCGGGCGTGCACCAGTTCCGTCGCCAGCAGATCGGTGAGCAGCACCGTCACCACGCTGAACGGCAGGCTCAGGTAGGCGGACAGTTCGGCCACGGACAGGGGGGCGACGCACAGCCGCAGCAGCGCGGCCTGTTCGGGCGTGGCGGACACCGGGGGTTCGGCGCGGGCCACGATCAGGGTGACCAGGTCGATGTCGGCGCGCTCGCCGCCTCCTTCGCCGCCGATGACGAAGAGCCGCTCGGGGTTGCGGACCTCGCCCTCCTCACCGGCTGAGCCGGACGCACCGGACGCACCGGAGGAGTCGGGCGGGCCGGACGACGGTAAGGCGCCGGCCTTGTCCTGCGCGGGGGTTCGCCTCTGGCGCTGCGGAGGAGTCATACGGTCTGCCCGTTGCGCCGTGCGGGACTGGTGAGGTGGGGGCCGATGCGGGCGACCAGGTCGGCCATGCTCAGGCCCATCCGGCCGGGCTCGCAGCGGACGTCGGAGAGGACGGCGAGGTAGGCGTTGGGGCCTGCGGCCATCAGGTAGAAGTAGCCGCCGTTCATCTCGATGAGGACCATCTTCATGTCGCCGTCGCTGGTGGGGATCTCCTGGCTGACGGCGCTCGCCAGGCTCTGGAGTCCGGCACAGGCCGCGGCGACCCGGTCGGCGGCGTCCGGGTCCCCGGAGTAGCGGGCGATGCGCAGGCCGTCGGCGGAGAGCACCACGATCATCTCGATGCCCGGGACGCCGTCGTAGAGATCCCGGAGCATCCAGTCGAACTTGCCTTGCTGCTCGATCACTTGAGGTTCCCCTCGTCGTCTGCCGGAGCGTGGGCCGGCTCACTGCTGCTGGACTGCTGATGGACACCGGTGGTGCCCGAGTGCTGCTTGAGGCCCTCCCAGAAGGCCCCGATGAAGTGCCCCGGCGGGAGACCCTGGTCGGCCTTGGGCGCGGGCTCCGGCTCGGTGACGGGCGGCAGGCCGAGGCGGGCGCGTTCGGCGGCCTCGCGGGCTGCGCGTTCGGCCTCTTCCCGCTCCCAGACCGCCTGTTCGGCCAGGCGCTGGCTGAGCGGCATCTTGACCCTGCTGCGGCGCTGCGGGAGGCCGCCCGCCGTCCATTCGGTCACCTCGGGAACGTCGTCCTCCAGGGAGACCGTGGCCGGGATGCGGGGGCTGGTGGGTCGGCGTTTCTTGGGCTTGCGGTTGGGGCCGGGCAGGGCGTCGGGGCCGGGGGTGGGGATGGAGGTGGCGCCGATGCCGTGGGCGAGGCCGACGCCGGGCTCGGTGGTCATCATCTTGCCGGGCACGATGAGGATGGCCCGGACGCCGCCGTACGCGGAGGCGCGCAGCGAGACGTCCATGCCGAACTGGGTGCACAGCCGGCCGACCACGGACAGGCCCAGGCGCGGGTGCTGGGCGAGGTCCTGCACGTCGGTGCCGCGCTTGGCCTGCTCCAGCAGGTCCTCGATGCGGGCCCGGGACTCCTCGCTGAGGCTGACGCCGGCGTCCTCGATCTCGATGCACACCCCGCTCTGCACCTCGGTCGCGGTGACGTGCACCTTGGCGCCGGGCGGCGAATAGCGGGTGGCGTTGTCGAGGAGTTCGGCGGCGGCGTGGATGACCGGCTCGACGGCGGTGCCCTTGATGTTGACCTTGGCGATGGAGGCCAGGTTGATCCGGCGGTACTCCAGGATCCGGGACATGGCGCCGCGCAGCACGCTGTACAGGGCGACGGGCGAGGGCCACTGGCGTCCGGGGCGGCCGCCGCCGATGACGGAGATGGAGTCGGCGAGGCGGCCGATCAGCGCGGTGCCGTGGTCGATGCGCAGGAGGTCGTCGAAGACCTCCGGGTTGCGGCCGTGGTCCTCCTCCATCTCGCGCAGTTCCTTGTTCTGCTGGTGGACGATGGCCTGGACCCGGCGGGCGATGTCGACGAAGGAGCGTTCGGCGGACTCGCGCATGGAGTCCTGGTGGTCGACGATGTCGCAGACGTAGCGGATCAACTGGCGCTGCGGCTCGCCGAGTTCGGCGTAGGACGGGTCGAGTTCGCCGATGCGGATCAGCGCCTCGCGGGGCGTGACGCCCGAGCGCATGAAGTCCAGGACCTCGGGGATGATCTCGCTGCCGAGGCGGACCATCTCGTCGTGGTGGGCGGCGGCGCGCCGTTCCAGATACGCGCTGTGACGGGCGTGCTCGGCGCGCACGTTCCGCAGCGTCCGGCCGCGGCGTACGGTCTCGGCCCCCGCGAGGATCACCAGCACGGTGGCCAGGGCCCCGCACAGGCCGACGGCGAGCCGGGCCGGTTCGGTCACCAGGGCGACGGCGGTCCCGGTGGCCGCGGCCATCAGTATGGCCGGCAGCAACAGCGTGCGCGCATAGGGAAGTTCGCGGCGCCAGGGAGGGGAATCGACACTCACCATGTAGGCCCTCTGAAAACGAATCGGCGGGGATGGGGAAGCTCGGGACGGGGTAGGTCGGGGAGTTGTCGGGACGATCGGCGCATGAGGAACAAGCGCGCGATTTCACCTCAACTCGGTGCGCTGCGGGCGAGCTTAGTCCGAGCGGATCATCGCCGTGTCGTATTCGGCAAGCGCCTGAAACGCCCCTCGGGACTGGAGTAGGGTCGGCCCCATTTGCACGACGGACGACCGTTCGAACACCGAGTGTGACAGCGTGCAGGCGTACGAGCATCACTCACCGTGATCTCGTCATGATGAGTGAAAGTGCCGGAGCGGCCGGGTCCGGGGGGCGACGCGCCGAGGCCCGGCGGGGGTGCCGCCGGGCCTCGGTGCTGTCGGTGCCGTCGGTCCTCGTGGTGCCGTGCGGGTCAGCCCACGGACGAGTAGGCGACCACCCCGCGCAGCAGCGCGTCGACCGCCTTGCGCGCGTTCTTCGGGACGGTCGAGTCGGCGCGGGGCGCGGCGGCCGAGATCTGGCCGAGGACGTCGATGACCTGCTTGCACCAGCGCACGAAGTCGCCGGCCGGCATCTCCACCTCGCGCAGCACCTCGTCGAGGCCCTTGCCGGACGCCCACATGTACGCCGCCCAGGCGAAGCCGAGGTCGGGCTCGCGCAGGCCGACGCCCTCGGTCTGGCTGATCCGGAAGTCCTCCTCCAGCGCGTCGAGGCGGCCCCAGATGCGGACCGTCTCGCCGAGCGCCGCCTTAGCACCGCCGGAGGGCACCTTGGGCGCCGTCGCGTCGTCGGCGGCCCGCGACTCGAAGACCAGCGCCGACACGCAGGCGGCCAGCTCGGCCGGGGACAGGCCCTCCCAGACGCCCGCGCGCAGGCACTCGCTGGCGAGCAGGTCCAGCTCGCCGTAGAGCCGGGCGAGGCGCTTGCCGTGCTCGGTGACCTCGTCGCCGCGCAGATAGTCCAGCTCGGTCAGCAGGGCGACGATCCGGTCGAAGGTACGGGCGATGGTGTTCGTCCTGCCCTCGATACGGCGCTCCAGCTGCGAGGTGTCGCGCAGCAGCCGGTGGTAGCGCTCGGCCCAGCGGGCGTGGTCCTCGCGGTCGTCGCAGCCGTGGCAGGGGTGGGCGCGGATGGACTTGCGCAGCGCGGCGATCTGCCGGTCGTCGGCGGCCTCGGACCGCTTCTTGCGGGCCCGCTCCGGCGGGATGTGCCCGGCCTTGGTGCGCAGCGCGGAGGCGAGGTCGCGGCGGGACTGCGGGGAGCGCGGGTTGAAGGACTTCGGGATGCGCATCCGCTCCAGCGCCTCGACCGGCACCGGGAAGTCCATCGACGCCAGCCGCTTGACCTGCCGTTCGGCGGTCAGCACCAGCGGGCGGGGCCCGTCGTGGTGGTCGAAGCCGCGGTGCCCGTCGGCCCGCCCGGCGGGCAGGCCCGGGTCGAGGACCAGGGCGAGACCGGCGTACTTGCCCGTCGGCACGTGGATGACGTCGCCGGGCTTGAGCTTCTCCAGCGCCACGGC
Organism: Streptomyces sp. cmx-10-19; assembly: GCA_049998335.1. Classification (GTDB taxonomy): domain Bacteria; phylum Actinomycetota; class Actinomycetes; order Streptomycetales; family Streptomycetaceae; genus Streptomyces. The sequence goes on from JAEBFB010000013.1 coordinate 73,200, forward strand.
GGCCTCGGCACGCCGCTGGCCGGCGCCCTGGCGGGCCAGCTCGTTCTCCCGGTCCTTCAGCTCGCGGCGCAGGCGCGCGTACTCCTCGAAGTCGCCGAGGTGGCAGGTCATGGAGGCCTTGTAGCCCTCCAGCCCCTCCTCGTTGCGCTGCACCTGCCGTGAGATGCCGACGACCGACTTGTCCGCCTGGAACTGCGCGAAGGACGTCTCCAGCAGCTCCCGCGACCGGTGCCGCCCGAACTGCTCCACGAGATTGACCGCCATGTTGTACGACGGCTTGAAGCTGGAGCGCAGCGGATACGTGCGGGTGCCGGCCAGGCCCGCGAGGTGCTCGGGGTTCATGCCGCGCTGCCACAGCACCACGGCGTGGCCCTCGACGTCGATGCCGCGCCGTCCGGCCCGGCCGGTGAGCTGGGTGAACTCGCCGGGGGTGATGTCGGCGTGCTGTTCGCCGTTCCACTTGACGAGCTTCTCCAGCACGACCGAGCGGGCCGGCATGTTGATGCCGAGGGCGAGGGTCTCGGTGGCGAAGACGGCCTTGACCAGGCCGCGTACGAACAGCTCCTCGACGACCTCCTTGAAGGTCGGCAGCATGCCCGCGTGGTGGGCGGCGATGCCGCGCTCCAGGCCCTCCAGCCACTCGTAGTACCCGAGGACGTGCAGGTCCTCGTGGGGGATGGAGGAGGTGCGCTCCTCGACGAGGGCCCGGACCCGGCCGCGCGCCTCGTCGTCGTTGAGCCGCAGACCGGCGAAGAGGCACTGCTGGACGGCGGCCTCGCAGCCGGCCCGGCTGAAGATGAAGGTGATCGCGGGCAGCAGGCTCTCGGAGTCGAGCCGCTCGATGACCTCGGGGCGGCTCGGCGTCCAGATCCGGGACCGCTGGCGCCGCTCGCGCTCGCGGTCGGCCTCCTTCATGGAACGGCCGCGCCTGCGGTCCTGGTAGGACGGGCGGCTCGCCTCCATCCGGGCCATGCGGGTGAGGTCGGGGTTGACGGCCTTCTTGTGGCCCTCACCCTCCTCGAACAGGTCGTACATCCGGCGCCCGGCCAGCACGTGCTGGAACAGCGGCACCGGCCGGTGCTCGGAGACGATCACCTGGGTGTCGCCGCGCACGGTGTCGAGCCAGTCGCCGAACTCCTCCGCGTTGGACACGGTCGCCGACAGCGACACCAGCGTCACGGACTCGGGGAGGTGGATGATCACTTCTTCCCAGACGGCGCCGCGGAAGCGGTCGGAGAGGTAGTGCACCTCGTCCATGACCACGTACCCGAGGCCGAGGAGGGTCTGCGAGCCCGCGTACAGCATGTTCCGCAGGACCTCGGTGGTCATGACGACCACCGGCGCCTCGGAGTTCACGCTGTTGTCGCCGGTGAGCAGGCCCACCCGGTCCGTGCCGTAGCGGCGGCACAGGTCGGCGTACTTCTGGTTCGACAGGGCCTTGATGGGTGTCGTGTAGAAGCACTTCTTGCCCTGCTGGAGGGCGAGGTGGACGGCGAACTCGCCGACGATCGTCTTGCCGGAGCCCGTGGGAGCGGCCACCAGCACGCCCTTGCCCGCTTCGAGCGCCTGGCAGGCCTCGATCTGGAAGGGGTCGAGGCCGAAGTCGTACATCTCGCGGAAGGAGGCGAGCGCGGTGGCCTGCTCGGCAGCGCGTCGGCGTGCTGCCGCGTACCGCTCGGCCGGTGAGAGATCCTCTGTCATCGTGCTTTCGAGCGTACCGGGCCGCACTGACAACAGGACGATCATTATCGGGTTGGGCCGGAGGGCGGTGACGCGTACGTCACCGCCCTCCGGCCGGCTCGGGTCCTGTCTCTCCCGTCCCCGCTCAGGTCACGTCGTCGAAGCCGTTGACCCGGTCCTTCGTCGTCTGCTCGGGCAGGGCGCGGGCCGTGGTGACGGGCTCGATCTCGCCGATGTCCTCGGGCGTGAGGTCCAGCTCGGAGGCTTCGTCGTCGTCGGGGCCGAGGGCGGCGCGGCGGCCCCTGCGCCGGTCGTTGAGCAGCGAGACGACGACGGCGGCGAAGTACAGGATCCAGATCGGGCCGGCCAGCGCCAGCATGGTCAGCGGATCCGTGCTGGGTGTGGCGATGGCCGCGAAGAGGGTGATGCCCATGATCATGGCGCGCCACCAGCCCAGCATCCGCCGGCCGGTCAGGACGCCGGTGAAGTTCAGCATCACGAGCAGCAGCGGCAGCTCGAAGGAGAGGCCGAAGACGATCACCATGCGCGTGACCAGGTCGAGCAGGTCGTCCAGCGGCAGGAGGTTGTCGACGCCGAAGGGGGTGAACTCGATCAGCACCTTCGCGGTGGTCGGCAGCACTTCGTAGGCGAAGAAGGCACCGAAGAGGAAGAGCGGGACGCCGGTGGCGACGAACGCGTAGGCGTACTTCTTCTCGCTCCTGTGCAGGCCGGGGGCGACGAACGCCCACAGCTGGTAGAGCCAGACCGGCGAGGCGAGGACCACACCGGCCATCAGGGACACCTTCAGCGCGAGGGTGAAGGGGGCCAGCAGACCGTTGATGGTGATCTGCGCGCACGGGTCCGTGTCGGCCGTCGACCGGGCCAGTTCCTCGAACGACTTCCCGCAGCCGACCGAGTCCAGGACCGGGTTGGTGAAGAAGTTGATGATGTCGTTGTAGAAGAAGGCGGCGACGATCGTGACGGCGACGATGGCCAGCAGAGCCTTCGCGAGCCGGTTGCGTAGCTCACGAAGGTGTTCCGCGAGGGGCATCCGCCCCTCGGGATCCTTCTCCTTGATGCGGGCGGACTTCAGCAACCCACGTTCCCATCTCGTGCGGCGGGCCGGAGGTCACCGGCCCTGCGTCAGCGCTTGGTCGTGTCCGTCGGCTCGGTGACCGGCCGGGAGCTGGTCACATCGCCGGGGGCGGCCTGGATGGTGCGCTGCGCCGCGGCCTGCTCGGGGGTGGGCGGGTCGGCGGGGACGGCGTCGTCGGCCTTGCCCTCGCTCTTCATGGCCTTGGCCTCGCTCTTGAGGATGCGCGCCGACTTGCCGAGCGACCGAGCCATGTCCGGAAGCTTCTTCGCGCCGAACAGCAGGATGATGACGACGAGGATGAGAATGATCTCGGGGGCGCCGAGCCTTCCGAACATAAGTCTTTACCTTCTCACCGAGGCGACTGGGTGGGGGTGCTGTCCGACCGGTCGGACACACGTCCGATCGATCGTCTTGTGCAGCGATCGTAACGCTCAGGGGTGAACGTCAGGCAATCCCTGTGCGTACTCCCGTCCGCGGCCGGGCCTCGTTTTTCCGGGCCGCGACCAGCAGCGTACCCGCACAGACCCGCGCGGTGACAGGGACGAACCGCCCCAAAGCGCAAGTCACACACGTCCGTCGGGCCGCTCCCGGCCCGTCGCGGCCGCGGCCGGACGTTCACAGCGCGTCCGCCGCGCGGGCGGCGTTCTCGGTCGCGCGTTCCAGGTCCTCGGCGGCCCGGCCGATCCTGCGGGCCGATTCGTCGACCTGCCGGCCGAGGCGCTCCGCCTCCACGAACACCTTCACGGCGAGCACCGCGAGGACGGCGAGACCCAGGAAACCCGCGGCTACCGCGAACATCGGCCAGAACATGACGCCGAGCCTAGACGGTGGAGTGCAGCCGCAGCGTCCTGACCCCGCCGCCGGTGAGCAGCTCCACGACCCGCTCCCCGGCCGGCTTGCGCACGGCGGAGCCGCACTCGGGGCAGGTGAAGGAGTAGAAGGTGGTCCGGCTGGTGGCCCCGATGGCCAGCCGCAGGGCACTCGCGGCCAGCTCGAACCGCCCCCGGCAGTCCGGGCACCCGGCCTTGAACACGACCGGCGCCACCCGCCGCATCCCGGCGAAGGCGGCAGCCGCACTCATCCCCGGCACGCCGGGCCCCGTCCCCTCGCTCACAGCCCCCGCCCGTCGTCCGCACCGACCGCCGCGACTCCACCGCGAGCCCGCCCCGCCTCGCCCGGCACCTGCCCCACACCGGCCCCGGCACCGCCCGCCACCCGGACCGCCCCGCTCCCGTCTCCCGTCACCACCACGGCCCCGCCCCGCACCTCGGGCGACACCGCCGCACCACGAACCTCACGCGGCAGGCCCTCGTCACGCGCATCGGCCGTCACGGCTCCCCCGAGCGCCACGGGCACGTCCACCCCGCCGCGTCCCGCACCGGAGCCCGCACCGGCGCCCGGTCCCACCACGCCGGCCCCGGTCACGGTCCCGCCCCGCACCTCGGGCGCCCAGGGCGCCTTCTCCTCGCCGGCCGCCTCCCCGGCACGCGACCCGGCCGCACCGGTGCCGCCAAGTCCGACCGTCACAGTCGCGCCAAGCCCGTCACCCGCCACGCCTCCACCCAGCGCCCCAGGCGCCTCGCTCCCCCCACGCACCCCGCCGAACGCCTCCCCGGCACGCGCCCCGGCGCCGGACGCTCGCCCGGCACGCGTCCCGGCCGCCCTCGTCCCGGCGGGTCCCCCGCCGGCCTCGCCCTCGGCCCGCGGCTCCGTCGGCGTGACCCCGTCACGCCGCTCGGCGGGCGCCGCCTCGGCACGCGCGCCGGGCGTCTGGGCCGCTCCGGGTCCCTCATCCGGCGCACCGGCGCGCCGACCGTCCGTGCTGCCCGGAGGCGGCTCCTCGACCGTTGCGCCAGCGGCGCCGAGCCCGGCCGCACCCCGCGCACCGGCCGTCTCCACGCCGTCGTACGCCGCCAACGCCTCACGGGCGGCCGTGCGGGCGCTGTCGGCGAGGGCGGGTGGGGAGACGATACGGCCGTCGCGGCCGAGGCGGAGGGCGAGGCGGCGCAGGGAGGCCGGGTCGGGGGTGCGCAAGGTGATACGGAGCCCGCCCTCGGGCAGTTCCTCGGCGCTGTCGTGCGGGTAGTACTCGGCGACCCAGCGACCGCCCGGGCCGACCTCCACGACGACCTCGGGGTCCTCGGCGGCGGGCTGCACCAGCGCCTCGGAGAGGTCCCGCAGCTCCACCTCGGGCGGCGCGGACGGCTCGTCCAGAATGCGGATCTCGGCGACCCGGTCGAGCCGGAAGGTGCGCCGCGCCTCGGAGCGCCGGCACCACGCCTCGACGTAGGTGTGCCCCACGCTGACCAGCCGGATGGGGTCGATCTCGCGCTCGGTGACCTCGTCGCGGGCCGGCGAGTAGTACCGGATCCACAGCCGGCGGCGCTCGGAGATCGCCCGGTCGACGTCGGCGAAGACACCGCCCTCGGACTCGAAGGTGACGGACAGCCGCGAGCTGGCGCCGGCCGCCTCCCCCGCAGACGCCTCCACCTTGGCGGTCGCCCGCAGCAGCGCCTGCCGGTCGCTCTCCCGCAACCCGGGCAGCGTCGCCACCGCCCGCGCGGCGACCAGCAGCGCGGTCGCCTCGTCGGCGGCGAGCCGCAGCGGCTCCGCGGCGTCCGCACCGAGCGCGGCGGGGTTGTGCCACCAGATCCGCTCGCCGTCGGTGTCGATGTCGAGAAGGTCGCCGCCGCGGAAACTCGTCCCGCACATGGGCAGCACGTCGAGGTCGGAGACCAGCTCGTCCTCGGTGATGCCGAAGGCGCGCGCCACGTCCTCGACCCGCGCGCCGGGCCGCTCACGCAGATACGTCACCAGGGACAGCATCCGCCGTGTCTGGTCGATGGCGTTCACGGGCTTGACCGGTTTGCCTGCCACTGTGTTCCCCGCTCCCCCTCAGCCCTTGGCGACGGCACGCAGCCGGTCCACCACGTCCGCACGCAACTCCGCGGGCTCCAGCACCACCACGTCCGGCCCGAACTCCACCAGCCAGGCGTCCAGCCCGTGCCCGTACGGAATCTCCAACTCGTCCCAGCCGTCACCGAGTTCCCGGACCCCCACCGCCTTCGCCCGAAGGGGGTAGCCCGCACCCGTGCGCAGCCGGATCAGCGCGGAGCGGTCGGCGGTCTCCCCCGCCCAGCTCGCGACCGTCTCCCGCACGGTGACGACGTCCGGCACCGGGGCGGTGAACCGCGCACCGCGTGAACGCACCCTGCCCGTGATCCGCGACAGCCGGAAGACCCGCTCCGCACCCCGGTCCCGGTCGAACCCGGCCAGATACCAGTGGCCGCGCCAGCACTCCAGCGCCCACGGCTCGACCTGCCGCGACTCGGGCTGCGCGGCATTGGCCTTGCGGTAGTCGAAGACGACCGGACGCCGGTCGCGGCAGGCCAGCATCAGCGGCTCGAAGGCCGCCTCGTGCACCGGGATCCGCGGCTCCAGCGCACCGTGCGCCTCGTACGGGTCCACGTCCTCCGGCAGCCCCGCCGCCCGCAGCTTCTGCAGGGCACCGCTCGCCGCACCGGCCAGCCGGGCCTGCTGCCACACCTTCGCGGCGAGCCCCAGCGCGGCGGCCTCCTCGGCGTCCAGCGTGATGCCCGGCAGCCGGTTGCTGTCCCGGCGGGCCAGGTAACCGACCTCGCCGTCGAGGCTCTCGACGGTCTCGATGACCAGCCCCAGCTCCCGCAGATCATCCTTGTCCCGCTCGAACATACGGTTGAAGGAGTCGTCGGAGCCCGCTTCGAGATACGCCTCCAGGGACTCGCGCAGCTCACGCTTGCTCAGCGGCCGACGCGTCCCGAGCAGACACAGCGCCAGGTTCATCAGCCGCTCGGCCTTGGCAATGGCCATCGACGCCCTTCTCCCTATGGTGCTTACGACGGATGACCGTACCGCCCCGCGGTGGTGCGGCAAAAGCCGAGGGCCCATGCCCGGACAGGCATGGACCCCGGATGACCGGCTCTGATCACCGTCCGTTCGGACGTCGATCAGACTCCGAGCAGATCGACCACGAAGATCAGCGTCTCGCCGGGCTGGATCGCCGGGGTCGGGCTCTGGTCGCCGTAGGCGAGGTGGGCGGGGATGGTCAGCTGGCGGCGGCCGCCGACCTTCATGCCCTGCACACCCTGGTCCCAGCCCTTGATGACACGGCCGCCACCGAGCGGGAAGCGGAACGGCGCCCCACGGTTCCAGCTGGCGTCGAACTCCTCGCCCGTGCTGAAGGCCACGCCCACGTAGTGCACGGTCACGGTCTGGCCGGCCTCGGCGACCGGGCCGTCGCCCTCCCAGATGTCCTTGATCTCGAGGTCCGCCGGGGGCTCGCCGCCCGGGAAGTCGATCTCGGGCTTGTCGATGCTCACGTGTCTAGCTCCTGCTTGTCTGCGGAAAGGCAACACCCAAGTCTTACATCCCCGGCCGTCACATCTTCGCGAGGATGTCCACCGAGAACACCAGCGTGGAGTCCTTCTCGATGCCGCTGCCCTGGGGCGGGTTGTCGCCGTACCCCAGGTCCGGCGGAATGACGATGAGGACGCGGCTGCCGACCTTCTTGCCCGTCAGACCCTGCGCCCAGCCCTTGACGACCTGCTCCAGCGAGAACGACGTCAGCTGCTTCCTCGCGTACGTCGAGTCGAACTCCTTGCCGCCGTCCCACACCACGCCCTTGTACTGCACGAGGACCGTGTCCTGCGCCCCGACCTCGGGGCCGTCGCCCTCGATGACGTAGTCCGCGACGAGCTTCTTCGGCGCGGCGGCGTCCGGCACCTCGATGGAAGGCGCCGCACCGTCCGTGTTGGTGCCGACCTTCGGCAGCTTCGCGTCCTCCTGCGGGAGGTCCTTGCCCTTGGCGGAGCTCTTGGCGTTGTACGTGTCCCGGACATCGACCACGAACACCAGCGTGTCGGTGCCCTTGATGCCCGCCTGCTCCTGCCCCTGCTCGCCGTACCCCCAGGTGGGCGGGACGGAGAACAGGACACGGCTGCCGGTCTTCTTGCCGGTCAGCGCATACCGCCAGCCCTCGATGATGCTGCCCTGCGCGAGCTGGATGACCAGCGAGGTCTTGCGGTCGTAGGAGTTGTCGAAGACCTTCGCACTGTCCCAGATCTGACCGAGGTAGTTCGCCACCACGAAGTCGTTCTCCACCACCGGCTTGCCACCGCCGGCGATGACCGTCTTCACCGCGAGGTCCTTGGACGGCTCACCGCTGCCCTTGGCCACGGTCGGCTTCTCGCCGAACCTCGTCCCCGCCGTGATCGCCGGCAGCGGGCCGTCCACGATCTTCGGCGACGGCGCCGCGGAGGTGGCCGGCGCCGACGGCGTCGGACTCCCGCTCGCGCTGCTGCTCGACGAACCGGAGTCGTCGTCCCCGCACGCGGCGAGTGTGGCCAGTCCGGCGGGAACGGCGATGAGGAGGGAGCGTCGGCGCACGGTGGGGGCCTCGTAATCGGTGTGAGTCGGTGTGCAGGACGGGGTGCGCGCAACTCTACGGCGTGAGAAGGGCACCGTACGGATAACGTACGGTGCCCTCGTGGCGTTCCGGCCTACTCTCACATCCCGGCGATCAGCTTCTCCACCCGGTCGTCCACGGACCGGAACGGGTCCTTGCACAACACGGTGCGCTGTGCCTGGTCGTTGAGCTTCAGATGGACCCAGTCGACGGTGAAGTCCCGCCGCTGCTCCTGCGCCCGCCGGATGAAGTCGCCCCGCAGCCGGGCCCGAGTGGTCTGCGGCGGAACCGACTTGCCCTCGAAGATCTTCAAGTCGTTGGCGACCCGGGCCGCCTGGCCCCTCTTCTCCAGCAGGTAGTACAGGCCACGACGCCGGTGGATGTCGTGGTAGGCGAGGTCTATCTGCGCGACCCGCGGATGCGACATGGTCATGTTGTGCTTCGCCCGGTACCGCTCGATGAGCTTGTACTTCATGACCCAGTCGATCTCGGTGCCGATCCGGTCGAGATCCTCGGCCTCGATCGCGTCGAGCGTACGGCCCCACAGCTCCAGGACCCGCTCCACCGTCCCCGTCCGGATACCGCGGCGCTCGCAGAAGTCCACGGCCTTCTCGTAGTACTCCCGCTGCACCTCCAGCGCGGAGGCCTCACGGCCGCTGGCCAGCCGCACCTTGCGCCGGCCCGTGATGTCGTGGCTGACCTCGCGGATGGCCCGGATCGGGTTCTCCAGGGTGAGGTCGCGCATCACCGTGCCCGCCTCGATCATGCGCAGCACCAGGTCGGTGGCGCCGACCTTGAGCAGCATGGTCGTCTCGGACATGTTGGAGTCGCCCACGATGACGTGCAGGCGCCGGTAGCGCTCGGCGTCCGCGTGCGGCTCGTCGCGGGTGTTGATGATCGGCCGGGACCGGGTCGTCGCCGAGGAGACCCCCTCCCAGATGTGCTCCGCCCGCTGACTGACGCAGTACACCGCACCGCGCGGCGTCTGCAGCACCTTGCCGGCACCGCACAGCAGCTGCCGGGTCACCAGGAACGGAATGAGAATGTCCGCGAGCCGCGAGAACTCCCCGTGCCGCGCCACCAGATAGTTCTCGTGGCAGCCGTAGGAGTTTCCGGCGGAGTCGGTGTTGTTCTTGAAGAGGTAGACGTCGCCCGCGATTCCCTCCTCGTGCAGGCGTCGTTCTGCGTCCACCAGGAGTCCTTCGAGAATGCGCTCGCCCGCCTTGTCGTGGGTGACGAGTTCGATCACGTTGTCACATTCGGGTGTCGCGTATTCCGGATGTGATCCCACGTCGAGATAGAGGCGGGCCCCGTTGCGCAGAAAGACATTGCTGCTGCGGCCCCATGACACGACACGGCGGAAGAGGTACCGCGCCACCTCGTCAGGCGACAGGCGGCGCTGTCCCCTGAACGTGCACGTGACGCCGTACTCGTTCTCCAGCCCGAAAATGCGGCGGTCCATGACTGAACATTACGCCTGATGACCCGAACTGAAACGGGGTTCGACGGCACGGTTTGGATCATTTTCCGATGAAGCCGCAACGACCGCACCCCGCGCGGGAGCTGCGAGGACCCGCCCCGTGCAGGCCAGCACGAGCAGCGACACCGCCCCGGCCGCCCCCGGCACCGCGAACCCCCACACCGCCCCACCGTGCTCCACCACGGGCCCCGCTAGGCCCGTACCGACCGACGCACCCACCGTGAAGGTCGTCACCAGCCACGAGAACGCCTCCGTCACCGTGCCACGCGGCGCGTGCACATCCACCAGGACGAACGCACAGGCGATACAGGGCGCCAGGAACACCCCCGCCACCGCCGTCAGCACCACCATCGCCACCGCACCCGGCATCAGCGTCAACGGCAGATAACACACCGCCAGCAGCGCCACCAGCACCCGCAGCCGCCGCGCCGGCTCCCCCGCCCACCGCCGTGCCCCGTACACCGCCCCGCCGACCAGCGCACCGAGCCCCAGCGCGGCCATCAGCCACCCGTAGACGGCGTCTCCGCCGTGCGCGTCGGCATACGGCACCGACGCCACGGTGATCGACCCGAGCGCCATCCCGACGAACAGGAAGGCCCCCAGCAACGCCAGCAGCCCCGCCGACCGCAGCGCACCCAGCCAGTGCGCCTCCCGCGGCGCCGACCGCCACGCGCGCGAGGGCGGCGACACGACGACGGACAGGGCACCCAGCACGCCCAGCCCGTTGAGCACGAGCAGCGCCACCAGCGGCGACCACACCGCCACGCACACCGTCACCAGCAGCGGCCCGACGGTGAACATGACCTCCTGCGCCACGGCGTCCATCGCGTACGCCGTGTGCACCTGCTCCTCCTCGCCGAGCACACTCGGCCACAGCGCCCGCAGCCCGCCCTCCAGCGGCGGCGTGAACAGCCCGGCCAGCCCCACGGCGGCGTATGCGACCGCGGCCACGTCGGTCCCGGCGAAGGCGAACGCCCCCATCGCCAGCGCCGACACCACGGCGGCCGGCAACTGCACCCGCGGCTGCCCGTACAGGTCCACGAGCCGCCCGAGCACGGGCTGCCCCACGGCGTTGGCGACGCCGTACACGGCGGCCAGCACCCCGGCGAGGCTGTACGACCCGCCCTCGGCCCGCACGAACAGCACGATCGCGATCGCCGCGGTGGCGTTGGGCAGCCGCCCGACGAGCGTGCCCACCAGCAGCCGGACGGCGTGCCGCGCCCGCAGGATGTCCAGATACCCGGCGACCACACCCGCCCCTTCCTCTCGTGTTACGTATAACGTCCGCTGCCATACGTACCATGTCGCCAGTTCACGAGTCCAGACGAAAGCGCAGGCGAACGGTGGCACGAGCCAGCACCCGCCCCACGAGCCGGGACGTCGCCCAGGCCGCCGGCGTCTCCCAGGCGGCCGTCTCCCTGGTCCTCGGCGACAAATGGCAGGGCCGCGTCTCGGCACCCACCGCCCAGCGCGTCCGCCAAGCCGCCCGCGACCTCGGCTACCGGCCGAACCTCGCGGCCCGCAACCTCCGCCTGGGTCACACCCGCACGGTGCTCCTGGTGGTCCCGGCGCTCACCACGGAGTTCTTCGCGGGGGTCTACACGGGCGCCGCGCGGGTCGCCGCCGAGAACGGCTTCGGGGTCGTCCTCTACCCCTCCCCCGAGGGCGTCGGCCCCGCCCGGGACCCCTTCGCCTCCGCACAGGCCGCCCTCGACGGCGTCATCGCCTCGTCGATGGCCGCCGACGCGCTCTCCGCCATCCGGGGCGACCAACTCCCCCTCGTCATGCTCGACAGCGACCCCGAGGGCAGCCTCGGCGCCGCGACGGTCAACCTCGACATCGCCGACGGCATCCGCCAGGTCGCCGCACACCTCCTCGGACTGGGCCACCGCCGCTTCCTCCACCTCGCGGCGGACGTCCCCTCCTGGACCTTCGACGTACGCGCCCGGGAACTGGCCGCACGGCTCGACGCCGTCCCCGGCACGGAACTGCGCACGGCCCACGCGCCGATCTCGATCGAGGGCGCACTGGCGGCCACGGAGGCGGCCCTCGGCGCTCCTGGACCCCGGCCCACCGCGCTGGTCTGCGACGACGACAAACTCGCCGCCGGGGCGTACAAGGCCGTCCGGCGGGCGGGGCTCCGGATCCCCGACGACCTCTCGGTCACCGGCCTGGACGACCTGGGGCTCGCCACCGCCATCGATCCGGAGCTGACCACGGTGCGGCTCGACGCGGAGACCTTCGGCGAGCGGGGCATGCGGGCGCTGCTGGCCGTCCTGGACGGCAGCACGCCCGAGCGGGGCGACATCCCGGTGACGCTGGTCGTACGAGCGTCCACGGCACCACCGCCCTGACCCTCACGGCGTGAGGGCCGGGGGGTGGGCGACGCGGACCGGCGCCGGCCGGGTGCCGCTGCGCCCACCCGTGCCGCCGCGGCGGCACGGGTGGGCGCAGTGATGCGGGACGATGGGCCGCGGCCTACTCCTCCTCGTCCGTCGACTCACTGGCACCCGCGCTCGCGCCTGTGTCGAGCAGACGGGACAGCTGGGCGCCCGCGAGGCGCTTGAACTTGCGCTTCTGCGGACGCGTCCGGTCCAGGACCGCCACCTCCAGGCGCTCCGCCGGGATATCCCGCTCGCTGCCGTTGGTGTCGCGCGACAGCGCCTGCACCGCCAGCTTCAACGCCTCCGAGAGCGTCATGTCGTCGCGATGGCGCTGGTCCAGATACCCGCTGATCTGCTCGGCGTTGCCACCGACCGCGACCGACCCGTGCTCGTCCACGATCGACCCGTCGTGCGGCAGCCGGTAGATCTGGTCGCCGTCGGCACTGTCGCCGACCTCCGCGACGACCAGCTCCACCTCGTACGGCTTCTCGGCCTGACTCGAGAAGATCGTGCCCAGCGTCTGGGCGTAGACGTTCGCCAGACCACGGGCGGTCACGTCGTCCCGGTCATAGGTGTAACCACGCAGATCGGCGTAGCGCACCCCGCCGATACGCAGGTTCTCGTACTCGTTGTACTTGCCGGCGGCCGCGAAGCCGATCCGGTCGTAGATCTCGCTGAACTTGTGCAGCGCACGGGACGGGTTCTCGCCGACGAACACGATGCCGTCGGCGTACTGGAGCACGACCAGGCTGCGGCCGCGCGCGATGCCCTTGCGGGCGTACTCCGCCCGGTCCGCCATCGCCTGCTGGGGTGAGACATAGAACGGCGTCGACACCGGTTATCCGTCCCTTTCTGTAAAGGTCACCATGTCACTGGGGGGAGAACTAGAGCAGCGCGGCCCGCGGACCGTCGGGCTGCTCCAGCCGCCGCTCCAGGACCGAGCGGGCCAGCGCCGAGGACTCGTCCTCGTCCAGCCGGCGGAAGCCGTCCTCGGTGATCACGGTGATGATCGGGTAGATCCGGCGCGCGACGTCGGGGCCACCGGTCGCCGAGTCGTCGTCGGCCGCGTCGTACAGCGCCTGGACCACGAGGGTGGTGGCCTGCTCCTCGGACAGGTCGGAGCGGAACAGCTTCTTCATCGCGCCCCGCGCGAAGATCGACCCCGACCCGGTCGCCGCGAAGTGCGTCTCCTCGGAGCGGCCGCCCGTCACGTCGTAGGAGAAGATGCGGCCCCTGCCGCGGTCCACGTCGTACCCGGCGAACAGCGGCACCACGGCCAGGCCCTGCATCGCCATGCCCAGGTTGGAGCGGATCATGGTGGACAGGCGGTTGGCCTTGCCCTCCAGGGAGAGCTGGGCGCCCTCGACCTTCTCGAAGTGCTCCAGCTCCAGCTGGAAGAGCTTCACCATCTCCACGGCCAGACCCGCCGTACCGGCGATGCCCACCGCCGAGTACTCGTCGGCCGGGAAGACCTTCTCGATGTCCCGCTGCGCGATGACGTTGCCCATGGTGGCTCGCCGGTCACCGGCGAGCACGACACCGCCCGGGAACGTGACCGCCACGATCGTCGTCCCGTGCGGCGCCTCGATCACGCCCTGCACCGGGGGCAGCTGCCGGTTGCCCGGGAGCAGCTCCGGCTGGTGCTCGCCGAGGAAGTCCATGAAGGACGACGACCCGGGCGTCAGGAAGGCAGCTGGTAGACGCCCGGTGCTACGAGTGTTGGCTTCCACGCGATTCCTTCCACGTAAGCTGCAGCCCGCCTTATGGCATCGGGCCGATCCTTGAACTGCCCCAGCGCAGCGTCGCGGCTGAAGCACAGTACGCCACGGACCCTACCCGTCTCGTGGCAGTGATCCACATGCGCGGCGGGAGCGGCGGGACGTATACAGCAGACGCCGGCTTGATCGGCGATCAACTCATCGCGCTGGGCCTCGGTGAGGCCGTACTTGCGCTCGAAGCAGCTCGCCCGATTGCGTTCCGCACGGCACTCGCGGCAGCAACTCGACCAACCGTCGGAGGCGGGCCTGTTTCGCTCCCACTCGGTGTGCGGCTTCGCCTCGCTGCACCGCGGACACCGCTTGTGCCCCGGTGGGACGTGAACCTTCCCGCGCACCTTCTTACCCCCGGCCTCCTGGCGCTGCCGGTAGTACTCGGCTGAGCACTCTCGGCAGTACGCCTGGAGACCGTCGGGCATGGATTTGCTGCCGGCGAACGCCGCCCGCGGCAGGTGTTGCTCACACCGCGAGCAGCGACTTGTGGCCACCTCTTCTATCACTCGACAGCCCCCGATTTCACCTTTGAATCAAAGGTGAAATCACTCCCCGCCCTTCTGAACGAAGGACCTCACGAAATCCTCGGCATTCTCTTCGAGCACATCATCGATTTCGTCCAGGACGGAGTCCACGTCGTCGTTGAGCTTCTCCTGACGCTCCTTGAGGTCCTCGGAGGACTGCGCGTCCTGCGCCTGCTCCTCGACCTCCTCCGTGGAACGCGTGGCCTTCTGCTGCCCGCCGCCGGTGTCCTTGGTCGCCATAACCCTCACCCCGCTCGGTTCGCCCGACACAGTTGCTCGGTCAAGATCAGACCCTACAAGCCGGGTCCGACATCGGCCCCGTGGTTTCTCCAACGTACGGGGGCCACCTCGATGGTTCCCGGACCCCGGGGGTTTCCACCCTGTCCGGCTGATTCCCTCCCTGTACCCGCTCGGGCCGCTCAGCCGCCCGACAGGACCCTGACCAGGTCGTCTGCCGTGCGACAGCGGTCGAGCAGCTCCTTGACGTGATTACGCGTTCCGCGAAGCGGTTCCAGGGTTGGGACCCGCTGGAGCGAGTCCCGGCCCGGCAGATCGAAGATCACCGAGTCCCAGGAGGCCGCGGCCACGTCGTCCGCGTACTGCTCCAGGCAGCGGCCCCGGAAGTAGGCGCGCGTGTCCTCCGGCGGCTTCGTGCGGGCCCGCTCGACGTCCGTCTCGTCCAGCAGGCGCTTGATGCGGCCGCGGTCCACCAGGCGGTTGTACAGCCCCTTGTCGGGCCGTACGTCGGCGTACTGGAGGTCCACGAGGTGCAGCCGGGCGGCGTCCCAGTCCAGGTCGTCGCGGCGGCGGTAGCCCTCCATCAGCTCGCGCTTGGCGACCCAGTCCAGCTCGCCGGCGAGGCTCATCGGGTCGTTCTCCAGCCGGTTGAGGGTGTCCTCCCAGCGGCCGAGGACGTCCTTGGTCTGGTCGTCGGCGTCCGCGCCGTACCGCTCCTCGACGTACTTGCGGGCCAGCTCGTAGTACTCCATCTGGAGCTGCACGGCGGTCAGGGTGCGGCCGCTGCGCAGGGTGACGAGCCGCTTGAGCGTCGGGTCGTGGGAGACCTGGTGGAGGGTGCGTACGGGCTGGTCGACGGCGAGGTCGACGGCGATGAAGCCGTCCTCGATCATGGACAGGACCAGGGAGGTCGTGCCCAGTTTGAGGTAGGTGGAGATCTCCGACAGGTTCGCGTCGCCGATGATCACGTGCAGCCGGCGCCATTTCTCGGCGTCGGCGTGCGGTTCGTCGCGGGTGTTGATGATGGGCCGCTTGAGGGTGGTCTCCAGGCCGACCTCGACCTCGAAGTAGTCGGCGCGCTGGCTGAGCTGGAAGCCGTGTTCGTGTCCGTCCTGGCCGATGCCGACGCGGCCCGCGCCGGTGACGACCTGGCGGGAGACGAAGAAGGGCGTCAGGTGGCGCACGATGTCCGAGAAGGCGGTCTCCCGCTTCATCAGGTAGTTCTCGTGCGTGCCGTAGGAGGCGCCCTTGTTGTCGGTGTTGTTCTTGTAGAGGTGGATCGGCTGGGCCCCGGGCAGCCGGCCTGCCCGTTCGGCGGCTTCGGCCATGATGCGTTCGCCGGCCTTGTCCCACAGCACGGCGTCCCAGGGGTTGGTGACCTCGGGCGAGCTGTACTCGGGGTGCGCGTGGTCGACGTAGAGCCGTGCGCCGTTGGTGAGGATCACGTTGGCCAGGCCGATGTCCTCGTCGGTGAGCTGGCTGGAGTCGGCGGACTCGCGGGCGAGGTCGAAGCCTCGCGCGTCGCGCAGCGGGTTCTCCTCCTCGAAGTCCCAGCGGGCCCGGCGGGCCCGGTGCATCGCCGCCGCGTAGGCGTTGACGATCTGGGACGAGGTGAGCATGGCATTGGCGTTCGGGTGACCGGGGACGGAGATCCCGTACTCCGTCTCGATGCCCATTACTCGCCGTACGGTCATGCGGCCCTCCTTGCCCGGCGGCGCCCGTTATGGGCTCCGCTCGCGTACCGCTGGCGCTCCGATGCGTGTGCGGTGCCCGTCCCCGCACTGCGCGACTCGGCGGTACGAAAGAGCCTAGAACGCCTTTGCGCTGGTGGGGAGATCATTTGCGTCATTGCCTTGCTCCAGCCGGGGCTCCGGAAAACAGTCGGCTGCGGGTACCCGCTGTGGGGACCCGCAGCCGCCCCGCCTTTTACAGGTACTGACCGGTGTTCGCCACCGTGTCGATGGAACGTCCGGTGTCCGCGCCCTGCTTTCCGGTGACGAGCGTACGGATGTACACGATCCGTTCGCCCTTCTTTCCGGAGATGCGGGCCCAGTCGTCCGGGTTGGTGGTGTTGGGCAGGTCCTCATTCTCCTTGAACTCGTCCACGCAGGCCTGGAGGAGGTGGGAGACGCGCAGGCCCTTCTGGTTCTTGTCGAGGAAGTCCTTGATCGCCATTTTCTTGGCGCGGCCCACGATGTTCTCGATCATGGCGCCGGAATTGAAGTCCTTGAAATAGAGGACTTCCTTGTCACCATTGGCGTAGGTGACTTCCAGGAAGCGGTTCTCCTCGGATTCGGCGTACATGTGTTCCACCGCCGTCTGGATCATGCTCTGGACGGTGGCCGCCTTGTCCTTGTCGTGTTCGGCGAGGTCGTCGCCGTGCAGCGGGAGGCGCTCGGTGAGGTACTTGCCGAAGATGTCCTTGGCGGCTTCGGCGTCCGGACGCTCGATCTTGATCTTCACGTCGAGGCGGCCGGGGCGCAGGATGGCGGGGTCGATCATGTCCTCGCGGTTGGAGGCGCCGATCACGACCACGTTCTGCAGGCCCTCCACACCGTCGATCTCGGCGAGGAGCTGCGGGACGATGGTGTTCTCCACGTCCGAGCTGACTCCGGAGCCGCGGGTGCGGAAGAGGGATTCCATCTCGTCGAAGAAGACGATGACGGGGGTGCCCTCGCTGGCCTTCTCCCGGGCTCGCTGGAAGACCAGGCGGATCTGCCGCTCGGTCTCACCGACGTACTTGTTGAGGAGCTCGGGACCCTTGATGTTGAGGAAGAAGCTCTTGCCGGCGGCCTGGCCGGTGACCTCGGCGACCTTCTTGGCCAGTGAGTTGGCTACGGCCTTGGCGATGAGCGTCTTGCCGCATCCGGGCGGTCCGTAGAGCAGGACGCCCTTGGGCGGGCGCAGCTCGTGCTCCTTGAAGAGGTCGGGGTAGAGGTAAGGGAGCTCGACCGCGTCGCGGATCATCTCGATCTGTCCGCCGAGGCCGCCGATCTGCTCGTAGCCGATGTCGGGGACCTCTTCGAGGACGAGTTCCTCGACCTCGCTCTTGGGGACGACCTCGTAGACATAGCCGGAGCGGGGTTCGAGCAGGAGGGCGTCACCGGGGCGGATAGTCAGGCCGCGCAGGGGTTCCGCGAGCCGTACCACCCTTTCCTCGTCGGTGTGCCCGAGTACCAGGGCGCGCTCGCCGTCCTCGAGGATCTCCTTGAGGGTGACGATGTCGCCGATGCTCTCGAACTCCATGGCCTCGACCACGTTGAGTGCTTCGTTGAGCATCACCTCCTGGCCGCGCCTGAGCTCTTCCAGCTCGACGCTCGGGCTGACGTTCACCCGGAGCTTTCGGCCGCCGGTGAAGATGTCGGCGGTGCCGTCCTCGTTGGCCGCGAGGAAGACGCCGAAGCCGGCGGGCGGCTGGGCCAGCCGGTCGACCTCTTCCTTGAGGGCCACGATCTGGTCGCGGGCCTCGCGGAGCGTGCCGGCGAGTCGTTCGTTCTGGGCGGACACGCCGGCCAGGTTGGTCTGCAGTTCGACGATCCGCTCTTCGAGAATTCTCGTGTGTCGCGGAGATTCGGCGAGCTTGCGTCGCAGGACGGCGATCTCCTGCTCAAGGTAGGCCACCTGCCCGGCCGGGTCCTCGGACCCGCGACCCGGGCGGATGCCGCGGTTCATGTCGTCGTCGTGGGCTGCCACGGTCCTCACCTCCTCCAAGGGGAGCTGGACGCTTCCAGACCCTACCTGGGTGGGTGTCGATTGAAACCCCTAGATCACAAAGACTGTCGGGGTGTGTCCGATCTTCACCCTTGCGCTCTCCCTCACGCCAGGGGAATACCCATCGGACGTGGATGGAACCCAGGCGAAGGTAGGGTCGAAGTGTTCAACACCCGTCAGAGCTGGCCGGATTCCCGGTCGGGTCGACGCAGCGGACGGCAGGAGAGATGAGCGTGCAGCAGGAGGCCGGAGTCGACGGCGAGGCCCTGGAGGTCTGGATCGACCAGGACCTGTGTACCGGTGACGGCATCTGTGCCCAGTACGCGCCCGAGGTGTTCGAGCTGGACATCGACGGTCTGGCCTATGTGAAGGGCGCGGACGACGAGCTGTTGCAGGACAGGGGTGCGACAACGCCCGTGCCGCTGCCGCTTCTCACGGATGTCGTCGACTCCGCGAAGGAGTGTCCGGGCGCGTGCATCCACGTACGTCGGGTTTCGGACAGGGCCGAGATCTACGGTCCGGACGCAGAGTGACCAGAATGTGACTTACCGGCACGCTCCGTGACCGTCTGGGGTTCGGTGGGTCACACGGTCAAGGAGGGGGGCGGGGTGTCGCTGACGAACGCGCCGTCCTTCCAGCGCCACTTCACGTCGTCGCTGACGTCGGGGCAGCAACTGGGCACGTCGGGCGACGAGTAGCCGAGCAGGGTGGCGCGGACCACTCCTCCGCTGACCGCGAGGTGGGTGGCCGTGCGCCGGTCCTTCGGGTCGACGAGGGTGGCGACGACGCGCGGGGCGCCGCCCTTCGCGCCCTGCGTGAGCACGTAGACGCCGTCGGGCGGGGTGCCCATCGGCGCGTCGCAGTGCACGACGGCGACCGTCTCGGGCCGTCCGTCGCCGTCGAGGTCGCCGGAGGCCTTCTTCTGCACCAGCGCTTTGACCGGGCCGCACTCCAGGGGGAAGGTGACGGCCGCCGGGTCGGGGGGTGCGACGTGCGCGGGGGCGCTGCTGGGGCCGGGGGCGGGGGCGGGGGTCTGGGCTGCCGTGGCGGCGTCGGGCTGCAGGACCGAGGAGAGGGCGATCACGCCGGCGAGTGCCGTGGCGGTGGCGACCCAGTGGATCGGACGGGTGTGCGTGTGCGACAGATCCGGAACGGCGGGGTGCTGCACGAGGAGTGTCTCCTGTGAGGGCTGTGCCGGCGGGGGTGGCCTGCATCGTGCCACACGTCACAGTGCGGGGGAACGGCGGGGTGGGTACCCGCACTGGTTTCCGTACGTGACCCCCTTCACGTCGGGTGTCCGTCGTCCGGCGGTCAACGCGAGGACGCCGTGGCGCAGTTCCCGAGCGGGTCGGGGAACTGCGCCACGGCGTCGATGCGTTGTCGCGGCCCGGGGCCGTCTCAGCGGCCGGTGCCTCCGCCGGCGTTGGGGCCCTCGTAGTCCTCGCCGTAGGCGCCCTTGGCGGGGCGGCGGCGGCGCATGGGGGGCTCGACGCCGTCCGCGAGGCGGCGGGCGGTGAGGAGGAAGCCGGTGTGGCCGATCATGCGGTGGTCGGGGCGGACGGCGAGGCCCTCGACGTGCCAGTTGCGGATCATCGTCTCCCAGGAGGTCGGCTCGTTGAAGCTGCCGATCTCGCGGATGGACTCGACGGTCCGGGCGAGCTGGGTGGTGGTGGCGACGTAGCAGCAGAGGATGCCGCCGGGGACGAGGGCCTTGGAGACCGCCTCCAGGCATTCCCAGGGGGCGAGCATGTCGAGGATGACGCGGTCGACGTCGGCGTCGGACAGGTTGTCCTGGAGGTCTCCGACGGTGAGCTGCCAGGCGGGGTGCGGGCCGCCGAAGTAGCGCTCGACGTTCTGCCGGGCGATGTCGGCGAAGTCCTCGCGGCGCTCGTAGGAGTGCAGCATGCCCTGGTCGCCGATGGCGCGCAGCAGGAAGCTGCTGAGGGAGCCGGAGCCGACGCCGGCTTCGACGACGCGTGCGCCGGGGAAGATGTCGGCGAAGGCGAGGATCTGCCCCGCGTCCTTCGGGTAGACGACGGCTGCCCCTCGGGGCATGGAGAGGACGTAGTCGGGGAGCAGGGGGCGCAGCGCGAGGTAGGCGACGTTCCCGGTGGTGCGGACGACGCTGCCCTCGGGAGCACCGATCAGTTCGTCGTGGGGGAAGGAACCCTTGTGGGTGTGGAAGTTCTTCCCGGCCTCGAGCGTGAACGTGTAGTGGCGGCCCTTGGGGTCGGTCAGCTGAACCTGGTCCCCGACCTTGAAGGGCCCGCGCCTGCGGGCGGCACCGGTCGGTTCGGACATGTGACCAGCCTACCGGTCCTGGGCGGGGCGGCCGACCACCGCTTGAGGAGAGCGGGGGTCAGGAGGGGCGGGCCATGGCCTTGACGAAGGCGCGCTCGACGTCGGCGGCGGACAGGACGCCGTAGATCTCGCCGGTGTCCTCGACGACCAGGTACTCGGTGGCGGGGTTGGCGCGCAGGGCGTCGAGCAGTTCCTCGCCGGACAGCTCGGCGGAGACGCGCATGCCGTCGGTGAGGTCCTGGGCGAGGCCGCTGACGGGGACCCAGGGGCGGCGGTGTGCGGATACGCCGACGATGGCGGCCTCGCGGACGAGGGAGACGGGGCTGCCGTCGGTGTCGACGACGACGAGGGCGCGGGCGCCGGAGGCGTTGGCGCGGCGCAGGGCTTCGGAGAGGGGGGTGTCGGCCTGGACGGGGACGGCGCGGCGGGTGAGGGCGCGGGCGCGGAGTTCGGGGAGGTGTTCGCGCAGGCGGGCCATGCGCAGGCTGTTGCCGGCGCCGGTCCAGATGATCGCGGCGAGGATGGCGGCGAGGAGGGCGTCCATGACGGTGTCCATGCCGACGTTGTCCACGGCGTCGGTGCCGAGGGCGCCGGACTGGGTGAGCAGGGGCAGGCCGATCAGGACGCAGACGGCGAGGGCGCGGCCGAACCAGGCGGCGGCGACGGTGCCGTGCATGGGCTTGCCGGTGATCTTCCAGACGACGGCGCGGAGCATGCGGCCGCCGTCGAGGGGGAGGCCGGGGAGGAGGTTGAAGGCGGCCACGATGAGGTTGGAGATCATCAGGCCGGCGAGGAGTACGCCGGGGACGGTGCCGGGCTCGACGGGGAGCAGGGCGAGGTAGAAGACGCCGGCGAGGATCAGGGAGAGCAGGGGGCCGACGAAGGCGAGGACGAATTCGCGGCCGGGGGTCTCGGCTTCCTTCTCGATCTCGGAGACGCCGCCGAAGAACTGGAGCTGGATGCGGCGGACGGGGAGGTCGAAGCGGAGGGCGGCGACGGTGTGGGCCAGTTCGTGGACGAGGACGGAGGCGTAGAAGGCGACGGCGAAGAAGAGGGAGACGAGGTAGCGGGCGGCGCCGAGCTCGGGCAGGACGCGGTCGAGCTGGCCGCCGAAGACCCAGGTGATCAGGGCGGCGACGAGGAACCAGCTGGGGGCGACGTAGACGGGTACGCCGAAGGGCCGGCCCATCAGGAGCCCGCCGCCGGGCTCGGGGCGCCGCTGGGGCGGCCGCCCGGGGCCGCCGGCCGTTCCGCTGCCGGTCTGGTCGTGGGCCTCGGGGTGGGTCTCGGGGTGGGCGTCGGCGTGGGCCCGGTCGGGGTGTGTGTCGTAGGGGCTAGGCCTGCTGTGGGCGGGGGGTTGTCCGGGGTGGCCGGCGCCGGGGGGCGGGCCGTCGTCCGACGTGCCGGGGCGGGGCTCCTGCGGTGCGCCGGGAGTGGCTGCCGGTGCGCCGGGCTCGTTCGTGCGCGGCTCGGGGGCCCCGGGGGTGCCGTCCCCGTTCTCCGGGGCGTGGTCGGGTCCCGGTGCGCGGGCGGCCGGCGGGGTCTCGTCGGCGGGCGGAGACGCGGGCCGGGTCGGGGGCTGGGGCGCCGGCCCGGACGGGCGCGAGGAGGCGGGCGTGGACGCGGGCCCGGACGGAGGCTGTGGTGTCGTGGGTGTCTCGGGGTGCGGGGAGTCCGCGGGTTCCCGCGGGGCGGAACCGGCGTCCGGGGCCGTGGGCCGTGCCTCGGGCTCGGTCGGCTCGTCGTTGCCGGATCGCGGCTGCCCGCTTCCGCCGCTCACGTCCACGGTGTCCCCTCGCTCGAAGCGTCTCCCGCCTGCGGACGGGAGGGTCTGGTGTCGATGGTATGCGTCCGCCCCGTTCCGTTCCGCCTCGCACCCCCCGTGCCCGGGTCGCTGTCAGTGGTGGGCCGTAAGGTCTGTGGGCATGGAGACGAGCATCGAGGACGCCGGCGCACCCGCCGGACCACCGGCGGCGACGGGGCCGCACCAGGCCGTCGAGGCGAAGGTCCCCGCACCCGCCGCGGCACCCGCGTCCGCTTCCGCGCCCACCCCCGCGCCGCTGCCCGTCGCCATAGCGCCGTCCTCGCTCTCGCCCTCCCGCGCGGGCGACTTCATGCAGTGCCCGCTGCTGTACCGGTTCCGGGTGATCGACCGGCTGCCGGAGAAGCCGAGCGAGGCGGCGACCCGGGGCACCCTGGTGCACGCGGTGCTGGAGCGGCTCTTCGACGCCCCGGCGGCCGAGCGCACCGCGCCGTGGGCGAAGTCGCTGGTGCCGGGCCAGTGGGACCGGCTGCGGGAGAGCCGTCCGGAGGTCGCGGAGCTGTTCGCGGACGATCCCGAGGGTGAGCGGCTCGCGGGGTGGCTCGGTGAGGCGGAGCGGCTCGTGGAGCGCTGGTTCACGCTGGAGGACCCGAGCCGCCTGGAGCCGGCCGAGCGGGAGCTGTTCGTGGAGGCCGAGCTGGAGTCCGGGCTGCGGCTGCGGGGCATCATCGACCGGGTCGACGTGGCGCCCACCGGTGAGGTGCGGATCGTCGACTACAAAACGGGCAAGGCGCCCCGGCCGCAGTACGCGGAGGGCGCGCTGTTCCAGATGAAGTTCTACGCGCTGGTGGTGTGGCGGCTGAAGAAGGTCGTCCCGCGCCGTCTCCAGCTCGTCTATCTCGGCAGCGGCGACGTGCTCACGTACGACCCGGTCCCCGCGGATCTGGAGCGGGTCGAGCGCAAGCTGCACGCGCTGTGGGAGGCGATCCGGCTGGCGACCGAGACGGGCGACTGGCGGCCGCGCCCCACGAAGCTGTGCGGCTGGTGCGACCACCAGGAGCGCTGTCCGGAGTTCGGCGGCACTCCCCCGCCCTATCCGCTGCCCGTGAGGGCGGCCGACTCCGGCCCCGCCGAGCAGGGCAGAATGGGGCCGGACTAGCGAGAAGGAGACTTACGTGGCCATCCGCGTCCTACTGGTCGACGACCAGCCGCTGCTGCGCACGGGCTTCCGGATGATTCTGGAGGCGGAGCAGGACCTCGCGGTCGTCGGCGAGGCCGGAGACGGCCTTCAGGCGCTCGACCAGGTGCGGGCGCTGCAGCCCGATGTGGTGCTGATGGACATCCGCATGCCGCGGATGGACGGCGTCGAGGCGACCCGGCAGATCACCGGGCCCGACCGGGACGGCCCGGCGAAGGTGCTGGTGCTGACCACCTTCGATCTCGACGAGTACGTGGTGGAGGCGCTCAGGGCGGGTGCCAGCGGCTTCCTGCTGAAGGACGCTCCGGCCAACGAGCTGGTGCAGGCGATCCGTGTGGTGGCGAACGGCGAGGCGATGCTGGCGCCGAGCATCACCCGGCGGCTGCTGGACAAGTACGCCACGCATCTGCCCTCGGGTGAGGAGCCGGTGCCGGACACGCTGCACACGCTGACGGACCGTGAGGTCGAGGTGCTGAAACTGGTGGCGCGCGGCCTGTCCAACGCGGAGATCGCCGCCGACCTGTTCGTCAGCGAGACCACCGTCAAGACGCATGTGGGTCATGTGCTGACCAAGCTGGGCCTGCGTGACCGCGTGCAGGCGGCGGTGTACGCGTACGAGAGCGGGCTGGTCCGTCCCGGCGCGCAGTGACAAGTAGCGCGTAGCAGGGGCCGGCGTCTCGCGCGGAACCCGGAAGGGCGCCCTTCTCCCGTGGGAGGAGGGCGCCCTTCGTGTGTCCGGTGGGCGGCGTGTCAGTCGCTGACGCCCTTGCCCAGCTCCCACAGCTGGAGCGTGGACGAGGAGTTGAGGACGTAGGCCGTGCCCGTGACGGTGTCGCGGGCGGCGACGTACTGCTTGCCCTGCCACAGCGGGATCATCGGGACGTCGTCGGCGGTGATGTCCTGGATCTCGTTGAGGCTGTCGACGGCGGAGAGCCGGTCGGCCTGGCCGCGGGACCGCGGGATCAGGGTGTTGATGATCTGCTTGTTCGCGTACGGCGAGTTGAGGGTGTTGTCCTTGTCCAGGAACGGCGCGATGAAGCTGTCCGCGTCCGGGAAGTCGGGGAACCAGCCCATGCCGAAGACGTCGAACTGGCGGTCCAGCTCCGCGGGGCGGAACTTGTCCCAGGGGGTGCCCTCGATGTCGACGTCGAACAGGCCGCTGTCGTTGAACTGCTTCTGGAGCTGCTCGAACTCCTGCTTGGTGGCGGCGCCGTAGTGGTCGGTCGTGTAGTGCATCGTCAGCTTGACCGGCGTGCTGACGCCCGCTTCCTCCAGCAGGTCCTTCGCCTTGGCGACGCTCGGGTCGCCGTAGGTGTTGAAGAACGAGTTGGAGTGGCCCGTGATGGAGGCCGGGACCATCGAGTACAGCGGCACGGCCTGGGAGCCGTACACGGAGGAGACGAGTTCGCCGCGGTTGACGAGCTGGGCCATCGCCTTGCGGACGGCCTTGTCCTTGACCGTGGGCGCGGCGGTGTTGAAGGCGAGGTAGCGGATCTCGAGACCGGCCACCTCGACGAGGTCGACATCGCTGTCCGTGGCGGTGGACAGCTTCTGGATCTGGGCCGGCGTCATCGCGCGGGTCATCACGTCGATGTCGCCCTTGTCGAGCGCGGCGCCCATCGCGTCGGCGTCGGGGAACGAGACGACCTCGACCTTGTCGTTGTTCACCTTGAGGCTCCCCTTGTAGTTGGGGTTCTTGGTGAACACGGCCTTGGTCATCTCGTTGTCCTTGACCTCGGCCTTCATCGTGTACGGGCCGGAGCCGTCCAGTTCGAAGCCGTCACGCAGCTTGTTCTTCGGGTAGTCGTCGGGGTTGACGATGCCCGCGACCGGGGTCGAAAGCTTGAACGGGAAGGTGGCGTCGGCGGTCTTGAGGTGGAAGACGACCTCGCGGTCGCCCTTGGTCTCGACCGTGTCCACCGTGGACAGCAGCGCGAACACACCGTTCTTGTCCTTGATGGACAGCGCGCGCTCGATGGAGTACTTCACGTCCTCGGCGGTGATGGCGTCGCCGTTGGCGAACTTCAGGCCGTCGCGCAGGGTGCAGGCGTAGCGCTCGTTGCCGGTGTCGGTGAATCCGCACTTCTCGGCGGCCTCGGGCACGGGTTCGCCGTCGCCGCGGGGCTGGATCATCAGGGTCTGCGTGGTCTGCCGCATGATGTTCCAGGAGCCGACGTCGTAGGCGTACGCCGGGTCGAGGGGCGCGGGCGCGTCCTCCGTGGCCGTGAACCGGTCCGTGGTGCCGACGACGATCGCGTCCCCGCCGCTGCCTCCGTCGGACCCGCCGCAGGCGGCGAGTACCGGCGCGAGCAGGCCCACGACGGCCGGCAGCACCAAAGTCTTGCGGTTCATGCTCGAGTTTCTCCAGAGCTGTCGGTCCGTGTATCCGGCATGCAGGGGTGTCGCGACGGATCACGGGGGTAGTTGCGGATGTTCTCGCGACGAGATTAGTCCGCACCCGCACGGGCTCTGGCAGCCCTCGGAGCTGAGGGCTCATCACAGAGTGAAACCGGGTGCGGACACACCGAAAACCCGACAGTGGAAGGATTAGTGCAGGCTTTCACCAATCAGGACACAAGGGCACTACAACAACGTTCTCCCGACACGGGGCAGCACACCTGGGTCGCTCTGTCGACCCTTGGTCGCGTGGCGAACGTCACATCGGGGCAGGGGGCGCACTTACCGGTATTCGGCCGTGGTGAGCGGCGGAAATACCCGGTGCGGGGTCGTCGCGTTGTGCGCGCGGGTGTCTCGGAATTCCGTCGATACGCCGCTCGCGATACGCGGTCGCACGCTGGGTGAACGCCTAGCGCATGTGCGTCATCAGAGAGCGCAGGAATGTCAGGTCGACCTGTTCCAGCGAGTCGACGACCGTGCGCCGGGCGGCCGGCGTGATGGGTGCGACGGAGGGCACGGCGACGACCTGGCAGCCGGCGGCCTCGGCGGCGGCGACGCCGGTTGCGGTGTCCTCGACGACGGCGCACCGCGCGGGGTCCACGCCGAGGCCGGCCGCGGCGGCCAGGTAGGGGTCGGGGTGGGGCTTGGTGCGCGGCACCTCGTCGCCGGCGACGCTGAGGGCGAAGTGCTGGGGGCCCAGGGACTTCAGGACGCGGTCGATGATCCGCCGGTGGGAGGCGGAGACCAGGGCGGTCGGGATCTCGTGCGCGGACAGTTCGGCGAGCAGCCGGGCGGCGCCCGGCATGAGCGGCAGGTCGAGGCCGATGCGCTCCTCGAAGCCGTCGTTGAGCAGGACGCTCAGCTCGGCGGGGCTGATGTCGGCGCCGGTGGCCTCGATGAGGAAGCCCGCACTGCGGGTCATGGGGCCGCCGACCACCACGTGGCGCCAGGAGTCGTCGAGGGTGTGGCCGAGGGAGGCGAAGACCTCCCGCTCGACGTCCCACCAGAAGCCCTCGGTGTCCACGAGGGTGCCGTCCATGTCCAGGAGCACGGCCTGGAGGGCGGAGCCTTCGGCCGTACGGGTTCCGAGCGCGGGGACCGTGCTGGTCATCCACGTACCTCCTTGAGGGACGGTCAGGCCGGTTCCCACGGAGGGAACCGGCCTGCAGGTGGACCGACCAGTGTACGTCGTGCGGGACGCGAACGCCTGGTGTGGCCCTAGAGGCAGATACACGCGCCCTCAGCGGGCGTTGAAGTACTTGGCTTCCGGGTGGTGGATGACGATGGCGTCGGTGGACTGCTCGGGGTGGAGCTGGAACTCCTCCGAGAGCTGGACGCCGATCCGCTCGGGCTCCAGGAGCGCGGCGATCTTGGCGCGGTCCTCCAGGTCGGGGCAGGCGCCGTAGCCGAGGGAGAAGCGGGCGCCCCGGTACTTCAGGGCGAACATGTCCTCCATCTCGGCCGGGTCCTCCCCGGCGAAGCCGAGTTCGGAGCGCACGCGCGCGTGCCAGTACTCGGCGAGGGCCTCGGCGAGCTGGACGGACAGGCCGTGCAGTTCGAGGTAGTCGCGATAGGCGTTGGCCTGGAACATCCGGGCCGTCTCCTCGCCGATGCGGGAGCCGACGGTGACGACCTGGAAGCCGACCACGTCGACCTCGCCGGACTCCTCCGGGCGGAAGAAGTCGGCCAGGCAGAGCCGCCGGCCGCGCCGCTGGCGGGGGAAGGTGAACCGGGTGCGCTCGTTGCCGGCGTCGTCGAGGACGATGAGGTCGTCGTCCTTGGAGACGCAGGGGAAGTAGCCGTAGACCACGGCCGCCTCCAGCAGGTTCTCCGTCTGGAGCCGGTCCAGCAGCCCGCGCAGCCGCGGCCGGCCCTCGGACTCGACCAGCTCCTCGTAGGTCGGTCCCTCGCCGGTGCGGGCCTGCTTGAGGCCCCACTGGCCCTTGAAGAGGGCGCCCTCGTCGAGCCAGGAGGCGTACTCCTTGAGCTGGATGCCCTTGACGACGCGGGTGCCGCGGAAGGGCGGGGTGGGGACGGGGTTGTCGGTGGCGACGTCGGAGCGGACGTGCCCCTCCTCGGGGCGCTCCTCGACATCGACGGTGGCGGCGCGCACGCGGCGCTGCTTCAGCTCGGGGAGCTTCGCGCCGGGCACGCCGCGCTTGATGCCGATGAGGGCGTCCATGAGGCGCAGGCCCTCGAAGGCGTCGCGGGCGTAGCGGACCTCGCCGTCGTAGATCTCGTGGAGGTCCTGTTCGACGTAGGCGCGGGTGAGGGCGGCGCCGCCGAGGATGACCGGGTAGTCGGCGGCCAGCTTGCGCTGGTTCAGCTCCTCCAGGTTCTCCTTCATGATCACCGTGGACTTGACCAGGAGCCCGGACATGCCGATGACGTCGGCCCTGTGCTCGTCGGCGGCCTCCAGGATCGCGGAGACCGGCTGCTTGATGCCGAGGTTGACGACGTTGTAGCCGTTGTTGGACAGGATGATGTCGACGAGGTTCTTGCCGATGTCGTGGACGTCGCCGCGGACGGTGGCGAGCACGATGGTGCCCTTGCCCTCGTCGTCGGTCTTCTCCATGTGCGGTTCCAGGTGGGCCACCGCGGTCTTCATGACCTCGGCGGACTGGAGGACGAACGGCAACTGCATCTGGCCGGAGCCGAACAGCTCGCCGACGACCTTCATGCCGTCCAGCAGCGTCTCGTTGACGATGTCGAGGGCGGGGCGCTCCTGGAGGGCCGCGTCGAGGTCCTGCTCCAGGCCGTTCTTCTCGCCGTCGATGATGCGGCGCTTGAGGCGCTCGTCCAGCGGCAGCGCGGCCAGTTCCTCGGCCTTGGACGCCTTGAGGGACTTGGCGGTGGCGCCCTCGAAGAGCTGCATGAGCTTCTGGAGGGGGTCGTAGCCCTCGCGGCGGCGGTCGTAGATCAGGTCGAGGGCGGTGGTGACCTGCTCCTCGTCGAAGCGGGCGATCGGGAGGATCTTGCTGGCGTGCACGATCGCCGAGTCGAGGCCGGCCTTGACGCACTCGTCGAGGAAGACGGAGTTGAGCAGGATGCGGGCGGCCGGGTTCAGGCCGAAGGAGATGTTGGACAGGCCGAGGGTGGTCTGCACGTCGGGGTGGCGGCGCTTGAGCTCGCGGATGCCCTCGATGGTGGCGATCCCGTCCTTGCGGGACTCCTCCTGGCCGGTGCAGATGGTGAAGGTGAGGCAGTCGACGAGGATGTCGGACTCGTGGATGCCCCAGTTGCCGGTGAGGTCGTCGATGAGCCGTTCGGCGATCTCGACCTTCTTCTCGGCGGTGCGGGCCTGGCCCTCCTCGTCGATGGTCAGCGCGATCAGCGCGGCGCCGTGCTCCCGGGCCAGGGAGGTGACCTTGGCGAAGCGGGACTCGGGGCCGTCGCCGTCCTCGTAGTTCACCGAGTTGAGCACCGCGCGGCCGCCGAGCTTCTCCAGTCCGGCGCGCAGGACCTCGACCTCGGTGGAGTCCAGGACGATCGGCAGGGTGGAGGCGGTGGCGAAGCGTCCGGCGAGCTGCTCCATGTCGGCGACACCGTCGCGGCCGACGTAGTCCACGCACAGGTCGAGCATGTGCGCGCCCTCGCGGATCTGGTCGCGGGCCATCTCCACGCAGTCGTCCCAGCGGCCGTCGAGCATGGCCTCGCGGAACTTCTTGGAGCCGTTGGCGTTGGTGCGCTCGCCGATGGCCAGGTAGGAGGTGTCCTGGCGGAAGGGCACGGTCTGGTAGAGCGAGGCGGCGCCGGGCTCGGGGCGCGGCTGCCGCTCGGTGGTCGCGGTGCCGCGAACCCGTTCGACGACCTGGCGCAGGTGCTCGGGGGTGGTGCCGCAGCAGCCGCCGACCAGGGAGAGGCCGTACTCGCGGACGAAGGTCTCCTGGGCGTCGGCCAGCTCGGGCGCGGTCAGCGGGTAGTGGGCGCCGTCCTTGCCGAGGACGGGCAGACCGGCGTTCGGCATGCACGACAGGGGGATGCGGGAGTGCCGGGCGAGGTAGCGCAGGTGCTCGCTCATCTCGGCGGGGCCGGTCGCGCAGTTCAGGCCGATCATGTCGATGCCGAGGGGTTCCAGCGCGGTGAGCGCGGCGCCGATCTCGGAGCCCAGGAGCATGGTGCCGGTGGTCTCGACGGTCACCGACACGATCACCGGGAGGTCGAGGCCGAGGGCGTCCAGGGCGCGCCGGGCGCCGAGGACGGAGGCCTTGGTCTGGAGCAGGTCCTGGGTGGTCTCCACGAGCAGCGCGTCGGCGCCGCCGGCGACGAGTCCCTCGGCGTTGCGCTGGTAGGCGTCGCGCAGGACGGGGTAGGGGGCGTGGCCGAGGGTGGGGAGCTTGGTGCCGGGGCCCATCGAGCCGAGGACCCAGCGCTGCCGGCCGTCCTTGGCGGCGAACTCGTCGGCGACCTCGCGGGCGACGCGTGCGCCGGCCTCGGAGAGTTCGTGGACGCGTTCGGCGATGTCGTACTCGCCGAGGGCGGAGTGGTTGGCGCCGAAGGTGTTGGTCTCGACGGCGTCGACGCCGACGGCGAAGTACTCCTCGTGCACCGAGCGGACGATGTCGGGGCGGGTGAGGTTGAGGACCTCGTTGCACCCTTCCAGCTGCTGGAAGTCGTCCAGCGAGGGGTTCTGCGCCTGGAGCATGGTGCCCATCGCGCCGTCGGCGACCACCACGCGGGTGGCGAGGGCCTCTCGGAGGGCGGACACGCGGGTCCGGGTGTCGGCGGGCGGGGTGGATGGCGACGAGGCCATGTAAGGGCTCCCTAGGATGCGACGGCTGTCGGCTTTGCGCTGCCCGGTGTCGTCCGCGCGGGACCTTCCGCGGGACGTTCCGGGGGAGAACGCACGCGGCCAGGGTAGCCGGGACCGGGAGCGGATGGACGGGGCGTCCACGTGACGGACGGGTCCGGCGGGGTCGGATGTCCGCCGAACGGATGACACTGCGGGGGACGGCGGGGCCGTTCTCGGGCCGCCGGTGCGGGAGGTCCGGGCCTGGGGGGCCGGCCGGAGTGCGACAGTTGCCCACCGCCTGTTGGCGGGAGGTCGACATGGACCGGTAGTGTTCGGCATTGCCGAACGATGTCAGCGACGCCGAGGTCGGCAGTCGAAGGGGACGGAGGCAGTACGTCGATGGCACGGAACATCCAGTCGCTCGAACGGGCGGCCGCGATGCTGCGCCTGCTCGCGGGCGGCGAGCGGCGGCTCGGCCTGTCGGACATCGCCTCGTCGCTGGGACTCGCCAAGGGCACCGCGCACGGCATCCTGCGCACCCTCCAGCAGGAGGGCTTCGTCGAGCAGGACGAGGCGTCCGGGCGCTATCAGCTGGGCGCCGAGCTGCTGCGGCTGGGCACCACCTACCTCGACGTGCACGAGCTGCGCGCCCGCGCGCTGGTGTGGACGGACGACCTGGCGCGCTCCAGCGGCGAGAGCGTCCACCTGGGCGTGCTGCACCAGCGGGGCGTCCTGGTCGTGCACCACGTCTTCCGGCCCGACGACAGCCGGCAGGTGCTGGAGATCGGCGCCATGCAGCCGCTGCACTCCACGGCGCTGGGCAAGGTGCTGTCGGCGTACGACCCGGTCGCGCACAGCGAGGCACTGGAGGCGGACCGCAAGGCGTTCACGGACCGGACGGTCTGCGACCCGGACCGGTTCGAGCAGATCCTCGACATCACGCGCGCGCGGGGGTACGCCGCCGACGTGGAGGAGACCTGGGAGGGCGTCGCCTCCATCGCCGCTCCGATCCACGACCGGCGGCGGATGCCGGTCGGCGCGGTCGGCATCACGGGCGCCGTGGAGCGGGTGTGCCGGGACGGTGAGCTGCGGCCGGAGCTGGTCGCGGCGGTCCGGGACTGCGCCCGCGCGGTGTCGCGGGACCTGGGCGCCGGGCGGTTCTGAGACCGCCGGAGCACGCACGCGGGCGATGGGCCGGGACGCCACGGGCGTTCCGGCCCTCGGCATGCCCGCGGCGCGCCGGGAAGCAGAACTCGATTACACAACCCTTGACGCATCCCTGAACCCGGGGCAAGACTCCCGTCCATCGGTCGGCATTGTCGAACACCTACCGGCAATACGCGTTAGAGTGTGACAAGCCAAGGGCCGCCATCCCCTGGACGAAGGACAAAGGAGTCGCGGGTGTCCAGCTCCGACATCTTCATCGGCGAGACCATCGGTACCGCCATACTCATCCTGCTCGGCGGCGGCGTGTGTGCCGCCGTGACGCTCAAGGCCTCCAAGGCGCGCGACGCCGGCTGGGTCGCCATCGCCCTGGGGTGGGGCTTCGCCGTGATGACGGCGGCGTACATCTCGACGCCGCTCTCCGGCGCCCACCTCAACCCGGCCGTCACCCTCGGCATCGCCATCAAGGACGGCGAGTGGGGCAACGTCCCCACCTACCTCGCCGGCCAGCTCCTCGGCGCCATGATCGGCGCGGTCCTGGTCTGGGTCGCCTACTACGGCCAGTTCCAGGCCCACCTCACCGACCGGGAGATCGTCGGCGGGCCGGGCGCGCAGACCACGGCGGCCAAGGCCGTGGAGGCGCAGGAGAAGGGCGCGGGCCCGGTCCTGGGCGTCTTCTCCACCGGCCCCGAGATCCGCAACGCGGTGCAGAACCTGGCCACCGAGATCATCGGCACCTTCGTCCTGCTGCTCGCCATCCTCACCCAGGGCCTCAACGACGAGGGCAACGGCCTCGGTGTCCTGGGCGCCCTGATCACCGCGTTCGTGGTGGTCTCGATCGGCCTGTCCCTGGGCGGTCCGACGGGCTACGCGATCAACCCGGTCCGCGACCTGGGCCCGCGCATCGTGCACGCCCTGCTGCCCCTGCCGAACAAGGGCGGTTCCGACTGGTCCTACGCCTGGATCCCCGTCGTCGGTCCGCTGATCGGCGCCGCGATCGCCGGAGGTGTCTACAACGTCGCCTTCGCCTGACCGGGCCCGCCGCCCGGCGATCATCGAGGCGCAGACCACGCGCCGTACGGACCGGCCGTCCACCACGGAAACCAGGAGCACACAGTGACCGACGCCCACACCGCAGGCCCCTTCATCGCCGCGATCGACCAGGGCACGACCTCCTCGCGCTGCATCGTCTTCGACCGCGACGGGCGCATCGTCTCCGTCGACCAGAAGGAGCACGAGCAGATCTTCCCCAAGCCCGGCTGGGTCGAGCACGACGCCACCGAGATCTGGACCAACGTCCAGGAGGTCGTCGCCGGAGCCGTCGAGAAGGCCGGCATCACCCGGGACAGCATCAAGGCCATCGGCATCACCAACCAGCGCGAGACCACGCTGATCTGGGACAGGAACACCGGCGAGCCCGTCCACAACGCCATCGTCTGGCAGGACACCCGCACCGACGCCCTCTGCCGGGAGCTGGGCCGCAACGTCGGCCAGGACCGCTTCCGCCGCGAGACCGGCCTCCCCCTCGCCTCCTACTTCGCCGGTCCCAAGGCCCGCTGGCTCCTCGACAACGTCGACGGCCTGCGCGAGCGCGCCGAGGCGGGCGACCTGCTCTTCGGCACGATGGACACCTGGGTCATCTGGAACCTGACCGGCGGGGTGAACGGCGGCAAGCACGTCACCGACGTCACCAACGCCTCCCGCACCCTCCTGATGAACCTGCACACGATGCAGTGGGACGAGAAGATCGCCGAGTCCATCGGCGTGCCGGTCCGGATGCTCCCCGAGATCGGCTCCTCCGCCGAGGTCTACGGCGAGATCACCGGCGGCCGCCTCGGCGAACTGCTCGGCGGCATCCCGGTCGCCTCCGCGCTCGGCGACCAGCAGGCGGCCCTGTTCGGCCAGACCTGCTTCTCCGAGGGCGAGACCAAGTCGACGTACGGCACCGGCACCTTCATGGTGATGAACACCGGCGACAAAATCATCAACTCCTACTCGGGGCTGCTGACCACCGTCGGCTACAAGATCGGCGACCATGACACGGTCTACGCCCTGGAGGGCTCGATCGCCGTCACGGGCTCACTGGTGCAGTGGATGCGCGACCAGATGGGCCTCATCTCCACCGCCGCCGAGATCGAGACCCTCGCGCTGAGCGTCGAGGACAACGGCGGCGCCTACTTCGTCCCGGCCTTCTCCGGCCTGTTCGCCCCGTACTGGCGCTCCGACGCCCGCGGGGTCATCGCCGGCCTCACCCGGTACGTCACCAAGGCGCACCTCGCGCGCGCCGTCCTGGAGGCCACCGCCTGGCAGACCCGCGAGATCGCGGACGCCATGACGAAGGACTCCGGCGTGGAGCTGACCGCCCTCAAGGTCGACGGCGGCATGACCTCCAACAACCTGCTGATGCAGACCCTCGCCGACTTCGTGGACGCCCCCGTGGTGCGCCCGATGGTCGCCGAGACCACCTGCCTCGGCGCCGCCTACGCCGCCGGCCTCGCCGTCGGCTTCTGGAACAGCACCGACGACCTGCGCGCCAACTGGCGGCGGGCCGCCGAGTGGACCCCCCGCATGGACGCGGAGACCCGCGACCGTGAGTACAAGAGCTGGCTCAAGGCCGTCGAGCGGACCATGGGCTGGCTCGAGGACGAGGAGTAGGAACCGCCATGACCACTCAGTCCACCCTGCTGTCCGTGCCTGCCCTGGGCACGCACCCGGCCTCCGGCTCCAACCCGAGCCGGGCCGAGACCCGGGAGCAGCTCTCCAAGGCGTCGTACGACCTTCTCGTGATCGGCGGCGGCATCCTCGGCATCTCCACCGCCTGGCACGCCGCGCAGTCCGGTCTCAGGGTGGCCCTGGTCGACGCCGGCGACTTCGCCGGCGCCACCTCCTCCGCCTCCTCCAAGCTGCTCCACGGCGGACTGCGCTACCTCCAGACCGGCGCGGTCAAGCTGGTGGCGGAGAACCACTTCGAGCGCCGTGCGGTCTCCCGCCAGGTCGCCCCGCACCTGGCGAACCCGCTCACCTTCTACCTCCCCGTGTACAAGGGCGGGCCGCACGGCGCGGCGAAGCTCGGCGCCGGCGTCTTCGCGTACTCGGCGCTGTCCGCGTTCGGCGACGGTGTCGGCCACCTGCTCTCCCCCGCCAAGGCCGCGCAGGACGTGCCGGAGCTGCGCACCGACAACCTCAAGGCCGTGGCCGTGTACGGCGACGACCAGATGAACGACGCCCGCATGGCGCTGATGACCGTCCGCGCGGCGGTCGAGTCCGGCGCGGTCGTCCTCAACCACGCCGAGGTCACCGGACTGCGCTTCACCCGGGGCCGGGTGACCGGCGCCGAGCTGAAGGACCGGCTCTCCGGCGAGGAGTTCGGGGTGAACGCCCGTCTGGTGCTCAACGCCACCGGCCCCTGGGTCGACCACCTGCGCCGTCTGGAGGACCCGGCCGCGGCGCCCTCCATCCGCCTGTCCAAGGGCGCGCACCTGGTGCTCAGGCGCACCGCGCCGTGGAAGGCCGCGCTGGCGACGCCGATCGACAAGTACCGGATCACCTTCGCCCTCCCCTGGGAGGACATGCTGCTGCTCGGCACGACCGACGAGGAGTTCGAGGGCGACCCGGCGGATGTCGCGGTGGGCGACAAGGACATAGCGCAGATCCTCGACGAGGCCGCGTTCTCCATCCGCGACCAGCAGCTCGACCGGGACCTGATCACGTACTCCTTCGCGGGTCTGCGGGTGCTGCCGGGCGGGCCCGGCGACACCGCGAAGGCCAAGCGCGAGACGGTCGTCACCGAGGGCCGGGGCGGGATGCTGTCCGTCGCGGGCGGCAAGTGGACGACCTTCCGCCACATCGGCCGTACGGTCATGCGGAAGCTGGAGGAGCTGCCCGGCCACCCGCTGGGCGACGACTTCGCGCCGATCGCGTCGCTGCCGAAGAAGCTGCCGCTGCCCGGCGTCGCCAACCCGCGCGCGGTGGCCCACCGGCTGCTGGTGGACGGCCCGGCGCCCGGCCCGCGCATGGCCGCGGACACCGCCCGGCACCTGGCCACCCACTACGGCTCGCTGGCCTTCGACATCGCCCGGCTCGCCAACGAGCGCCCGGAGCTGGCCGAGCGCGTCCACCCCGACGCCCCGGAGATCTGGGCGCAGGTCGTGTGGGCCCGGGACCACGAGTGGGCCGAGACGGCCGACGACGTGCTGCGCCGGCGGACGACGCTGACGATCCGGGGTCTCGCCACGGACGACGTGCGCGCGAAGGTGCGGGGCGTGCTCGACGGGAAGTAGCCGACCCCGGCCGCGTGTTCCGGCGGGTGTCCGGGGCCCCCACGCGGGGCAGTGATCCGTTCACTGCCCCCCGCAAGGGGGCTGCGGGCGGCCCCTCGGCACGCCGTAAGGTTGGGGGGTACGCGAGGGCACGTCGGAAGGAGGCGCTGGGTGATCGAGCTCGAGGGGGTTCCCGAGCTGGTCGACCCGGTCATGGTGGCCGCGTTCGAGGGCTGGAACGACGCCGGCGACGCCGCCTCCACCGCGGTCGCGCATCTCGACCGGGAGTGGAAGGGCGAGGTGTTCGCGGCGCTCGACGCCGAGGACTACTACGACTTCCAGGTCAACCGTCCCACGGTGTTCATGGAGGACGGCGTCCGCAAGATCACTTGGCCGACGACCAGACTGTCGGTGGTCCGGGTCGGCGGGGACAAGCCGCGCGACCTGGTCCTCGTCCGGGGCATCGAACCGTCCATGCGCTGGCGCTCGTTCTGCAACGAACTGCTGGGCTTCGCCCATGAGCTGGGCGTCGAGCTGGTGGTCGTCCTGGGCGCCCTGCTGGGCGACACCCCGCACACCCGTCCGGTCCCGATCAGCGGGACCACGTCGGACGCCGACCTGGCGCAGCGGCTGGGGCTGGAGGAGACGAAGTACGAGGGCCCGACGGGCATCGTCGGCATCCTCCAGGAGGCGTGCACGCACGCGGGCGTACCGGCGGTGTCGCTGTGGGCCGCGGTGCCGCACTACGTGTCGCAGCCGCCGAACCCGAAGGCGACGCTGGCTCTGCTGAACCGGCTGGAGGACCTCATCGGGGTCCGGGTGCCGCTGGGTGAGCTGGCCGAGGACGCGCGGGCCTGGCAGGTGGGTGTGGATCAGCTGGCCGCGGAGGACAGCGAGGTCGCGGAGTACGTGCAGTCGCTGGAGGAGGCCCGGGACACGGCGGAGCTGCCGGAGGCGTCCGGTGAGGCGATCGCCCGGGAGTTCGAGCGGTATCTGCGGCGGCGGGACGGGTCGGCCGGGCCGGCGGCGGGTGGGCATGCGACGGCCGACGGGGGTGACGCGGCGGGGCCGCCGGGGGCGCCGTTTCTGCGGGACAATCCCGGGCGTGGGCGGCCGCCTCGGCCGCCGAAGACGGGCGGGGATGACGAGGAGTCGTCCTCGGAGGAGTGACGTGATGTGACGTGAGGGGCGCCTCCCTGGTGGGGGCGCCCCTCGGTCGTGTTCGCGGTGCTGGGGCTGGGCGGGGGCGGGTTTCGCTTGCCCGGCGCTGGCCGGGTGCCTCCCCCACTCTCGGCCCCTCCCCCACATTCGGCTTCGCTCGCGCGGGAGGACCCCCATGAGCGGGGGGGGTACCCCCACCGCCCTCCCGGGGAGCCTGGGGGTGCCTCCCAGGCCGTTCAGGCACCCTGGGAGGCACCATTGCCCGCAGGTGGGGTGGGGGGTATTAGAGGGCTACGCCCAGCAAGGCGTCCACCGCTCGGGAGACCACGCCCGGGGCGCCCTCGTCCGTGCCGCCTGTTGCGTGCTGGAGGGTGGCCCAGCGGTCGATCGCGGCCAGGGCCGACGGGGAGTCCAGGTCGTTGGCGAGGGCCTCGCGGATCTCCTCGACCAAGGGCTCGGCGGGAGGGCCGTCGGGGCGGGAGACCGCCGCGCGCCAGTGGGCCAGGCGGGCGAGGGCGTCCTGGAGGACCTGGTCGGTCCACTCCCAGTCGGAGCGGTAGTGGTGGGCCAGGAGGGTGAGGCGGATGGCGGCGGGGTCGACGCCCTCACGGCGGAGCTGCGAGACGAAGACCAGGTTGCCCTTGGACTTCGACATCTTCTCGCCGTCGAGACCGACCATGCCGGCGTGGACGTACGCCTTGGCCATCGGGAACTCGCCGGTGAGGGCCTGGGCGTGCGAGGCGCCCATCTCGTGGTGCGGGAAGGCCAGGTCGGAGCCGCCGCCCTGGACGTCGAAGCCCATGCCGAGGTGGTCGAGGGCGATGGCGACGCACTCGATGTGCCAGCCGGGGCGCCCGGGGCCGAGCGTGCCGCCGTCCCAGCTGGGTTCGCCCTCGCGGGCGGCCATCCACAGCATCGGGTCGAGCGGGTTCTTCTTGCCGGGCCGGTCGGGGTCGCCGCCCCGCTCGGCGGAGAGCAGCCGCATGGTGGCGGCGTCGAGGTGGGAGACGCTGCCGAAGTGCGGGTCGGCCTCGACGGAGAAGTAGACGTCCCCGTCCAGCTCGTAGGCCGCGCCGGCGTCGCGCAGCCGCTCGACGAGCGGGACGATGCCGGGTATGGCCTCGACGGCGCCTATGTACTGCCGGGGCGGCAGCATCCGCAGGGCCGTCATGTCCTCGCGGAAGAGGGCGGTCTCCTTCTCGGCGAGGGCGGTCCAGTCGACGCCGTCGCGGGTCGCCCGCTCCAGCAGCGGGTCGTCGACGTCGGTCACGTTCTGGACGTAGTGAACCTGCCGCTTGGTGTCGAGCCACACGCGCTGCACGAGGTCGAACGCGTTGTAGGTCGCCGCGTGCCCCATATGGGTGGCGTCGTACGGCGTGATGCCGCAGACGTAGATGCGGGCGACGGGACCGGGGTCGAGGGTGACCAGACCGTCGGTCGCGGTGTCGTGGATCCTCAGGTCGCGACCCTGACCAGGCAGGGCGGGGACCTCGGAAGCGGGCCAGGCATGCATGTCATGAGCGTAACCGGACGGGTGATCCGTAGACGAACCGGACCGGTCCGGATGGCCGGGAAGGCGCTCTTGCGTCTTCCCGGCCTTTGTGCCGCAAGGGGCTGCGAGGACCCTGGGGCCCCTCCTAGACCGGCGGCCAGGGGATCGCGGGCCACTCGCCGCTCGGCTCCGGGTGCCTGCCGGACGCCAGCAGGGCGTCGATCCGCGCGCGGGTGGCGTCGACCTCGGCGGGGGTGATGAGGGTGCCGAGCCGGGCCGCGAGGGAGGCGCCGTCCTTCAGCGCCGTCTTGAGGGCGTCGAGCACGGTCAGGGCCTCCCCGGGCAGCGGATCGCCCGCCCAGCCCCACAGGAGGGTGCGCAGCTTGTTCTCGGCGTGGAAGGTGACGCCGTGGTCGATGCCGTACAGGCGCTCCCCGGCGGCGGGCAGCAGATGGCCGCCCTTGCGGTCGGCGTTGTTGACGACGGCGTCCAGGACGGCGAGCCGGCGCAGGCGCTCGTCGTCGGCGTGCACGAGGAGGGCGGTGCGCCCCTCCTCGACCTCGGCGACGGCGACGGCCTTCCAGCCGGGGCCGGGCTCCTCCGCGTCGACGAGGGCGAGCAGCTCGGTCTCGGGCACCGCCTCGATCCAGAGCTGGACCATGCCCTCGCCGTAGGGGCCCTCGCGCAGCACCGTGGGCGGGATCAGGCCCCAGCCGGTGGCCTCGGAGACCTCGTAGGCGGCGACCTCGCGCTGGGCGAGGGTGCCGTCGGGGAAGTCCCACAGGGGGCGCTCCCCGGCGACCGGCTTGTACACGCAGGCCGCCTCGCGGCCCTCGTGGGTCACCGTGCAGTACAGGGCCGCGTTGGAGGCGTCACGGATGCGTCCGCGCACGGTCAGCTCGCCCAGCGCGAGCAGGTCGGCGGCCGCCGCGTCGGTGCTCACGCTCCGCGGCGGTATCCGTTCTGGCGCGGACATACGTGTCCTTCCGGGTCGAGCGGGAGGCTGCACAGCGGGCACGGCGGCCGCCCGGCGTTGACGACGTCGAGGGCGCGCTTGGCGAAGGCCCTGGCCTGCGCGCCGGTGAGGCGGACCCGCAGCATGGGCGGGCCGTTCTCCTCGTCCTGGAGGAGCTTCTCCTCGGCCTCGGCCAGGTCCTCCTCGGACTCGGCGTCCAGCTCCACGAGGGCCTGCGCCTCGACGATCATGCGCTGGTCCTCACCGTCCCAGGCCAGCGCCATCGTGCCGACCCGGAACTCCTCCTCGACGGGGGAGTCGAGCGGGGCGGTGTCGGCGGGTCCGGCGGGTGCCATCGCGGGGACGGCGGTGCTGCCGCCGCTGCGCCGGACGACCTCGTCCAGCAGCTCGTCCATGCGCTCGGCGAGGGCGGCGACCTGGGTCTTCTCCAGGGACACGCTGGTCACCCGGGAGCCGGCGGTGGCCTGGAGGAAGAACGTACGGCGCCCGGGCAGCCCGACCGTACCGGCCACGAAACGTTCCGGTTGGTCGTAGAGGAACACCTGACGGGACACGTCCTGATCTCCATGAGAGTCGGGGAAGGCGGGGGTGGGGGCACTGCTGCGACCGGTTCACCCTACTGCGGCGGACGATCACGGTGCGCCCGCATCGCCCCCGACCGTGGCGTCGTCGGCCGGCACTTCCTCCCGGGGGGCGAGGGAGGCGAAGTCGCCGGTGTCGCCGAGCCGTACGAGGTAGGGGCGCATCCGGGTGTAGCGGATCGCGGTGACGGAGCAGGGTTCGACGGAGATCCGCTGGAAGAGGTCGAGGTGCAGGCCGAGCGCGTCCGCGACGAGGGACTTGATGATGTCGCCGTGGGAGCACATCAGGTAGACGGCGTCAGCGCCGTGGTCGCGCTCCACGCGCGCGTTCCACTCGCGCACGGCCTCGGCGGCCCGGGTCTGCATGGCGCGCATCGACTCGCCGCCGGGGAACGCCACCGAGGAGGGGTGGGTCTGGACCACCTCCATGAGGGGCTCGTCCTTGAGTTCGGCGAGTTTGCGGCCGGACCAGTCGCCGTAGTGGCACTCCCCGATCCGTTCGTCGGTGTGGGGCCGCAGTTCGGGCCGGGCGTCGAGCAGGGGGCGGATCGTCTCGTGGCAGCGCTGGAGCGGGCTGGTGACGATCTCGGCGAGGGGCAGGGCGGCGATCCGCGCGGGCAGCGCGGCGGCCTGTGCGGCCCCGCGCTCGTCGAGGGCGACGCCGGGCGTCCAGCCGGCGAGCAGCCCCTCGGTGTTGGCGGTGGAACGTCCGTGCCTGACCAGGATCAGCGTGGGCATGCGGCCAGGGTAGGCGTACCGCGGGGCGCGGTGCGCCGGGACGAGGGGAGAATGAGACCGGTGATCGTCGACTGCGCCATCTACCGGGACGGGCACCGCACGGACGGACCCGGCGACTTCTCCGACGCGCTGGGTGCGGCGCGCTCGGCCGGCGGCTTCGTGTGGATCGGGCTTCACGAGC
This sequence comes from Streptomyces sp. cmx-10-19, assembly GCA_049998335.1. Taxonomy (GTDB): domain Bacteria; phylum Actinomycetota; class Actinomycetes; order Streptomycetales; family Streptomycetaceae; genus Streptomyces. The sequence goes on from JAEBFB010000013.1 coordinate 114,466, forward strand.
CGACGGAGGAGGAGTTCGAGCAGGTCAGCCAGGAGTTCGGGCTGCACCCGCTGGCGGTGGAGGACGCTCTGAAGGCCCACCAGCGGCCCAAGCTGGAGGTGTACGAGGACTCGCTGTTCGCCGTCCTCAAGCCGGTGGTGTACGAGCCGGAGAGCGACGACGTGTCCACCGGCGAACTCATGATCTTCCTGGGCGACGCCTTCGCGGTGGTCGTCCGGCACGGCGAGGGCGCCCCGCTGAAGGCGGTGCGGCAGCGTCTGGAGCACGAGCCGGACCTGCTCGGCAAGGGGCCCACCGCGGTGCTGTACGCCATAGCGGACGCCACCGTCGACCACTACCTGGACGTGGCGGTGGAGCTGCAGAACGACCTGGAGGAGCTGGAGGCCGAGGTCTTCTCGCCGGACGGCGGCGGTTCGCGCCACACCGCGTCGCGGATCTACAACTTCAAGCGGCAGATCCTGGAGTTCCGCCGGGCCACCGGCCCCTTGGCGCCTCCGCTGGCCCGGCTGGCGGGGGCGGGGCAGTACGGCGGTGGCGGGGTGCCGTTCGTGAACGACCGGGCGCGGCCGTTCTTCCGGGACGTGAGCGACCACCTCACGCGGGTGAACGAGTCGGTGGAGGGTCTGGACCGGCTGGTCTCCGACATCCTGTCGGCGCACCTGGCGCAGACCGGTGTGCGGCAGAACGACGACATGCGGAAGATCTCGGCGTGGGCGGCCATGGCGGCGGTGCCGACGATGCTCGCGGGGATCTACGGCATGAACTTCGACCACATGCCGGAGCTGCACTGGGTGTGGGGTTATCCGGCGGTGATCGCGGTGATGGCCGTCCTGGAGGTGCTGCTGTTCCGGCAGTTCAAGCGCCAGGGCTGGCTGTAGGGGCGCCCTTTCAGGCGACCTCGGGGGCCGCGGCGTCCGGTCCGCCGAGGGCGTCGCGCCGCGCGGGGGTGCGCAGGGTCACCATGCGCCGCCAGCCGGCCAGCCGCTCGTAGGCGTACGCCGCGCGGATGCCGGCCGCGAGCAGCGCCGACCGGGCGCGGGACCAGCCGAGGACCCGCCCCATGCGGGCCATGACGGCGAGGCTGACGTCCCGGTGGACGCGGATCTCGGCGAGCGCGCACTCGCGCAGCGTGCGCTGGATGAACCGCCCGTGTCCGGCGGCGGCGTAGCGCAGCAGTTCCTCGTGGGAGTAGGCGAGGTGGTTGTCCTCGTCGGCGGAGATCATCCGGACGGCCCGGCCGAGGTCGGGGTGGTCGGCGAAGTGCTTGAGGAGCAGCGCCATCTGCTCGGCGGCGCGCTGCTCGGTGACCCTGCTGTGCGCGAGGTAGGTGATGATGTCCCGCACGGTGAGGGGCTGGTCGGCCTTGAGCTTCTCGTGGGCGAGGCCGATGCCGTGCCGCTCCAGGAGCATCGTGTAGTCGGTGTCGGCGGGCACCTCGACGGGTTCGAGGCCGCGCTTCTTGAGGAGGGCGTCGAAGATCCGCCCGTGCTTGTCCTCGTCGGCGCCGTGCCGGGTGATCTTCGGGGCGAGGGCGCGTTCGCTCTCGGGCACCAGCGCCGCGATGCGGGCGTTCTCCCAGCCGCCCTGCGACTCGCCGCTGGCGGCGATGGAGCAGAACAGCCGGAACGACTCGTCGTTGTCGACGATCTCCTGGAACAGACTCCTGGCCGAAAGCATCGAGGGCACCTCTCTGCCGCTGCGCGTTCCACACTCCGCGAAGACCGAGTCAAGTGCGGGTGCCGGGGCGCGGCAACAGGTGCGGCGGACAACTGCGCCAAAAGAAGGACGGGTGGGGCCCGGAGAAGGCGTAACCCCGCGCGCGTGGGCGCGTTGTTCCCCGTGACGGCCGTGGCGGGGAAGACCCCCGAGCCCCCACCACGGCCGCAGAACATCCCTCCCCCGCCGCCGCCTTGTCAGGCGAGTCCGGCGCGCTCCAGGGCCTCGGTGCCGGCGCGCAGGGCGGCGAGCCGCTCGTCCAGGGTGAAGCCCGCGGGGGCGAGGGTCAGGGTGGTCACCCCGGCCGCGGCGTACGCCTTCATCCGGTCCGCGATGCGGTCGACGGAGCCGAGCAGCGTCGTCCGGTCGATCAGGTCGTGGGGGACGGCCTCGGCGGCGCCCTGCTTGTCGCCGGACAGGTACTTGTCCTGGATCTCGGCGGCGGCCTGCTCGTAGCCCATGCGTGCGGCGAGCTGGTTGTAGAAGTTCTGCCTGCGGCTGCCCATGCCGCCGACATACAGCGCGGTGTAGGGGCGGAAGGTGTCGGCGAGCGCGGGGACGTCCTTGTCCTCGCCGAGGGCCAGCGGCAGGGTCGGGACGATGTCGAAGCCGTCCAGGGTCTTGGCGGCCTTCTCGCGTCCCGCGCGCAGGTGCTTGACGGCGGTCTCCTCCAGGTGTTCGGCGGAGGGGAAGATCAGCAGGGCGCCGTCGGCGATCTCGCCGGTCTGCTCCAGGTTCTTCGGGCCGATGGCGGCGATGTACAGGGGGATGTGCTCGCGCTCCGGGTGCACGGTAAGCTTGATCGGCTTGCCGGGGCCGCCGGGCAGGGGCAGCGTCCAGTGCTGTCCCTCGTAGGACAGGCGCTCACGGGTCATCGCCTTGCGGACGATCTCGACGTACTCGCGGGTGCGGGCGAGCGGCTTGTCGAACTTGACGCCGTACCAGCCCTCGGAGACCTGCGGTCCGGAGACGCCGAGGCCGAGGCGGAAGCGGCCCTTGGAGAGGGAGTCCAGGGTGGCGGCGGTCATCGCGGTCAGCGCGGGCTGGCGGGCCGGGATCTGGAAGATGGCCGAGCCGACGTCGATGCGCTCGGTCTGGGCGGCGACCCAGGAGAGCACGGTGGCCGCGTCGGAGCCGTAGGCCTCGGCGGCCCAGCACACGGCGTAGCCGAGCCGGTCGGCCTCCTGGGCGACGGCCAGGTTGTCCGCGTCCATTCCGGCGCCCCAGTAGCCGAGGTTGATCCCGAGCTGCATGGCCGTATCCCCTTACCGATCAGTAACGTAGCTGGTGCCCCGACCTTAGCGCGCGGCATTCGGTTGTCCACAGGCCCCCACAGCGCAAGCCGTGGCCAGTAATGTCGGCGTTCATGGAGCAGAGGCATCTCGGCCGCACCGGCCTGCGCGTGTCCCGCATCGGTCTAGGCACCCTGACCTGGGGCCGGGACACGGACGAGCATGACGCCGCGGACCTCTTGAAGACCTTCTGGGAGGCGGGCGGCACCCTCGTCGACACGGCGGACGTCTACGGCGACGGCGAGTCGGAGTACCTCCTGGGGCGCCTCATGGAAGGGCTGGTTCCGCGCCGGGACCTGGTGATCTCCACCAAGGCGGGCAGCGTGCCGGACCCCGACCGCCGCTTCGACGGCTCGCGCGCGCATCTGCTGGCCGCGCTGGACGCCTCGCTGGCCCGCCTGGGCACCGACCACGTCGACGTGTGGCACCTGCACGCCTTCGACCCGCACACGCCGCTGGAGGAGACGCTGCACGCGCTGGACGTGGCGGTCGGCAGCGGCCGGGCGCGCTATGCGGGGGTGTCCAACTTCTGCGGCTGGCAGCTCGCCAAGGCGGCCACCTGGCAGCTGGCCGCGCCGGGGGCGCGCAACCGGGTGGCGAGTACGCAGATGGAGTACTCGCTGCTCCAGCGGGGCGTGGAGCGCGAGGTGCTGCCGGCCGCGCTGGACCTGGGCGTCGGGCTGCTGCCCTCCTCGCCGCTGGGGCGCGGGGTGCTCACCGGCAAGTACCGCAAGGACGCGACGCCGACGGACTCGCGGGGTGCCTCGGACCACATGGCGCCATTCGTGGAGCCCTACCTCGACGCCACGGCCGGGCACATCGTGGACGCGGTGGCGACGGCGGCGGACGGGCTCGCCGTGACGCCGCTCCAAGTGGCGCTGGCCTGGGTCCGCGACCGGCCCGGGGTGGTCGCGCCGATCATCGGTCCGCGCAACGCGCAGCAGCTCACGGCGGCGTTGTCAGTGGAGGCCCTTAGTCTTCCTGACGAGATCTGCCGGGCGCTGGACGACGTGTCGGCCCCGGTGCACCGCTACCCCGATCACGACTGGAGCACGCTGTGAGCACGGAGCCCGACCCCGCCGCCGAGGACACGGCGACCGCCGCGAGCCCCGAGGCCGAGCCCGAGCCCACGGGGACGGCCGGGGGGCCGGTGCCGGGGGACGGGGATGCCTCGGAGGTTCCGGAGCCCGGGGCGGCCGTGGCCGCCGCCGACGGCGAGATGTCGGACGGTGCTGCGGTGCCCGGGGAGGCAGTGGAGGCTCCTGGCGGTGAGGACGTTCCCGAAGAGACCGGCGCAGGGCCGGACGCGGGTGAGGACGCCACCGGCGGCGAAGTCTCGGACGGTACCCGGGGCGGTGAGGGGAACGGCGAAGAGCAGCCGCAGGTTTCCGAAGGTGCGGCCGAGTTGGCCGCGCAGCGTGTCGAGCGGGAGCGGATCGCACGGCGGAAGGCCGACAAGCCGGGGCCGATCGAGGCCGGGGGCAAGCTCAGCGGTACGGCGGCGGATCTGCTGGCCGCCGTACGGGCCGTGGAGAGCGGGGAGAAGCCGGCGGGCCCGGTCTTCGGCGCCCCCGAGCCCGCGCGCCGCCGCCCCGCCCCCGAGCCCGCGCGCCGCCGCCCCGCCCCCGAGCCGGTACGACCGCCCCGGCCCGCGCCCGTCGAGGCGGCCCCCGCCGGTCCCGCTCCGGACGCCGTCGAGGCGGTGCGGCACGTACTGGCCGAGGGCGGCGCGCCCGAGACGCTCGCGCCCCTGGCCGCCGCGGCGCTCGGTGAGGCCGCTCCCGAGGCGCTGCGCGAGGACCCCTGGCAGTTGCTGCGGGTCGGCGGGGTACGGCCCGAGCAGGCCGACGGGTTCGCCCGCGCGCTGCTCGGCGCGGAGTGCGGCCCGGACGACGAGCGCCGGGGCCGTGCCGTCACCGTGTGGCTGCTGGAGCAGGCGGCCCTGGCCGGGCACACCGCCCTGGAGCTGCCCCGGCTCACGGACACGCTGGCCCAGCGGGGCGTGCCGGACCCCGACGGCGCCGTACAGAGCACGCTCGCCGAGGGAGAGGCGCTGGCCTTCCAGGACGCGCTGGAGGAGACCGGCGTCCCGCAGGAGGCGGCGGAGGGCGAGGAGCGTCCGGTCAGGGTCCTGATCGGCCTGGAGCGGTACGCGCTCGCCGAGGAGAGCCTCGCCGACGGCCTGGCCCGGCTGGTGAACTCGGCGCCCAAGCAGGACGGTTCCGCCGCCGACTGGGAGCAGGCGGCCGCCTCCGCGCGGGGTGCCGCCGCCGATCTGGTCCGGGCCGTCGCCGGGCACGGGCTGGTCCTGCACACCGGTGGCGAGGCGGCCCTCGCCGAACCGGCGGCGCTGCTGCGCGCGGCGCACGCGCTGGGCCTGCGTGCCTGGGGCGCCGCGCACGGCCCGCTCGGCCGCGACCGCTTCGCCGCCCTGCTGGGCGACCCGGCGCCGGGCGCCGCTCCCGCCATCGTCACCGTCTCCGGGCTGCTGGCCGGTGCCGAGGGGCCGGGGCGGGACGCCGACGGGGCGCTGGACCTGGACCTGCTCGTCGTGGTGGACGCGCCGCAGCTGGACGTGGAGGCGGGCGCGCTGCTCGCGGAGTCCTTGCCGGACGGGGCGCGGCTGGTGCTGGCCGGGGACCCGGCGGTGCTGTGGTCGGCGGGGCCGGGCCGGGTCTTCGCGGATCTGCTGGCGGCGCGGATCTGCCCGCAGATCGCCTCCCGCCTCCCGGACCCCGGCCCCCTCGGGGAACTCGTCTCCAGCATCGGCGTCGGTGAGCTGAGCCAGGTGGAGGCGCCCGGCAAGGAGATCGTGATCGTGCCGGTGCGGGACGCGGGCGAGGCGGTGCACCGCACGGTACAGCTCGTCGTGGACTCGGTGCCGCGCGCGTTCGGCGTCCCCGCCGAGGAGACGCAGGTCATCACCCCGGGACACGGCGGCGCGGCGGGCACGCGGGTGCTCAACGCGGCCCTGAAGGAACGCCTGAACCCCGGTCCCGGCCGCTTCGGCGGCTTCGACCCCGGCGACCGGGTCGCCTACTCCCCCGCGCCGGGGCGGGTGCTGCCGGGCCGGGTGGTCAAGGCCGACGCCGAGGGGCTGCACCTGACGTGCGCGGGCGAGGACGTGGTCGTACCGCAGGAGCGGGTGGAACGGTCGGTGCGGCACGGGTGGGCGCTGACCGCGCACCAGGCGGTGGGCGGGCGGTGGCCCGCCGTGGTCGCGGTACTGCCCGGCGACGCCGCGCAGGCGCTCAGCCGGCCCTGGGTCTACACGGCCTTCGGCCGCGCCGCCCGCCACCTGTCCGTGGTGCACGGCGTGGAACAGGCCCTCCCCCACGCCGTCGCGGCAACCCCGGCCAAGCCCCGCACGACCCGGCTGCCGGCCCTGCTCGCGCCGCAGCTCCCGACGACCGACTGAGCACGAGCGCCCGCCGCGCCGACCCCGGCCGTCGGCCCCGGTCGGGCGTCCCGCCCTTGCCCGCGCGGCAGAGGCCCGCGCCAAGGCGCACGACTACGGTCACGGGGAGACGGGGCACCGGGCTCCGACCCGGCGCCCGGCCCCGGCCACCGAGCCCGCGCGGTCGCCGCTTCCCGAGCCGGGCCGTCTCCGCCCGCCGTGACGGAGGCGGCGCCCCCGGACGTGGGCGCGGCGCGGGCCCGGGCCGGGCCGGAGTCCCGGACCCGCTCGGGCGCCCGGTCTTACCGGCGACGGTGGGGACGAGGAAGCGGGTGGCGGCGGGCTGACCCGCTGTCGGCGCCGCTCGCGCCCCAGGTCTCCGCGGCCGCGCTGGGCGCGGAGGCATGGCGGACGGCTGCGGGGCGCCCGCGCGGGAGACGGGGGAACGCCCATGCCCGTGCCGCGTGGGCCCTAGCCGGGGCCACGAGCGGCGACGGCGGGCACGGGAGGCCCGGAACACCGGGCGCTCGTGACCACCGTCCGCCTCGTGACCACCGTCCGCCTCGTGACCACCGTCCGCCTCGTGACCACCGTCCGCCTCGTGACCACCGTCCGCCTCGTGACCACCGTCCGCCTCGTGACCACCGTCCGGCGGGGGTGCGGCTACAGACGCTCCGGTGTGGCGTCCTCGATCGTGTCCTCCACGTCCGCGTCCTCCACGTCCGCGTCCTCGTCGTCGAGGTCGTCGTCGAACTCCTCGTCGAAGACCGCGCTGACGTCGAAGCGGCAGACGACCCGTTGCGGCTCGGCCTGTTCGAAGGGGGCCTCCAGCCATTCGCCGGGCTCGGGGGCCTCGTCCGCGGCGGTCACCCAGAGTGTGGAGTCGCCCTCCTCCAGCCCGAACTCCTTGTGGCGCGAGGCGATCTCGTCCGGCTCGAACTCGCCGAAGAGCAGCCCGAGCGCCCCGTGCACCGTGCCGGAGGCCCCCGTACGGCCCGTGCCATCCTCGTCGGCCGCCGCGATGCGCCGGGCCTGGGCCATCAGCCGCCGCGGCTCGGCCACGGCGTAGTCGCGGCGGATCATGACGCTGAGCGCGCTCGGTTCCTCGGGGCCTGTGTAGGGCGGCAGGGAGTCCTCGGCTCCGGGGATCTCGAAGGGGGTGACCTCGTCGTACCGGTCGTAGAGCAGTTCGTCGTACGCCTCCGCGGCCGCGGCCAGCTCGTTGAACGCGTCGTAGACGGCCGGGTCGTCCTCCCCCGACCGGCGTTCGACCGCGGCAAGGTGACGGTCGAGCGCGGTCTTGACCGCCTCGGCGGCGGCGCGTACCTCGGCAGCGGTGGGCTGCGCAGCATCAGACATAGTGCAGACGCTATCCGTACCGGGCCCCAGCCCGCACAATAGATTCGATGCCGGAATACGAATTTGTCGATGTGTACCTACCGCGCGGGGTCACCCGCAAGGAGACGACACGTCTGCTCACGGACCATGCCGAGTACGGACACTGGGAGTTGTACCGCCTGACCCTGCTGCGGGACGGCAGCCGCAAGGTGCGGCTCCGCCGCCGGATCATCCGCCAGGTCCGCGCGACCTGGTGAGCCGATGACCGGGCACGTCCGGGCGCGGGCGGCGGAGGCGGAGCGGGCCCCGCCGGTGCGGGGCCCGCTGCGCGTGCCGGTCGGGCCGTGTCAGGCCGAGGCGCGCGCCTTGCGGTAGAGCACCGTGCCCGCGAGCAGCGCGCCCGCGCCGACCGGGAGGGCGAGGCCGAGCGGCAGTCCGTTGCCGGTCTCCGCGAGCCGCGCGTCGCCCTGGGGCTGCGCGACGTTCTGGGTCCCCGGCTCGTTGCCGCCGCCCGAGGAGCCGCCGTCGGAACCGCCCGAGCCGCCCGGACCACCGGGTCCACCCGGACCGTCCGTCCCCGGCGGGTTCCCCGGGTTCCCGGGATTGCCCGGGTTGTCCGGAGTGCCGGGGTTGCCCGGCTCGCCCGGTCCGCCGGGCGGCGTCTCGCTGCCGCCGCCGGGCGGGGTGGAGTGGTCGCCGCCGCCCCCGTTGTCGCAGTCGTTGCCGAATGCGGGGTTGAGGGCGCCGACGACGTCGACGCTGTTGCCGCAGACGTTCACCGGCACGTCGATCGGCACCTCGACGTGGTTGCCGGAGCCGACGCCGGGCGAGTCGGTGGCGTGCCCGCCGGCGTGCGAGCCCCCGTGGGAGCCGCCCTCGCCGCCGGAGTCGCCGTATCCGCCGTCGTCGCCGTATCCGCCGTCGTCGCCGTATCCGCCGTGTCCGCCCTTGCCGCCGTGGTTGGCGCCGTGGTTGGCGCCGTGGTTGGCGCACGAGTTGCCCATCGCCGGGTTGAGTACTCCGACGACGTCGACCGTGTTGCCGCAGACGTTCACCGGCACGTGCACCGGCGCCTGCACGGTGTTGCCGGAGAGTACGCCGGGCGAACCCGAACTCGAGCCGTGCGCCCCCGAGTCGGCGTGGGCGGTACCGCCCACGGCGGCGAGCACACCGGTGGCCGCCGCCATCGTCATCAGGCCCTTGCGGGTAACCTGTCGCATTTCCTGAATCCCTGCCTTGTCCTGGTCCCGTGATACCGGGAAAGCCGAGCATGCCGAGAAAGGAGCGTGGCCGTCGCCGCCCCCCTTCGAAAATCCCTCGAAAGGCCCCCTGAAAGGCTGCCGGCCCCGGAGCGCATGGCGTGCGTTCCGGGGCCGGCGGACCGACTCAGACCCTCAGAGGGTGAGACACAACGTCACTTGTTGACGCAGGCGTTGCCGAAGGCGGGGTTCAGCAGGCCGATCACGGAGATCGTGTTGCCGCAGACGTTCACGGGGACGTGCACGGGCACCTGGACGACGTTGCCGGAAAGGACGCCGGGCGAGTGCACGGCGGCACCCTGGGCACCGGAGTCGGCGACGGCCATGCCCGCACCCGCGAGAACGAGACCACCGGTGGCTGCCGCGGCGGCGACGACCTTCTTGAGCATTGTTCCTCCTAGTTGGCAAACGCGATCCCATTGCCGATCGCATCACCTGTAACGAGGAGGGAGTAATGAGGCTACGAGCTTATGAGCGCATTCACTCGTAACGGTCGCCTCCCGCACGCGCGGTCGAATACCGGCGCGTGCGGGGGCCGTCCTTCTCCGGACGGCTCAGGTGGTTCAGGACGCGTCGATGAAGCGGTCCAGCACCCGCACGCCGAACCGCAGCCCGTCCACCGGCACCCGCTCGTCCACGCCGTGGAACATGCCCGCGAAGTCCAGCTCCGGCGGCAGCTTCAGCGGCGCGAAGCCGAAACCGCGGATGCCGAGGTCGTCGAAGGACTTCGCGTCCGTACCGCCGGAGAGCATGTACGGGACGGCCTTGGCGGCCGGGTCCTCCGCCACCAGCGCGGACTGCATCGCGTCGACCAGCGCGCCGTCGAAGGTGGTCTCGACGGCCTTGTCGGCGTGCACGTCCTCGCGCCGCACCTTCGGGCCGAGGATCCGGTCGAGGTCGGCGAGGAACTCCTCCTCGTGGCCCGGCAGGAACCGCCCGTCGACGTGCGCGGTGGCCTCGCCGGGGATGACGTTGACCTTGTAACCGGCGCCCAGCTGCGTGGGGTTGGCGGTGTTGCTCAGCGTCGCGCCGATCAGCTTGGCGATGCCGCCGAGCTTGGCGAGCGTGCCCTCCATGTTCTCCGGGTCGAGGTCGGTGCCGAGCGCGTCGCCGAGTTCGTCCAGGAAGGCCCGGGTCGTCTTGGTGACGCGGATCGGGAACCTGTGGCGCCCGAGGCGCGCGACGGCCTCCGACAGCTCGGTGATGGCGTTGTCCCGGTGGATCATCGAACCGTGCCCCGCCGTACCGGCCACGGTCAGCTTCATCCAGTGCATGCCCTTCTCGGCCGTCTGGATCAGGTACAGCCGCCGCTGCTCGTTCACGGTGAAGGAGAAGCCGCCGACCTCGCTGATCGCCTCGGTGACGCCCTCGAAGAGGTCCGGGTGGTGGTCCACGAGGTGGCGGGCGCCGTACGTGCCGCCGGCCTCCTCGTCGGCGAGGAAGGCGAGGACGATGTCGCGCGGGGGCTTGCGCCCGCTGCGCAGCCGGTCGCGGACGACCGCGAGGGTCATCGCGTCCATGTCCTTCATGTCGACGGCGCCACGCCCCCACACGCAGCCGTCGGCGACCTCGCCGGAGAAGGGGTGGTGGGTCCAGTCGTCCGCGTTGGCCGGGACGACGTCGGTGTGGCCGTGGATGAGCAGCGCGGGCCGGGACGGGTCCGCGCCCTCGATCCGGGCCACCGTGGAGGCGCGTCCGGGGTGGGATTCGAAGATCTTCGGTTCGAGTCCCACCTCGGCGAGCTTCTCGGCGACGTACTCGGCGGCCTTGCGTTCGCCCGGCCCCGAGTGGTCGCCGTAGTTGCTGGTGTCGATCCGGATCAGCTCGCGGCAGAGGTCGACGACCTCGTCCTCGCCGGTGACACTCCTGGCCGTGCCCGAGTCGCTCACGTAATTCCTCCCGCTGTCGCTGCCGGCATGCCTGCCGATGTGCCCGCTGGTGGGTCCCCCTCATCCTCTCTCTCCGGCCTCCCGGGCCCAAGGAGGGGGTGATCGGCCACCCCGGAAAGCCTGGTAATGTTTACGTCGTCGCCGCGGGCCGCAACCCGTACGACAGACACCTTGTCCGGGTGGCGGAATGGCAGACGCGCTAGCTTGAGGTGCTAGTGCCCTTTATCGGGCGTGGGGGTTCAAGTCCCCCCTCGGACACCACTGAAGGCCCCTGCCGAGCAGGGGTCTTCTTGCTTGTGCGGCAGCCCTGTGGCAGGTCTATGGGCTTACGGCGGCGCCTCGGCGAGCGGGCACAATGGCCGCCATGAGCACGCGTTCCTGCCCCTGCGGACTGCCCGAGCCGTACGAGAAGTGCTGCGGCCGTCTCCACGCCGGGGCCGCCGCCGCGCCGAGCGCCGAGGCGCTGATGCGTTCCCGGTACAGCGCTTTCGTACGCCTCGACGCGGGGTATCTGCTGCGGACCTGGCACCCGAGGACCCGGCCCGCGACGCTCGATCTCGATCCGGGGATGCGGTGGGCCGGTCTGGAGATCCTGGACGCGACCGCCGGGTCCGCCTTCCACACCACCGGCACCGTCACCTTCCGGGCGTCCTACCGCGGCGGCTCCCTGCACGAGCGCAGCCGCTTCGAGCGGGTCGACGGGGCGTGGGTGTACGTGGACGGCGACATCCTGGACTAGCCACGGTCCGGAAGGGTTACGGCGCGAGGATGTCCAGCTCGTGCAGCGCGCCGACGGTGATCTCCCGGGTCAGCCGCTCGGCGCGCTCGGCGTCGCGGGCGCGGACCGCCTCGGCGACCTGGACGTGGAGGGTGACGGCGGCCGGGTCGGGGTCCTCGAACATCACGGCGTGATGGGTGCGCCCGGCGAGCACCTCGGCGACGACACCGCCGAGGCGGGCGAACATCTCGTTGCCCGAGGCGGTGAGGATGACGCGGTGGAAGGCCACGTCGTGGAAGAGGTACCCCTCCAGTTCGTGGCCGCGGGAGTGGGCGACCATGCCGAGGGCGCACTCGGTCAGCTCGGCGCACTGCTCCGCCGTGGCGTACCGCGCGGTGAGGCCCGCCGCCACCGGTTCGACCGCCGACCTCAGCTCGGTCAAGGAGCGCAGTTGGCGGGGCCGGTCCGCGCCGGCCAGGCGCCAGCGGATGACCTGGGGGTCGTAGACGTTCCACTCGCACTCGGGCAGGACCGTGACGCCGACGCGGCGGCGGGACTCGACGAGGTGCATGGACTCCAGCACCCGGACCGCCTCGCGCATCACCGAGCGTGAGACCTCGAAGCGCTGGGCCAGCTCGTCGGTGCGCAAGACACTGCCAGCGGGGTATTCGCCCGCTGTGATGGCGGGCCCGAGGGTGTGCAGTACGCGGCCGTGCAGCCCCCGGCCCGGTGTGCTCATGCACTCAGCGTACGGGGCACGTCACCTGCATAAAAAGTCAGACTTATACGTCACAGACTCTTGAATTAGTCGTACCTAATGGGTTTCAGTTGCGTCGACATCACGTGTCGACGAAGACAGCGGACAGCGAGAGTGCGATGCAGCGACTGCACACCCCCCATGTCGTCGTGGTCATGGGCGTGGCGGGCACCGGGAAGACCACCATCGGTCCCCTGCTCGCGGCCCGGCTCGGCGTTCCCTACGCCGAGGGTGACGACTTCCACCCGCCGGCCAACATCGCCAAGATGTCGGCCGGGACCCCCCTCACCGACGAGGACCGGTGGCCGTGGCTGGACGCCATCGGCGACTGGGCGCACGGGCGGGCGGGGCTCGGCGGGGTGGTGAGCAGTTCGGCGCTGAAGCGCGCGTACCGCGACCGGTTGCGGGCCGCCGCTCCGGGGGTCGTCTTCGTGCACCTCACAGGCAGCCGTGAGCTGATCGAGGACCGGATGGCGCACCGTCAGGGGCACTTCATGCCGATGGCGCTGCTCGACTCCCAGTTCGCCACGCTCCAGCCGCTCCAGGCGGACGAGGCGGGGGTCGCGGTGGACGTCGCCGGGACGCCCGAGGAGATCACCGAACGGGCGGCGAAGGCCCTGTGGGACCTCCCCGAGCCGGTCCGGTAACCCCACCCCCGGGCGAACCCCCCGCTCCCCCTCTCCCCCGAGCCCCGTCACCGCAAGGGAATCACCGTGACCAGACTCAGCGTCGAGATGCTGGCAACGGACACGTCGAGCCGATCACCTCGGCCGGTCACGCCCGGCTGGGCATCACCGTGCTCCTGGGCATCGCCGTCGTCGTCCTGCTCATCACCGAGTTCAAGTTGCATGGCTTCCTGTCGCTGACCATCGGGTCGCTGGCGCTCGGCGCGTTCGCCGGGGCGCCGCTGGACAAGGTCATCACCAGCTTCACCGCCGGCCTCGGCTCCACCGTCGCGGGCGTCGGTGTGCTGATCGCGCTCGGCGCGATCCTCGGCAGGATGCTCGCCGACTCCGGCGGCGCCGACCAGATCGTGGACACCATCCTGGCCAAGGCGAGCCCGCGGTCGATGCCGTGGACGATGGTGCTGATCGCCTCGGTCATCGGGCTGCCGCTGTTCTTCGAGGTCGGCATCGTGCTGCTGATCCAGGTGGTCCTGATGGTCGCCAAGCGCGGCAACTACTCGCTGATGCGGATCGGTGTCCCGGCGCTGGCCGGTCTGTCCGTGATGCACGGTCCGGTCCCGCCGCACCCGGGTCCGCTGGTCGCGATCGACGCGGTCGACGCCAACCTGGGCGTGACGCTCGCGCTGGGCGTGCTGGTCACCGTGCCGACGGTGGTCCTGGCCGGTCCGGTCTTCTCCAAGTACGCGGCCCGCTGGGTCGACGTCCCCGCGCTCGACCGGATGATCCCGCAGCGCGCCTCGGAGGAGTTGGAGAAGCGTCCGGGCGTCGGCGCGACGCTGTCCACGATCCCGCTGCCGGTCGTGCTGATGCTGCTCAAGGCGCTCGTCGACACCGTCGTCGACGACCCGGGCGCCCTGGTGCGGCGCGCCTTCGACGTCATCGGCAACCCGCTGATCGCGCTGCTGGTCTCGGTGACCGTCGGCATCTTCACGCTGTTGCGGCCGGCCGGGTTCGGCAGGGACCGGCTCTCCGGGCTGGTGGAGAGGGGGCTCGCACCCATCGCGGTGGCGCCGGGGGTGCGCGGGTGCCGGGACGAGCAGGGCCCGCCAGGGGCTGTCGGGCTTCGGTGTGGGTCGAGGGGCTCTTCCGTACGGGGAGGGGCGGTCCGATGATGGAGGGACCGGTGTCTGGCCGGGGAGGGTCGGCGTCGGGGGGGGGGCGTCATGGGGGTTTCGCTCGGGGCTCGGGTCGCTGGGCTGTGTCTTGCCGGGACGGTGGCGGTCGTGGGGGCCTCCTGTGCCGCCGGGGTTGCGGAGGTGCCGGGGCGAGATGTGAGGGTGCCGTCGGCCGGCGGGCCGGGGGGTACCGCGCAGCCGGCGGCCGGTGCGCCCCTGGTGACTCCGCCCTCGTGGCGGCCGGAGGGCGGTAGCGGCGGCGGGCCGGTGGAGGTGCCGCGACCGGCGCTCACCGTGCCGTCGGCGTCGCCGGTCCAGACCCCGTCGGCCAGCCCCTCCGCCTCCTCCTCGCCCTCCGTCCCCGTGCCGCCGACCGCGTCCGTGTCCGCCCGGCCCGTCGTCGCCCCCGCCTGGCTGCCGCCGGGTCCCGCCTCCCCCGACACCGACGGCGTGCCGGACCCGGCGAGCCTCTACGACCGGCTGCGGGCGCCCGGCACCGGATGCGCGGAGGTGGTGGGCGTGGTGCCGGTGGTGCCGCCGAGCGACGACTGGCGGTTGCTGCGCGGGCTGGCCGAGGGGTGTCTCGCCGTACAGGGGGCCGGTGGGAGCTGGGCGGCGGCGGAACGTGAGCACGCCGAGCTGGCGGACCGGGTGGCGGGCTGCAAGGGGCTGGCCGCCTATGCCGTACTCACCGGGCTGCTGGAGTTCCACCGGCTGCATCCCGGCGCGACGGTGCCGCTCGGGACGGCGGCGTCGGGGGCGGCGCCGGCGTGTGCGTACGGGATCGCGGCGGTGGACGCGGGACCCGACGGGGCGGCCCGGCCGGGCGAGCTGGTGACCGTCGAGCTTCGCGGGGCGTACTTCGACCACGCCGAGCTGCTGCGGGACGGCGCGGTGTCCGTGGGCGGGGTGGACGTGCCCGGCCCCCTCACCGCGCTGCCGGTGGCGGGCGGGGACGGGCCGCGGCTCGCCGTCACGGTGCCGGTGCTGTCCGGCGAGCCGGGTACGCCGGTCGACGTCCGCGTCCGTTACGCGGGGACGGAGGTGGCCCGGGAGGGCGCCTTCGTACTCGCCGCCCCGGGTCCGCTCACGCCCGCGCCAACCCCGTAGGCGTCAGGACGACGCGGCTTTGTCCAGCCGGAACGCCTCGTTGCCCTGCCCGATGCGGGCGTGCCGCTCGGGCGCGCGGGAGCGCAGGACCAGGCCCTGCACGGCGCCGGCGACGGCGGCCAGGGCGATGATGCCGGGCAGCACCCAGCTCAGGGCCGAGTCGGGGCCGGCGCCGACGAGGACGTCGAAGTCCTTGACGGTGTAGCCGGCGATCACCAGCAGGGCGACGCCCGCGGCGGCGGAGGTGACCAGTCGCACGCCCTGGCCGCCGGCGGCGCCGCGGCGGACGAAGAAGGCCACCACGGAGAACGAGGCGGCGGCCATCAGGACGATGACGCCGAGGGCTCCGATGTTGCCGCCCCAGGTGAACAGGTGCAGCACGGGCTGGGTCGGGTCGCCGTTCGGCTTGTCGTCGGCGACGGCGAATCCGACGACCACCGCGGCGGAGACGGCGGTCTGGAGCAGCGAGCCGGTGCCGGGCGCGCCGCTGGTGCCGCTGGTGCGGCCGAAGGCGGCGGGCAGCAGCCCTTCCCGGCCCATCCAAGGCGTACCGGGCGACGACGTTGTGGAGGCTGAGCAGCGAGGCGTACCGGGCGACGACGTTGTGGAGGCTGAGCAGCGCGGCGCACATGCCGGTCACGAAGAGGACGTGGAGGACGTCGGTGAAGGCGCCGCCGAGCCGGGACTCGGTGAGGAAGAACAGCAGCCCGGCGCTCTGCTCCCGCGCGGTGCCGACGATGTGGTCGGGTCCGGTGGCCACGGTCAGGGCCCAGCTGCTGAGCGCGAAGAACACGGCGACCCCGGCGACCGCCAGGAACATGACACGCGGGACGAGCACGTGCGGGCGGCTGGTCTCCTCGGCGTACACGGGCGCCTGTTCGAAGCCGAGGAAGGCGGCGATGCAGAAGCAGAGCGCGGTGCCGACGCCCGCCCCGGTCAGGGTGTCCGGGTCGAAGGCGTGCAGCGAGAGGCCCTGGGCGCCCGGGTCGGCGACGGCGGCGATGTCGAAGACGACGACGAGGACGACCTCGATGAGCAGCAGTACACCCAGCACGCGCGCGTTGACGTCGATCTTCAGCCGGCCCAGCGCGCCGACCGCGAGGACGGCCGGCAGCGCCGGGATCCACCAGGCGACGTCCAGGTCGGCGTAGGTGGCGAGCAGGCCGGAGACCTCGAAGCCGAAGATGCCGTAGATGCCGACCTGGAGGGCGTTGTAGGCGACGAGCGCGACCAGAGCGGCGCCCGCGCCGGCGGTGCCGCCGAGGCCGCGGGAGATGTACGCGTAGAAGGCGCCCGCGTTGTGGACGTGCCGGCTCATCTCGGCGTAGCCGACGCTGAACAGGATGAGCACCACGCCCAGCACCACGAACAGCAGCGGCTGTCCGACGATGCCCATGACGCGAACGTGGTGGGCATGACGCCCGCGACGACCATCAGCGGGGCGGTGGCGGCGAGCACGGACAGCAGCAGCCCGCCCGTGCCCAGCCGGTCGGCCCGCAGTGCGCGTTCCTCGCCCTTGAAGGTGCTGATGGCGCCACCGCTCGCGGATCCGCTCGCGCTCGAACTGCCCGTGGCCATCGGAGGACGTCCCTCTCTCGTCTGCGGGGTGCGCGGTGCGTCGGGGCGGTCAGGCCGTGCCGAGGGCGCTCACGCGGGCGGCACGGAAGGCGGTGTGCGGGTCGCGGTCCGGGTACGACCAGGGGGCGGGCGTGGCGTGGTCGCCGATGCGGTGGAAGAGGGCGGCGGCCTCGGCGCCGCGGCCCTCGCAGCTCTTGGCGTGGGCGAGGAAGTTGAGGTCGATGAGCCGGCGCGGGTGGCCGTCCTGCTCCCACTCCAGCCACCAGTCGAAGGCGGCCTTCATCACCAGCCGGGCGCGGCGGCCGACCCAGTGGCCGGAGGCGTTCGGGTCGGGGGACTCGTGTCCGGCGGCGGCCAGGACGCGGTAGCGCTCGGCGTGGGCGACGACGGGGAGGATCGCCAGGGGCGAGTCGGCGGGGGCCTGCTCGGCGGCCCAGGCGGCGAAGTCGTACACCTCGTGCAGGGGGTCGGGTCCGCCGTCCCCGCGCCGCTCGGCGAGCCGCGCCACCATCAGGTGGTGGGCGTGGTGGTGGTCGGCGTACCGCGCCCGTACCTGCTCGAAGGCGCGTACGGCGTCCTCGTCGGTGCCCGTCGCCCGTTCCAGGAGGAGCAGCCCGAGCCAGGGCGTGGGGTCGTCCGGGACGAGCGCGGCGGCGGCGCGGCACGCTTCCCGGACCGGGCCGGGCTTCTCCTTGCCGCGCAGGGCGCGTTCGACGCCAGCGAGGGCGAGCAGGACCCGCGCGTCGGCGGAGTCGGGTTCGGCGAGCAGCCACTCGCGGGCCCAGGGGGCGCAGTACGGCTCCTTGGCGAGGACGGCCATCCGGTGGCCGCGGCGGTCCCAGTCGTCCCCCGTGTGGGCGAGCAGGGAGCGGGCGGACTGCCAGCGGCCCTGGGTCAGGGCCGCGCGGGCGGCGGCGAGTTCGGCGTCGTCGAGGGCCTCGTCGAAGGGCTGGGCGGCGCGTCTGCGGCCGTGGCCGAGGGGAGGCGGGGGTGGGGACACCGCGGGAATCTTCCTCACGCGACGCGGTAGGACGTCGTAGCCGGTTGCCATGCACTGGTCACAGACAGTCAACCGGCAGCCAAGGCTTGGCGTCAAGGGGAGTCCGTCTGTGATACGCGTCAACTCCCGTGATAACAGGGGTCGTTGAAGTCACGACTATTCTGGGCCGCACCCCCGGATGCGCCACTCGCCCGGCACCCGCACCCCGCCCCCACTGCAGTCGTCCCCGACGCACCCGTGACCCGGCGGACGACGAGGTACGCAGCGTGTCGGTTCTGGTTCTGGTACTCGCCGTGAGCGCAGCGTGCTGCCTGGGCCCGGGTTTCGTCCTCCAGCAGAACGCGGCCCAGCGCGCTCCGCTGGGCGACTTCCTCTCGCCCCGCCTCCTGCTCGACCTGCTGCGGGTGCCGCGCTGGCTGGCCGGCACGGGGCTGATGGTGGCCGGCATGGTGCCGGGCGCGATCGCGCTGGGCGGCGGCGAACTCACCCTGGTCGAACCGCTCCTGGCGACGAACTGCTCTTCGCCCTCGCCCTGTCCCGCTTCCAGCCCCGGCAGCCGCTGGGCCGCCGGGGCTGGGCGGGGCTCGCGCTGCTCGCGGGCGGGGTGACCGCGTTCATCCTCGCGGGCGAGCCGCGCGGGGGCAGCGCGGTGACGGACCCGCTGCGGCACTGGCTGATCATCGGCGTGATGCTGGGCCTCGCCCTCGTGCTCACGGTGTGCGCCGCGCGTTCCCGGCTGACCAGGGGGCCGACGCTGCTGGCCCTGGCGGCGGGGCTGCTGTACGGGGTGCAGGACGCGTTGACCCGGGTCAGCGGGCGGCGCTTCGGGGCGGGCGGCTTCGGGGAGCTGCTGACGGGGTGGCAGCCGTACGCCGTGGTGGTGCTCGGGATCACCGGGCTCCTGCTGGTCCAGAGCGCCTTCGAGACGGCCCCGCTGCGCCGGTCGCTGCCCGCGCTGACGGCCGCCCAGCCGCTCGCGGGCATCGCCTGCGGGGTGGGTTTCCTCGGTGACCGGCTGCGTACCGACGCGGGGGCGCTGGCGTGGGAGGCGGGCGGGCTCGCGGCGGTCGTGGCGGGGATCGTGCTGCTCGGGATGCATCCGGCGATGCCGCAGGGTACGGGGGAGAGTGGGCGCGAGCGGGCGTTGCAGCGGCGCTGATCGCTCGGGCGGGGCTCGCGTGGGTGGCGGCTGCCTGGATGGCGGGCTGCTCGGGTGGCGCTGCTTGGATGGGCCTCATGAGTGCTGCTGACGAGATCCTCGACGTCGTCGACGAGGACGATCAGGTGGTCGGGCGGGCCCGGCGGGGGGACGTGTACGCGCGGGGGCTGCGGCATCGGTGCGTGTTCGTGTGGGCGCGGGACGGTGAGGGGCGGGTCTTCGTCCATCGCCGGACCGATACGAAGCAGGTGTTTCCCGGGCTGTACGACATGTTCGTGGGCGGGGTGGTGGGGGCGGGCGAGTCCTACGACGCCGCGGCGCTGCGGGAGGCGGAGGAGGAGCTGGGGGTGTCAGGGCTGCCTCAGCCCGCGTTTCTCTTCAAGTTCCTGTACGACGACGGGGCGGGGCGGGCTTGGTGGTCCGCGGTGTACGAGGTGCGATGGGAGGGGGTGGTGGCGCCGCAGGTCTCGGAGGTGGCGTGGCACGGGTTCCTGCCGGAGGGGGAGCTGGAGCGGCGGGTGCGGTCGGGTGAGTGGGAGTTCGTGCCGGACGGGTTGGCGGCGTATGCGCGGCTGCGGAGCCGGCGGGGGTGACGGGTGTCCTCAGGGCCCTGTACTGATGTGGGCCGGGGGTGGTTCCGCTTGCCGGCGCCGGCCGGGTGCCGCTGCGCCCGCCCGCCCCCATCTCCCCCATCGCCCCCATCGCCCCAGCGGCACGACTGCCCGCAGCTATGGGCAGGGGTAGGGTCCCCCAGGTGATCGAATGTGTGCGGAACGTCCGGCTCTGGTTTGCGCCTGGGGAGGTTCGGGAGGAAGGCGGTACGCCCGATTACCGGTTCTCGTTGGCCAATGAGCGGACCTTTCTGGCGTGGCTGCGGACCGCGCTCGCGCTGATCGGCGGCGGGTTCGCGGTGGACCAGTTCCTGCCCGACCTGCGCTGGGGCTGGCGCGTGGGCATGGCGCTCGCGCTGCTCGCCGCCGGTGTGCTGTGCGCGCTGCGTGCCGTGAACCACTGGGTGCGCTGCGAGCGGGCCATGCGCCGGGGCGACGACCTCCCCGTCTCCCGCTTCCCGGCGCTGCTCGGTCTCGTCGTGGCCGTCGTCGCCCTCGTCATGGTCGTCGTCGTGCTGGCCGGCTGGGAGGGCTGACCCGTGCCCGCCACCACGCCCGCCCCCGACCGCGACCCCGGCCCCCATCACGACCGCGACCCCGGCCTCCAGCCCGAGCGCACCCGCCTCGCCTGGCGCCGCACCACCCTCTCCGCCACCGTCGTCGCCGTACTCGCCGCCAGGACCGCCCTGCAGACCGGCCCGACACCGGCCTCGGTGCTGGCCGCCGCCCTCTGCGGCGCCCTGTGGCTGGCCTTCCTCGGTATCGCCCACGGCCGTATCCGCGCCCTCGCCTCGGCGGCCGCACCCCGCGCGCTCGCCCCGCCGCACGCCGCAGCCGCCGCCCTGTGCACCGTGGCCGTCGCCGCGTGCGGCGCCTTCCTCGTCGCCCTCTGAGTCCCCCGGAACTCCTGAGACCCCGCTCCCCGACTCGTACCGCTCCCCCTCTGGACGACATACCGACCGGTCGGCATCATGGATCCGGTACTGTTCACCTGCCCCAGGGAGCGACGATGAGCCCCGATCACCCGCCCGGACTCGACCTCGACCGGTTGCGCGCGCTGCTCGACCGCGAGCGGCCCGGACTGGTGACCGGTCCGCTGACCGGCCGGCTGATCGAGGGCGGACGGTCCAACCTCACGTACGCCGTCGCGGACGGCGCCTCCCGGTGGGTCGTCAGGCGTCCCCCGCTCGGCCATGTCCTGGCCACCGCGCACGACATGAGGCGCGAGCACCGCGTCATCAGTGCCCTGCACCCCACCGACGTACCCGTCCCGCGCCCGGTGCTGCTGTGCGAGGACGAGGAGGTTCTCGGCGTGCCGTTCTACGTGATGGAGTTCGTCGACGGCACCCCGTACCGCACCGCCGGCCAGCTCGCGCCGCTCGGCCCCGAGCGCACCCGGGCCGCCGTGCTGAACCTGGTCGACACGCTGGTGGAACTGCACACCGTGGACCCCGGCGAGGTCGGGCTCGCGGACTTCGGCCGCCCCGAGGGCTTCCTCGACCGCCAGCTGCGCCGCTGGGCCAAGCAGCTCGACGCGTCCCGCAACCGGGACCTCGCCGGCATCGACGAACTGCACGCCACGCTGGGCCGGGAGCTGCCCCGCTCCCCCGCCCCCACCGTCGTGCACGGCGACTACCGCCTCGACAACGTCCTCATCGGCGAGGAGGACGGCGAGCGGGACCGGATCAGGGCGGTCCTCGACTGGGAGATGTCCACCCTCGGCGACCCGCTCACCGACCTCGGCCTGCTGGTGATGTACAGCAGCCCGCTCGCCCTGCCCGACTCCCCCGTCTCCACCACGGCCCAGGCCCCCGGCCACCCGGCCCCCGCCGAACTGGTCGAGCGCTACGCCGCCCGCTCGGGGCGCGACGTGGGCGCCGTCGCCTGGTACACGGCGTTCGCCTGGTTCAAGCTCGCCGTGATCCTGGAGGGCATCCACTACCGCCACACCCTGGGCCAGACGGTCGGCCGCGGCTTCGACCGCATCGGCGACCTCGTCCCCGTCTTCATCGAGCACGGCCTGACCACCCTTCAGGAAGGCTGACCCGTCATGGACTTCGCGTACGACACGCACACCGAGGAACTCCGCGCCAGGCTGCTCGCCTACATGGACGAGTACGTCTACCCGGCCGAGGCGGTGGCGCACGAGCAGCGCGCCCGCCTCGCCTCCCCGTGGGAGACCCCGCAGGTCGTGGAGGATCTCAAGGCCGAGGCCCGCCGCCAGGGCCTGTGGAACCTCTTTCTGCCCGACGCCGAGCACGGCGCGGGCCTGACCAACCTCCAGTACGCCCCGCTCGCCGAGATCACCGGCCGCAGCCCCCAGTTGGCGCCGACCGCGACGAACTGCGCGGCACCCGACACCGGGAACATGGAGGTGCTGGCGCAGTTCGCCGACGAGGCCCAGCGGAAGCAGTGGCTCGAACCGCTGCTCGCCGGGGAGATCCGCTCGGCGTTCGCGATGACCGAGCCGGATGTGGCCTCCTCGGACGCCACGAACATCACCACGCGCATCGCGCGCGACGGCGACGACTACGTCGTCACGGGCCGCAAGTGGTACATCTCCGGGGCGATGAACCCGGACTGCAGGATCTTCATCGTGATGGGCAAGACGGACCCGGAGGGCGCGGACATCCGCCGTCAGCAGTCCATGGTGCTCGTTCCGCGCGACACGCCGGGGGTGACGGTGAACCGGGCCATGCAGGTGTTCGGTTACGAGGACCACTACCACGGCGGACACGCCGAGGTGACGTTCGACCACGCGCGTGTGCCGGTGTCGAACCTGATCGGCGAGGAGGGCGGCGGCTTCGCCATCGCGCAGGCCCGGCTGGGCCCCGGCCGCATCCACCACTGCATGCGGCTGATCGGCATGGCGGAGCGGGCGATCGAGCTGATGTGCCGCCGCGCGGTGACGCGGGACGCCTTCGGCAAGGCGCTCGCCCAGCAGGGCGTGATCCACAACTGGATCGCGGACGCGCGCGTGACGGTGGAGCAGCTGCGGCTGCTGGTACTCAAGACGGCCTGGCTGATGGACACCGTCGGCAACCGGGGCGCGCACACCGAGATCCAGGCGATCAAGATCGCGACACCCCGCGCGGTGGTCGACATCATCGACCGGGCGATCCAGCTGCACGGCGCGGGCGGCGTGAGCCAGGACTTCCCGCTGGCCGAGCTGTACGCGGGGGCGCGGACGCTGATGATCGCCGACGGTCCGGACGAGGTGCACCAGCGCTCGCTGGCCCGCCGGGAGATCAAGAAGTACCTGTAGGTCGCTCCCTGGTCTTCTCTCCCCCCGGCCGGGAGGGAGAGAAGACCGTTCAGGGACGCAGTTCGACCACGACGGCGCGGGCGGGGGCGCCGTCGGCGGGCGTCCAGGGTGCCGAGACGGCCCCCGCCACGCCCTCGCCGGCTCCTCGCGCCGGTTCCAGCACGCGCCGGAAGCGCAGTGCGGGTCCGTCGGCCAGCCGCACCGACGTGCCCGTGGCGTCGTCCACCACCTCGGCCCCGGCGGGCGCCGGCACGGACGTCGGCACCGCACCGGCACCGGTGACCTCCACGGTCTCGTCGAGCGCGTCGTTCACGCTCTGCGCGTGCGCCCTGACCCGCCCGGCGAGCAGCGCCACCGTCTCCGCGACCGCGACCGGGTCGTGGCAGGCGTCGTACACCCAGCGCTTGCCGAGGACGCCGTGCTCCAGGGTGCCGATCAGGGCGTGGTCCGCTCCGGCGAGCGGCGCGGACCGGTAGGTCATGGGCGCCAGCAGGCCCGGCGCGCCGCAACCGGGGTCGGTGAGCAGCATGAACTCGATGCCCACCTCGCCCTCGGGGTCGTCGAGCCGGAACCCGCCGGCCTTCTCGGGCCGGGACGCGGCGGCCTCGCCCGGGTACCAGGGGCGGGTCGGCAGCCAGGCCGTGAGGAGTTCCAGCTTGGTCGGGGTGAGGGTGGTGCGGTGGATGACGGACATGCGGTCCTGATCGCCTCCGGTTCGTACGGCATTCGGTGTTTTTTGACGAGGATCGCCCCGGCGTCCCGGGGCCGGGTCACGGCCGCAGGGCCCGCAGCAGCAGGTCGGCCAGGTGGTCGGCGACCTCCTGCGGGGTGAGGGGGCCGTCGGGGCGGTACCAGGTGGAGAGGTGGTGGATGGAGCCGAAGTGGTAGTCCACCACCAGGTCGGCCGGGGTCTCCTTGGTGAAGACGCCGGAGAGCTGGCCCTCCTCGATGAGCGCGCGGAAGCGTTCGTGGTAGCGCCGGCGCTCCGCGCGCACCTGCTTGTTCTTCTCGGGGCTGAGCTGGTGCATGGAGCGGAAGAAGATCGACGCGTCGTCGAGGTTCTCGATGGTGGTGACGACGACGTCGGCCGCCGCGCCCCGCACCCGCCGCTCGACCGGCTCGTCGGCGTCCGCGAAGGCGTCCAGGCGTTCCTGCTGGAGGCGCAGCACGCGCGCGTACACCTCGTGCAGGAGGTCGTCCTTGGAGCCGAAGTAGTGGTAGAGCGCTCCCTTGGTGACGCCGGCCGCCTCCACGATCTCCTGGACGGAGGTGCGGTCGTAGCCCTGCTCGGCGAAGAGCCGGGTGGCGGCGGCCAGGAGCCGCTGCGGCACCGGAGTGCCGTCCCCGTCGGTGGTCCTGGGCACTGCCGTCACCTGCCTTTCCTTTGTCACTGTCCGTTCACCGGGTGGCCGTTCACCGGGTGTCCTGCCGGTTACGGGAACGCAGCTCCCGACGGAGGATCTTCCCACTCGCCGTCTTCGGCAGGTCGGGGAGGATCTCCACCTGGCGGGGGTACTTGTAGGCGGCCAGTTTCTCGGCGCAGTACGCGGCGAGCGCGTCCGGGTCGGTCTCGGCGCCGGGCCGGAGGCTGATGTACGCCTTGACGGTCTCCCCGCGGTACCCGTCGGGGACGCCGACGACGGCGGCCTCGCGCACCGCCGGGTGGGTGTAGAGCACGTCCTCGACCTCGCGGGGCCAGACCTTGAACCCGGAGGCGTTGATCATGTCCTTCTTGCGGTCGACGACGTAGAGCCAGCCGTTCGCGTCCATGAAGCCGATGTCGCCGGTGCGCAGTTCGCCGTCGGGGAAGGTCTCCGCGGTGGCGTCGGGGCGCCGCCAGTAGCCGGGGACGACCTGCGGGCCGCGGACGAGGATCTCGCCCTGCTCGCCGAGGGGCACCTCGGCGCCCTGCTCGTCGACGATCCGTACGACGCCGTCGGGGCCGGGCAGGCCGACCGCGAGGGTCCCGGAGACGGGGTCGACGGGGGCCTCCAGGTGCGGCGGTACGGAGGCGCAGGGCGCGGTGCATTCGGTGAGCCCGTAGCCGTTGCGGATGTACGGGCCGAAGCCCGCCCGGAACTTCTCCACCAGGGCGGGCGGCAGGGGTGCGCCGCCGGAGGAGATGGTGGCGAAGGAGGTGAAGTGGTCGGGGGTGGCGGCGGGGTGGGCGGCCAGTGCCATGAAGGCGGTGGAGGGGCCGACGGTGTAGTGCGGCCGGTGCTCGGCGAAGGCGTCCAGCACGACCCCGGACTCGAAGCGGTACGCCAGGACGAGGGTGCCGGCGCTGTTCAGGCAGGCGCCGAACTCGCAGACCATGCCGGTGATGTGGAACAGCGGTGCCAGCGCGAAGTACACGGGGGCGTCCGGGAGGCCGAGTCCGGTGCGCTGGCGTTCGGCGTTGTACATGATGTTGGCGTGCGTGTTGGTGGCGCCCTTGGGGGTGCCGCTGGTGCCCGAGGTGTAGCTGATGAGGGCGGTGTCGCCGGGCTCCGGGTCGCGTCCGGGCGGGGCCGGGTGACCGGCGCGGGCGGCCTCGGTGAGGTCGTCGGCGTCCGGGGCCGGCGCGGAGCGCTCGAAGGACAGCACGCGCGCGTCGTTGCGAGTCTGGAAATCCAACTCGCATCCGGTGAGCGCGATCCGCACCGGCGAGCCGTCCGCCGCCTCGCGCAGATACGCCTCCCAGGCCCGGTCGGAGCAGATCAGCGCGGCCACCTCGCCGTCCCGCAGGACGTGGCCGACCTCCCCCGACTTGTACATGGGGTTGACGGGCACCACGATCGCGCCCGCCTTCCAGGCGCCGAGCACGGCGAGCACGAAGTGCGGGGAGTTCTGGAGCAGGACGGCCACCCGGTCGCCGCGCTCCAGGCCGCGCGCCGCGAGGTGCCCGGCGACGGAGTCGCTCAGCTCGTCCACCTCGCGGTAGGTGAGGCGGCCGTCGAAGTAGGCGAGGAAGGCGCGGTCGGGCGCCTCGGCGACGGCCCGGCGCAGGGCGTGCACCAGGGAGGCGTCGGGGTGCAGCGGCGCCTTCTGGACGTCGGTGAGGAGGTCCAGCCACGGCTTGGCGGCGTAGGCGGACGCGGGGGAGGCGGAGGGCGAGGGAGAGGCGGAGGCGGTCATCGGGCCGTCGCCTCCTCCCACTGGCGCTGCAGCTTGTTCATGCCGCGCAGCCAGCGGTCGGGGTCGGCGGCGCGGGCCTGGTGGTACCCGGCGACCTCGGGGTGCGGCAGGATCAGGAAGCGGTCCTGCGCCATGCCCTGGAAGAGCGCGTCGGCGACGTCCTCGGGCTCCACGGCGGTCGGCGCGAGCACCAGCTCGCCCGCGCTGCCGCTCCCGGCCAGCATGCCGGTGCGCACGCCCTGCGGGCAGATGGCGTGCACCTTGATGCCGCGGTGGCGGTACGTCAGGGACAGCCACTCGGCGAAGGCGTACGCGCCGTGCTTGGTGACGCTGTAGGGCGCGGCGCCGATCATGGTGAGCAGTCCGGCGGCGGAGACGGTGGAGACGAAGCGGCCGGTGCCGCGCTCCAGCCAGTCGGGGAGCAGTTCGTGCGCCGCGCGGACGTGCGCCATGACGTTGACGTCCCAGGCGAGCGCCCAGACCGCCTCGCCGGCCGCCTCCGAACCGCCGCTGCCGACACCCGCGTTGGCGCAGTACACGTCGACGGTGCCGCCGAGCGCCTCGCGGGCCTCGGCGACGATCGCCGAGGCGTCGCCGGGGACGGCGATCGCGCCGATCTCGTCGGCGACGGCCTTCACGCGGGCGGCGTCGAGGTCGTTGACGACGACCCGGGCGCCCTCGGCGGCGAAGCGGCGGGCCAGCGCGGCGCCTATGCCGCCTCCCGCCCCGGTGACGACCACTCCGGCATCCTGCACGGCTTCCACCATCGGTCTCCTTCGACGCGGCTCGGGTACGACGGGTCCCCCTGCGGCGGCTCCGCCGTGGCGTCAGACTAACCAGTCGGTATGTACGACGGAAGGGGTGAACCGCGGTTCGCCTCGTTCCGTACGGGCCGGGGCGCGGGTTAGCGTGCGTGCGCATGACACCCGCCGCGACACGGAGGTCACCGCATGGCGCTGTCCCGACGCACTCTGCTCGCCACGACGGCCGCGGTGGCGGCCGGTACCCCGCTCACGGCCGGCGCGGCCCACGCGGCCCCCGCCGGGGAGGGCGGGCACGGCGGACAGGGCGGCCACGGCGGCCGGGGGCTCCGTACCGGCTTCGAGCGCCTCGCCGACGGCGGGTACGCGCTGCTCGACGGGCAGAAGGTCGGCGTCGTCACCAACCCGACCGGCATCACCCGGGACGTACGGCACATCGTCGACGTGCTGCACGCCGACGACCGGGTGGACGTGACGGCCGTCTTCGGCCCCGAGCACGGCTTCCGCGGCACCGCGCAGGCGGGCGGCTCCGAGGGCCGCTACGACGACCCGGCGACCGGGCTGCCGGTCTACGACACGTACCTCAAGAGCGGGCAGCCGCTCGCGGACGTCTTCACGGCGTCCGGCGTGGACACCGTCGTCTTCGACATCCAGGACGCGGGCGCGCGCTTCTACACGTACATCTGGACGCTGTACGACTGCATGGAGGCGGCGGCGCTCGCCGGGAAGCGGTTCGTGGTGCTGGACCGGCCGAACCCGGTGACGGGGCGGGCGGCGCTCGGTCCGGTGCTGCACAAGGAGTTCGCCACCTTCGTCGGACGGCAGCCGATCGCGCAGGCGCACGGCATGACGGTCTGCGAGCTGGCGCTGCTGTTCAACGGCGAGTTCCTCCCCTCCCCGGTGCCGCTGGAGACGGTGACGATGACGGGGTGGCGGCGCGAGGAGTTCTACGACGCCTCCGGGCTGCCCTGGGTGCCGCCGAGCCCGAACATGCCGACGCCGGAGACCGCGGTGGTCTACCCGGGCACCTGCCTCTTCGAGGGCACGAACCTGTCGGAGGGGCGCGGCACGACCCGGCCCTTCGAGCTGCTCGGCGCGGAGGGGATCGACGGGCGCTGGGCGGAGGCCGCCGACGAACTGGACCTGCCCGGCGTGCGCTTCAGGGAGGCGTACTTCGCGCCGGCCTTCTCCAAGTTCCAGGGGAAGACGGTGGGCGGGGTGCAGCTCCATGTGCACGACCGGGCCGCCTTCGACCCCGTGCGCACCGGGATCGCCCTCCTGGTGACCGCGAAGCGGAGCTGGGACGGGTTCGCCTGGCGGTCCGACAACTGGATCGACAAGCTCACCGGCTCCGCCCGGGTGCGCACGATGATCGACGCGGGCGCGGACACCGACGAGGTGGCGGGCGCCTGGGAGAGGGAACTGGCGGCGTTCCGCAGGACACGCCGCCAGTACCTCCTCTACAGGTGATCTCCTCTTACGCCTGATTCCGGGACCGGCCGGTGACCGACCGGCCGGTCACCGGTGGGACGTGAACTCCACGACACTCGGTGCCGTAGCGGGTGGTGCCGGTGAGGTGCGGGACGCCGGTCTTCCTGTCGCGGACGGCGACGTCCATGCGGCCGGCGGGGCGGAGGGTGGAGGCAGCCCGCCCGGCGGGGCCGCCGAAGGAGGCGTCGCCGAAGAACGCGTCGATCTTGCCGTCGGCGAGGGCGGGGTAGCCGCCGAGGAGGTCCGTGTAGGGGCCGAGCTGGTCCTCGGCGTGGGCGGGCTGGATGCCGGGGGCCTGGTCGGGAGGATCTCGGCGAGGGTGGCGTTGCCGTTCCGGCCGGGCGGCAGGATGTCCGAACACCGGCCGCCGCAGCTGTCGTCGGCCGGTGCGGCCGGGGCCGCGGTCCGGGAACCGCCGGTGTCGGCGGCGATCGCCGGGGAAAGCGGTGACAAAAGTCCGGCAATGAGGACGCATACGGAGGCGCCCTTCAGGAACCCGTGGAAGCCGCGGGGAGTTCTCAGTCTGTCGACGGCGTTGCGCGGGGTGCGCCTTGGCATAGCAGCTCCTCCCGACAGGGGTGGGGCGGGACGTCACCGCCGGTATCCCCGAGGGGGAAGGTGAACATGCGTCACTTTCTCGGAGCGGGTGGATCGGCTGATGGAAGGCATCGGAAATCGGATGGAGCCGAATCGCTTGTCGATACGTCTATTCGGCAACGTCCGTACGACGACGCCGAAGTGACCGAAGTGCAGGTGCAGTGTGACGGAGGTGCAAGGCCATGGCCGGTTTCCGAAGTCTGGCGAGA
This sequence comes from Streptomyces sp. cmx-10-19, assembly GCA_049998335.1. Taxonomy (GTDB): domain Bacteria; phylum Actinomycetota; class Actinomycetes; order Streptomycetales; family Streptomycetaceae; genus Streptomyces. Next base: position 143,531 of record JAEBFB010000013.1, read on the forward strand.
CAGGTCCGCGATGCGCGGTGCGACCTGGCGCTGCGGCGCTATTCGCTGCGCAAGTGCCTTGAGCGTTTCGCCCCTTACGGGCACAGGGCGACCTGGGACCATCTCTGCTCCCGGGCCGGGTTCGGTCCCGAGGACCGCTCCCCCGATCCGGCGCGGCTCGTGGCCGCACTGGAGGAGCTGGAGGAGGCGCGGTCGGTGTGGCTGGCCTACGAGGCCGGGTTCGCCGAGCGGCGCAGGAAGGAGAAGCACGACGGGCTGCGTAGGCCGGGCAGCGTGGACGACTGGCACCGGCTGACGTGGGGCGGCTTCGGGGTGGCCTGGTGCGACGACCCCCGCGTCCATCCCGGCGGGCCGCTGGCGGGGGTGCTGCGGCGGCTGATCACGGCACTGGAGCGCGAACCGGGCACCGGCTGCCCGGTCTGCGACGGCGACCGCCTGGTGTGGACCTACGACCTCGACCACGAACCCTCGACCGGCCCGGTCTGCACGGACTGCGGCATCCTCGTCCCCCGCCCGGTCCTCACGTCAGAGGCCCTGGCGGACGCACGACGGGGGCGGTTGCTGATGTCGGCGTAGGGGGCGCGCGCGGGGGTGCGCGCGAAGGGGTGCCGTGCCCCCGGGCGGGTGGCGGTCGGCGGGCCGCGCGGTCGGTGGGGCCGGTGATGCGTGTGGCCGGCGGGCCGGGAGGTGGGTGACCCGAGGCTGGTGGCCGGTGGGCCGGGAGGTGGGTGACCCGAGGCTGGTGGCCGGTGGGCCGGCGGTTGGTGGGCCGCGCCGCCGGTGGCCGGCGGCTGGTGGGCTGTGCGGCAAGTGGGCCAATGATGCGTGTGGCTGGAAGGGCGAGTGCCGGTGGCGCGTGCGGCCGGTGGCCAGCAGGCCGTGCGGCCGGTGTGCCTGAGAGTCGGAGGGTGAAGAGGCGTGCGGTCGGCAGGCCGAGTGGCTGGTCGGCAGCAGACGTGCGGCCGAGGCCGGTGGCTCAGCGCCTGGCGTACGTCACGTTGTGCGGGGCCGACCACGACTGCGCGGCCGACAGGCCGTGCGGGCGGTGGACGGTGTGGCCGACGGGCCGGTGCCTTATCGCCAGGCGTGCGTCATGCTGCGCGGGGCCGACGGTGGCCGCGCGGTCGGTGGGGCCGGTGATGCGTGCGGTTGGCCGGGGCGAGTGGCAGGTGGCGCGTGTGACCGTGGCCAGCGGCTGACCGGCCGTGCGGTCAATGGCCGTTGGCCGGAGGGTGACGAGGTGCGCGGCAGGCAGGTTGAGCGGCCGGGAGCGGACGTGCGGTCGGGGCCGGTGGCTCAGCGCCAGGCGCGCATCACGTTGCGCGGGGGCGACGGTGGCCGGCAGGCCGTGTGACCGGCGGCGCATGTCACGGCGGCGCGGTCCAGCACGCGGGAGTCGGCCCGCCGCCGTACGGCGCCCGGCAGCGGCCCGTATCAGCAGCAGGGCCCCGCTTCCGCCTCGGCCGTGCGGACCTCTCCGGAGCCGGAGGCGGGGCGGCGGGGGGTGCGCTCGACCAGGAGGCGGGAGCCTGCTCGGCGTTCGCCGAAGGCGTCGTCCGGGTTGGACAGGACGCAGCTGTCCAGGGAGAGGCAGCCGCAGCCGATGCAGTCGGTGAGGTGGTCGCGCAGACGGTTGAGCTGCTTGATGCGCTCGTCCAGCTCCGCGCGCCACGTCTCGGAGAGCCGCGCCCAGTCGTCCCGGGTCGGCGTCCGCCCCTCCGGCAGTTCGCCGAGCGCGTCGCGGATCGTGGCGAGCGGGATGCCGACCCGCTGGGCGGCCCGTACGAAGGCGACCCGGCGCAACGTGTCGCGGCTGAAACGGCGTTGGTTGCCCGAGGTGCGGCGACTGGTGATCAGGCCCTTGGACTCGTAGAAGTGCAGGGCGGAGACCGCGGCACCGCTGCGCGCGGCGAGCTGGCCGACCGTGAGCTCATGGATCTTCTCGGGAATCTGAGGCACCCCTCGGACCCTACCTATCACGTCACCCCTCCCGCTCCCACCTTTTGTTGACACGGGCCCATCCCACCGACGACCATGCTAAGCAGTCGCTTAGAGTCGGGCGCACAGATCAGGCGGACAGAAAGGCCGGGACATGGCAGAACCGAGGATCTTCCAGACCGTCGACGACGTGAAGGCGGCGGTGGGCGAGCAGCTGGGGTACACCGACTGGCTGGACATCGACCAGAAGCGCGTCGACCTGTTCGCCGAGGCGACCGGCGACCACCAGTGGATCCACGTCGACCCGGAGAAGGCCGCCGCCGGCCCCTTCGGCACGACCATCGCCCACGGCTACCTCACCCTGTCGCTGCTTCCCCTCTTCGGCCCGCAGCTGATCCAGGTCGAGGGCGTGAGGATGGGCGTCAACTACGGCACCAACAAGGTCCGTTTCCCCTCCCCCGTCCCCGTCGGCTCCCGCCTGCGCGCCACCGCGAAGGTCACCGGCGCCGAGGACGTCCCCGGCGGCGTCCAGTTGACCGTCGCCTTCACCGTGGAGCGCGAGGGCGGCGACAAGCCGGTCTGCGTCGCCGAGTCCGTCTCGCGCTACTACGTCTGAGGCGCGCCGGGCCGCCCCCGGGCCCCCACCATCCGCAGGACGAGGTCGGCGTAGAGCGCGCCGACCTCGTCGGGCGTCCGGGGCCCGTTCACGTTGAACCAGCGGGCCACGTCGATGCAGAGCGACAGCACGGCCAGCGTCGTGCCGTGCACGTCCGGCACGTCGAACTCGCCCGACGCCACCCCGTCCTCGATGATCCCGCGCACCTCGGCGTCGACCTGCCGGCGCAGCGCGAGGATCTCCTGGCGGGCCTCGGGGCCGAGCGCGTCCAGCTCGTACTGCACCACCCGCGCGGTGGTGCGCCGGCCCGCGTGCCAGCCCACGAAGGACCTGACGCCGTCGGCGAGCCGCTCCGTGGCACTGCCCTCGCCCTGGGCGGCCGTGCGCAGGATGCCCAGCGCCCGGTCGTGGCCGATCCGGCTGATGCGGTGGAGCAGCTCTTCCTTGGTCTTGTAGTGGATGTAGAGCGCGGCCGGGCTCATGCCGGCCCGTCCGGCGATGTCGCGGGTCGTGGTCGCGTGGTACCCGCGCTCGGCGAACGCCTCCACTGCGGCGACCAGGAGCCGCCGGGCCGCGTCAGGCGTGACCTGGTCCCACGGCTCGGTGTCGCCGCCCGTCGTCTCGGCCGCCGTACTCATCGCTTTCGCCCCTCTCGGTGACAGGGGCACCACCATACCGCCCAGTATGAGCGGCCGCTTAGTGACGTTGCCCCGCAGCGGGACCGCCCGGCTTCTGGAAGGGGTCGTGTTCGACGAGGATCTTGTCCAGCCGGGCCTGGTCCACGCGGCTCACGATCTGGACCACTTCCTGGCGGTCCCGGATGATCTTCGCCAGCGTGAAGGCGGAGGTGACCAGGTACAGGACGGCGATGGCGAGGAAGGCCCGCACCCAGGCGTCGGCCTGGAGCTGGTAGATGCCGATGGCGGTGGCTGCCATCGCCACCGCGAACGACGCCACGGCCTGGCCGTAGAAGGCCGCCGTGGTCTGCTGCTTGACCGGTGTGTCACTCATGGGAAAAGGATCGGCGGCCGTGTCCCGCGCCACATCCGCCGGGGTACTCAGTACAGGTACTCAGAAGGGAACGGGAGTATGAGGGCGGGAGAATGACGGCGGGAGAATGAGGGCGGGGCGGGCCTCAGAACGCCGAGACCCCTGTCAGCGCCCGCCCGATGACCAGCTTCTGGATCTGGCTGGTGCCCTCGTAGAGGGTCATCACGCGGGCGTCGCGCAGCAGCTTGCCGGCCGGGTACTCGTCGATGTAGCCGTAACCGCCGAACACCTGGAGGGAGTTGTTGGCGGCGCGGACGGCGGCCTCGGAGGCGAACAGCTTGGCCTTGGAGGACTCGACGGTGAAGGGCTGCCCCCGGTCGATCAGGTCGGCGACCCGCCAGGTCAGCAGCCGGGCCGCGTCCACGTCGAGGGCGATGTCGCTGATCAGCTCCTGCACCAGCTGGTGGTGGGCGATGGTCCTGCCGAACTGCTCGCGCTCGCCCGCGTACTTCACCGCCGCGTCCAGCGCCGCCTGGGCTATGCCGACGCAGCCGGCCGCGACCGACATCCGCCCCTTGGCGAGGGCCGACATGGCGACCGAGAAGCCCTTGCCCTCGGGGGCCAGCATCGCGGAGGCGGGGACGCGGACGTCCTCCAGGACCAGTTCGGCGGTGGCCTGGCCGCGCAGACCCAGCTTGCCGTGGATGGTGCGGCGGGTGAGGCCGGGGGTGTCGGTCGGCACGAGGAAGGCGGAGACGCCCTTGTGGCCGGGGGCGTCCGTGGAGCGCGCGAAGAGCAGCACGACGTCGGCCCAGGTGCCGTTGGTGATGAACGTCTTGGTGCCGTTGATGACGTAGTCTCCCCCATGCTCGGCCCCTCCCCCACGCTCGGCTTCGCTCGCGCGGGAGGACCCCCATGAGCGGGAGGTGCCCCCATCGTCGCGCACCGCGCGGGTGGAGAGGTTCCCGGCGTCCGACCCGGTGCCGGGCTCGGTGAGGGCGAAGCAGCCGACGTACTCGCCGGAGGTCAGGCCGGGCAGCCAGCGCCGCTTCTGCTCCTCGTCGCCCCAGGAGGCGATGGTCTTGGCGACCAGCCCGAGGGAGACGGAGACGATGCCGCGCACGGAGCTGTCACCCCGGCCCAGTTCCTCGGTGACCAGGCAGTACGCGAGGTGGTCGCCACCGGAGCCGCCGTACTCCTCGTCGATGGTGAGGCCGAGGAAGCCGACCTCGCCGAGCTTCTTGACGATCGAGCGGTCCACCTCCTCGGCGCGGTCCCAGTCGACGACGTGCGGGGCGATCTCGCGCTCCACGAAGTCGCGCGCGAGCCGACGGACGGCGCTCTGTTCCTCGCTGAGCTCCAGGTTCATGCCGAGTCACCCCACAGAAGACGGACCGAGAACTGCAGATCTTGATCAGCGGACTATAAATTAGCACTGGTAGTTAAAAGCCGCAGCCCTACTATGTGCGGCATGGCCCGACCGCGCAAGCCCCTGCTCAGCACCGACCGGATCGTCGAGGCGGCCCGTGCGCTGGTGGACGCGGAGGGTCTCGCGGCCCTCTCCACGCGCCGGCTCGCCGCCGAGCTGGGGGTCAGCGGGCCCTCGCTCTACAACCACTTCCGCACCAAGGACGAGATCCTGGAGGCGGTCGCCGACTCGGTGAGCGCGCAGGTCGACCTGTCGATGTTCGAGGACGGCCGGGACTGGCGGACCGCGCTGCACGACTGGGCCGTCTCCTACCGGGCGGCCCTGCGCGACCATCCCAACATCGTGCCGGTACTGGCCCACGGCCCCGGCCGCCGGCCGGCCGCGCTGCACCTCGCGGACGCGGTCTACGGCGCGATGGTCGCCGCGGGCTGGCCGCCGGCGCAGGCGACGTCCATCGGCGCGCTGATGCGGTACTTCATCATGGGCTCGGCGCTGGGCTCCTTCGCCGGGGGCTTCGTGACCGACGCGGGGGCGTACGACCCCGCCGACTATCCCCACCTCCAGCAGGCGCACCGGCTGGCCGAGCAGCAGGAGAAGATCGACGAGCGGGCCTTCGAGACGGGGCTGACGGCGCTGCTGGACGGGCTGGCGCAGCAGTACGGGCAGGCGGGAGATGCCGTCTGAGCGCACGCGGAGGCCGTCCGAGCGGAGGCGGAGGCCCTCTGAGTGCCCGCCGGGTCCGGGTCCGCGGGCCCTTCGGCGCCCGCCGAACCGTGCGTCCCGCATGCTGGGGCGTATGACCGGGAGGGACGCCGGGGCGCCCGGGCTGGCACGGCTGGCCGGGCTGCTCGCGGACGAGACGCGCGCCACCTGTCTGCTGGCGCTGCTCGACGGGCGGGCCTGGACCGCCGGGGAGCTGGCCCGGCACGCCGGGGTCGCCGCGTCGACGCTGAGCGAGCACCTGGGCAAGCTCGTGGCGGGCGGGCTGCTCGCCGAGGAGCGCCAGGGGCGGCACCGGTACGTGCGGCTGGCCGACGAGCGGATCGCCCACCTCGTGGAGGACCTCGCGGCACAGGTGGCCCCCGAGGCGGTGGCCCGGCCCGCGCGCACCCTGCGGGCGTCGAGCGCCGGTTCCGCGATGGCCCGGGGACGCACCTGCTACGACCATCTCGCCGGGCGGCTCGGCATCGCGGTGACCGACGCGCTGACCGGGCGCGGGCTGCTGCGCCAGGACACCGGATTCGCGCTCACGGACGCGGGGCTGGGCTGGTTCGACTCCGCCGGGATCGCGCTGCGGCCGACCGGGCGCCGTCCGCTGGCCCGGGCCTGCCTGGACTGGACCGAGCGCCGTCCGCACCTCGCCGGTGTCGCGGGCGCGGCGCTGTGCCGGCACGCGCTGGCGGTGGGCTGGTGCGTGCGCATAGGTTCCCAGCGGGCGGTGAAGGTGACCCCGGCGGGCGAGGACGCGCTCTCCGACCTGCTCGGTATCGACCCGGCCGGGCTGCGATGAACCGCCGGGAACCGGTCCGGAATCCGCGAGCGGGAGGTCTCTTCCGCCGCCTGGCCTCTGGAGCATGATGAGCACGTCCCCCTCCCCCGGTACGTCCCGTTTCCGGCGCCCGGAGCTGCTCGCGGCCGGGGCGGCCACGGTCACCGTCGTGCTGTGGGCCTCCGCCTTCGTCTCGATCCGCAGCGCCGGGGACGCGTACGCGCCGGGCGCGCTGGCCCTCGGGCGGCTGCTGGCGGGGGTGCTGACGCTGGGGGTGATCTGCCTGGTCCGCCGCGAGGGGCTGCCGCCGCGCGCGGCCTGGCGGGGCATCGGGATATCGGGGCTGCTGTGGTTCGGCTTCTACATGGTCGTATTGAACTGGGGCGAGCAGCAGGTGGACGCCGGTACGGCGGCGCTGGTGGTGAACGTGGGGCCGATCCTCATCGCCCTGCTCGGCGCGCGGCTGCTAGGGGACGCGTTGCCGCCGAGGCTGCTGGCGGGGATGGCGGTGTCGTTCGCCGGTGCGGTGACGGTGGGGCTGTCGATGTCCGGGGAGGGCGGTTCCTCGCTGCTCGGGGTGGTGCTGTGCCTGCTGGCCGCGGTGGCGTACGCGGGCGGGGTCGTCGCGCAGAAGCCCGCGCTGGGGCACGCGAGCGCACTTCAGGTGACGACGTTCGGCTGCCTGGTCGGGGCGGTGCTCTGCCTGCCGTTCGCCGGGCAGTTGGTCCAGGAGGCCGCCGACGCGCCGGTCTCCGCCACGCTCAACATGGTCTGCCTGGGCGTGTTCCCGACCGCCCTGGCGTTCACGACCTGGGCCTACGCCCTGGCCCGCACGACCGCCGGCCGCATGGGGGCCACGACGTACGCCGTCCCGGCCCTCGTCGTCCTGATGTCCTGGCTGGCCCTCGGCGAGGTCCCGGGGCTGCTCACCCTGGCGGGCGGCGCGCTGTGCCTGACGGGGGTGGCGGTGTCGCGCTCACGGAGGCGGACGGCTGTGCCCCCGGGGCCGACGGCCGCGGGCCCGGAGGGGACGACCACGGCCCCGGGCCGGACAGCGACGACCCCGGACCAGGCGGCCACGACCCCGGAGCGGACGGCCGCCGGCCCGCAGCGGATCGGGCCGGCTCTGGCGCCGCGGCGCGAGGAGTCGGCTCTGGCGCCGCGGCGCGAGGGCGCCGAGCAGGGCTGGGTCAGTCCTGGAACACCACCAGCGCCCGGCCGCCCTTGCCCGCCAGCATGGTGTCGAAGGCCGCCGGGATGTCGGCCAGGGTGATGTGCTCCGTGACCAGGGAGGCGAGATCGAGCCGGCCCGCGCGGGTGTGTTCGGCGAGGACCGGGAGGTCGCGGGCCGGGTTGGAGTTGCCGTAGACGCAGCCGGCGAGGGTGAGGCCCCAGTGGAAGATCTCCAGGGCGTTGAAGGTGACCTGCTGGTCCTTGCCGCCGATCCCGACGACCGTGGTGCGCCCGCCGCGCCGGGTGGAGTCCCAGGCGGTGCGGATGGTGGCCGCGCGGCCCACGCACTCGACGGCGACGTCGACGCCCTGTTTGCCGGTGAGGGCGCGGATCTCGCGGGCGGTGGTGTCGGAGGCGAGGAGGTAGTCGGTGGCGCCGGCGGTGCGGGCCAGCTGCTCCTTCTCGGGGGAGACGTCGACCGCGACGATCTTCGACGCGCCCGCGATCCGGGCCGCCTGGAGGGTGGCGAGGCCCACGCCGCCGACACCGAACACGGCGACCGTCTCGCCCTCGCGGACCCGGGCGGAGTGGTGGACGGCGCCGTAGCCGGTGAGGACGGCGCAACCGAGCAGGGCGGCGTCGGTGAGGGGGATGCCGGCGGGCGCGGGCAGGACGCAGGACGCGTTGACGACCGTCTCCTCGGCGAACGCGGCGACGTTCAGGCCGGGGTGCAGGTCGGTGCCGTCGTCGGCGCGGCGGGCGTGCACGTCGGCGGCGCCGGCCAGGGCGTCGGCGCACAGCCAGACCTCGCCGAGCGCGCAGGCGTGGCAGGTGCCGCAGGACGGAGCCCAGTTGAGGACGACGTCGTCGCCGGGGGCGACATGGGTGACACCCTCGCCGACCTCGACGACCGTGCCGGCACCCTCGTGGCCGAGGACGGCGGGGACGGGCACGCGCATGGTGCCGTTGGACAGGGACAGGTCGGAGTGGCAGACCCCGGCGGCGGCGAGCCGTACCCGGACCCGGCCGGGACCGGTGGCGGGCAGCTCGATGCCGGTGACCTCCAGCGGGGCACCTACGGCGGGGACGACGGCGGCGCGGACAGTGGTACGGACGGCCATGACGTGGGCAACTCCCCTGGTACGGATCAGAACTGGAGGGACTTGGTCTGGAGGTACTCGGCGAGTCCGTGCGCGCCGAGCTCCCGGCCCACGCCCGACTGCTTGTAGCCGCCGAAGGGTGCCAGCGGGTTGAACCGGCCGCCGTTGATGTCGACCTGCCCGGTCTCCATCCGGCGGGCGAAGGCGACCGCGTCAGCCTCGTCCCCGGCCCAGACGGCGCCCGCAAGGCCGTAGACCGTGCCGTTGGCGATCCGCAGGGCGTCCTCCTCGTCCTCGTAGCGCAGGACGGACAGGACGGGGCCGAAGATCTCCTCCTGGGCGACGGTCATGTCCTCGGTGACATCGGCGAGGACGGTGGGGCTGACGTAGTAGCCCTCCTCGCGCGGCGCCTGGGGGCCGCCCGCGACCAGGCGGGCGCCCTCGGCGACGCCCTTCTCGATGTAACCGAGCACCCGCGCCTGCTGCTTGGCGTTGACGACCGGACCGATCCGGTCGCCGTACGTCGCGGCGGCCTCGGCGGCCAGCACCACGGCCTCGTCGTACTGGTCGCGGTGGACCAGCATCCGGGTCCAGGCGCTGCACGTCTGGCCGGAGTTGGACATGACGTTGGCGACGCCCACATGGACGGCCTTGGCCAGGTCGGCGCTGGGCAGGATCACGTTGGCGGACTTGCCGCCGAGTTCGAGGGCGACCTTCTTGACGGCGGCACCGGCCGCCGCGCCGATGCGCCGGCCGACGGCCGTGGAGCCGGTGAAGGAGACCAGGTCGACGCCCGGGTGCTCGGCGAGGGACTGCCCGGCGACCGGTCCGAGGCCGGTGACGAGGTTGAAGACGCCCGCCGGGACGCCGGCCCCGTCCACGAGCTCGGCGAAGAGCTGCGCGGTGAGCGGGGTGTCCTCGGCGGGCTTCAGGACGACCGTGCAGCCGGCCGCGAGCGCCGGGGCGACCTTGGCGACGATCTGGTGCAGCGGGTAGTTCCAGGGCGTGATGGCGCCGACCACGCCGATCGGCTCCTGGTGCACGACGGAGTTGCCGACCTTCTCCTCGAAGGCGTGCGTCGCCGCCAGCTCGGCGTAGGAGCCCGCGACCGCGATCGGGGCGCCCACGTGCACGGCCTGGGAGAACTTCAGCGGCGAGCCCAGCTCGGTGGTGACGGTCTCGGCGATCTCGTCCTTGCGACCCACCAGCAGGTCCCGCAGGGCGGCCAGCCGCGCGGCCCGCTCGGCGGGCGGGGTGGCGGCCCAGCCGGGCAGCGCGGCGCGGGCGGCCCGTACGGCGGTGTCGACGTCCTGGGCGGTGCCGGCGGGGACCTGGGCGATCACCTTGCCGTCGGCCGGGTTCACGACGTCGATCGTGTCGCGGCCGGCGGCGGGGCGCCAGGCTCCGTCGATGTACATGCCGTCGTGTGCCTTCATCGCGTTCCTTCCGGGCGGCTGGTCGTCCAGCCCCAAACTAGCGCCGATAGTTTTACGGCACCAGGGGCTCCCCCGATGGTGGCGCGACTCACCCTTCCGGTACAGGTGATCCCGGCCTCACTCCTCCAGGTCGGGCAGCCGCGCCGGGGCGGGGCAGATGCGGTCGCCGTTCTGGTCGAAGACGAAGAGGTGGGCGAGGTCGACGAGGAGGGGCACCTGCATGCCGTGGCGCAGGGCGATGTCGGGGGTGGTGCGCACGACCAGGTCGCCGGCGAGGGGCCCGTCGGGGGCGGCGACGGCGGGCCCGCGCTCCTCCGGCTCGCCCATGGCCACGACCGGTCCGGCGCGCAGGGCGCCCGCCCGCTCCCTGATCCGGTCCAGGACCGTGCCGTCGCGGCGGCGGCGCCTGGCCGGGCGGGCGGTGGGGCGCGGCGCCTCCAGGTCCGGTACGACGGCCGGCCGCGAACCCGTGCTGAAGTGGACGAGGACCTCGTGGCCCTGGAACTCGACGTGCTCCACGAGCCCGGTGAGCAGCACCTCGCCGGGCCGCGCGGAGGAGGGGTTGGCGATCCGGACCGCCTCCGAGCGCAGGCCGACGATCACCTCGCGGCCCTGCTGCACGCGGAGCAACTGGTGGTCCAGGAACAGCGGTTCGGGCAGCCGCAGGAATTGCTCGCCCAGGCTGATGCTCATCGCTCCGTCGAGCGGGGCGCGCACAACGCCGCGCAGCAGGTTGATGCGCGGGGTGCCGACGAAGGCGGCGACGAAGGCGGCGACGAAGACGTTGCGCGGCAGGGCGTAGACGGCGCGCGGGGTGTCGACCTGCTGGAGCACGCCGCCGCGCAGGACGGCGACGCGGTCACCGAGGGACATGGCCTCGGAATGGTCGTGGGTGACGTAGACGGTGGTGACGCCCAGTTCGCGGGTGAGCCGGGTGATCTCGGCGCGCAACCATGACCACGCGCGGGAACATCGGCTTCCCCCTGCGCATCGAGGACCCGCAGGGCGACCACGGCCCCCGCGTGGACGCCACCGCCCGCATGCTGGGCATCGAGGACCTCCTCGACCGCTTCCCCGCTCAACTCTCCGGGCGAACGCCAGCGCGTCGCGATGGGCCGGGCCATCAGCCGCCGCCCCAACGCCTCCCTGATGGACGAGCCGCTGTCCAACCTCGACGCCAAACTCCGCAACCATCTGAGCGCTGGTGCTCCGCGGTCGGACGCCCTCATGCGGGTCGTACGGGGCGTGTGAGTCACGGAAGTTAACGGACAGTGCCCGTCCGGGGGAGGACGCCGGACCGAATCCTGGTGTCACCGTGCAACTGGTGAGAAAACGGACGGTCGGATTCAGGCCCGTCGGGCGCCCTGGAGGGGGCCGTGCGAGGCGTGCGGGGCGTGCGGGGCGCCTGCGCGCCGGGGGCTCAGTCGTCGTCCGAGCCGCCGCTCCCGTTACGGCTGCCGTTGGAACGAGCGGACGCGCGCGCCAGTTCGCCCGCCGCCAGCGTCACCTTCGCTACCCCGCGCGCCCAGCGCGGGCCGCCGCGCTCCGCCCAGACGACGCAGACGCAGCCGCCGAGGACGAGTAGAAGGAGCGCGGACAGATAGACCAGGATCATGGTGATACCCCCGTGTGTGTCATACGCCGTGTGTGCCGTACCGCAGCGGGGCGCAGCGGCCGTGGTCGGTACGGCGTCCGAGGGGGACGGCGGCGAACAGCGGCAGCAGCGCGTAGACCCCGGCTATGACGCCGACCGCCCGCTCGTCGGCGCCGAGCGCGAGGGCCCGGTAGGAGACGGCGGGCCGGGCCATCGACACCGCGGCCTGCGCGAAGCCGAAGGCGATGACGAGACGGAGCAGCCAGCCGCGGTTCCCACCGGGCGCCATGTGCACGTCCTTACCGATGAAGCGATGAACCGGTGAACCGGTGATCAGATGTCTCAGATGATGCCGAACAGGAGGCCCGCCCCGAGCACGACCAGGCTGGTGAGGGCCGCCCACTTCACGACGAACCGCGTGTGGTCGCCGAACTCCACCCTGGCCATGCCGACCAGTACGTACACGGCCGGCACCAGCGGGCTGGACATGTGCAGCGGCTGGCCGACGATCGAGGCGCGGGCGATCTCCAGCGTGGAGACGCCGTGCGCGTTGCCGGCCTCGGCGAGCACGGGCAGGACGCCGAAGTAGAAGCCGTCGTTGGACATGAAGTAGGTGAGCGGCAGGCTCAGCAGGCCGGTGACCAGGCCCATGTGCGGGCCCATGCCGTCGGGGATGGTGTCGACGAGCCAGGTGGCCATGTGGTCGACCATGCCGGTGCCGGTGAGGACGCCGGTGAAGACGGCGGCGGCGAAGACCATGCCGGAGACGTTGAGGACGTTGTCGGCGTGGGCCGCGATCCGGGCCCTCTGGTCGGGGATGTGCGGGAAGTTGACGGTGAGCGCGAGCGCGGCGCCGATCAGGAAGAGCACCGGGATCGGCAGCAGCTCCGTGATCATCGCGGTGAGCAGGGCGACGGTGAGCAGGGCGTTGAACCAGTACAGCTTGGGCCGCAGGGTGGGCCGGTTCGGGTCGAGTCCCGGGAAGTCGTCCTCGTCGTGGGCGCCGGGCGCCTCGGCGCCGGACGCACCGCCGGAAGCCGTACGAGCACCCGCCCCCGCACCGGACCGGGTATCCGCACCGGCCGCCCCGGCCCCCGCCCCCACCAGCACCGTCTCGCTCTCCGCCTCCGCATCCGCCTCCCGCACCAGGGCCGCGTCGAGCGTCAGCGTCCCCAGCCGCCGCCGCTCGCGCAGACCGAGCACGTACGCCAGGACGACGACCGCGACCAGGCCGGTGGCCAGCGCCGGGATCATCGGGACGAAGATGTCGGTGGCGTCGACCTTCAGCGCGGTGGCCGCGCGGGCGGTGGGGCCGCCCCAGGGCAGCGTGTTCATCACGCCGTTGGCCATCGCGGCGACGCCGGTCATCACGACCAGGCTCATCTTGAGGCGCTTGTACAGCGGGTACATCGCCGAGACCGTGATCATGAAGGTGGTGGAGCCGTCGCCGTCCAGTGAGACGATCGCGGCGAGCAGGGCCGTGCCGACCACGATGCGCATGGGGTCGGCCTTGCAGAACTTCAGGATGGCGCGGACGACCGGGTCGAAGAGGCCGACGTCGATCATCACCCCGAAGTAGACGATCGCGAACATGAGCATCGCCGCGGTGGGGGCGAGGCTGGACACGCCGTCGATGACGTAGTCGCCGAGGTGGGCGCCCTTGCCGACGATCACGCAGAACAGCGCGGGGATCAGCACGAGCGCCGCGATCGGCGACATCTTCTTCATCATGATCAGGACCAGGAAGGTCGCGATCATGGCGAAGCCGAGGATGGTCAGCATGAGTGAGTACCTAACGTTCGCCCTTGAACTTCCCACCGGGGCAGGCGGTGCGAGCGACGTTAGGGGGCGCGAAGTCGCGTTAACAAGACGTTGACATGCGAGCAATAAGCGCAAAACTCCAGGTCACAGCCGGAGGCTGCCCCCGGGGGCCATCAGTCGAGCACGCGGCCCAGATAGGCCCGCAGCAGTTCCCGGGCCTCCTCAATGATCTTCTCGTCGCCGCCGGGCGCGACGCGGAAGGCAAGTTGGACGAGGGTGTCGGCGGTCTCCACGGCGACGAGGAAGACGCGGCGCAGGTCGTCGTCGGGGCTGCGGCCGAGGTAGCCGGAGAGCAGTTCGGTGAGCCGCTCGGCGACGCGGTGGTTGGGGACGGTGTGGCGGCCGCCGACGGGGATCTGGTTGCCGAAGTCGATGAGGGAGAAGCCGGGCGCGGTCCGCTTCATCGCCAGGTACTCGTCGAGCACCGCGTCCAGCACCCCGCGCCAGCCGCCGTCCCCCGTCTCGGTCAGCCGCTCGGTCACGCGCTCCGCGTACCGCTCCAGGTTGCGCTGGGCCAGGGCGTCGACCATCTGCCGCTTGTTGCCGAAGAAGCGGTAGACCGACCCGATGGGCACCTGCGCGCGCAGCGCCACGGCCCGGGTGCTCAGGGCGTCGTAGCCGACCTCGTCGAGGAGGTCGGCGCAGGCGTCGAGGATCCTGGCCAGCCGTTCGGCGCTGCGTCGCTGCACGGGGGCGCGGCGGAGCGGGGTCGCGTGGGACACGCTGCACATGATGCCCTCCCGGCGCCGCGGGGAGAACCGTGCCTTCCGCTACGACGGCGGTTCAGCACCCCCGGACCCTGACCCGGACCCGGGCTCGAACCCGGACCCGGGCTCGAACCCGGACCGGCCCCCCGGCCCCCGGCCCCCGGTCACCGCTCGCCCTCTCCCGACTGTGCCGCCCCGGAGGGCTCCACGCCCGACGCCGTGAGGTCCGCCGTCGACTCGACGGGCTTGCCGTCGACGGCCCAGACCGTGTCGTCGTCGGCGTAGAGCCGCACCGTGACCTGGTGGGTGCCGCGCGGGACGTGGTCGGCGGCCAGGCGGTACTGCGGGCCGCGCAGGCGGGTGAGGAGATCGCCGTCGACGAAGAGGCGGGCGACGCCGCGTCCGGCCACCGCCTCGGCCGCCGTGCCGGGCGGCGAGAAGCGGAAGTCGCGGACGGTGAGCCGTACGTCCCAGCTGTCGTCGCGCTCGGGCTGCACCTCGATGCCGACCTCGGGGGCGTGCTCGGCGTCCACCTCGCGATAGCGCCGGCCCTGCTCGTCGGTGGCGTCGAGCAGCTTGCCGGCCGGGGTGGCCGAGCCGGGGCCGCCGCCCTCCGGTCCGCCCCCGTCCCCGTCATGGGGGCCGCAGCCCGCGGGTCCGGTCACCAGCAGGAGACAGACCGCGAGCGCGGCGCATCCTCTCCGCGTCCACGCCATGACGGGAGACTAGAACACAGGTCCGACCCGGCGGATCCCCCGGTGGTCTGGTTCCGGTCATCCTCCCGGGGGACTACGGGTACGACAGGTACCCGAACCGGGAGAAACCCCCCGTACGGCCCCTTGCGCGGGGGAAAGCGCAATCCTACGGTGTGCCATAGGAATCGGACGCGACATCGGACGCGACATCGGACGCGACATCGGACGCGGCATCAGACATGGCATCGGACGTGGACGTCGGACGCGAAGGAGCGAGCGATGAGCGGGGACGGGCGGGAGACCGCGACGGGGAATACCGCGACGGGGGGAAGCCCGGAGGGACCGGCCTACCTGTCCGGTTTCGGCAACGAGCACAGCTCGCAGGCCGTCCCGGGCGCGCTGCCCGAGGGCCGCAACTCACCCCAGCGGGCACCGCTCGGGCTGTACGCCGAGCAGTTGAGCGGCACGGCGTTCACCGAGCCGAGGGCGCACAACCGGCGCTCGTGGCTGTACCGCATCCGCCCCTCGGCCGCACACCCCGCGTTCACCCGCGCGGACAACGGCGCGCTCCGCACGGCCCCGTTCACGGAGTGCGTGCCGGACCCGAACCGCCTGCGGTGGAACCCGCTGCCCGCGCCCGGCGCCGGCACGGACTTCCTCGCGGGCCTGTGGACGCTCGGCGGCAACGGCGACGTCACCCAGCGCACCGGCATGGCCGTGCACCTGTACCACGCCACCGCCTCGATGGAGCGCGTCTTCAGCGACGCGGACGGCGAGCTGCTGATCGTTCCGGAGCGCGGCGGCCTGCTGCTGCGCACCGAGTTCGGCCTGCTGCGCGCCGAGCCGGGCCACGTGGCGCTGATCCCGCGCGGGGTCCGCTTCCGCGTCGAACTGCTGGGCGCCGACGCCCGCGGCTACGTCTGCGAGAACTACGGCGCCCCCTTCCGCCTCCCCGACCTCGGCCCGATCGGCGCCAACGGCCTGGCCAACGCACGGGACTTCAAGGCACCGGTCGCCGCGTACGAGGATGTCGAGGGCCGGGTGGAGGTCGTCAGCAAGTACTGCGGCAACCTCTGGACGGCCGTCTACGACCACTCCCCGCTCGACGTCGTCGCCTGGCACGGCAACCATGTGCCGTACGTCTACGACCTGCGCCGTTTCAATGTCATCGGCACCATCTCGTACGACCACCCGGACCCGTCGATCTTCACGGTGCTGACGTCGCCGTCGGACACTCCGGGGCTCGCGGGCGTCGACTTCGTGGTGTTCGCGCCGCGCTGGCTGGTGGGCGAGGACACCTTTCGGCCGCCGTACTTCCACCGGAACGTGATGAGCGAGTACATGGGCCTGATCGAGGGCGCCTACGACGCCAAGGCCGAGGGGTTCGTGCCGGGCGGCGGCTCGCTGCACTCGATGATGTCGGCGCACGGCCCGGACCGGGAGACCTTCGACCGGGCGAGCGCGGCGGAGCTGAGGCCGCAGCGGATCGACGACGGGCTGGCGTTCATGTTCGAGACCCGGTGGCCGGTGACGCTCACCCCCCAGGCGGCCCGCGCCGAACACCTGCAACCCGGCTACGACGATGTCTGGCGGGGCCTGGAGCGGCACTTCCGCCCCTTGCACCCGGGAACCCCTACGGGTACGGATGGCCCGTGACCTCCTTCGCCCCGGACTCCCTCACCCTGAACCGCAAACTGCCGCTCTGGTACCAGGTGTCGCAGTCGCTCCGCGCCTCCATACTCGGCCGCTCGCCCCGCGACCCGCTGCGCCTGCCCACCGAGGAGCAGTTGGCCGGTCACTACGGGGTGAGCGTGCTGACCATGCGACAGGCCCTCAAGGAGCTGGAGGACGAGGGGCTGATCAGCCGCCACCGCCGGCGCGGCACCTTCATCGAGCCCGATGTGCGGCGGGGCGCGCCGGTGCGGCTGCTCGGGTCGGTGGACGCGATCGTGGCCCAGCAGTCCGGCATGAAGGCCGAGGTGCTCAGCCACGGCACGGGCCCGGTGCCCTCCGGACTCGCCGAGTACTTCCCGGACACGGCGGAGGTGGGGACGTACCACCGGCTGCGCTGCGACGAGCAGACGGGCGAGCCCACCAACCACGCCCGCAACTACGTCCGTCCGGAGCTGGCCGGGCGCGTCGACCCGGACGATCTGACGCGGTGGCCGATGACCAAGGTGCTGCGGGACGTGCTGGGCCAGGACATCGGGCGGATCACGGACACCGTGCAGGCGCGGCTCGCGGACCCGGAGACGGCGCGGCTGCTCGAAGTCCCCCTGCTCAGCCCGATCCTGCACTACACGGGCGTCACCCGGGACGTCGCGGGCCGGGTGCTGGACGTGGCGGTCATCCACTACCGGGGGGACCGTTTCTCCTTCACGGTCACGCTGGACGCCCCGTGAGGGCCCGGCGCGCCGTCGTACGATGCCGGGCGTGACGCACGACGACGCGCCGCCGCTGGCGGACCTCATGCCGTGGTCCGTCGCACCGCCGCGGCTCGGCCGGGGCTGGCCGGCGGCCCCCGACCCGGCGACCCTGAAAGCCCGCTGGGACGCCCTGGTGAAGGTTGAAGGGCCCGACCGCGCGGCCCTGTTCGAGCCGACCCGCTCGCGTACGCCGCACACGGCCGTCGGACGGCTGCCGGGCGGTGCCGGGGGCACCGAGCGGCTGGCGCGCGCCTCGGGGCCGTGCCCGGAGCCTGTGCGGGTGCTGCGGGCGCCGTTCGACGAGCAGTGGCTGATCCCCGACCACCGGCTGATCGACGCGGCCCGCCCGGAGCTGTGGCGGGTGGCGGACGAACGGCAGGTGTTCGTGACGGAGGCGCCCGATCCGGCCGGTCCGCCCCTCCTCCTGGCGACCTCCCGGCTGCCGCTGTTCGGCCCGGCCCGCGTCCGCCCGCTCTTCCGCCGCCCCGGCGGCGCCGAACCCAACCTCGCCCCCGGCCTGCTGGACCACCTCGCCGACCGGCTCGGCGCGCGTCCCGGCCCGGTGGACGTGCTGGCCTGGGCGGTGGCGACCGTACGCCCCGGCACGCTGGTGCCGCTCACCGCGGACCCGGAGTTGTGGGCGCGCGGGGTGGCACTGGGCCGGCGCGCGCTGTGGCTGACGCGCCGGGACGGCGAGCGCCCGAAGCTCCCCGGCGGCCGCCGCCCGTACGTCCGCGCCCCGCTGCCCCCGCGCCCGCTGACCCTGCGCTACGACCGGGACGAGGAGGCCCTGCACCTCGACGAGGGCCGCGTCTCCCCCGTGCCGCCCGGCGCCTGGGACTTCGAGGCGGGCGGGGTGCGGGTGCTGGAGCAGTGGTTCGCGGCCCGCACCGCCGAGGGCGAGCCGGGGACCTTGAGCGCGATCCGCCCGTCCGGCTGGCCCCAGACCTGGACGTCGGAGCTGCTGGAGCTGATCACGGTCCTGGCGCTGCTGGCGGACGTACGGGCGGAGTGCGCGGAGTTGACGGCGCCGTCGGAGATCACGGCGACGGAGCTGCGGGAGGCGGGCGTCCTGCCGGTCCCGGCGGCGGCCCGCCGCCCGGCCTCGGTGCTGGACGACCGCGAGGAGGGCCCGGAGGGCCAGCTGGCGCTGCTGTAGCCCGCGGGCGGCTCAGCCGAACCCGTCCAGCACCCGGGTCAGCGCCCGCTCGAAGACGCCCTCCAGGTCGATCTGGCCCCGTGTCCTCGGCGAAGGACGCCGCCAGCCGCGGACAGACCCCGCTCGCGACCTGCCGGCCGAGGCAGGCGACGCGCGCCGCGTTCTCCTGCTCCCCGGACCAGGGCAGCGAGCGGGTGCGCTCGGCGGTGGCGATCTCGTCGCCCACGTACGTCGTCCCGACGCCGTTGACCATCGCCACGAGCTCCATCTTGGTGCCGTAGGGCGCGTCGAACGGGTCGAGGCAGACCAGGCAGTGCTCCAGACAGCGCAGGGCGTCGGGGCTGTAGCCGTAGCCCGGGGACATGAGCCTCGGCGGCCAGGTGTGGCGGTGCATCGGCGCCCGGGTCTGGTGGGCCACCCGGACCATGTCGGCGCGCCAGTCGCCGCTCGGCTCCCACAGCTCGTGCCCGCCGCTGACCGCGTCCATCACCAGCTCGTGCAAGTCCTCCTTGCGGGGGACGTAGTTGTGGTCCTCCTTGCGGGGGACGTAGTTGTGGTCCTCCTTGCGGGGGACGTGCTTATAGAGCGACACGGTGCCGCAGCCCGGTTCGGCGGCGACGCGGCGCATCGAGACCGCGTCCAGGCCCTCCGCGTCGGCGATCCGCACCGCGGCGGCGCCGATGCCGGCGCGGGTGTACGGCGGTCTCGGCCCCCAGCCGGTGCGCTCGGGGCGCGACCGGATCACTTCGGGTACGGCCGCTCGGCCCGCCATCGTGCGTCACCTCGGCCACCACCCTGGTTACGTACACCGTACGTAGTGCGCGGCGGGCGCGGTGGGGTTGCTGGTGGTGTTCCGGTCCGCCACGACGTGGATCGGGATCTGGCCGGGGCTGCTCACCCGGAACGAGGAGGCCGCAGGTCGACCGGGCGGCGCCGCCTTCATCCTTCCGCTGCCCTCCAAGGCGTACGTCCCGGTCGACGGGCTGCCGGGCCGGCTGCGCACGGTGGCCGAGTGGAATCCGATCAGCGCGGTGACGACGGCGCTGCGGGACCTCTTCGGCAACGCGCCGGTGCCGGACGGGACGGCCTGGCCGGTGGCGCACCCGGTCGCCGGGTCGCTGGCCTGGTGCGCGGTCCTGCCGGCGGTCTCCGCACCGCTCGGGGTACGCCGGTACACGCACGGGTGACGGACGTCACCGCCGGGCGGGGAGACGGCGGAGGCGCGAGCAGGGGGACCGGACATACGGAGGACGGGCGTACGGAGGACGGGCGTACGGAGGACGGGCGTACGGAGAAGTAACGGGGTGGTGAAGAACACCCGCGCTCGGGATCACGTCCGGGGCGCCGCTGCGTGCCGTGGGGATGACGGACGAGTGCCGCGGCGCCGCGCCGGGACGGTGTGACCGCCGGAGCGCGGGGCTCAGTTGCCGCCGAAGAGCGTGCGGCGCAGTCGGCGCAGTGGCGCGAACAGCGAGACCCGGCGCACTCGGGCGCCCCTGCTGCTGCGCTTGTGCGCGGGCTCACGGGCGGTCAGCTCGCGCATCAGCGACGTCGCCTCGACGGTCTCCCGCTGCGGGAGGGCAGGCCCCCCGAGCACCGCGAGATGCCGGTCGAGGCGCGAGCTGGTCGCGCTGCTTCCGCAGGTGATCGCAGGGACCCTCGCCCTGCTGCGCACCGTTATCTGTTCCATGTCACTCCCCACCCGTACGAGTCCACCCGGCCCGGGCAGGGTAACCCTATCGCCCCGGTGCGGCACACGTGTATCGCGCCCACAGCATTCACCTTCCCCGTAAGGGGGTTGACGAATACTCCCCGAATACACCATATTCCAGGGCGACTTGGACAATCGACCCTCTCAGGAGTACGGGCCGTCGGGCGTCCACCCGGCGAGCG
Source organism: Streptomyces sp. cmx-10-19 (assembly GCA_049998335.1). Taxonomy (GTDB): domain Bacteria; phylum Actinomycetota; class Actinomycetes; order Streptomycetales; family Streptomycetaceae; genus Streptomyces. The sequence goes on from JAEBFB010000013.1 coordinate 163,997, forward strand.
TCACGGTCGACGGGCCCGTCGCGCCGGGGACGCCGTTCGACCCGGACGCGGACCGCCGGTGAAGCGGTCGGGGAAGCGGTGGCCGAGGGGGCGTCAACCGCGGGCGAGTGAGTTACTTCTGGGAGATATGCGGGTGCGATACGCGCCCGTTCCCGGGACGTGTCCGCCCGAGACCCCAGAGGGGGCGCCGGTGTCCGGAGAACCCGGCGGCGACCGTGTGATCGCCGGCCGCTACCGTCTCCTGTCCCCGCTCGGCGAGGGCGGCATGGGCACGGTGTGGCGCGCCCGCGACGAGGTGCTGCGGCGCGAGGTCGCCGTCAAGGAGGTGCGCGCGCCCGCCGGGCTCCCGGACGCCGACGAACAGCGGTTGTACGCCCGCCTGGAGCGGGAGGCGTGGGCCGCCGCCCGGATCACCCACCCGAACGTGGTCACGGTGTACGACGTGGCCACCGACGGCGGCCGCCCCTGGATCGTGATGGAGCTGGTGCGCGGGCTCTCGCTGGCCGACCGGCTGGACGCCGAGGGCTCCTTGGCGCCGCGCGAGGCCGCGCTGATCGGCGCCGAGGTGCTGGACGGGCTGCGGGCCGCCCACGCGGCGGGGGTGCTGCACCGGGACGTGAAGCCGGCCAACGTACTGCTCGCCGACGACGGCCGGGTGGTGCTCACCGACTTCGGGATCGCCCGGGTCGAGGGCAGCGAGGCCATCACCATGACCGGCGAGGTGATGGCCTCGCCCGAGTACCTGGCCCCGGAGCGGGCGCTGGACCGTACGCCGGGCCCCGAGTCCGACCTGTGGTCGCTGGGCGTGCTGCTGTACGCGGCGGTCGAGGGCGCCTCGCCGTTCCGCCAGGACACGCCGCTGAGCACGCTGCGGGCGGTCATCGACGAGGAGTTGCCGCCGCCGTACCGGGCCGGTGCGCTCGCGCCGGTCGTGGCGGGGCTGCTGCGCAAGGACCCCGCCGAGCGGCTCCCGGCCGAGCGGGCGGAGCGGGAGCTGCGGCTCGTGGCCGCTGGGGTACGCCGACGCCGGGTGCGGCTGCGGCCGGCGCGTACGCCCCGGCGGTCGCCGTCGGCCCGGGGTCGGCGAGCGCGTCGTCCGGGGCCACTCCCCCGATGCCGGGGCCGGTGACGCCGGCCACGGCCGGCCCGACGGCCGCCTCGGCAGGCGCCGCGCCCGGGAGCCGGGACCGGCGCGCGCGGGCCGTGCTGGTGGCGGGGGTCGCCGTGGTCCTACTGGCGCTGGCCGGGCTGACCTGTCTGCTGCTGGACCGCTCGGGCGACGGCGGAATGGAGGGGTCGGGCGGGAGCCCGGGGGCGAGTTCCGGGGCGCCGACCCTGAGCGGGAGCGGCGAGGAGCCGAGCGCCCCGGAGTCGTCCACAGGACGCGGCACCGGCACCGGCACCGGCACCACCAGCGGCGCCCCGCAGTCGGTGAAGGTCACCGTGGCGGGCTCGCGCACCCACTTCACGGTGCCCTGTCCCCCGCCGCACGGACAGGCGCCCGCCTTCACGGCGACGTTCACGGTGGGGCGGTCGCCGGCGCGGGTCGGCTGCCGCTGGGTGACGGAGGACGGCGCGGTCTCCGAGCCGGGGTGGCGGACGCTCTCGTTCCCTGCGGGCGGGGAGCGGACGCGGCGGGAGACGGTCAGGGTGACGACGCATGAGGACGGCGGCACGTTCGAGGGCACCGCCCGGGTGGAGGTACGGACGCCGGTGGAGGCCGGGTCGAGCGCGGTGGCGTTCTCCCTGACCTGCGAGACGGGGACGGGGACGAAGACCCCGACCGAGACCGAGACCGGGACCGGGAAAGGGACGGAGACGGAGGCGGAGACCCCGACGGACGGGGCCTCCTCCTCCCTTGCTTCCGCTTCCGCTTCCGCTTCCGGTCAGGCGGCGCTGTCGAGGACCGGCAGGTAGCCGCCGGACTGGCCGGCCGCGGTCGGGTGGTACGACTCGCCGATGTTCAGCCAGTTGACACTGTGCAGCCAGGAGCTTCCGGAGCAGATCTCGTGCCCGGTGAAGGTGGTGCGGACGTCGCCGAAGGCGAAGCCGTGGTCGGCGGCGCGCTTGGCGATGGTGGTGTTGAGCAGGTCGGAGGCGTCGTTGATCGCCTTCCGCTTGGTCTCGGAGAGACCGAGGCAGGAGGCGCCGAGCTGGTAGAAGCGCGGGTAGCCGATGACGACGACACGCGCGCCGGGGGCCTTGGCGCGGATCGCGGAGTACACGGAGTCGAGGTTGCCGGGGAGCGTGGAGCCGACGTACGTCCGCGCGGTGGCGATCCGCGCCAGGCAGTTGCTGTCGGACTGGAGCACACAGGTCGTCATGACGTCGGCGAACCCGGCGTCGTTGCCGCCGATGCTGATCGACACCAGGCTCGTACCGGTGCCGAGGGGGCCGAGCTGTCCGGCGAGAACATCACCCGTACGGGCGCCGGAACAGGCGGTGAAGTCGAACGACGAGGGTGAGTGGGCGGCCGCCCAGAGGTACGGGTGGGCCTTGGTGCTGCGCTTGCAGTCGCCGCTGGAGGAGAGGTAGCTGCCCGCTCCCACCCCCGAGGAGTAGGAGTCGCCGAGGGCCACATAGCCCCCGGCGGCGGCGAGTTGGGACCCCTGGGCGGTCGCGGCCCCGGTGAGGGCGGCGCCGGCGGCGAGGAGTACGGCACTCAGGAAGCCGACAAGTCGGAAACGTCTCATGGAACCTCCCTTAGCAGGATCTCTGCCACGACGGTGGTACCGCCTACGCGCGTTGACCGGAAGTGCCCATGCCAATAAATGGCCGACGGGGGCCTGACGATCATTCAAATCCGGACGAAAGCCAGGGGAACCTCAGTGCGCCCTTGACGCTCCGCCACGAGCTGCGCCACATTGAGCCACAGCCCGGCATTGAGGGCTTCGGGGGGCAAAGCGGGACGGTCCGGGGGACCCATACCGCTCATTTCGGCACCCCAAGAAGCCCGGATGACGGCAAAACAACAAAAACGTGAGACCTGGTTCCAGGTCTTGCCATAGGGGTTCAATCGTCAATACCGTCATACAGCTCCCGCATCGGTACGTCGGCAAGCGGCTCAGGGGAGGGCTCGAGGCCGCGGCGGACCGGGGCGGGGCGCGCGGTAGGGGGGTGCTGCGCTCGGTGACCGCTTCGGTGACCGGGCCGTGCCGCGCGGTCGGCTGCCGTTTCCTTCGGCGCCGGCAGGCATTGCCGGCTCACCCGGCACGTACGGAGATCCGTCCCGGCGCGCCGTGGGTGAGTACCAACCCCCCTTTCGAACCGGATACAGAGCCGGACCGCCCCTGGGGCGGGCGGTCCGCCGGACGAGAGGGACCACACTCATGAGCTCAGTTCTGCGGCCGGCGTCGACGGGCAGCGACCCGTCGCCCGACCTGTCGCCCGATTCCTCGACCGACCCGACGACCGCCGGCGCGTACCGGCCCGTGTCCACGCATCTGGCGATAGCGCCGCCGGTGAGCGTGGTGATACCCGCCATGAACGAGGCGGAGAACCTTCCCTACGTCTTCAAGACGCTGCCGGACTGGATCCACGAGGTCGTCCTCGTGGACGGCAACTCCACCGACGACACCGTGCGGGTGGCCCGGGAGCTGTGGCCGGACGTCAAGGTCGTCGAGCAGCGCGGCAAGGGCAAGGGGGACGCGCTGATCACCGGCTTCGCCGCCTGCGCCGGCGACATCATCGTGATGGTCGACGCCGACGGCTCGGCCGACGGCCAGGAGATCGTCTCCTACGTCTCCGCCCTCGTCTCGGGCGCGGACTTCGCCAAGGGCTCCCGTTTCGCCAACGGCGGCGGGACCGACGACATGACCTTCATCCGCAGGCTCGGCAACCGCGTGCTGTGCGCGGTGGTCAACCGGAAGTTCGGCGCCCGCTACACCGACCTGTGCTACGGCTTCAACGCGTTCTGGCGGCACTGCCTGGACAAGATCGACCTCGACTGCACGGGGTTCGAGGTGGAGACCCTGATGAACATCCGGGTCGTCAAGGCCGGGTTGCGGGTCCAGGAGATCCCGAGCCACGAGTACCTGCGCATCCACGGCGTGAGCAATCTCCGCGCGGTGCGGGACGGGTTGCGGGTGCTCAGAGTCATCCTCGACGAGCGGTCCAACCGGCGTGCGCTGCGCAGCCGTACGCACTCGCCGACGCTCGGCCCGGTCGGTGCCGTGGGTGCGGTGGGCGCCGCGGTGGGCGCGGGCGCGGTGCGCAGGAAGGTGTCTTGAGCGGCTTCGCCGCCGCCCCGCCCTCGATCTCCGTGGTGATCTGCGCCTACACCGAGGACCGCTGGGAGGACATCCTCGCGGCGGTCTCCTCGGTGCGGGCGCAGTCCCACCCGGCGCGGGAGACGCTGCTGGTCGTCGACCACAACGCGGCGCTCGGGGAGCGGCTGTCGAAGGAGTACGAGAAGACGCCGGACGTGCGGGTGCTCGCCAACGCGGGCCCCCGCGGGCTGTCGGCCGGCCGCAACACCGGCATCGCGGCCTCGCGCGGGGAGGTGATCGCCTTCCTCGACGACGACGCGGTGGCCGAGCGCGACTGGCTGCGCCACTTCGCCGAGGGGTACGCCGATCCGGCGGTCGTCGCGGTCGGCGGGCGCACGGTGCCGGTGTGGGCGTCGGGGCGGCGGCCCGCGTGGTTCCCGGAGGAGTTCGACTGGGTGGTGGGCTGCACGTACCGGGGGCTGCCGCCGGGCCGGGTCCGGGTGCGCAACGTGCTGGGCGGCAACGCGTCCTTCCGGCGGGAGGCGTTCGAGGCGGCGGGCGGTTTCGCCACCGGCATCGGGCGCGACGGCGACAAGCGCCCGCTGGGCTGCGAGGAGACGGAACTGTGCATCCGGCTCTCCCGCGCCCGGCCCGACGCGGTCCTCCTGATCGACGACCGCGCGGTGATCCACCACCGGGTGCCGGAGGTCCGCGAGCACTTCGCCTACTTCCGCACCCGCACCTACGCCGAGGGCCTCTCCAAGGCGCTGGTCGCCCGCAGCGTCGGCGCGGCCAAGGGCCTGGAGTCCGAACGCCGGTACACCACCCGCGTCCTCCCGTCCGGCGTGGCCCGCGCCCTGCGCGACGCGGCCCTCGCCCGCCGCGGCGGCGCGGCCCGCGCGGCCGCGATCGTCACCGGCGTCCTCACCGCGGCGGGCGGCTACGCGGTGGGCACCGTCCGGGCACGCCGAAGCGGTGTCGCCTTCTCGGTGGCTCCGGTAGAGGGGGGTGCGCATGGCTGAGCGGGAGACCACGCTCCTCGTCGGCCCCCGCCGAGAGGAGCGGCCGTACCTGAGCCGGGGGCATGGAGCGGGGACGCCCGCACGACGGGGGCGGTCCGGCCCGAGACGGCGCACACCACAGGGGCGGGACGGCACGGGACAGCGCACACCACAGGGGCGGGACGGCACGAGACAGCGCACACCGCCGGAGCGCGGCGGCGCTCGCCACAGGGGCGCATGGCCGGCGCAGGCGCGCCAAGCGCCGCCGCCCGCGCCGCAGGAACGCGGCAACGCCGGGCAACGCCCGCCGCAGGAACGTGGCAGCACGGCGCGGCGTCCGCCGCGGGAGCGCGTCGCTGGAGCCGGCGCGGCAAGCGCGGTGGGCTGCGCGGCAGGGGGCGTGCGGCGGCGCTTGCCGGGAGGGGGTGCGCCGTGAGTGACGTCGAGGCGTGCGACGCGCGGGTGCCGATTCTCATGTATCACGCCGTCGCGGCCGAGCCTGCGGACGCGACCCGGGCGCTGTCGGTGACCCCGGAGGCATTTGCGGAGCAGCTGGCGGCGATCGCGGACCTGGGGCGTACGCCGGTCTCCACCGCCGAACTGGCCGCCGCCTGGCGGGCGGGGCGGCCGCTGCCCCGGCGGCCGGTCCTGATCACCTTCGACGACGGCTACGAGGGCGTGCACCGCCACGCCCTGCCCGCGCTGGCCGCGCACGGCTTCCCGGCCACCCTGTTCGTCACGACCGGCTGGTTGCGCGGCCCGTACGACACCGGCGGCGCCCTGGACACCATGCTCGACTGGGACCAGGTCCGCGAACTCGCCGCCGCCGGCGTGGAGATCGGCGGCCACAGCCACACGCACCCGCAGCTCGACCAGCTCGCCGAGGCCCGCCTCCGCTTCGAGCTGATCCACGGCAAGGAGATCATCACCGACCGACTGGGCGCTCCCCCGGCCTCGTTCGCCTACCCGTACGGCTACTCCGACCGCCGGGTCCGCCGTGCGGTGCGCGAGACGGGGTACGCCCAGGCCCTCGCCGTCGGCAACGGGCTCGCCCGGCGCGCCCAGGGGCCGTACGCCCTGCGCCGGGTCACGGTGCGCCGCCGCACGGGGCCGGAGGAGTTCGCCGGGCTCGTCGAGGGCCGCGCCGTCGCCCGGAACTTCGCCGGGGACCGGGCCCTGACCAGGGGGTACGCGGTACTGCGCAGGGCGCGGCAGGTGCGGGGGCGGGTGGCCGGGGCGTTGCCGGGGCCGGGCCCGAAGAGCGGGACCTGAACGGTCGGCCGCCGCCCGCCTCGTCCGTACGGGACCCGGCGGGAGCCCGGCGGGGCGCGGCGACCGATCGCACCGGCTGAGCCAGCCGCACCGGACGCACCAGCCGCACCGGACGCGCCGTCACTTCGCCGCCGTCCCCCGCACCGCCCGCAGGGCGCGCCGGACGCGCCGGCGCCCCGCCGCCCGCCGCCCGCCGCCCGCCGCCCGCCGCCCGCCGCCCGCAGGGGCATCGTGGCGTTCGTGTCATCCCTGCCGTGTGCCCCGGGGAAACCGGGTGCACGGCGTCCCCCCGTGCCGGATCATGGCGGCATGTCCGTGAACCCGCACGACACCCTGCCGATCCGGCTCACCGTCGACGACAGCGACTCCCCGTCCGATGTCGTCGACGCGCTGTTCCTCGGCCGTTTCGCGACGGGCGAGCAGCCGTACTCGCACGCGGTGAACATCGACCGCGTGCGCTCCGGCGCGACGCTGCTGCCGCCCGGCGCCCGCGTCCTGCGGCTCGCCCGGGACGACGACCGCAGCGCCACCCTCGCCGAGGGGGACGGCTGGACCCTGCTGATCTCCCGCTGGAGCCGCGGCGCCGACGTCACGGTCACCGCGACCAGCGCCGACCTCGCCGAGAAGGTGCTCGGCGAGGCGACCGACGGCGCGGCGGACGAGCCCGAGCCGCAGCCGGAGAACGTGACGATGGGCTTCTGGTACGTCTCCCCGCGGCGCGGCCCGCACCGCACCACCCGGCAGATCGCCGCCGGCACCTGGGACGAGGTCCGCGCCAACTACACCGCGCCGGTCGCGGACGCGATGGACCGCCTGATGAAGACGACCCCCGAGGACATCGCGGGCCGCCTGCTGCTCCTGCACGGCCCGCCCGGCACCGGCAAGACCTCCGCCCTGCGCACGCTCGCCCGCTCCTGGCGGGACTGGTGCCAGGTCGACTGCGTCCTCGACCCCGAGCGCCTCTTCTCCGACGTCGGCTATCTCATGGACATCGCCATCGGCGAGGAGGACGCGACGGGCAAGGGCCGCTGGCGGCTCCTGCTGCTGGAGGACTGCGACGAGCTGATCCGCGGCGAGGCCAAGCACACCGCCGGCCAGGCCCTCTCCCGCCTGCTCAACCTCACCGACGGCCTCCTGGGCCAGGGCCGCAACGTCCTGGTCGGCGTCACCACCAACGAGGACCTGGAGCGCCTGCACCCCGCCGTCGTCCGCCCCGGCCGCTGCCTGGCCCGTATCGAGGTCGGCCCGCTCACCCGCCGCGAGGCGGTGACCTGGCTCGGCACCGAGGAGGGCGTCGGCCGCGAGGGCGCCACCCTGGCGGAGCTGTACGCGCTGCGCCGGGGCACCTCGCCGACGACGCTGCCGGAACCCCGGGACGGGGCGGAGGCCGGGCTGTACCTGTAGGGCGGGCGGCCGGGTGTTTTGATGGGGGTATGACCCTGTTCGTCGGCACGTCGGGCTGGCAGTACCGGGACTGGCGGGAGGCCCTCTACCCGCCCGGGCTGCCGGTACGGCTCTGGCTGGAGCGGTACGCGGCCGGTTTCGCCACCGTCGAGATCAACAACGCGTTCTACCGGCTGCCGACCCGGGAGACCTTCGAGGCGTGGCGCGAGCGGGTGCCGCCGGACTTCGTGGTCGCGGTCAAGGCCAGCCGCTATCTGACGCACATCAAGCGCCTGCGGGACCCCGCCGAACCGGTCGACCGTCTGATGACCCACGCGGCGGGCCTCGGCGACCGCCTCGGCCCGGTCCTCCTCCAGCTCCCCCCGACCCTGCGCGCCGACGCCGCCCTCCTGGACACCTGCCTCGCCTGCTTCCCGCCCGGCACCCGGGTCGCGGTGGAACCCCGCCACGCGTCCTGGTGGACGCCGGAGATCCGCGAGGTCCTCGTCTCCCGCGCCGCCGCCCTGTGCTGGGCGGACGTCCGGGCCCGCCCGGCCACCCCCCTGTGGCGCACCACCGACTGGGGCTACCTCCGCTTCCACCAGGGCCGAGCCACCCCCTGGCCCCACTACGGCCGCCGCTCCCTGTCGACCTGGGTCCACCGCATCCAGGAGACCTGGCCCGACGAGAGCGTCTACACCTACTTCAACAACGACCCGAACGCGGCAGCGGTAAGGGACGCGGTCCAGTTCGCCCGACTGGCCCGCACATCTGGCCTGACGGTCACCAGAACGCCCCAGACAGGGGCGCGGGACTGAGACATTGTGCGGCTCCGCCGCGCGGGCGCGACCAGCCGCAACGCACCCGCAGACAGGAGACGACCCCGACCCCGACGGCGCTCAATCCCCGTAAGCCGCCCGCAACGCGTCCCGCACAGCTCCCATCGCCTCCCCCTCCGAAACCCCCAACCGCCGCGCCCGCAGGGCGAACTCCCGCCCGGCCCCCGCCAACTCCCGCTCCGCCGCCGACCCCGCGGCAGCGACATACGTTCCGTTGCGCCCCCGCGTCTCGATCACCCCGTCCCCCTCCAGCGCCCGGTACGCCTTGGCGACGGTGTTCGCGGCGATACCGAGGGACTCGGCGAGCCCGCGCACGGTCGGCAGCCGGTACCCGACCGGCAGCACCCCCGACCGCGCCTGCTCGGAGATCTGCGCGCGCACCTGCTCGTAGGGCGGCTCGCCGCCGTCGCTGGAGAGGAAGATGTTCAGACTCACGCGCCGATTGTCCCGCATCCCCGCGAAAATAAGAGGCACCCGGCGTCCCGGTCGCCGTAGCGTGCCCGCACATGACCGTTCTCGTACGCGACCTGCGTCCCGGCGATCCCGCCGACGTCGCGGCCTTCGCCCATATCCGCCATCTCGCCGCGCCGTACATCCTGTGGACGCCCGAGGCCGTCGTCCACCGCCTCGCGCACACCCCCGCCGAGGCCCGGAGCCGGTCGCTGGTCGCGGAGGAGGACGGGGAGGTGATCGGCACCGCCCAGATCGGGCTGGTCCACGACAGCCCGGAGCCCGGTCAGGCGTTCCTGAACGTGTACGTCCACCCGGACAGGTTCCGGCGCGGCGCGGGCGGCCTGCTGGTGCGCACGGCCGAGGAGTACCTGACCGGCGAGGGGGCGACGAAGCTGTTCTCCTGGGTGCTGGACGGCCCCGCCGATCTGGCCTTCGCCGAGCGGCACGGCTACGAGCGGCGCCGCGCCTCCCACTTCCTGCGCCTCGACCTGGCGCACGGCACGCTCCCGCCGGTGCCGTCCCCGCCCCCGGGCGTCGAGGTGCGCACCGCCGCCGACTTCGCCGACGACCCGCGCCCGGTGTTCGAGCTGGACGCGGCGACGGTGGCGGACGAACCGAGCGACGTCGACACGGAGTTCACGGACTACGAGGCATGGCTCGCCGAGTCCTGGCAGCACCCGCTGCTGAGCCGCGACCTGACCACGGTCGTCCTCGTCGACGGCCGCCCCGCCGCGTTCACCGTCGCCTACACCGACGGCGCCCGGTACTCGACCGCGATGACCGGCACGGTCCGCGCGCACCGGGGCCGGGGTCTCGCCAAGCTCGCCAAGACCACCGCCCTGCACCGGGCCCGCGCGGCCGGCTGCACGGAGGCGTTCACCGGCAACGGCCCGATGCTCGCCGTCAACAAGTGGCTCGGGTACGAGATCCGCGCCACGGAGGTACGCCATGTCCGCGAAATCGGCTGAACCGCCCGCCGGAACCGCACCCGCCGAGGTGGAGGTCGTCCTGGTCAAGGCGGGCCGCACGAAGATCCGTTACGCGAGCACCCTGCTGCACGACGACGGCACCCGCCTCGCCGTGCGCGCCCCCTGGGCCGGCACCGGCGTCCGCGACTTCGGCTTCGTGCGCTTCGAGGCGGGGGACGTCTTCACCGAGTACTACTGGCGCGACCGGTGGTACGCCGTGAAGGAGGTCCGCGCGGCGTCCGGCGCGGTCAAGGGCTGGTACTGCGACATCACCCGCCCCGCCGTCCTGACCGGCGCGGAACTGGTCGTGGAGGATCTCGACCTGGACCTGTGGCGCTCCGCCGACGGCACGGACGTACGGCGGCTGGACGAGGACGAGTTCGCCGGGAGCGGCCTGGCGGAGCGCGACCCCGGGGCCGCCGCGGCCGCGGTGTCCGCGCTGGACGAACTGGAACGCCTGGCCCGCGAGGGCGGTTTCACGGACCTGTTGCGCTAAAGCGCGTCGTCCGCCAGGGCGATCACCGCGTACCGCTCGTCCGCCACCGCCTTCCCCCACAGCGACGCGTCGTCCGACAGCCGCTCCACCCGCACCTGGACGGCGAGCGGCGCGAGGAGGGCGGTGAGCCGCCCGGCGGGTATGCCGACCGGGGCGACGGTGCCCCAGACGCCCTCGACCAGGACGAGCCGGCCGCCGGGGCGCAGCAGGCCCCGCCAGTGCCGCAGGGCGCGGGCGGGGTCGGGCAGCGTCCACAGCACGTGCCGGACCAGCACGGCGTCGAAGCGCCGCTCCCCCACGGGTGGTGCCGCGGCGTCACCGGCGAGGAACACCGCGTGACGACCGGCGAGTTTGGCCCGGGCCAGTCCGATCATCGCCGGTGAACGGTCGACGCCGGTGACGCGGTGTCCCCGCTCGGCCGCGAGGAGCGACAGGCTACCGGTGCCGCAGCCCAGGTCGAGGACATCGCCGGGCCGTACGGGCAGCCAGGATGCCAACCGGGCGGCCCAGGCCCGGCGTACGCCGGGGTCGCGCAGGCCGTGGTCCGGCTCGTCGTCGAAAGAGGCGGCCTCGGCGTCCCAGTCGACACCCGGCGCGGTCGCTTCGTCACTGTCCTCACTCATGCGCCCAGGGTGGCATCCGGCACTGACAACGCGGCCTTTGCCCGGGAACGTGACAACCGCCACTGACAGGGATGCATCGATGAGCGACTCTCGGGGAAAGGGTCTACCTCCGTGAGAACGCGGAACCCGGTGGATCCGTAAGGAGGCAGCCATGCGCCGTCTGACCGTGCAGAAGCCCCTGAAGAAGAGTGACGCCCGCCGAGTCCGCGAGGAGGCCGACCAGCGTCCCTCGGGGCGCCCGGAGGTCCGCAAGGACATCGCGCGCACGTGGTGGCCGGACAGCTGACCGGCGGGGCACGCCATGAGACGCGTCAGAGCAGCCGCTTGCGGTAGTGGAGCCGGTCGTAGGGCCCGTCCGCGCGACGCTCCACGACCTCGTAGCCGTACTTCGGATAGATCTTCTGGTTCTCCCACATCAGCGCGTTGGTGTAGAGCCTGATCTCGGGCAGGCCGAGCGCACGCGCGTGTGCCTCCGTGAAGCGCAGCAGCCGCCGCCCCACGCCCCTGCCGTGGGCGTCGGGGTGGACGGCGACGCTGTCGAGGAGGAGATGGCCGGCGTACGCCTCGACGACCACGAGGCCCGCGACGTCCAGGCCCGGCACGCCCGTGACGAAGACCTTGCCCGCGGCCACGTCCGCCGCGTGGTCCGCCTCCATCGGCCGGGGCGCCACCCCGATGCGCGCGATGTAGGGCCGGTAGGCGGCGTCGGTGACGGCCGCGACCGCCGGGACGTCCGCGGCGACGGCCTGCCGGATCCCACCTTCTTCTTCCCTCATGCCGCCCACGCTAGCGGGGCCCGTCCGGCGCGGCTCGGGCCGGACGGGCCCCGCGGCCCCGCGGCCCGGCGTCAGCCGACGACCGAGGCGCAGGTGGTGGGCGCGGCGTGCGCCGGGTCGAGCGCGCCGGCCACCGCGTGGAAGGCGATCCGGTCGGTCAGCCCGGCCGCCAGGTGCCCGGCGGAGCCGCCAAGGTGAACGCCCTGGCCGGCGTGGCCCTCGGCAACCACCGCTCAACGCGGGCGGCGACACCGGGCCCGGTGTGCGCTACACCGTCCTCGCCGGCCAGTACGACGAGGTGGTCACGCCGTACCGCGGCCAGTTCCTGAGCGGGCCGGAAGGAACTCGGGGTAGTGGCGGGGCATCATGCCGCCCCGGGATTGGCCGACGATGTCGGTCTCGGCGGCGCCGGTCGCGGCGAGCACCCTGTCGACGTAGGCCGGGAGCCGCTTCGCCGACTTCTCGACCGGGCCGAGGCCGTTGAAGAGAGACGCCGGGCAGTCCGCCGCGGTCGAGGGAGAAGACGCGGTAGCCCCGGTTCTTCAGGTAGGGCGCGAGGCCGAGCCAGTCGTCGACGGAGTTGGCGAAGGTGCCGTGGACGAGGACGACGGGGCGGGGGTACGCGGCGGACGGCCGGCAGGAGACGTCCTGCGACGGCATGACGTCCTGTGATCCGGATCACGCGACGCTGTTCGCCCATCAAGTCACGGGCGAGCAGGGAAAGCGTGAAGTTGCGGGCCGGTAAAAACTTCCGGTGACAGCCGGCATCGCCCGCCCCACAGGCGATAGGGGCTCACCAGGTGGGCCGCACCGGGCCGCCGGGTGCCACCCGCGCCAGACCGTCGTGCAGCGCGCGCACCCCCGTCTCGCCGAGTACGCCGATCCACGTGTCCACGGCCTCCGCCGCCGCCTCCTCCGCGGCCCGGGTGCAGGCCCACCCCGCCTCGGTCAGGGTCACCAGCCGGGCGCGCGCGTCGACGGGATGCGGCCGGCGCTCGACGTACCCCTTGCGGACCATCTCGTCGACGAGCTGACTGGCGGCCTGCTTGGTCATCCCGAGATGCGCGGCGAGGTCGGTGACCGTCGCGTCACCGGGGGCGAGCCGGGCGAAAGCGAACCCGTGCGCGGGCCGCAGCCCCGCGAAACCGCGGGCGACGACCCCCTCGTGGATGCGCTGCGTGAGCCCGCCGGCGGCGGCGAGCAGGGCGACGGAGAAGGCCATGGCCTCGGAATTCTGCACGAAGGCATTGAAACACCCTTGACGGGATGGTCAAGCTGCTTGACCATAGAGGCAGAAAAAGCAGTCAAGCAACTTGACCATCGGCCCGTGCCCATCAGCACGCGGTCATCTGACGCGAGGAGTCCCGCCATGCCTGTCGTCCGCTCGTCCGAGGGCGTCGTCCACGAGCTCCACGGTGCCCGCTTCGTCTCGTACGTCACCCCCCGCACCGGCAGCAGGGAGCTGTGCGCCTGGCGGGGCGAGATCCCGGCGGGGACGAAGGCGCCCGCCCACACCGTCGACCGGGAGGAGATCCTCCACCTGCTCACCGGCGAGCTGCTGATCACCCTCGACGGCCGCACCGAGCGCGTCGGCGCCGGCGACACCGTGGTCGTCAACGCCGGCGCGACCCTCGCCGTCGAGAACCCCGCCGACCTGACCGCTACGACGTGGGTCACCACCTTCGTCGGCCTGGCGGCGGTGCTGCCCGACGGCACCCGGATCGCTCCCCCGTGGGCCAAGTAGGCACGGAGCCCACAAAACCTCACGCCGCCAGCGACCCCGGCATCACCGCCCTCGGTCCGAACTTCGCCCGCGCGCGGTCCGCGACCTCCTCGATCCGGCGGACCTTCTCGTCCACGGGGTCGAAGGTCAGCTGGTGGGAGGCCTGTTCGGCGGGGGCGAGGCCCTCGGTGCGCAGGGCGATCGAGCGGACCCGGGCGCGCTGGAGGCCGAGCACCTCGTAGAGGTCGTACGCGGTCCGCGTCAGGGCCGCCGAATGCGCGGTCGGCTCCTTCAGGGTGCGGCTGCGGGTGATGTTCGACCGGTCCGTGCAGCGCACGGTGAGGGTGAGGGTGCGGCACACCTTGTCCACGGCGCGCAGCCGGGCGCCCAGTTCCTCGGCGGCCGAGAGCAGGGCGCGGCGGTGCCGGTCCGGGTCGAGTTCGTCGCGGGTGAAGCGGCGGTCGGTGGCCAGGGAGCGAGAAACGCCGTTGGGGACGACCCGGCCGCGGTCGACGCCCTGGGCCTTCTCGTGCAGCTCGCGGCCGGTCCTCGCGCCGACCAGGCGCTGGAGCGTGGACAGGGGGGCGGCGGCGACCCGGCCGAGGGTGTCGAGGCCGTACTCGCACAGCGTGCGGGCGGTGGCGGTGCCGACGCCGGGCAGCGCGACGACGGGCTGGGCGGCGAGGTACTCCCGTTCCTCCCCGCAGGGCACCGCGCGGGTCAGCCCCGGCCGGGCGTCGCGCAGGGCCATGCGGGCCAGCATCGGGCCGGACCCGGCGCCGATCACGCAGTCGACGCCGTACCGGGCGAGGGCGCGCACCCGGATCACCGAGGCCAGTTCCACGGCGTCGCGCCCGAAGTACCGCTCGGCGCCGCGCAGATCGGCCAGCGCGCCGTCGGGTGGCAGCGCCTCGACGACCGGCGTGAACTCCTCCAGGAGCCCGAGCAGTTCGGGCAGGGCCGCCTCGTGGGTGGGCGGCGGCTGGAAACGTACGCAGAGGATGGTCATCCCGCACTCCCCGGACTCTGGTGCCACAACTTCCTTCCGACCGCGGGCCCTTCGCCCGCGGGGCGCAGATCGGCCCAGGGGTGCATCTCGTACCCCGTGGACATGCGGATCGTCCGCCGCTCCATCGGGTCCTGGGCCGCGGATCCGGTGGGCGCAGGCCGTCCCTCGGAACCGGCGAGGCGGCGGCGCGCCGGGCCGCCCGCGGGGTCGTCGCCCGGGGCCGGTCCGGTTTCGGCCAGCCGGGCCGCGACGCCCTCCAGCCCTTCCTCCCGGCGCACCTCCAGCAGATCGGCGAGGTTCCAGGCGGCGGCGCCGACCACGCTGAGGCTGCGCGGGCCGCGCCGCTGCACGACCCCGCGTATCAGCAGCAGCCAGGAGTGGAAGACGGTGTGGGCGCAGGCGTCGTGGGAGTCGTCGAAGAAGGCGAGGTCGACCAGGCCGGTGCCGTCGTCCAGGGTGGAGAAGATGACCCGGCGGCCGGAGCGGACCGGCGGCGTCTGGGTGGCCGCCTTGGCGCCGGCGACCAGCACCGTCTCCCCGTGCCGGGCCTCGCGCAGCCGCTTGGCCGACACCACGCCCAGCTCGCGCAGGAAGGTGCGGTGGTCGTCCATCAGGTTGCGCGAGGCGTCCATGGAGAGCACGCCGAGTTCGGCGCTGAGCTTCTCCGCCGAGGTGAGGTCGGGCAGCCCGGCCGGTGCCGTCTTCCGGCCGCCGGACAGGGGGAGTTGGCCGCCGCGTCCGGCGCGGGCGCCGCGGTGCAGCTCGGTCAGGTGCAGTTGCAGGTCGCGGCGGTTGGCGCCGAACGCGTCGAGCGCGCCGACCTGGGCGAGCCGGCCGGCCAGCGGCCTGCTGGGGCGGGCCCGTTCCCAGAAGTCGAGCAGGGAGGCGTACGGCTGCCCCTCGGCGATCCGTTCCGCCTCGGCCTCGCTGATGCCGTGGACGTCCGAGAGGGCGAGGCGCAGGCCCCATGCCTTCGCCCGGCGGGCTTTATCCGATTCAGACACCAGTTCGATCCTGTGTGCGACCCCCGACTTGTTCACGTCCAGCGGCAGGATCGGCACCCCGCGCCGCCGCGCGTCCGCCAGCAGCAGCCGCTTCGGGTACATGCCGGGGTCGTGCGTGAGCAGCCCGGCGTAGAAGGCGGCCGGATGGTGGGCCTTCAGCCACGCCGACTGGTAGGTGGGCACCGCGAAGGCGACGGCGTGCGCCTTGCAGAAGCCGTAGGACCCGAAGGCCTCGACGATCTCCCAGGTGCGCTGAATCGTTTCCGCGTCGTAGCCGCGAGCCGTCGCGTGCTGGGCGAACCACACCTTGATCCGCCCCTGCGACTCCGGGTCGGACAGTCCGCGCCGCACCCGGTCCGCCTCGCCGCGCCCGCAGCCGGTCATGATCGCGACGATGTCGATGACCTGCTCGTGGAAGACGACGACCCCGTACGTCCCCGCCAGCGGCTCCGCCAGGTCGTCGTGCGGGTAGCGCACCGGCGCCCGTCCGTGCCGGGCCTCGATGAACGGCCGCACCATGTCGGCGGCGACCGGACCGGGCCGGAAGAGCGAGATGTCGACGACGAGGTCGTGGAAGTCGGCCGGCTGGAGCCTGCCCACCAGGTCCCGCTGGCCCGGCGACTCGATCTGGAAGCAGCCCAGCGTCTCGGTGGACCGGATCAGCCGGTACGCCGCCGGGTCGCCCTCCGGAATCGCGTCCAGGTCGACCTCGGTGCCCGTGACCCGTTTCACCTCGGCCACCGCGTGGGCCATCGCCGACTGCATGCGCACGCCGAGCACGTCCAGCTTGAGCAGCCCGAGGTCCTCCACGTCGTCCTTGTCGAACTGCGCCATCGGCAGGCCCTCGCCGCTGGTCGGCATCACCGGCGTACGGGAGAGCAGGGAGGCGTCGGACAGCAGGACGCCGCAGGGGTGCATGGCGACGCCGCGCGGGAGGGCGTCGAGGGCCTCGACCAGCTCCCAGAGCTTCCCGTACCGCTCCCGCTCCCCCGCCAGCTCCCTCAGCTCGGGCAGCTCCGCGAGCGCCGCGCGGGCGTCGCGGGCGCGGATGTGCGGGAAGGACTTGGCGACGCGGTCGATCTCGGCGGGGTCCATCGACAGGGCGGCGCCCACGTCGCGCACGGCGTGCCGCACCCGGTACGTCTCCGGCATGGCGACCGTGGCGACCCGCTCGGTGCCGAACCGGCCGATGATCGCGCGGTAGACCTCCAGGCGCCGCGCGGACTCCACGTCGATGTCGATGTCGGGCAGCACCACCCGCTCCTTGGACAGGAACCGCTCCATCAGCAGCCCGTGCTCGACCGGGTCGGCGTGTGCGATGCCGAGGAGGTGGTTGACGAGCGAACCCGCGCCGGAGCCGCGCGCGGCGACCCGGATGCCCATGTGCCGCACGTCGTCCACGACCTGGGCGACGGTGAGAAAGTAGGAGGCGAAGCCGTGGTGGGCGATGATGTCCAGCTCGCGGTGCATCCGCTCCCAGTACTCCCGGTGGCCCCGGCGCCGGTCGTAGCCGCGCCGCACCATGCCCGCCGCCGCCCGGGAGGCGAGCGCCCGCTGGGCGGTGCGGCGGCCGGCGCCGACGAGGTGCGGTTCGGGGAAGTGGACGGCGCCCATGCCGAGGTCGTCATCGGGGTCGACCAGGCACGCGGCGGCCGTGGCCCGTGTCTGCTCCAGCAGGGCGTGGGCGGCCTCGCGCCGGAAGCCCGCGGACTCGACGATCCGCTCGGCGGCGTGCCGCATGGCGCCGGCGTCCTTGAGCCATGCCTCGCCGGAGTCCGGCTGCCCGGTGGCGTGGACCGGGACGAGGCGGCGGGCGGCGTCCAGGACGTCGGCGACCTGGCCCTGGCCGGGGTCGGCGTAGCGGACGGCGTTGGTGAGCACCGGGCGCACCCGCTGTTCGGCGGCGAAGCCGACGGTGCGGGCGGCCAGGCGCAGGGAGCCGGGGCCGGTGCCCTCGCGGCCGTGCCAGACGGCCTCCAGGCGCAGGGCGTCGCCGTAGACCTCCCGCCAGGGGGTGAGGAGCCTGGCCGCGCGGTCGGGGCGGCCGGCGGCGAGGGCGCGGCCCACGTCGGAGTCGGGGCCGAGCAGGACGGTCAGGCCGTCGGCGTGGTTGTCGGGCCAGGTCAGCAGGGGGAGGCCCGCGGAGGTGTGGGCGGCGGAGACGAGGCGGCACAGGTCGGCCCAGCCGCGGGCGCCGTCGCGGGCGAGGAAGGTCACGCGGGGGGCGGACTCGTCGACGAAGGCGCCGCCGCGCACCGGGGCGCGGCGCCGGTCCCGGCGTACGGAGGTGTCCGTGCGGCCGGTCGCGGGCTCGGGGGCGGCGACCGCCAGCTCGGTACCGAACAGCGGCCGGACGCCCGCCTTCGCGCAGGCCTTGGCGAAGCGGACGGTGCCGGCGAGGGTGTCGCGGTCGGTGAGGGTGAGGGCGTCCATGCCCCGTTCGGCGGCCCGCTCGGCCAGCCGCTCCGGGTGGGAGGCGCCGTAGCGGGCGGAGAACCCGGAGACGGTGTGCAGATGCGTGAAACCCGGCACACGCACCTCCCGATCTCATGAACCGACGGCTTATCGAACGTCTGTTCCCTACTGCTCACCCCCACCATAGACCAAATTTCGAATGCGTGTACGACATCCGTTCAGCCCGGCCCCACCTGCGCAAACACCCGTCGGCCCGGACCGTGGGGGCTGTGTCGCACACCCCGGTCACCAGCACGCGGAAGGGCTCCTTCCTCGGGGAGGCGAGGGACGCCGTCACCCCGCGGGCCACCCTGCTCGTCCTCGGGGTGCTCGCGCTCCAGCTGCTGTTCATCGCCTCCTACGTGGGGGCGCTGCACGACCCCCGGCCGAAGGACGTGCCCTTCGGCGTCGTCGCCCCCCAGGGAGCGGCCGGGCAGGCGGTGGCCCGGCTGGAACGGCTGCCCGGGTCGCCGCTGGACCCGCGGCCGGTGCCCGACGCGGCGAGCGCCCGGCGGCAGATCATGGACCGGGAGACCGACGGCGCCCTGGTCGTGGACCCCGAGAGCCGCACGGACACCCTGCTGGTCGCCTCCGGCGGCGGCACCGTCCTCGCCACCACCCTGGAGGGCATCCTCGGCAGGGCCGACCAGGCCGAGGGGCGGGCGGTGCGGGTCGTCGACGTGGCCCCGGCCCCACGCCACGACTTCGACGGACTGTCGTCCTTCTACCTGGTCGTCGGCTGGTGCGTCGGCGGCTACCTGTGCGCCTCGATCCTGGCGATCAGCACCGGGGCCCGGCCCGCCAACCCGCGCCGCGCGGCGATCCGGCTGATCGTGATGGCGCTGGTCGCGATCGCCGGCGGGCTCGGCGGCGCGGTGATCATCGGGCCGATCCTGGGCGCGCTCCCCGGTTCCGTGGTGGACCTGTGGGGGCTCGGCGCGCTGATCACCTTCGCGGTGGGCGCCGCCACGCTCGCCCTCCAGGGCGTCTTCGGGGTCGTCGGCATCGGGCTGGCGATCCTGCTGGTGGTGATCGCGGGCAACCCGAGCGCGGGCGGCGCCTTCCCGCTGCCGATGCTGCCGCCGTTCTGGAAGGCGATCGGCCCGGCCCTGCCGCCGGGCGCGGGCACGTGGGCGGCCCGCTCGGTCGCGTACTTCAAGGGCAACGACCAGACCCTCTCCCTGCTGGTGCTGTGAGCGCGGGCGGTCGCGGGGACGGTGATCGCACTGCTGGCGGCCGCGCTGCGACCCCGTCGGCAGGAGCCGGAGCTGCCCACGCGGGCCGGCTGAGCGCCGTACGCGCACACGCGGAAGTCCCGCCCCGGACACGGTGGTCCCGCCCGGGCACGCGGAAGTCCCGCCCCTCGCGCGCGGGGCGGGACTTCACGGAAGGCGGGTGCTCAGCCGATCTGCGTCCCGGTGGCCGACAGGACCTCCGTCACCGGCTGGAAGAAGGTCTCGCCGCCCGCGGAGCAGTCGCCGCTGCCGCCGGAGGTGAGGCCGACGGCCTGGTCGCCCGAGAAGAGCGGGCCGCCGCTGTCGCCGGGCTCGGCGCAGACGTCGGTCTGGATCAGGCCGTTGACGATGTCGCCGTTGCCGTAGTTCACGGTGGCGTCGAGGCCGGTCACCGTGCCGTGGTGCACCTGGGTGGTGGAGCCGCTGCGGGTGACCTGCATGCCGACGGTGGCCTCGGCGGCGCCCGAGATGGGCTGGGAGGAGCCGTTGTAGAGGTTCACCTCGCTCGGGTGGGGCACGCCGGCGGTGTACTTGACCAGGCCGTAGTCGTTGTCCGGGAAGCTGGACGCCTCGTTCTGGCCGATGACGTTCCCGGAGGAGTCCGACCAGGTCGAGATGGACTCGGTGCAGTGGCCGGCGGTGATGAAGTACGGCTCGCCGCCCTTGGTCACGTTGAAGCCGAGCGAGCAGCGCCCGCCGCCTCCGGTGATGGCGTCGCCGCCCGCGGCGAAGGGCTTGTACTCGCCCTGCGTCCGCTTGAGTTCGGCCCTGGCGCCCAGCCCGTCGACCACCTCGGTCAGCTTGGCCAGTTCGGCCTTGGAGACCGTGCGGTCGGCGGTGACGACGACCTTGTTGGTGGTCGGGTCGGTCGCCCAGGAGGTGCCCGGGATGGTGGCGTCCTCGGTGAGGGTGGTGCGGGCGCTCTTGAGGTCGGCGAGGGAGTTCTCGACCACTCTCGCCTGGGCGCCGGCCGCCTCGACGGCCCGCGCGGCGCTCTCGTCCAGCACGTTGACGACGAGGCTCTTGGCCCGCGCGTCGTAGTACGTGCCGGCCGCGTCGGCGCCGAGGTCGCCGAGCAGCGTGGAGGCGAGTCTGCCGGCCGCGGTGACCGACAGGGTCTCCGGTGCGGCGGTCTCCGCGCTCTCGCTGGCGTTCGCACTCTGGAAGGTGACTCCCGTGGCGACCAGCGCGGTGATTCCCGCGCCGATCACCGCGGCCCGCCGCCCGGGTATGCGTCGGTGCTTCAACTCACGTCCTCCTGTGGGGGGGCGGCCCGGAGGTTGTGGGGACCTCACGGGCCGGAAGGCTGGTTGGCGAGCGCTCACTCTTCCGATGCGGCGGCCCGCACACAAGCGAGACTGAAGGACGTGCGCACGACAACTTCAGCGCGGTCACACGACCTTCACCGCTCATGTCCCTCTCCGCGGGAACGGTGCGCCGGACGCACCAGCGGACATCGGGCATGCGGAAGCCCCCGCACGCCGGAGGGCGCGCGGGGGCTCGACGGGTCGCGGGTGCCTGGTCCCGGAGGACGCGGCGGGGCGGCCCAGGGGGTGTCGTCTGGATCTTGCCGGCGTCGCGGGCCCTGGCACGCACATCTGCCGCGTTGCCGTCGGCTGCCAGGGCTCCGCCCCGTCGCCCTCCTCCGCCTTGCAGCCGCACGCACCGGACCCCGCTCGGGCCGGCCGAGAACCACCGGCGCTCAAGGCCGACCTGATCCCGACGACACCCCTAGTAGACGCTGACGCCGTAGGCGCTCAGGGCCTCGGTGACCGGCTGGAAGAAGGTCGTGCCGCCGGAGGAGCAGTCGCCGCTGCCGCCAGAGGTCAGGCCGTAGGCGGTGCCGTTGCTGCCGTAGAGCGAGCCGCCGGAGTCGCCGGGCTCCGCGCAGACCGTGGTCTGGATCAGCCCGGAGACGACGTCGCCGCCGCCGTAGTTGACCGTGGCGTTCAGCGCGGTGACCCGGCCGCTGTGGGTGCCGGTGGTGGAGCCGTCACGGATGACGGTGGTGCCCACGCTCGGGGTGGCCGCGCGGGTGATGTCCACGCCGTTGGCGGTGCCGGGACGGGAGACCGACCCCGTGTACTGCACGATGCCGTAGTCGTTGCCCGGGAAGCTGGAGCCCGTCGTCTGGCCGATGACGGTGCCGCCGGAGCTGGAGCGCCAGGCGCCGGCGCCGTCGGTGCAGTGACCGGCGGTCAGGAAGTACTCGGTGCCGTTGCTCGCCCGGACGTTGAAGCCGAGGGAGCAGCGCCAGCTGGTGGCGTAGATGGCGTCGCCGCCCTGGATGAGCTTGCTGAAGGTGCCGGGGGTGCGCTTGATCGTGAGCGCGCCCGCCTGGTCGCCGGCCTGCTCCTTGATCTTCGCGATCTCGGCCTGGGAGACCGTGCTGTCGGCGGTGACGACGACCCGGCCGGTCGCGCTGTCGACGGCCCAGGCGGTGCCCGGGACGTCGGCCTGGAGCACGGCGCCGCTCGCGCTGTTCAGCTCGGCGGCGCTGAAGGCGGCCGGGGTGGGTGCCGCGGTCGCGCTGGGGATCGCGATGGCGGCCGCGGCCACGAGTCCGGTGGATACGGCGATCAGCCGAGTCCGTCTCGTGATGCCGCTGCGGGGGGTGGTGCGCTTGATCCTCACTTTTCGTTCCTCCACGGGGGAAGTCGGGGGCCCCTCGTGTGGGGTGGGGCCCGTGAGGCGCGGCCAGGGGCGGACCTCCGGGTTCCGGATACGTCGTGCCCCTGACAAGCGCTGAGGTTGGAGTATTCGGCCGAACGACCGGTCGGCGCAAGAGTGCCTTTCGGCCGTCGGCTTTTGACCCGCCTTTACCGAACCGCCCCTGCCGACCCGCCGTTCACCGGACCCCCTTCACCGACCCCGCCGCCTCTTCCCGCCCGCTACCGCCGCAGTTCCCGCTCCCCCGCCTCGACCCGCACGTCCAGGGTGTTGCCCGGCGGCGGGAAGGGGCAGACGAAGTGGTCGGCGAACGCGCACGGCGGCAGCAGCGCGCGGTTGAGGTCGACCGTCGTACGGCCCTCGGCGTCCGGCGCGGCCGGGCGCAGGAACCGGAAGCGGTAACTGGTGCTCCCGCTGGTGGCGTCGGCGAAGACCGCCCACAGCGAGCCGTCGGCCTCGACGCCCACCTGGAGGGTGTGCTCCCGTCCGTCCAGGGTGAAGGCCAGCTCCCCGCCGAGGGCGAGCCCGCGTTCCCGGCCGTCCGCGTTCTCCACCCGCACACTGCGCCGCCCGGACGCGTACGGCGTGAACCGCCCCGGCACCGACCAGCGCGGGTCGTAGGGCGTTGCGGCGATGCCCCGGAAGGCCCGCCGGGTCCAGGCCGCCGGGTCGTAGTCGCGTACGCCCCACAGGCCCTCGCGGACCAGGACGACCAGGCGGCGCTCGCCGAGGGCCACGCGGGCCGCGTCCACGGGCCCGGAGTCGGCGGTGAGCCCTACCTCGCCGTCGAGGGGCCGCCCGTCCACGGTGAGCCCGTCGACCTCGGCGGCGGTGAGCCGCACGGCGTCGCCGTCCGTCGTCCACCGCCCGGGGATGTCCGGAAGTTGCCCCTCCGGATGGTCCGCCAGCCAGTGCGTGCCGGTGAGCGAGAGCGGCCCGTAAGGCGCCGAGACCGTGCTGACGCGCTGTTCGTGCCACCGCTCCCACGCGTCGGATGCGTCCGTCGTCATGCGATCAACCCTTCCACACCAGGTCGGCGGGACCGGGGCGGGAACGCGGGGCGGCTCCCTCGTACGGTCATGGCGTCCTCCCGGTCGCGGCGTAGCGGTGGGTGGGCCGGGCGAGACCCAGGTGCTCCCGGAGGGTGCTGCCCGGATAAAAAGTGCGGAACAGGCCCCGGTGCTGGAGCAGGGACACGGTGCCGTTGACGAGCCGCTCCAGGTCGCGGTGCGGCTCGGCGGGCGTGAGGTGGAAGCCGTCGACGGTGCCGTCCCGGTGCCAGGAGGCGATCAGTGCGGCGAGGTCGACGGGGCCACCCCGGTACAGCGGGCCGCGCGGGGTGGACCGGGGTCCGCCGCCGCCGTGGCCGGGGGCGGCGGCGTACTCGCCGTCGGCGAGGTCGACGTCGAGGGCGGCGAGGACCCGCAGCCCGTCCGGGTCCCGGCCGTGCGCGGCGGCGGACTCCCGCAGTTCGGCCCGTATCCCGGCGGCCTCGGCGGGACGCGCGGTACGGACGAGGGCCACGTCGGCGTACCGGGCCGCGACCGCGCGAGCGGGCTCCGCGGTGGCGTCGGCGATGTACACCGGGTGGCCCTGCGGGGGCCTAGGCACGCCGGAGGGGTCCTCGGCGGCGGACACGTCGACGCGCCGGCCGGCCCGGCCACCGCTGACCCGGTCGAGGGTGTCCACGGCGTCCTGGACGTGGAAGGGCTCGGTGGGGGTGGTGGCCACGGCGGGGACCAGGCCGATACGCCGGGTGGCGGCCGCCACCCGGGACAGCACGGCGAACGCGTCGGGGCCGGGGCGGGCGGAGCCGTCGCCCAGGGTCACGAAGTCGAGCGCGCCGCGTTCGGCGAGCTGTGCGGCCGCCACGTACTCGCCGGCGTCGTACACCGACCGCCGGTCGAGGGCGGCGGCCAGGTGCAGCCGCCGCCGGCCGTGGGAGGAGGTCATGGGGGGTGTCCCTTTCTGAAGGGCGGGCGGAGGGCGACGGGCTCAGAGGACCTTGGAGAGGAACGCCCGGGTGCGCTCGTGCCGCGGCCGGTCCAGTACGTCGCCGGGCGGGCCCTGTTCGACGATCCGCCCGTCGTCCATGAAGACCACGGTGTCGGCGACCTCGCGGGCGAAGCCGATCTCGTGCGTGACGACGATCATGGTGGTGCCCTGCCGGGCCAGGTCCTTGATGACGTCGAGGACCTCGCCGACCAGTTCGGGGTCGAGCGCGGAGGTCGGCTCGTCGAAGAGCAGCAGCCTGGGCTCCAGCGCGAGTGCCCGCGCGATGGCCACCCGCTGCTGCTGGCCGCCGGACAGGTGCCGGGGGTAGGCGCCGGCCTTGTCGGAGAGCCCCACCCGCTCCAGCAGCCGGCCGGCCGCCTCGACCGCCTCCTTGCGCGGGCGCTTCAGCGCGGAGACCGGGGCCTCGGTGATGTTCTCCAGCACGGTCAGGTGCGGGAAGAGGTGGAAGTTCTGGAAGACGAAGCCGATCCGGGTGCGCTGCCTGAGCACCGCGCGCTCGGGCAGTTCGCGCAGCCGGTCGCCGGTGCGCCGGTAGCCGATGAGGTCGCCGTCGACGCTGATGACGCCCTGGTCCACCTTCTCCAGGTGGTTGACGGTGCGCAGCAGTGTGGACTTGCCGGAACCGGAGGGCCCGAGGACGACGGTCACCTCGCCGGTGCGCACGGTGAGGTCGATGCCCTTGAGCACCTCCAGCGGGCCGAAGCTCTTGTGCACGGACCGGATGTCGACCATGACGGTCATCGCGGGGTCTCCTCGGGTCGGGGGCGGTCCTCGGCCGCGGTGGGGCCGGAAGGTGTCCGCAGGAAGGTCAGCAGCGCCCGCGCGGTGGCGTCGTTCTGCCGGAAGGCGACGCCGCCGGTGCGGGGCCGGGTGAAGGCGCCCGAGCCGCGCGCGTCGGTGTGCGGTCCGAGCGCGAACCGCCGGGGGTGCGGCCGCCCGTCCCGGTCCAGCACCCGGCCGTCGGCGCGGTCCACGGCGAGCAGTCCGTCGGGGGTGGTGGCGACGCCCTCGGCGTGCAGCGCGCGCAGCAGCGGGTCGCGGCTGCGCTCGACGGTGGGGTGCGGCAGCCGCGCCTCGACCAGCGCCCGGGACTCGACGGTGTGGCCCGGCACGGTGGCGCCGGAGGCCCGGAACACCCCGTCCTCGGCGGTGACCGTCATGTCGGCGCCCAGGAAGCGCACCACGCCGGCCCGGGACAGCGCGAGCAGTTGCCGCAGCCGGGGTCCGGGCGGGCCGGAGGCGAGGTAGCTGAAGAAGCCGTGCCACCAGCCGCCGATGTCGCCGAGCCGGACGAGCTGCCCGTACACGGAGAGCAGGGCGAGGAAGACGGCCAGGTCGGGGCTGTGCGCCGGGTCGTGGCGGCGCCGCAGGTCGTCCTCGACGTACCGGCGCAGCCCGTCCTGGAAGGCGTCGTGCGAGTCGTACCGCACGCCGTCCAGGGGGCGGTCGAGGGCGGCGAGGTCGAGCCGGTCGGCGGGGTCGGGCACGGCGTCGGCGACGAGGACGTCCCGCTCGTCCGGTCCGGCGACGGCGTACTTGGCCTCGAAGTCGGTCCAGCCGGTCCGCACCCGGTCGGGGTGGGCGGTGAACAGGCGGTGGTAGTGGGCGAACCCGAGTTCCTTCTCGACCAGCGGCCACACGTCCCGCCGGAAGTCGAAGCCCCCCGGCCGGGCGAGGAGTTCCCCGGTCTCGGCGGGCCCGAAGAACCTCGGCAGCGGGGGCCGGTCGCCGCTCCAGTCGTAGCCGATCTTCGCGTGGTACGGCACTCCGCGCCGCGACCCGACGTACAGCACCGGCTCCCGGCCGGAGGGGAGGTAGGTGTCGCCCTCGTACCGGCCGCCGCGGCCCTCGGTCAGCAGCACCATCAGGTCGACGAAGGCCAGTCCGAAGCCGCGCACGAGCACCGGTTCGCCGGGGCGCAGCGCGCTCAGGTCGCTGTCGGCGGTGAAGTCCGGCGGCAGGTGGACCAGCCCGTGGGCGTGGGCGTATGCCGTCAACTCCCGCTGTTCCTGGTCGGGTTCGGCGTCGAGGTGGCCGAGGGTGAGGACGACGAGGTCGGCGTGCAGGGGCTGCTCCCGGCCCTCCAGCCAGACCCGCTGCCGTTCCCCGTCCGCGCCCTCGACGCGGGTCGCGCGGCGCGCGTGGTGGTGGACGACGACGTCGGGGGGCAGGGCGGCCACGGCCCGCTGGTGGACCCAGCGCAGGTAGGCGCCCTGGGACTGGCGGTCGGCGAAGGTGGCGCCGTCGAGCTTCGCCCACTCGTGCAGGGTGGGTCCCGGCCGCACGGGCCCGGCCATCTCGACCGTCTCGTCGGTGAACATCGTGACGTCCTCTGCGTGCGAGTTCATCCACAGCAGCGGCGACTGCTCGGCGCGCCAGATGCGTCCGGCGCCCGGCGGGTGCGGGTCGACGAGGTGGATGTCGAGGCCGGAACCGTCGTACAGCTCGGGGGCGTTGGCGGCGAGGCGCTCCAGCAGTCCGGTACCGCGGGGCCCGGCGCCGACGATCACGAGCGAGGGACGGCTCATCGGGTGCGCTCCGTACCGCGCGCGAAGCGCTTCTCGACGTAGTACTGGCCGACGCCCAGCAGCGAGGTGACGACGGTGTACCAGACGGTGGCCACCATCAGCAGCGGGATGACCTGGTAGGTGCGGTGGTAGACGAGCTGGACGGAGTAGAGCAGGTCCTGCACGGCGATGACGCTGACGATGGAGGTGCCCTTGAGGGTGCCGATCAGCATGTTCCCGGCCGGCGGGACGATGGAGCGCATGGCCTGCGGGAGGACGATCCGCCGCCAGCGGCGCCACCGGCTGAGTCCGAGCGCCTGGGCGGCCTCGATCTGGCCGCGGTCCACGGAGAGGATGCCGCCGCGCACGACCTCGGCGGCGTAGGCGGCCTCGTGCAGGGTGAGGCCGATGACGGCGACGGTGACCGGTCCGAGCAGGTCGACGGTCCTGACGCCGAAGACCTGCGGGTACAGGGCGCCGATGTTGAACCACAGCAGCAGCTGCACCAGGATCGGGATGGACCGGAAGAGCCACACGTAGCCCCAGCTCACCGCGCGCAGTACGGGGTTGGCGGAGAGCCGGAACGCGGCGAGCAGGGTGCCGAGCGCGAAGCCGAGGACCATGACGACGGCGGTCAGCCACAGGGTGAGCCACAGGCCGCGCAGGACGGCGTCGGAGGTGAAGTGGTCGGCGACGACGTCCCATTGGAAGGCGTCGTTGCGCAGCACGGAGCTGACGGAGAGGCCGAGCAGGACCAGGACGGCGACGGCGGCCGTCCACTGGCCGAGGCGGCGCTGCGGGACGATGCGCGGGAGGTCCGCCTCGTCCGGGGTGTCCGGGGCGGCGGCGGACTGCGCGAGGGTGTCGGAGGACATGTGAAGGCTCCGTGACATCGAGTCAGTCGGACACGGTGGGTGACGCCTTCACACGGCCGAGCCCCTCAGCAGGGCCGTCCGCCGAGAGTACGGGGAGGTTTCGGTCCGCTGTCAAGACCGTCCACACTGTGAGCCGGAGATCTCGTCTCGTTGACGCGGAACCGGATGCCTGTTCCACTTGGCCCATGCATCCACAGCAGTGGCTGGTCACGCGCTCCCACATCGACTTCGGTCGAGTGTGGTCCTGTTCCTGTTGAGCCGACCGCCCTGCATGCCCTGACCCCGCCCGCCCCGGCTGCCTGACGCCGTCGGAGCCCCCGGGTCCTCCCCGTCTTCAGCGCCTTTCCCCGCCTTCACACGCGCACCCCTCCCCTCGCGTCCCCCTTGTCTTTTTCACGCTCTCAGGAGACGACTCACCATGCGTACGCCCACGCGTGCCCGAAATAGACTGTTCGCCCCGTTCGCCGTGCTCGCCTCGGCGGCCCTGCTGCTGACCGCGTGCGGTGACGGCGACCCGTCCACGGACACCGCCGGCGCGGTGGCCGGCTCCGACGCGATCCCCACCACCGACGTCGTCTCGGGGGTGAAGAAGAACGCGGCCGCGGTGAGACTGCTGCCGCCCGGCTCCGGGGAACTGACCCTCGCGGTCAGCGTCTACGGCACCCCGCCCGGCGTCAGCTTCCTGCCCGACGGCAAGACGCTGACCGGCCAGGACGTGGACTTCGCGAACGCCGTCGCCAAGGCGCTCGGCATCAGGCTCAAGACCGAGAAGGCGTCCTTCGAGGCGATCCTCCCGGCCCTGGACAGCGGCAAGTACGACCTCGGCGCCAGCAACTTCGGGGTGACCGACGAACGCCGCAAGACCATCGACTTCGTCACGTACATCAACGACGGCCAGGGCTTCGCCGCCGCCGAGGACAGCGACCTGTCCGAGATCACCGACCTGAAGCAGCTGTGCGGCCTGAAGGTGGCGACCGGCGCCGGCACCACCTTCGAGGCGACCCTGGAGGAGAACCGGCACGTGTGCGCGGACGCCGGCGAGAAGGCGTACACCGTGCAGACCTACAGCGAGCAGGGCGCCCTGTGGGGCTCGCTCCAGCAGGGCCGCAGCGACGTCCTGATGTCCACCATCAACGGCCTGCGGTACGCGGTCGCCCACCAGGAGGGCGTGAAGTTCCTCAACGAGTTCCACCGCCTGGACGTCGGCTTCGCCCTGAAGAAGGGCTCCAAGCTGGCGCCCGCTCTCCGGACCGCGGTCAACGGCC
Organism: Streptomyces sp. cmx-10-19; assembly: GCA_049998335.1. Classification (GTDB taxonomy): domain Bacteria; phylum Actinomycetota; class Actinomycetes; order Streptomycetales; family Streptomycetaceae; genus Streptomyces. Next base: position 192,774 of record JAEBFB010000013.1, read on the forward strand.
TGATCGCCGACGGGACGTACGACAGGATCCTGAAGAAGTGGGGTACGACCGAGTCCGCGATCGACAGGTCCGAGATCTCACCGCCGGAACTGAAGGACTGACGGCGCCTCGAGGGCCGGCGGCCTCTCAGCAGTCGCACCCGCAGTCGCAGCCGTCGCCGCAACAGCAGCACGCGTCACCGCAGTTGCCGCAGCAGTCGCAGCAGTCACCGCAGTTCCGGAAGAGCCCTTCCCGGCGCTGTCTGCTCCAGGGGTCCTCGAACGTGCCGCAGCACATCTGGCACGTGCAGGCCAGCCCCACCCACACGGCACAGCCCGCGAGCAGCCCGCGCCGCTCGCGGTGGGGCGGCTCGGGAGGCACCGGCGCCCCGGGACCGGCCGGGGCGCCGGGCGGGCCGTACGGATGGCTGCCGTGCGCGCAGGAGGGGGTGCCGAAGGCGCGGTCGACGGAGTCGCCCAGCTCGTGCACGAGCAGCCGGTGCACCAGGTGCCCGTCGCCGAACTCGGCCTCGCGCAGGGCGAGCCGCACCCCGTGCACGGCGTCGTCCGCGAGCCGCCGGGCCTCGGTGAGCGGGGTCCCGGTGGCGGTGAGCGGGTTCCAGGCGCCCGACGCGGCGTCGGCCTCCCGGTCCTCCACGGCGTCCAGGAGATGGGCGAGCCGGCCGAAGAGGCGCCCGGCCTCGGCGAGCGGCGCCGCGTTCCGCGGCCGGCCGGCGAGGTGGGCCGTGTGCGCGAAGGCGGCGGCGGTCGCGGTCTCGGTCGGCTCGGTGACGGTGAGCAGCGGCGTGCCCGGCCCGGCGAGCGCCTCGATGCCGCCCTGCCGGTCCACGGCGTCGACCAGGACGGCGGTGTCGAAGCCGACGGCGCCGCCACCGCGGGCACCGGCCGCGTCCCAGCCCGCGGCGACCTTGCGGGCGGCGCGGGCGACCGGGCGGCGGGCCAGCAGCCCGTCGCCGTCGGCGACATGGTCGCGGACCTTGGCCGAGGCCAGCACCAGGGAGACGGCGGCCGCGAGCCGGGCGCCCTCACCGTGCGCGACGGAGGCGGTGCGCATTCCACGCAGCGGGCACGGTCCGGCCGTACGCCGGCCGGCCCCGGCGCCGCCCTTTACGGACTGAGCCTCCGTCAAGACCGATATGAGCAGTCCGTCATAGTTCGTCACGATGCGCGCGAACTGTCCGTGGTCCTTGCGCAGGGCGAGACACAACCCGCACAGATGCGCCATCCACTGGTTCGTGAGGCGCTCCCCGAGCCGGTGCCGGCACGGCCTGACGATTCCGAACACGTTGTCCCCCCGTGGTGCGTACAACGCTGAGCTGCGGCATCGTATCGCCGAGGGGTTCACCCGTACGCCCCTTGTCTCACCCGTCCGCCGGGAAGAATCATATTTCACTCACGGTCAGCATCCGTTTGGGAAACGACCCTTGGGACACAAGGACTCTCGACGGATCCGCTGTGCACCAGTACCGTCACAAACCCCCCGGGCGGCGTCTATCCACTTGGCGCGACGTCCGCATCATGGATGACCATAGGGATGCGGAAGCACGAAAGACCGCTGTGAGAGGAGGCGTCCATGGGATCGGTACGCAAGGCGAGTGCGTGGCTCGGCCTCGTCGACGACAACGATGACGAGCGCTATTACGACGACGACTACTCCGAGGGCCCCGAGTCCCGGGACGCCTGGGTCACGGACCCCCGGGTGAAGGTGGCCACGGACGTGGCCGAGGAGAAGGGCCGCCGCATCGGCACGGTCACCCCGGACAGCTTCCGGGACGCGCGTGCCATCGGCGAACTGTTCCGGGAGGGGGTCCCGGTCATCATGAACCTGACGGCGATGGAGGCCGGCGACGCCAAGCGCGTGGTGGACTTCGCGGCCGGTCTGATCTTCGGGCTGCGCGGTTCCATCGAGCGGGTCTCCACCCGGGTGTTCCTGCTGAGCCCGGCCGACACCCAGGTCATCAGCGGCGAGCCCGCCGCGCACCGTTCCGACGGTTTCTTCAACCAGAGCTGAGGCGGGGCCGCGCATACGGCCCCGCACCACTCCCCCGCTCTCCCGGGGTTCCCGGGGGGTGTCTCTACCGGAAGGCGTCGAGCCCGGTGAGCGCCTTCCCCAGCACCAGTTGGTGCATCTCGACGGTGCCCTCGTAGGTGAGCACCGACTCCAGGTTCGTCGCATGCCGCATCACGGGGTATTCGAGGGAGATCCCGTTGGCGCCGAGGATCGTCCGGGCCGTACGGCAGATGTCGATGGCCTCGCGCACGTTGTTGAGCTTGCCGAAGCTGACCTGCTCGGGACGCAGGCGGCCGGCGTCCATGCGCCGCCCGAGGTGATGGGCGAGCAGGATCCCCTTGTGCAGTTCGACCGCCATGTCGGCGAGCTTGGCCTGGGTCAGCTGGAACCCTCCGATGGGCCGCCCGAACTGCTCCCGCGACTTCGCGTACTCCACGGCCGCCTCGAAGGAGCTGCGGGCCGCGCCCATCGCCCCCCAGACGATGCCGTACCGCGCGTGCGACAGACAGCTCAGCGGTCCGCGCAGCCCGGTCGCCTCCGGCAGTACGGCGTCGGCGGGCAGCCGTACGTCGTCCAGGACCAGCTCGCTGGTGACGCTGGCCCGCAGCGACCACTTGTGTTTGATCTCGGGGGCGGAGAAACCGGCGGTGTCCGTGGGCACCACGAACCCCCTGATCCCCTCCTCCGTCTGCGCCCACACGACGGCGACGCCGGCCACCGACCCGTTGGTGATCCACATCTTGCGCCCGCTCAGCACCCAGTCGCCGCCGGCGTCGCGCTTGGCCCGGGTGCGCATGGTGGCCGGGTCGGAGCCGTGGTCGGGCTCGGTCAGCCCGAAGCAGCCGATGACCTCACCGGCGGCCATGCGCGGCAGCCACGCCTGCTTCTGCTCCTCGCTGCCGAAGCGGTGGATCGCGTACATGGCGAGGGAGCCCTGCACGGAGACCAAGGAGCGGATGCCGGAGTCGGCGGCCTCCAGCTCCAGGCAGGCGAGCCCGTACTGGACGGCGCTCGCGCCCGCGCAGCCGTAGCCCTCCAGCGACATGCCGAGCGCGCCGATGGCGCCGAGTTCGCGGGCGAGCTCCTCGATGCCGGGCAGCTCGCCCTTCTCGTACCACTCCGCGATGTGCGGCAGGACGCGGTCGGCGGCCCAGCCCCGCACGGTGTCCCGGACCGCCAGGTCCTCCGGTTCGAGCAGGTCGTCGATGCCGAGGGGATCGGCGGGGTCGAACGCGGGCAGCTTGGGGGACGAGGCCATGAGGAACCCTCCGGGGCACATAAAACTATCACCGCTAGTTATCCGTGCCCCCGACGTTACGACGCGAGCCCCAGGACGTCCACCAGGACACCCACCCACGACCCCGCAGCCGCCGACGGCGCGGCACCCCCACGGACGAAGACCCGCCTCCGGCCGACGGCGAACGGGCGTGGGCGGGAGACGTCGCTCGGTCACACCGGGACGCGGGAGTCCGCCGGGTCCCTGGGCGCCGGCACCGGCAACCCCTCGCACTGCATCACCCTCGGCAGCCGCAACGCCATCAACGCCCCCGCCAGCAACAGCCCCGCACTCACCACCAACGTGACGTGCAGCCCGTGCACGAAGGCCTCCGCCGCCGCCCTCCGCAGAGCGGCCCCGGCAGCCCCGCCCAACCCCCCGGCGACCTCGTACGCCTCCCCCAGCGACCGGCCCGCCGCCCCCGACGCGGCCTCCGGAACCCCGGGCACACCCGCCGCCAGCCCCGGCGCGTACGCCGCGTTCATCACGCTCCCGAGCAGCGCGATCCCGATCCCGGCCCCCAGCTGGTACGACGTCTCCCCGATCGCCGCCGCCCCGCCCGACTGCTCCGCCGGCGCCTCGCTCAGCATCGACTCGTACGCCCCGAACAGCGTCGTCTCCAGCCCGAAGCCCAGCAGCACGAACCCGGCGACCATCAGCCCGCAGTTGTCGGCGCGCCCCATCCCCGTCAGCAGCAGCACCGCCAGCGCCGTCACGCAGAACCCCGCGCACACCGTCCGCCGCGGCCCGAACCGCCGCAGCAGCCGCGCCCCCGCCAGCCCCGCCGCCATCGCCGCGAAGGTCAGTGGCAGCAGCCGCAGCCCCGTCTGGAGCGGGGACAGCCCCAGCACCAGTTGCAGATACTGCGCCGCGATCAGCTCCAGACCCACCAGCGCCAGCATCGCCAGCACGATGCACCCCACCGACGTACGGAACGCCGGCCGCCGGAACATCCGCAGGTCCACCAGCGGATACGTCCGCCGCCGCTGCCGCCGTACGAAGCCGGCCAGCAGCCCCGCGCCCGCCACCAGCGGCACCACGGTCAGCAGGCTCGTCACCGGCTCCCCGCCGCCCAGCCGCTTCACGCCCAGCACCATCCCGAACAGCCCGGCCGCCGCCATCAGCGCGCCGGCCACGTCCCAGGGCCCGCGCCCGTCGCCCTTCGACTCGGGCAGCAGCAGCCGCCCCACCGGAAGGCTGACCAGCATCAGCGGGATGTTGACGAGGAAGACCGAGCCCCACCAGAAGTGCTCGAGCAGGAAGCCGCCGAGCAGCGGCCCGGCCGCCGCGCCGACCGCGGCCACGGCGCTCCAGATGCCGATGGCCAGCGCCCGCTCCCGCCGGTCGGGAAAGACATGGCGCAGGATCGACAGCGTCGCCGGCATGATCATGGCGCCGCCGACCCCGAGCAGCGCCCGGGCGAGGATCAGCATCTGGGCGGACCCGGCGAGCGCCGCGAGCGCCGAGGCGACGCCGAACAGGGCGTACCCGAGCAGCAGGACCCGTCTGCGGCCGACCCGGTCGCCCAGGGTGCCGAACAGGATCAGCAGCGAGGCGCAGACCAGCGGATAGACGTCGACGATCCAGAGCAGTTCGATGGCGCCGGGCCGCAGGTCCTCGGTGACGGCGGGGACCGCCACGTGGAGCACGGTGGCGTCGACGGCGACGAGCAGCAGGCTGACGCAGAGGACGACCAGGACGACCCAGCGGTCTGCACCGGCCCCGGCCGCCCGACGGCGCGGCGCGGTGGCGGCGGCCGTGGTCGTCCCGGACATGTACGTACCTCCCAGAAGTTCCCTCGCGTCCGGCGGGCCGCGCGGGGTGGGGACTCCCCTGCGGCTCGCCCGGGGAGGAGCGGAGGTCCCCGGGCCGTGCCTCGGATCGCGAGTGGCTCGCCAGCGTACGCGAGACCGAGCACCGCACATGTGGCGGACGTCACACAGCCGGCGTCACTCCTATGGCGTATGCCACGGTCCCGGGCGGCCCGCGCGCCCCGGCCGGCCGGCCGTCACCGGGCCCGGAACATAATCGAGCCCGTGACCGATCTAGAGACGCGCACGGCGGGCCGCTCGCGTGCGCTCGGCCGGGCCGCCCCCGCGCTCCTCGGCTTCGCCGCCGTCCGCGCCCTGGGCCTGCTCGTCCTGGCCGGCTGGAGCGCCGCACGCGACAGAAGCGCGTACACGCTGCTGACGGCCCGCTGGGACTCCCTCTGGTACACCAGGGTCGCCGACTCCGGATACGGCTACGAGGTGCGGCTGCCCAACGGCGACGTCCACGCCGACCTGGCGTTCTTCCCGCTGCTGCCGTGGCTGGAGCGGCTGGGCTCGGCGGTGTCCCCGCTGTCGCCGGCGGACGCCGGGTTCGTGGTGAGCCTCGTCGCCTCGCTCGCCGCGGCCTGGGGGATCTTCGCGGTGGCGGAGCACGTGTACGACCGCCGCGTCGGCGTGTGCGCGGTGCTGCTGTGGGCCGTGCTGCCGGTCGGGATCGTGCAGTCGATGGCGTACAGCGAGTCCCTGTTCACGGCGCTGGCCGCCTGGACGCTGTACGCGGTGCTGACCGGCCGCTGGGTGACGGCGGGGACGCTGGCCGCGTCGGCCGGGCTGACCCGCCCGGTGGGACTCGCGGTGACGGCGGCCGTGTGGGTGGCCGCGTACACGGCGTACGCCCGCACCGCGGCACACCCGCGGACTGCGGCATTCGCGCGAACCGGGAGCGGGGCCGTCCAGGACGGCGCTCCCGGCGTGCCCCGCGCCCCCGGCGAGGGCGCGCGGCGCGCGCTCGGAGTCCTCCTCGCGCCCCTTGGCGCCGCCGGGTACGTCCTGTGGGTCGGCCACCGCACCGGCGACGGCCCGCTCGGCTATCTCGACGTCCAGGCGGGCTGGCGCAACGGCTTCGACGGGGGCGCCGCCTTCGCCCGCTTCGTCGCCGACAAGTTCGCGTCGGTGCCGGGCGCCCTGGCGGGCGTGGGCCTGATCGTCGGCGTCGCGCTGCTGATCGGGCTCTACGCGGTGGGCGTACGGCAGCGCCAGCCGCTGCCGCTGCTGGTGTACACGGGGATCGTCCTGGCGCTCGCCCTGTGCGCGTCGAGCTACTTCGGCTCGAAGCCGCGGCTGCTGATGCCCGCCTTCCCGCTGCTGCTGCCCCTCGCCCGGACCCTGGCCGGGGCCCGCGTCTCCCGGTCGGCGCTGGTCGTGGGCGGGGTCGCGGTGGTGTCGGCGCTGTACGGGGCGTTCTGGCTCAACGGCTCCGGACCCCCCTGAGCGGCTCCGGCCCACCCCGCCGACGGGGATCACCGGGAGGCCGCCGGGTGTCCGCGGGGACAATTCCGCACCAGCATTCGGTGAACGAATTCATAAGCACGATAAAACCGTCGACCGGGCCGATCAAAGGAATTGAAGTCCACCGCCGGACGCGTTTACGCATTAGGGGGAGATAAAGCCCCGCCTGAGAGGAACCCCACATCACATCGTCATCACAAAGCCGTTGATTCGGCGGGGATCACTCCTCACTCGCTGTAACGTCGATTGGGTGCGTACCGAACGGAAGCTCACCCGTCTGGACCGGGTGTTCGCGAGACTGGACCGGGAGCCGGAGCGACCGGCCCTCCTGGACGTGCCGGAGATGAGCCGGCACAGGTTCGCGCTGTTCGCCGGAACCCTCGCGTTCTACCTCGCGATCGTGTGGGCCGTGGTGATCACCTCGTGGCTGGTCCGGCTCGACTGGCAGGTCATGTTCTTCCGGCCGTACCAGCAGTGGCCGGAGATCCACGCCTTCGTCGACTACTACGTGGTCCTCGGCCAGCGCGGCCCCACCGCCGTGATGGTCGCGGCCTGGCTGGGCTGGCGCTCCTGGCGGCAGCACACCCTGCGCCCCCTGCTCGCGCTCGGCGTCTCGCTGCTGCTGCTGAACATCACGGTCGGTGCCGCCAAGTACGGCATGGGCCGGCTCGGCCCGCACTACGCGACCACGATCGGCTCCAACGAGATGTGGCTCGGCGGCGATATATTTCCGAGCGGTCACACCGCGAACGCCGTCGTGACCTGGGGCATCCTCGCCTACCTGGCCTCGACGCCCAGAGCCCGGCGCTGGCTGTCCGCGATCTCCGCGGTCACCTCGCTCGGGGTCGGGATGTCCACCGTCTACCTCGGTACGCACTGGCTGAGCGACGTGGTCCTCGGCTGGACGGCGGGGCTGCTGATCCTGCTGGCGCTGCCCTGGTTCGAGCCGCTGATCACCCGGGCCGAGACCTGGGTCCTGGGCCTGCGCGACCGCTGGGCGGCCCGTCCCGCCCGCACGGCAGGCCGGCCGGTCGCCCCGCCGGTGGTCCTCACCCCGACCCACCCCGCCGCGGAGACCCCGGCCCGCGAGCCGGTCACTCCGTCACGCGGCACCCGGGCCCCGGTGTATCTGGCGCCGGGCCCGCACACGGCCCGCTCGGACCGCACCCCGGTCACCCCGGCCGGCAGCCGCCGCCCCCCGCACGCCGACCGCCATCCGCGCGGCACGACCCCGGCCGCCCGCCCGCTCTCCGGCGGCTGAGCGGCCCTTGGGCCGGGCCCGGCGACCGGGGGGCGGCCTGGGCCCGTCAGCCTTTCCAGGCGCGGGACACGCGGCCGCCCTTCACCTCGAAGTTCAGTCGGCCCACGCGGTACTCCATCGTGATCACCGTGCCCGGTGCCAGGGACCGCACCGTCGACCAGCCCCGCTCCCGCGCCAGCCGCTCGGCGGCGCCGGAGTCGAGGCCGACATACGTGTCCGGACTGTCCTGGGGCTCGGCCGGTGGTGTCGGAATCGGTGCCATACCGCCACGCTATGCCCTGCCCCGGGACCGGGGAAGCCCCGACCGGTAACTCGGATCACGGAAGCACCTACGGTCACATTTCAGTCACAAGATCACAGCCCGTGTTTTGCTGGAACTGCGTCACACGAACGGACGTACCCCTACGCCTTTCGCGGGCGGCCGCGGTGAATTTCCGCGTGCCGCCGCCACCCCTCGAATAAGTGGACGGGAAAGGCATTCACCGCGCCCGGGGAGTGCGTGTATTCGCCGTCCGAGCACGTGGCGCCTGACATCGGCACAGGAAACGCACCCGCCGTTCACAGGACCTCCCCGGCCGCCGGAGCTACTCGGCGGACTCCAGCGGGGCGACCGACAGGGACAGGTCGTTGTCCCGGGTGTAGTACGGCCCGGCCGTCAGGGTGCCCTGGGCGGTGCGCACGACCGCGCGGGGGTACGTGAAGACCGGCTGCTTGTCGGCGACGTCGTCCAGCAGCCGCGCCAGGCGCACAGCCGGGCCCGCGTCGCCGGCGGGGCGCAGCCACAGGTCCCACTCGCCGGGCGCGAGGCCCTCGTAGGCGACGGTGAGGCCGAACTCCGCCCGCTCCCCCTCCACGTCCAGCCGGCGCACACCGCTCCCGTCGGCGCCGTCCCGGGCCCGCAGCTCGGCGTGGGCGCCGGGGGCCAGCTCGGTGCCGTACACCCGTCCCCGTACGGTCAGCGCGTCGTCCGTGGGGCGCAGGTCCACCGTCTCCGCGTGCGGGGCGCGCAGCCAGCTGCGGACGGTGAGGTTGCCCTGCCGGGTGGCGTACGGGATGCGCACGGCGACGTGGCCGAGGAGGCCGCTGGGGGTGCGGTCGGCGAGGGAGCGCAGGTCGGTGACGCCGGGCACCAGGCGCCGCGGCTCGCCGCCGGAGAGCCGGGCGTACGCGTCCCAGCGGCCCTCGGGGAGGGCCACGCTGCTGGGCAGCGCGGCGCGCAGCCGGCCCTCGGCGGCGGGGGCCAGCGGCAGGCTGACCTCCTCGCCGGCGTCCCGGCGGCGCAGTACGAGCAGGGCCGACCCGCTGTCCTCGCGCGCGGCGACGTCGAAGGTCAGACCACCCGCGGAATCGCCGATGCAGTCGGCGCGCAGCGGTGCGGCCGGTGGGGTCGGCGGACTCATGCGGGGCGGTTCCTCCCTGTTCTCTCGTCGTCCGGTGAGACCCGGAACCCTGCCGTCTGGTTGTCCGTGTCCCATTGCGATGTGGTCACGGCGGGGACGGCGGACCGGATGTCCACCCTCCCCTTCACCCAGTTAATTCGCTGATTTCCCGATTTGTCGACCCGATGGCGCGCCGGTCGCGCCCCGTCACGGCACCTCGACCGCCGTGGGGCGTGACCCCCGCCACGGATCGCCCGTTGTCTGTGCATGAGCCGGGGACCCGCCCGGACCCCGGCCCGGGAGCCACCCGGTCCGGCCACGCACCGCATCCCGAGGGGGCCACCCGTGCCGCGCATGCTCGACGTCAGCGACGACGTACGCGCCGAGATCGGCGACGAAGAAGCCGACCGCCTGCTCGCCGGGGAATCCGCCCCGGGGAGCTACGACTGCACGTCCTGCCGCACCCCGGGCGACTGCGAGCAGGAGCGCACCAGCACCGTGCTCTTCATCGGGGACGAGACCGCCGTCCTCGCCTTCGCCCACGCCGGCTGCCTGCCCTCCCAGGTCGTCAAGGTCACCGAGGAGCAGCTCCAGGGGGCCGTGCGCTCCATCAACGCCGACCAGGCCGCCCGCCCGGAGCCCGAGCGCGCCGCCCCCGCACAGGCCGCCCCCGCACAGGCCGCCCCGGAGCAGCCGGCCCCGGAGCAGGCCGTGCTCGGGGTGACCAGCGGGCTGATCCTGATCGCCGGGGAGCTGCACCCGGCCCTGGTGGTGGAGCCGACCGCCCCCATCGCCCGCCCCGGCACCGTCGGCTCCGGCGACGACTTCCTGCCGCTGCTGATCGAGCAGGGCTTCATGCCGGTCACCGAGCTGTCCTCCACGCCGGCCGTGCTGCACGGCTGGTCGGTGCTGCTCGCGATGGGCCAGCTGCACGCGGTGCTCCAGCCGGGCGGCAACGGCGGCCGTCCGGTGGCCTGGTGGCAGGCGCACCAGCCGCTCCAGGTCACCGAGGGCTGGCGCACGGCGGCCAACAAGCACCAGCAGGTACTGATGTTCGCCGCGCCCGTCGGCTCGATCGGCCGCCAGCCCCGCGAGGACCTGCTGCGGGACGCCCTGGACAGGGCGGCGGCGGGCGGCCGGCTGGTCGCGGCGGCGCTGCCGCTGGCCGGCACCTGAGCCGCTTCACACGAGTGCCGGGCGGCGGCCGCCCGCTGGGCCGCATCCCTTCCCGGGCGGGGTCGTTTGGACATACGTGTACGCATACGACGCCTTCCACCGCCACGGCGGCCCCTCGGCCACGCCGATCTACGACGCGCTCTACGCCGAGTACGTCCGGTCCTTCCGATCGCTCCCGGGTGATCGCAGCGGCGAGGAGGAACTGGGGTTCACCGCCTTCCGGAGCCTGCCGCGCGACAGGGGCGGGTACAGCGCCTACAGCGCCGGGGCCCAGAGCGCCCGGGTCGGGCAGCAGTCCGTGTGGCAGCGGGTCGGCACCCACCACGTCCCGGCCGCGCTGCCGCCGGGCCCGCGGTCCGGCACCTGACCGCCGGACGGACACCGAGTACGACGAGAGAGGCGCCCCCGGGCCGGGGGCGCCTCTCTCGTGTGACCAGGCGTTCCTACTTCTTCTTCGCGCCGCGCTTCTCGCGCACCCGCACGGAGATGTGGATCGGCGTCCCGTCGAAGCCGAACTCCTCGCGCAGCCGGCGCTCGATGAAGCGCCGGTAGCCCGCCTCGATGAAGCCGGAGGCGAAGAGCACGAACCGCGGCGGCTTGGTGCCCGCCTGGGTGCCGAACAGGATGCGGGGCTGCTTGCCGCCGCGCACCGGGTGCGGGTGGGCGGCGACCAGCTCGCCGAGGAAGGCGTTGAGGCGGCCCGTCGGGACGCGGGTCTCCCAGCCGGCCAGCGCGGTCTCGATCGCGGGGACCAGCTTCTCCATGTGCCGGCCGGTCTGCGCCGAGACGTTGACCCGGGGGGCCCACGCGACCTGGCCCAGCTCGGTCTCGATCTCCCGCTCCAGGTAGTAGCGGCGCTCCTCGTCGAGGGTGTCCCACTTGTTGTAGGCGACGACGATCGCGCGGCCCGCCTCGACGGCCATCGTGACGATCCGCTGGTCCTGGACCGAGATCGTCTCGGAGGCGTCGATGAGGATGACCGCGACCTCCGCCTTCTCGACGGCGGCGGCGGTGCGCAGCGAGGCGTAGTAGTCGGCGCCCTGCTGGAGGTGGACCCGCTTGCGGATGCCGGCCGTGTCGACGAACTTCCAGGTCACGCCGCCCAGTTCGATCAGCTCGTCGACCGGGTCACGGGTGGTGCCGGCCAGCTCGTTGACGACGACGCGCTCCTCGCCCGCGACCTTGTTCAGCAGGGAGGACTTGCCGACGTTGGGGCGGCCGATCAGGGCGATGCGGCGCGGGCCGCCGACGGCGGTGCCGAAGGTCTGCGCGGGGGCCTCGGGCAGGGCCTCCAGGACGCGGTCCAGCATGTCGCCGGTGCCGCGGCCGTGCAGCGCGGAGACGGGGTGCGGCTCGCCGAGGCCGAGGGACCACAGGTAGGAGGCGTCGGCCTCGCCGCTGGGGCCGTCGACCTTGTTGGCGCACAGCACGACGGGCTTGCCGGCCTTGCGCAGCAGCCGTACGACCGCCTCGTCGGTGTCGGTGGCGCCGACCTTGGCGTCCACGACGAAGACGACCGCGTCGGCGGCCTCGATGGCGTACTCGGCCTGCGCGGCCACGGAGGCGTCGATGCCGAGGACGTCCTGCTCCCAGCCGCCGGTGTCGACGACCTTGAAGCGGCGGCCGGCCCACTCGGCCTCGTAGGTGACGCGGTCGCGGGTGACGCCGGGCTTGTCCTCGACGACGGCCTCGCGGCGGCCGATGATGCGGTTGACCAGGGTCGACTTGCCGACGTTGGGGCGGCCGACGACGGCGAGGACGGGGAGCGGGCCGTGCCCGGCCTCCTCGATGGCGCCCTCGACGTCCTCGATGTCGAAGCCCTCTTCGGCGGCCAGCTCCATGAACTGTGTGTACTCGGCGTCGCCGAGCGCCCCGTGGTCGTGCTCTCCGCCCGAGCCCTCGGAGTGGATGTCGTCGTTCATGAAGTCCGTACCTCGTTCATCGTGGTGATCGGTGGAACCCCCCTGTTCTCGGGTGATCCACTACTCGAGTGTGACTCAGCGCCCGGTGAGGCGCCTGGCGTTCTCCAGGTGCGCGGTGAGCTGCTTCTGGATGCGTTCGGTGGCCTCGTCCAGGGCCTTGCGGGTGCGCCGTCCGCTGCCGTCGCCCGCCTCGAAGGGGTCGCCGAAGACGACGTCGACGCGGGAGCGCAGCGGGGGCAGCGCCTTTATCAGCCGGCCGGGGCGGTCCGTGCTTCCCAGCACCGCGACCGGCACGATCGGGGCGCCGCCGCGGACCGCGAAGTAGGCGAGCCCGGCGCGCAGCGAGGCGAAGTCGCCCTCGCCGCGGGTGCCCTCCGGGAAGATGCCGAGGACGCCGCCTTCGGCCAGGACGCCCAGCGCGCGGGCGATGGCGGTGCGGTCGGTGGAGCGGCGGTCCACCTTGAGCTGGCCGATGCCGGTCAGGAAGCGTCCGAGCGGGCCGACGAACGCCTCCTTCTTGATCAGGAAGTGCGTCGGCCGGGGCGCGACGCCCATGACCATCGGGCCGTCGATGTTGTGGGAGTGGTTGACGGCGTAGATCAGGGGGCCGGTGGCGGGGACCCGCCAGGCGCCGAGCACGCGCGGCTTCCACAGTCCGTACATCAGGCCGACGCCGATGCGGCGCCCGACCTCGGCGCCCGTCGCCGATGGGAGGTCGGTCACTTCGCCGCCCGCTTCTCCTCGACGAGGGTGACCACGCACTCGATGACCTGCGGCAGGGTGAGCGCGGTGGTGTCCACCTCGACCGCGTCGCCGGCCTTGGCCAGCGGGGAGGTCTTGCGGGTGGAGTCGGCCGCGTCCCGCTTGATCAGGGCCTCGCGGGTGGCGTCGACGTCGGCGCCCTTCAGCTCGCCGCTGCGGCGGGCGGCGCGGGCCTCGGCGGAGGCGGTGAGGAAGATCTTCAGGTCGGCGTCCGGCAGCACGGTGGTGCCGATGTCGCGGCCCTCGACGACGATGCCGTCCGGGGCGGCGGCGGCGATGGTGCGCTGGAGTTCGGTGATCCGGGCGCGGATCTCCGGTACGGCGCTGACCGCGCTGACCTTGGAGGTGACCTCCTGGGTGCGGATCGGGCCGGCCACGTCGACGCCGTCCACCGTGATGGTGGGGCCCGCCGGGTCGGTGCCGGAGACGATCTCGGGTTTGCCGGCCGCGGCGGCGACGGCGTGCGGGTCGTCGGTGTCGATGCCGTTGGTGACCATCCACCACGTGATCGCCCGGTACTGGGCGCCGGTGTCCAGGTAGCTCAGGCCGAGCTGCGCGGCGACGGCCTTCGACGTGCTCGACTTGCCCGTGCCGGAGGGGCCGTCGATGGCGACAATCACGGCCGGGGCGGTCGGGGCGGCGCCGTTTTCCACGGGGGGACACCTTCCTGGTGCGGTGCGGTGGGTGGTGTGCGGGACGCGAGCGCGTCCCGCACAAGGTTACCGGGCGAGCGGAGGGCCTCCGACAGGCGTCCAAAAGCCGGGGCCGACCGCACGGACGCCCCTGCTCACTGGCGGATCGCCCAGCCCAGCTCCTGGAGGGCGGCGGTGAGGACGGGGGCGGCCTTCGGCTCCACCATGAGCTGCACCAGACCGGCCTGCTGCCCGGTGGCGTGCTCGATGCGTACGTCCTCGATGTTGACGCCGGCCCGTCCCGCGTCGGCGAAGATGCGGGCGAGCTGGCCGGGCTGGTCGTCGATGAGGACGGCCACGGTCTCGTAGACCCGGGGGGCGCTTCCGTGCTTGCCCGGCACCCGCACCTGTCCGGCGTTGCCGCGCCGCAGCACCTCGGCGATGCCGGTGCCGCCCTCGCGGCGCTCGTCCGCGTCGGCGGACTGGAGGGCGCGCAGGGCCCGCACCGTCTCCTCCAGGTCGGCGGCGACGTCGGTGAGCAGGTCGGCGACCGGCCCCGGGTTGGCGGAGAGGATGTCGATCCACATGCCGGGCTCGGAGGCGGCGATCCGGGTCACGTCGCGGATGCCCTGCCCGCACAGCCGTACGGCGGCCTCCTCGGCGTGCTCCAGGCGGGCGGCGACCATGTTGGAGACCAGGTGCGGCATGTGGGAGACGAGGGCCACGGCGCGGTCGTGGGCGTCCGCGTCCATGACGACCGGCACCGCGCGGCAGTGCGAGACCAGTTCCAGGGCGAGGTTCAGCACCTCGGTGTCGGTGTCCCGGGTCGGGGTCAGCACCCAGGGGCGGCCCTCGAAGAGGTCGCCGGTGGCGGCCAGCGGGCCGGACTTCTCCCGGCCGGACATGGGGTGGGTGCCGATGTACGAGGACAGGTCGAGGCCCCGCGCCTCCAGCTCGCGCCGGGGGCCGCCCTTGACGCTGGCCACGTCGATGTACCCGCGGGCGGCGCCGCGCCCCATGACCTCGGCGAGCACGTCGGCGACATGGGCGGGCGGGGCGGCGACGATCGCCAGGTCGACGGGGCCGTCGGGGGCGGCGTCGGTGCCGGCGCCGAGCGCGGCGGCGGTGCGGGCCTGCTCGGGGTCGTGGTCGGCGAGGTGCACCGTGACGCCCCGCTGGACCAGGGCGAGGGCGGCGGAGGTGCCGATGAGGCCGGTGCCGATGACGAGTGCGGTTCTCACTGGGCGATGTCCTTGCGCAGGGCCGCGGCGGCGCCGAGGTAGACGTGGGTGATCCCGGCGCGGGGCCGGTCGGACTCGATGTGGGCGAGGACCCGTACGACGCGGGGCATGGCGCCCTCGATGTCCAGTTCCTGGGCGCAGATCAGCGGGACGTCGGTGATGCCGAGCCCGCGGGCCGCGGCGGCCGGGAAATCGCTGCGCAGGTCGGGGGTGGCCGTGAACCACAGGCTGATCAGGTCGTCGACCGTCAGCTCGTTGCGCTCCATGATGGCGGTCAGCAGGGCCGCGACCTGCTCGTCCATGTGGCCGGCTTCGTCCCGTTCCAGTTGGACCGCGCCCCGGACCGCTCGTACCGCCACGGCGATGCTCCTTGCTGACGTGCCTGTCGCTTCCCTTGATCCGGCCAGCCTAGTCAGCCCGCCGCGCCCCGGCCCGCGCGCCCGTCTCCTGAGACGCCGGCCCGGGGAAATCCGGTCGGCCGGCCCGGTGCCGCCCGCGTACGCTCCGCGCATGTCCGACGAGTCCCCCCTGTCCGAGTCCCTGGTGCGCGACCACACCATCTACGCCTGTGTCATGGGCTCCCGTGCGTTCGGTCTGGCGACGCGGGACAGCGACACCGACCGCCGGGGTGTGTATCTGGCCCCCACCCCGCTGTTCTGGCGGTTCGAGAAACCGCCGACGCATGTCGAGGGCCCGGCGCCGGAGCAGTTCAGCTGGGAGCTGGAGCGCTTCTGCGAGCTGGCCCTGCGCGCCAACCCGAACATCGTGGAGTGCCTGCACTCGCCGCTGGTCGAGCGCGTCGACGCCACCGGCCGCGAACTCCTCGCCCTGCGCGAGGCGTTCCTCTCCCGCCGGGTCTACGGGTCCTTCACCCGGTACGCCCACGGCCAGCGCCGCAAGCTCGACGCCGACGTGCGCAACCACGGCGTCCCGCGCTGGAAGCACGCGACGCACCTGCTGCGGCTGCTGATCACGGCCCGCGACCTGCTGCGCACCGGCACCCTCACCCTGGACGTCGGCGAGCACCGCGAACCCCTGCTCGCCGTGAAGCGCGGCGAGGTGCCCTGGCCCGAGGTCGAGGCCCGCATGGCCCGCCTGGCGGAGGAGACCGAACGCGCCCTCCCCCGCACCCCCCTCCCCGCCGAGCCGGACCGCCGCCGCGTGGAGGACTTCCTCCTCCGCACCCGCCGCGACTCAGCCTTGCGACCGCACCCGTACGACGAAGTCGCGCAGCGCGTCATGGACGCTGGGGACGTCGGACTGGGCTGACGCCTCCTGAGCGGCGTCCAGCACGCCGTGCGGCCGCTCGGTTCCTGCGACGGACAGCTCGGCCAGGTGCGCCGGGCCGCGTTCCCTGCCCGACTCGACTGTGTGCCGCACGACCGAACCTCACCGAGGTGGATCCGCTGGATGCTGGTGCGCGGCACCCGGGCACCCCCCTGTCACGCCTCCTCGGCGCACAGGACCGGCACAGACGACAAGTCTTTCAGCGCATGACCATGCGGCATGGTTTCAGCTGTGCGGACGTGCGGCGGCCGGCAGCAGGTGGGCGCCGGAGACCGTGGCGAACAGGAGCGGCAAGGGCTGCTCGGCGACCACCGGGGCCAGGTCGATGTCGAGGGCGCCGATCATGGGCTCAAGCGTCCCAGAGGGCCCCGAGGGCCAGCAGGTCGCCCCGGTACTCGATGCGGTCGGCCCACTCGGTGGGCCAGGCGTCGGCGCCCAGGTGGGCCCCGGCGAAGGCGCCCGCGAGGCAGGCGATGGAGTCGGAGTCGCCCGACGTGCAGGCGGCACGGCGCAGGGCGGTCAGGGGCTCGTCGACGAAGAGGAGGAAGCAGAGCAGCCCGGCGGCCAGGGCCTCCTCGGCGATCCAGCCCTCGCCGACCGCGAGGCACGGGTCGGTCTCCGGGGAGACGGTGCGCACCGCCCGCTGGAGCCGGTCGAGGACGGCCAGGCACTCGTCCCAGCCACGGGTGATGAAGTGCTCGGGCGTGGGGTCCTGGGACCGCGTCCACAGGTCGCCGAGCCACCGCTCGTGGTAACGGCTGCGCTGGTCGTACGCGTACGAGCGCAGCAGCCCCACCAGCCCGGTCGGTTCGGCGCCCTCGGCGAGGAGGCGTACGGCGTGGGCGGTCAGGTCGGAGGCGGCGAGCGCGGTGGGGTGGCCGTGGGTGAGCGCGGACTGCAACTGGGCGGCGCCCGCGCGCTGTTCGTCACTGAGTCCGGGCACGAGTCCGACCGGCGCGACGCGCATGTCGGCGCCGCAGCCCTTGGAGTGGATCTGGGAGGCGTCCTGCCAGCGGCGGTCCGGTTGCTCCAGGAGGTCGCAGGCGCGCAGGCAGGTGTTGCCGGGGGCCCGGTTGTTCTCGGGCGACCGGTTCCAGGCGACGAACTCCCGCCGTACGGGCCCGGTCATCGTCTCCGGGGACAGCACGCCCCGGTCCGTGGCCGTCCGCAGCCCCTTCCCCAGGGCCAGCGTCATCTGTGTGTCGTCGGTGACGATCGCGGGCCGGGGCAGCTCCATCTCGCGCCACGGGCCGCACTTGGCGAGGATCGCCGGGACGTCGTCGAACTCGGTGGGGAAGCCCAGCGCGTCCCCGAGGGCGAGGCCGGTGAGCGCCCCGGTGGCGGCGCGCTTGGTGACGGTGGTCGCGGTCATGCGGGGCGTCCTTCCCGAGGGGTGCGGAGCAGCGGCGGGTGGAGTGCCGTGGCGGGGCCGGCGCGGTAGAGGGCGGCGGGTTTGCCCCGGCCGCCGGTGAGCCGGGCGGCGCCGGGGACGGGCTCGACGAAGCCCGGGGTGGCGAGCACCTTGCGGCGGAAGTTGGGCCGGTCCAGCGGCGTACCCCACACCGCCTCGTAGACCTGCTGGAGTTCGCCGAGCGTGAACTCGGCCGGGCAGAAGGCCGTGGCGAGGCAGGTGTACTCCAGCTTGCCGCCCACTCGCTCCCGGGCGTCGCCGAGGATCCGGTCGTGGTCGAAGGCGAGCCCGCCCGCCTTCGCGTACGGCACCCAGCGGGCCTCGCTCGCGTCGGTCCCGGCGTGCGGTTCGGGCGGGTCGGGCAGCAGGGCGGCGAAGGCGACGGAGACGACCCGCATCCGGGGGTCGCGGCCGGGGTCGCTGTAGGTGCGCAGCTGCTCCAGGTGCAGCCCGGTCACGTCCGCGAGGCCGGTCTCCTCGGCCAGCTCGCGCCGGGCGGCCGTCTCCGCCGACTCCTCCGGCAGCAGGAAACCGCCGGGAAGCGCCCAGCGGCCGGCGTACGGCTCCTGCCCCCGCTCGACCAGCAGCACGTGCAGCACCCCCGCGCGGAGCGTGAGCACGGCGAGGTCGACGGTGACGGCGAAGGGCTCGTAGGCGTGCTTGTCGTACGTGTCACAGGCATGCACCGGGACCCGCCCCCTTAATAGTCATTACGACTATAAAGAGACGGGTCCCTGGCGACAAGCCCCTCACGGATCGAGCCCCTACAGCTCGACCTCCTGCATCAGCATCCCGACCTCCGTGTTGGACAGCCGGCGCAGCCAGCCCGACTTCTGGTCGCCCAGGGTGATCGGGCCGAAGGCGGTGCGCACCAGCTTGTCGACGGGGAAGCCCGCCTCCGCGAGCATCCGGCGGACGATGTGCTTGCGGCCCTCGTGGAGGGTCACCTCGACCAGGTAGTTCTTGCCGGTCTGCTCGACGACCCGGAAGTGGTCCGCGCGCGCGTACCCGTCCTCCAGCTGGATGCCGTCCTTGAGGCGCTTGCCGAGGTCGCGCGGGATCGGGCCCACGATGTGCGCGAGGTAGGTCTTCTTCACGCCGTACCGCGGGTGGGTCAGGCGGTGGGCCAGCTCGCCGTGGTTGGTGAGCAGGATGACGCCCTCGGTCTCGGTGTCGAGCCGGCCGACGTGGAAGAGCCGGGTCTCGCGGTTGGTGACGTAGTCGCCGAGGCACTGGCGGCCCTCGGGGTCCTCCATCGTGGAGACGACACCGGCGGGCTTGTTGAGCGAGAAGAACTGGTACGACTGCGTGGCGACGGTCAGCCCGTCGACCTTGACCTCGTCCTTCTCCGGGTCGACGCGTTTGCCCTGCTCCAGGACGATCTCGCCGTTGACCTCGACCCTGGCCTGCTCGATCAGCTCCTCGCAGGCGCGCCGGGAGCCGTAGCCCGCGCGTGCGAGGACCTTCTGGAGCCGCTCGCCCTCCTGCTCGGCGCCCGGGAAGGTCTTGGGGAGCTTGACGTCCTTCTTGCCGGCGTACCGCTCGCGGTTGCGCTCCTCGGCGCGCGTCTCGTACTCGCGGGACGTGGCCGGGGCCGAGCGCCCGCGCTGCTGGGGCCGCTTCGGACCGCCCTTGGCGCCGCCCCGCGCCGAGGGGCCGCGGCCCGACTTCGGCCCGTCATGGGTGGCACCGGGACCCACGTCGTAGCGCCGCTCCTCGGGGCGGGGCTTCTTCGGCCGGCCCGCCGGCTTGTCGTCGCGGTTGTTGCCGGCGCCGCGGTGGTTGCCGCGACCGCCACCACTGCTCCCGCCGCGGCCGCCGCTGTTGCCACCACGGCTCCCGCCGTTGTTTCCGCTGCTGTTCCTGCCGCTGCTGCTTCGCATCAAGTTTCCGTCTTGTCGTCTGCGTCCCCGGAATCCGCGTCCGGGGCGTCCGGATCGAACGACGGGACCCCTTCCAGCGTCTCGGCCTCGATCGCCGCCGCCTCGGGGAGGAAGGGCGCGAGCTCCGGAAGCTCGTCCAGGCCGCGCAGGCCCATCCGCTCCAGGAAGTAGTCCGTCGTCACGTACAGGATCGCACCTGTTTCGGGTTCCGTGCCCGCCTCGGCGACCAGGCCCCGCTGGAGGAGGGTGCGCATCACGCCGTCGCAGTTCACCCCGCGGACGGCGGAGACGCGGCCGCGGCTGACCGGCTGGCGGTAGGCGACGACGGCGAGGGTCTCCAGGGCGGCCTGGGTCAGGCGCGCGTGCTGGCCGTCCAGGACGAAGCCCTCGACGGCGGCGGCGTAGGCGGGGCGGCTGTAGAAGCGCCAGCCGCCCGCGATCAGGCGCAGCTCGAAGCCGCGGCCCTGGACGGTGTACTCGTCGGCCAGCTCGCGCAGGGCGTCCGCGATCTGGCGGCGGGGGCGCCGCAGGGTCTTCGCGAGGTGCTCCTCGGTCGCGGGCTCGTCGACGACCATGAGGACGGCTTCGAGGGCGGGTTTGAGGTCGAGGCCGGCGACGGCCTCCGTGCTCGGCTCACTCACGCCTGCTGCTCCTCCCCGGCCTTCTCCGGCGGCCGGTCGAACTCGTCGGTGACCACGGGTACGGCGTCCCCGTCCCCGCCGATCCAGCGCACCAGCAGGTCGCCGAGGGCGGTCTCCTGCTCCAGGGCGACGGCCTTCTCGCGGTACAGCTCCAGCAGGGCGAGGAAGCGGGCGACGACGGTCAGCGTGTCCTCGGCGTCCCGCACCAGCGCCTGGAAGCCGGCCTCGCCCAGCTCCCGCAGCCGCGCGACCACGATCCCGGCCTGCTCCTGCACGCTGACCAGGGGCGCGTGGATGTGCTCGACGTACACCTGCGGCCTGGGTCTGGGCTGCATCGCCTTCACGGCCAGCCTGGCGAACCCCTCGGGGCCGATGCCGATGACGACCTCGGGCAGCAGCTCGGCGTGGTGCGGCTCCAGCCCGACGGTACGGGGGTGGCGGCGGGCCTCCGCCTCCAGCCGTTCGTTGAAGATCTCCGCGATCTGCTTGTACGCGCGGTACTGGAGGAGCCGCGCGAAGAGCAGGTCGCGGGCCTCCAGCAGCGCGAGGTCGGCCTCGTCCTCGACCTCGGCGGCGGGCAGCAGCCGGGCCGCCTTCAGATCGAGCAGCGTGGCGGCGACCACCAGGAACTCGGTCGTCTCGTCCAGGTCCCAGTCCGGCCCCCGCGCCCGGATGTGCGCCATGAACTCGTCGGTCACCGTGGACAACGCCACCTCGGTGACGTCCATCTTGTGCCGGGAGATCAACTGCAGCAGCAGATCGAACGGCCCCTCGAAGTTGGCGAGCCGCACCTTGAAGACGCCGTCACCGGCGTCGCCCTGGCTGTCCGAGGCGGCCTCCGGAGGGCCCTGTGGCGCCTCTTCCGGGGCTGCGGGCCGCTCGGTCGCCGGCGGTGCCGCGGGGCGGTCCTGGGCCGGTGCCGGGGGCTCGGGGGGCGGGGCTTGGCCCGGGCCTCGGCCCAGGGGGCGGCGGCCGGGGTGGGGGGCGTCGGTCGGGGTCATGGCCCCCGCAGGTTATCGCTAGCGTCCGCGCAGCCGGCGTACGAGGATGCTGGCGTCGCCGCGGCTCTCCAGGTCGGCGAGGACCACCGCGACCGCCTCGCGGACGATGCGGCCCCGGTCGACGGCGAGGCCGTGCTCGCCGCGGAGCACCAGGCGCGCGTGCTCCAGGTCCATCAGCTCCTCGGCGGAGACGTACACGGTGATCTTCTCGTCGTGGCGCTCCCGGCCGCTGGGCCGGCGTGCGGCGGCCCGGCCGCGCTGCTTGCGGGGCTGGGCGGCGGCAGAACCTTCCTGCGCCCCCGCGCCGGGTCCCCGCGCGGAGCGCTCGGCGCCCCGGCTGTGCGGCTCGCCCGCCGAGCCCGCGTCGGCGTCCGCCGCGGCGTGCTCCGCGCCCTCGCCGTCACCGCCCTGCGCGGGCACCGACTGCGGCGCGTCCTCGGCGGCGGCCTGGTCGCTCTCCCCCGCCGGCCCCGGCACCCGCGGCTCGCCGTTGGCCGGCCGCCGCGGGGTGGACGCCTGGAGCCCCATACCCCCTGTCGTACGGAAGAGTTCGTCGGCCCCCGGCAGACTCACTCGGCGTGACACCGGGCGAGCACCTCCCTGGCGAGCTGGCGGTAGGCGGCGGCACCGACGGAGTTGGAGGCGTAGGTGGTGATCGGCTCACCGGCGACCGTGGTCTCCGGGAAGCGGACCGTGCGCCCGATGACCGTGTGGTAGACGTGGTCGTCGAACGCCTCGACGACCCGCGCGAGCACCTCACGGCTGTGCACCGTGCGCGAGTCGTACATCGTGGCGAGGATGCCGTCGAGCTCCAGGTCGGGGTTGAGCCGCTCCTGGACCTTCTCGATCGTCTCGGTCAGCAGCGCCACCCCGCGCAGCGCGAAGAACTCGCACTCCAGCGGCACGATCACCTTGTGCGCGGCCGTCAGGGCGTTCACCGTGAGCAGGCCGAGCGAGGGCTGGCAGTCGATGACGATGTAGTCGTAGTCGTCCATCAGCGGCTTGAGCGCCCGCTGCAGCGTGGACTCGCGCGCGACCTCGCTCACCAGCTGCACCTCGGCCGCCGACAGGTCGATGTTGCTGGGCAGCAGGTCCATGTTGGGGACCGCGGTCTTCAGCAGCACCTCGTCGGCCGCCATGCCCCGCTCCATGAGCAGGTTGTAGACGGTGAGGTCGAGCTCCATCGGGTTGACGCCGAGACCGACCGACAGCGCGCCCTGCGGGTCGAAGTCGACGAGCAGCACCCGGCGCCCGTACTCCGCGAGCGCGGCACCCAGGTTGATGGTCGACGTGGTCTTGCCGACGCCGCCCTTCTGGTTGCACATCGCGATGATCTTCGCGGGGCCGTGCTCGGTCAGCGGGCCCGGGATCGGGAAGTACGGCAGCGGGCGTCCGGTCGGGCCGATGCGCTCACGGCGCTGTCGGGCCGCGTCAGGCGCGAGCGTGGCGGCGTACTCGGGATCGGGCTCGTACTCCGCGTCCGGGTCGTAGAAGTGCCCTTCGGGCAGTTCGTCGTAGTCGGCGAAGTGGTTGCGGGGCGCGCCACTTCCGTCGCCGGCCATGGCGTTCACGTGTTGGCCATCCATACTCATGTGTGCTGTCCGAGTGGGCTGCGGACTCTGGTGGGCGGCTGCGAAGGTGCGTACAGCGACGGAGCCGACAGCCTCGAGACGCCCGGGGCCTTGGGCCCGTGCAGGCGTTCCTGGTTGACCACCCCCGGGAGTAAATGTCGACTCATTCACAAGTCGTCTTACCTCCTTGGTGACCAGGAAACTTCTAGACAGGTCAGCGTGGCACCATGCCGACGTTCGGCGACTCTATGGCGTGTCGGCCGTCCGCAGCAACACAATCCGCCGGACCCGGCCCGATGTGTCGGTAATGAAACACGCCTCTGTCAAGGGCGTACGGCCGTCGCACAGCAGGTTTCACCGGTGCGCGAATCGGTTGAAGCGTTACGTTCGAGGCGAGTTGACCGAGAATCGCAAAGTGACCATACACACACCCGGCCGGACCTCGTCGCAAGGTCCGGCCGGGTGTGCGTGGTTGACGGCGACTGTTGACGTATCGCCTTTGCTGTTTGGTGACTTGGCGGGCTCGGGCGGCTCCGCCCGAGCTCAGGCGAGCAGCGAGGCGAGCTCGACGTGCTCCAGGCCGTGGGCCTCGGCGACCTCCTTGTAGACGACCTTGCCGTCATGGGTGTTGAGGCCCTTGGCCAGCGCGGGGTCGCGGCGCAGCGCCTCCGCCCAGCCGCGGTCGGCCAGTTCCACGATGTAGGGCAGCGTGGCGTTGGTCAGCGCGTAGGTGGAGGTGTTGGGGACGGCGCCGGGCATGTTGGCGACGCAGTAGAAGACCGAGTGGTGGACCGGGAAGGTCGGCTCGGCGTGGGTGGTCGGGTGGGAGTCCTCGAAGCAGCCGCCCTGATCGATCGCGATGTCGACAAGGACACTCCCGGGCTTCATCCGGGACACCAGTTCGTTGGTGACGAGCTTCGGGGCCTTGGCGCCGGGGACCAGTACGGCGCCGATCACGAGGTCGGCCTCCAGGCAGGCCTTCTCCAGTTCGAGGGCGTTGGAGACGACGGTCTGGATCTTCGTGCCGAAGATCTTGTCGGCTTCCTTGAGCTTGTTGATGTCCTTGTCGAGCAGGGTCACGTGGAAGCCCAGGCCGACGGCGATCTGCGCCGCGTTCCAGCCGGAGACGCCGCCGCCGATGACGACGGCCCGGCCGGCCAGCACGCCGGGCACACCGCCGGGCAGCACACCGCGTCCGCCGTTGGCGGCCATCAGGTGGTACGCGCCGACCTGGGGGGCGAGGCGGCCGGCGACCTCGGACATCGGGGCCAGCAGCGGCAGCGCGCGACCGGGCAGCTCGACGGTCTCGTAGGCGATGGCGGTGGTGCCGGACCCGATGAGCGCGTCCGTGCACTCCTTGGAGGCGGCCAGGTGCAGGTAGGTGAAGAGCGTCTGGTCCTTGCGCAGGCGGTGGTACTCCTCCGCGATCGGCTCCTTGACCTTGAGGAGCAGGTCGGCGGTGGCCCAGACCTCGTCGGCGGTGTCGAGTATCCGCGCGCCGGCCGCGACGTACTCCCCGTTCGGGATCGAGGAGCCGATGCCCGCGTCGCGCTCGATGACCACTTGGTGGCCGTGGCGCACCAGCTCGTGGACGCCGGCGGGGGTGATGGCCACCCGGAACTCGTTGTTCTTGACCTCGCGGGGGATGCCGACCTTCACGTGGATCACGGTCCTTGGCTCAGGGAATGGGCTATTACAGGGCATACCCGTTCAGAGCAGGGCACACCTGGAGAGACCGCAGGAGAAAGTGCGGCAGAGCCAGTCTAATGAAGGTGTTCCCGCTGTCTAGCCTTTCAAAGCATCAATCTTCAGACGGGGCGCTACGGATTTCGCAGGCATCCGCGCTCTCTCCCCTGTCTTCCTCGCTCAGCATGCGCTCGGCGGCGGTGCGCTGGAGGCCGGCCGCGACGGGGTCGCCGAGCCGGTCGAGGGTGTCGGCGAGCCGCAGGTGCAGGGCCGCCTGGAGCCGCTCGTCCTCGGCCCGGCGGGCCCACTCGACGGCCTCCTGGCAGGTGCGCAGCGCCTCCTCGTGCCGTCCGGCGTACTCCTGGACGCGGGCCAGCTCTGACAGTCCCCGCGCGTGCGCGGCCGTATCGCCCGTCCTGCGGTACCCGGCGATCGCCGCCCGCCAGGCGCGCACCGCCTCGCCGTAGCGGCCGGCGTAGGTGTGGGCGGTGGCGAGGCGGCCGTAGACGCGGGCGGCGTCGGCGCGCTCGTCGCGGGCGAGGCGCTGGGCGAGGGCCCGGCCGAACCAGTCGGCGGCCCGGTCGTAGTCCCCCAGCTCCAGGTGGGCGCCGCCTACGGATTCCATCGCGCGGCCGGTGGCGTACGGGTCGTTCGCCTCGCGTCCGCAGTCCAGCGCGGCCCGGTAGCGCACCAGGGCCTCGGCGGTACGGCCGGTGCGGGCGTCGAGGTCGGCGAGGTTCAGCAGGGCGGCGGCCTTCTCGCGGGGCAGCTCGCGGCGCTCGGCGACGTCGAGGACGAGGCGGTGGACGCCGTACAGGTCGGGGGCGGCGGCGTGGGTGCCGCAATGGGCGACCATCGCCCGCACGAGCTGGGACATCAGCCGTCGGGCGAGGGTGTCCAGCTCCCCGTCGGCGACCGCGAGCCGGGCGGCGGCCAGCAGGGCGGGGCGCCGGGCGCGCAGCCAGTCGGCGGCGGCGCGCGGGGTGGGGAAGCGCAGGGCGGGCGGCATGCCGCCGAGCTTCTCGCGGGCCTGCGGGCTGTCGGTCTCGGTGACCGCGCGGCAGGACTGGAGCAGCCGTACGGTGCGCTCCAGCATGCGGGCGCGGGCCAGTTGGAGTTCGGCGGGCCGGTCGTGCCGGTCGGCGAGGGTCCTCAGCTGCGCGTGCAGGCAGGCGGGGACCTCGTAGGCGGGCAGCGGGGAGGCGGCGGCCCGGAGCAGGCCGAGGGCGACGAACTCGTCCAGGGTGGCGCGGGCGCTGTCGACCGAGCAGCCGGCGAGGGCGGAGGCGGTGTGCGGGTCGACGAGTCCAGCGGGGGCGAGGGAGAGCAGCCGCAGCAGGCGGGCGGCGGAGCCGGGCAGGGCCGCGCAGGCGAAACGGAAGACGCGGTCGAGGGCGGTGCCCTCGTCACCCTCCGCGTGCAGGTGCTTGGTCAGGTCGGAGACGGCGGCCTGCGGGCGGGCGGCGAGCCAGCCGCCGGCCAGGGTGAGCGCGGCGGGCTGGCCCTGGCACAGCTCGACGAGCCGCTCGGCGGCCCGGGGGTCGACGGTGATCCGCACCGAGCCGGTGTACCGGGACAGCAGCTCCACGGCCGACTTGGTGTCCATGCCGCCCAGCGTGCAGGGGCGGACGTCGGCGATACCGGTCAGCGGGCCCTGGGCGACGGCGACGGCGAGGCAGTCCGGGGTGTCCGGCAGCAGGGCGTCGACCTGCTCGGCGTCGGCGGCGTCGTCCAGCAGGAGCACGGCGCTGCGGTCGGCGAGCGCGGCGCGCAGGGCCTCGGTGAGGTCGTCCTCGTCGGCGCCGGGCGGGACGGTGCGGTCCAGGTCGGCCAGCAGCTCGCGGGCGATCCGCTCCACGGGGACGCGGGTGCCGTCCGGCTCGCTCAGCCGGGCCCGCAGTACGCCGTCGGGGTAGTCGCCGGCGACCTGGGCGGCCAGTTCCTCGGCGAGCGCGGTACGGCCGGAACCGGGGCGGCCCGCGATGAGCAGCACGCGCGCGCGGGGGGCCTTGCGCCCGGCGAGGGTGTCCAGACCGGCGCGCTCGATGTCGGCGCGCAGCTCCTTCAACTCCCGGGTGCGGCCCAGGAAGCGAGCCTCCTCGGCAGGCTCCTCCGACAGCCGTACGCCGTCCGTCTCCACCGCCTGATCCGTCACGGGCCACACTCCCGATCCCACCGCACGCCGGGCCCGCCGGAACCCCGGCTCGGGCATGTTCCGAGCCTAGTTCACGCCCCACGACCCCCCAGGTGAGGCAACGCCCCCGCATCCCCCAATCAGATCAACAGATCGTCACACCACAAGCCTGCCCGCCGTAGCTGCGGGCAGCCCCCGCCGCCCCGACCGCGGGCAATCGTGCCTCCCCCAGTGCCTGAACGCCTGGGAGGTACCCCCAGGGCGGCACGGGTGGGCGCAGCGGCGCCCGGCGAGCGCCGGCCAGCGGCACCCGCCCCCGCCCGGCCCCCACCCCGGGCACCGGACCAGCAGCCCTACGCCTCGAACGGCCGCGCAGGCCAAGGCGCCTCGGCGGGCCGCAACGCATCCACGCCGTCGCCCCCCTGGGCCGCGACCAGCGACAGCACCCCCACCACCAGGCAGTTGTTGTGCAACTCCCCCGCCAACACCCCCCGCACGAGGTCACTCACCGCGACCCGGGCCACCTCCATGTCCGCCTCCTCGTCCTCGACGGAGAACCGCTCCCCCTCCGCCTCGGACAACCCCCGCGCGAGAAAGATCCGCACCGCCTCGTCGCACCCACCCGGCGTGGTGTACACATCCGTGAGCACCCGCCAGTCCTCGGCCTTGACGTGGGCCTCCTCGTACAGCTCACGCTGTGCCGCGTGCAGCGGATTCTCGCCGGGCACGTCGAGCAGTCCCGCCGGGATCTCCCACAGCTTCTCCCGCACGGGGTGCCGGTACTGCCGGATGACCAGCACCCGCCCGTCGTCGTCCAGGGCGAGGACGGCCACGGAACCGGGGTGGACCTGGTAGTCCCGGGTCACCACGGATCCGTCCGGCATCACCACGTCGTCCGTGCGGACCGAGGTCTTCCTGCCCCGGAAGGGCGTCGTGGTGGCCCGGACCTCCCACTCCTCGGGGATGTCCTTGATCGTGCTGCCCGTCATGACTGACCTGCCCTTCCAGACGTACGCGAAAAGCCGGGGCCCGCGCCACTGAATGCGCGCGCCCCGGCCACCGTACAACTGGTGTGCTACTTCGACGTCTTCCGCTCGACCGCCGCCTTGACCAGCCCCGCGAACAGCGGATGCGGGCGCGTCGGGCGCGAGCGCAGCTCCGGGTGGGCCTGCGTGGCGACCAGGTAGGGGTGCACGTCGCGCGGGTACTCGACGTACTCGACGAGCTTGCCGTCCGGGGAGGTGCCCGAGAAGACGATGCCGGCCTTCTTCTCCAGCTCCGCGCGGTAGGCGTTGTTCACCTCGTAGCGGTGGCGGTGCCGCTCCTCGACGTACTCCTTGCCGTCGTACACCTCGCGCACGATGGAGCCCTCGGCCAGCTTCGCCGGGTACATGCCGAGTCGCATGGTGCCGCCCATGTCGCCCTCGCCGGCGACGATGTCGAGCTGCTCGGCCATCGTGGAGATGACGGGGTGCGCGGTGGCGGGATCGAACTCGGTGGAGTTGGCGTCGCCGATGTCCGCGAGGTTGCGGGCCGCGTCGATCACGATGCACTGCAGGCCCAGGCAGAGGCCGAGCAGCGGGATGCGGTTCTCCCGGGCGTACCGGATCGCGCCGACCTTGCCGAGCACGCCGCGGTCGCCGAAGCCGCCGGGGATGCAGATCGCGTCGACATCGCCGAGCTGCGCCTGGGCGCCGGCCGGGGTCTTGCAGTCGTCGGACGTGACCCACTTGATCTTCACGCGGGCCTTGTTGGCGAAGCCGCCCGCGCGCAGCGCCTCGGTGACCGAGAGGTAGGCGTCGGGCAGGTCGATGTACTTGCCGACCAGGGCCATGACGATCTCGTGGTCGGGGTTGTGCACCCGGTCGAGCAGGTCGTCCCAGGTCGTCCAGTCCACGTCACGGAACGGCAGGTCCATCCTGCGGACGACGTAGGCGTCCAGGCCCTCGGTGTGGATGACCTTCGGGATGTCGTAGATCGACCGGGCGTCGGGGCAGGCCACGACGGCGTCCTCGTCGACGTCGCACATCAGCGAGATCTTGCGCTTGATCGCGGTGGGCACCTCGCGGTCGCAGCGCAGCACGATGGCGTCCGGCTGGATACCGATGTTGCGCAGCGCGGCGACGCTGTGCTGGGTCGGCTTGGTCTTCAGCTCACCGGAGGGGCCGATGTAGGGCAGGAGCGAGATGTGCACCACGAACACGTTGTCGCGGCCGACCTCGTGGCGGACCTGGCGGACGGTCTCCAGGAACGGGAGCGACTCGATGTCGCCGACGGTGCCGCCGACCTCGGTGATCACGACGTCGACCTCGTCGGTGGCCATGCGGCGGATGCGGTGCTTGATCTCGTTGGTGATGTGCGGGATGACCTGCACGGTGTCGCCGAGATACTCGCCGCGCCGCTCCTTGGCGATCACGGTCGAGTACACCTGGCCGGTGGTGACGTTGGCCGAGCCGTCGAGGTCGCGGTCGAGGAAGCGCTCGTAGTGGCCGATGTCCAGGTCGGTCTCCGCACCGTCGTTCGTGACGAAGACCTCGCCGTGCTGGAAGGGGTTCATCGTGCCGGGGTCGACGTTGAGGTACGGGTCGAGCTTCTGCATCACGACGCGCAGACCCCGGGCCTTGAGCAGCATGCCGAGGCTGGAGGCGGTCAGCCCCTTGCCGAGCGAGGAGGCGACACCCCCGGTGACGAAGATGTGCTTGGTCGTCGAGGATTTGGGCGGCATGGCCAAGAGGGGGCTCCCGTGGTCGCGGTCTGGGGTGCTGTGCGCTCGTCGTCCGACCCGGTCGTCCCGGGTGTCGTCGGCGGCGCCGTCGCTGCGGTTCCGGGGTTCTTCTCCCACCGGTCCACGGGCTACCAGCGTAACAGCGCCTCGGAGCGGCGGCCTCCGGCCACGCTCCGCGCACACGCGGACACACAGGCGTGCGGCTCACCGTTTCCTCACCCGGTGCTCACTCATTCGGCGGACCCAGGTTGTCCGGAGCGGCACACAGATCATCTACGTGCGTCGTATCCTGCTCGGACGTTCGCTGCCGAGCCCGCCCGGCGACATGGCACCACCCCCCGCCCCGTCAGCACCGGAACAACGAGAGCTCGTCAGTTCGTTGAGAAACAATTGTCGTCTGCGGCTCAGCGTTTGGCTTCACGGCCGGACGGCTGCTTTGCTTCATGACTGCTTCATGACTCAACGACGCATGACAAACCCCCCTTGACCGCACTAGCGACCGCCCCCACATGCGGGGTGACGTGGCCGTTCGACTGGAGTTGCACGTGGCCGGGCGCATCGAAGACTACGCACTCATCGGAGACATGCAGACCGCTGCCCTGGTCTGCCGGGACGGCACAGTCGACTGGCTGTGCCTGCCCCGCTTCGACTCGCATGCCATCTTCGCCGGCCTGCTGGGCACCGAGGAGCACGGCTTCTGGCGGCTCGGCCCCGCCCACGCCGCCGGCGCCGAGCCGCCGACCGCGGCCCGGCGTACCTACCGCGGCGACTCGCTGATCCTGGAGTCCGAGTGGGACACCCCGCGCGGCACGGTCCGGGTGATCGACTTCATGCCGCCGCGTGACGGCGCGCCGCAGCTCATCCGCATCGTGGAGGGCGTCTCCGGCCGCGTCCCGATGCGCTCGGAACTGCGCATGCGGTTCAGCTACGGCCGGGTCGTGCCGTGGGTGCACAAGCACGAGGGCCGCACGGTCGCCGTCGCGGGCCCGGACTCCGTGTGGTTCGACACGGAGGCGGAGACCTACGGCAAGGCGCTCACCACGTACGCGGACTTCACGGTCGCTCCGGGTGACCGGATCGCGTTCACCATCTCGTGGGAGCCCTCGCACAAGGAGCCGCCCGCGCTGCCCGAGCCCGAGCAGTCCCTGGAGGCCACCGAGGACTTCTGGCGCGAGTGGGTCGAGCACTGTACGTACCACGGTCCCTACCGGGAGGCCGTGGTCCGCTCCCTGATCACGCTGAAGGCCCTGACGTACGCCCCCACCGGCGGGATCGTCGCCGCACCCACCACCTCGCTGCCGGAGGAGATCGGCGGCGTCCGCAACTGGGACTACCGCTACACCTGGCTGCGGGACGCGGCGATCACCCTGTCCTCGCTGCTGCGCACCGGCTACCGCGAGGAGGCCCGCGCCTGGCGCGAGTGGCTGCTGCGGGCGGTCGCCGGCGACCCGGAGAACCTCCAGATCATGTACGGCATCGCCGGCGAGCGTGAGCTGGGCGAGGCGGAGCTGGACTGGCTGCCCGGCTACGAGAACTCCACCCCGGTCCGGGTCGGCAACGGCGCGGCCCACCAGCTCCAGCTGGACGTGTACGGCGAGGTCACCGAGGCCCTGCACCTGGCCCACATGACGGGCCTGGCCCGCAACGACTACGCCTCGGTGCTCCAGCTGAAGCTGATCCGCTACCTGGAGGACCACTGGCAGGAGCCGGACGAGGGCATCTGGGAGGTGCGCGGACCGCGCCGCCACTTCGTGCACTCCAAGGTGATGGCCTGGGTGGCCGTCGACCGCACGATCAAGCTGATCGAGTCCGGCGACGCGGACGGCCCGCTGGAGCGCTGGAAGCAGTTGCGCGACGACATCCACCGGGACGTTTGCGAGAAGGGCTACGACAAGGAACGCAACACGTTCACGCAGTCCTACGGCTCCCGGGAGCTGGACGCCTCGCTGCTGCTGATCCCGCAGATGGGCTTCCTGCCGCCGGACGACAAGCGGGTCATCGGCACCATCG
This sequence comes from Streptomyces sp. cmx-10-19, assembly GCA_049998335.1. GTDB lineage: Bacteria > Actinomycetota > Actinomycetes > Streptomycetales > Streptomycetaceae > Streptomyces. The sequence goes on from JAEBFB010000013.1 coordinate 224,060, forward strand.
AGGCCATCCAGCGGGAGCTGTCCACCTCGGACGGCTTCATCCTGCGCTACCCGACCGACGGCAAGGACGAGGGCGTCGACGGCCTCCCCGGTGACGAGGGCGCCTTCCTGGCCTGCTCGTTCTGGATGGCGGACGACCTGGCGATGATCGGCCGGGTCGACGAGGCCCGCCGCCTCTTCGAGCGGCTCCTCTCGCTCCGCAACGACCTCGGGCTCCTCGCCGAGGAGTGGGACCCCCGCCTCCAGCGCCAGGTCGGCAACTTCCCGCAGGCCTTCAGCCACGTCCCCCTGATCGACACCGCCCTGCGCCTGACGGCGAGCGGGGCGTACGGGGGCTGAGCCGGCAGCCGCCTCCGGCCCACCGGGGTCGGAGGCGGCTCGGACGTCGGAGGCGGCTCGGAGCCGGAGGCGGCTCAGATGTCGGAGGCGCTCAGACGACCGTTCGGACGACGATGACGCGGCGTCCGCGCGTGTGGCCCGCGTGGCTGTCGGCGTGGGCCGCCGCGGCGTCGGCGAGCGGGTACGCCTTCTCGACCGGGATGTGGAGCTCACCCCGCGCGATCAGGCCGGCGGCGACGGCGAGCGCGTCCGGCATGCTCCCGGCCACTCCGGAGAACCGGACCCCGAACTCCGCCGCGCCGAGATCGGCGATGGAGACCACCTTCTCCGGGTCGCCGGTCAGCCCGACCAGGTCGGCGATCACACCCGCCCCGGCCAGGTCGAGGGCCGCGTCGACCCGGCCGAGCCCCCGCACCCGCTCCACCCAGCCCTCGCCGTACGTCGTCGCGACGGCGCCCAGGCCGCGCAGGTAGTCCTGGTTCGCCGCACTCGCGGTGCCGATGACGCAGACGCCCCGGTGGCGGGCGAGCTGCAGCACCGCCGATCCGACGCCGCCGGCCGCGCCGCTGACCAGCAGCGTCTCCCCGGGGCGTACTCCCACTTCGTCCAGGACGCGCAGCGCGGTCTCCACCACCGAGGGGTATCCGGCCGCCTCCTCGAACGTCAGCCCCTCGGGCATCCGGGCCCAGGCAGACAGCACGGCGAACTCGGCGTAGGTGTCGGCCCCCTCGCCGAACACGCGGTCGCCGACCGCGACCCCTTCGACGCCCTCGCCGACCTCGTCCACCACCCCGGCGGCGTCCAGCCCCACCCCGGCGGGCAGCTCGACCGGGTGGGCGCCGATGACCTGGCCCTCGCGGATCCTCCAGTCGGCGGGGTTGACACCCGCCGCTCGCACGCTGACACGTATGCGGCCGGGCCCCGCGTGGGGTTCCTCGGCGTCGACGAGACGCAGCACGTCCGGACCGCCGAACTCGGCGAAGCTCACTTTTCTCATGCCGGGGACCGTAGCACTAACGGTTAGTGTTTCGCATCGGTTAGCTTTTCGAAACCGCTATGGTTTCGCATCTGATAGCGTTCCGGCATGACCGTGCCGACGACCGGGCGCCGGGAGCGCAAGAAGGCCGCGACCCGTCAGAAGATCGCTGACACCGCCCTGCGGCTCTTCCTGGAACGCGGGTACGACGCGGTGGGCATCCGGGACGTGGCCGCCGAGGCCGACGTGGCCGTGACCACGCTCTTCTCCCACTTCCCCTCGAAAGAGGCCCTCGTGTTCGAGCGGGACGGCGACTTCGAGCAGCGCCTCACGCGGGCGGTCACCGACCGGGCCCCGCACGAGCCGCCCGTCCCCGGGCTGCGCCGCGAGATCCACGCCCACGTCCGCCACTGCACGGCGGAGGGCGTCGCCCCGGTCTGGCGCATGATCGACGATTCGGCCGCCCTGCGGAAGTACGAGGAGTCGATGCAGCTGCGCCACGCGGAGTCGCTGGCGACGGCCCTCGCGGCCGCCCCCGGCCTGTCGCTGAGCACGACGGCCTGCCGCACGCTCGCGAGGCTGGTGATCGACGCCTACGCGGTGGCCCGCGAGGCGGACGACCCGCAGACCGCGGTGGACGAGATCTTCCGGATGATCGACGCGGCCTGGCAGGTCGCAGACCCGCGCCCCTGAGCGGGCCCGCGCCCCTGAGCAGGCCCGTGGATGTCCCCGCCGCGCCCGCCGCCGGGTAGCGTCCGGCACATGGACAGCGGCGGGAACAGCGGACACGACACCCAGGGCGCCGGGATCACCGTGCGGCGGGCCCTGGAACTCCCCGGGCTGCGCAGCGGCCTGCCGGAGGTCCTGGCCGGCGCCGACCGCCTGCACCGCACCGTGCGCTGGGTGCACGCGGGCGAGGTGCCGAACATCGCTTCCCTCCTCAAGGGCGGCGAACTGCTGCTGACCACGGGGTACGGCCTGGGCACCCGGCCCGCCGAGCAGCGGGCGTTCGTCCGCACCCTCGCCGAGCGCGGCATCGCGGCCCTCGTCGTGGAGCTGGGCCCGCGTTTCGCGCGGCTGCCCGCGGCGTTGGTGGACACGGCCCGCGCGGCCGGGCTGCCGCTGGTGCAGCTGCACCGCGAGGTGCCGTTCGTGACGGTCACCGAGGAGATCCACACCGAGATCGTCAACGGCCACTACGCGCTGCTCCAGCGGGCCGAGGAGGTGCACCGCCGCTGCACCGAGGCGCTCCTCGGCGGCGGCGGGGTGCCGCAGGTGCTCGAAATCCTGGCCGACTTCGCCGGCAACCCGGTCTTCCTGGAGACCACCGACGGCCGCCTGCTGTACGCCGCCGGTTCCGGCCCCGAGGGCGCCGACCCGCTCCAGGTGTGGGAGGGACTGCGCGGCCCGCACAAGGACGCGCCGCCCCCTGCGGGTTCGGTCCTGGTGGACATGCCCGGCGGCGGGCCGGGCGCCGGTTCGGTCCGGGCCCGGCTGGTCCTGCTGCCGGTACGGTCCGCGCCGGCGCCGGTGCACCGGATGGCGGCGGAACGGGCCGCCGGGATCCTCGCCGTGGTGCTGATGCAGGCGCGGCAGGAGGAGGAGCTGGCGGCGCGCGGGCGCGGGGACTTCCTCACCGACCTCGCCGAGGGCCGGGTCACGGCGGATGACGCGCCGGCCCAGGCCCGCGTCCTCGGCTTCAGGCCGGGCGCCGGTCCGCTGCTGCCGGTGGTGATGCGGCTCGGCGACGCGCTGTCCCCGGCGGGCGGCGGCTGGGCGGTGCTGGCGCGTGCGGTCGCGGAGGAGCTGGCCTCGGTCGGGGTGCCGGTGCTGCTGGGGGTGCGGCCGGTGGAGGGGCGGGTGCCGCTGCTGCTGGGGCTGCGCTCGGAGTCGGAGCGGGCGGCGGTCGCGGACCGGGTCGCGGCGGCGCTGCGGGCGGGTGCGGAGCGGGCCGGGATGCGGCGGCCGGGGGCGCAGCCGCCGGTCGTGGTCGTCGGGCCGGCCGGCGGCTGGGCGGCGGTGTCGGCGGGGCTGCGGCACGCGGCGGAGACGGCGACCGCGGCGCAGGGCCTGGCCGACCGTCCCTGGTACGACGCCCGGCGCCTGGACATCGACCTGCTGCTGTGGCGGCTGCGCGACCATCCCGACCTCGCGGCCTTCGTCGACCGGGCGATCGGCCCCCTCCTGGACCACGACCGGCGCTCCAAGCCGCCCCTTCTCCCCACGCTCCAGACGTACTTGGCGCACGCGGGCCGCAAGGCGGAGACGGCGCGCGAGCTGCATCTGAACCGCCAGACGCTCTACAACCGCCTCAAGCGCATCGGGGAGTTGCTGGGTACCGACCTCGACGACCCGCAGACCGTCCTGGCGTTGAGCCTGGCCCTGCGCGCCCGCCGGCACGTGCCCTACCCGGGACAGAACACCTAGGGCCCGGCAGGCAGGTGCCTAGAGCAACGGCGTGGGCTGCGTCAGCTCGTCGTACACGCTGAGGACCTGGGCGACGGTCTCGTCCTCGGTCGGCCAGCCGGCCGCCTGCCGCACGCCGTCGGCCCGCAGCCGCTCCGCCCGCGCGGGGTCGCCGAGCACCCGTACGACGGCGTCGGCGAGGGCCTTGGCGTTGCCGGGCGGGACGAGTTCGGCGCCGTCGCCGACGAGTTCGGGGATGCCGCCCACCCGGCTCGCGACGAGCGGCACGCGCGCGTGGAGGGCCTCCTGCGCGAGGACGGAGCGGCCCGGCTCCCGGCGGCTGGGCAGCAGGGCGAGGTCGGCGGCGGTCAGCAGGTCAAAGACGTCGTCGCGGCGGCCGATGAGGACGACCGGCAGCTCCTCGTCCTCGATCCGCGCCTGCAACTCCGCGCGCTGCGGCCCCTCTCCGGCGACGACGACCAGCGGGGCGGGGTCGAGGCGGCGCCAGGCGTGGGCGGCGTCGAGCAGCACGTCGTAGCCGCGGTGCGGGTCGAGGGAGCCGACCGCGACCAGCAACGGGCGTCCGGTGGCGCCGAGTTCGGCCCGGACCTTGGCGCGCAGCCGGTCGGGGTCCTGGGATCCGGCCGGACGGCGCGGGCGGCCGGGGAGCGCGACGGCGCCGAGCCGGGCGTCCCGCGCGCCGGTGCGCCGCGCCCCGTCGACCAGTTCCGAGGTGGCGCCGAGCACGACGGTGGCGGCCTTGGTCACGCGCCGCTCCAGCACGCGCAGCAGGTGGGCGCGGGCCCCCTCGGCGTGCGCCCGGTCGTGCCAGGTGACGACGAGCGGGGTGGGTACCCGCCGCCCGCCGAGGGCCATCGCGGCCCGGAAGGAGGCGTGCAGCCCGTGCGCGTGCACGAGGTCGGCGTCCGCGCACACCGCCCGCAGCGCGGCCACCGAGACGGGGTCGCTGGAGCGCGGCACGTGCACGTGGTCGGCTCCGGCGCCGGTGAAGTCGTAGGTGCGTTCCGCGTCGAGGGGGGCGCACACCGTCACTTTCACGCCCCGCGCGACCAGCCCCGCGGCCAGCGAGCGCACGTGCGCGCTGCTGCCGGCGTTGCCTCCGCCGAGCACCTGCACGGTGCGCAGCGGCGACTGGCCGTGCGGTGAGGGGCTGCTCACGGGGCCGGGACTCCTGGTTCGGCGGGAGTGGTCACGAAGAACGTACAGAACTACGGCGCGGCCGACGCGCCGCACGTTACTCCGTCAAGGATGCCAGGCCGTACGGGTGTTCCGACAACAACGCCACCCACACCCGAACGCCCGTCAGAACAACGAAGCACCCATTTCACCCACAAGAGTGACCCCACGGCGCAGCGCCCACGACGACGCCCGCCGCCGAACCGTGACCGGCCCGCCTCGATCTCGGCCGGGAGGGGCCTACCCGTCCCCCCGGGCCGTCGCCAGGAGTTCTTCCGCGTGGGCGCGGGCCGTTTCCGAGTCCTCCTGGCCGGCCAGCATGCGGGAGAGTTCGCGGATGCGGTCCTCGCCCTCCAGGACCTTGACGCCGGAGCGGGTGACCGAGCCGTCGTTGGTCTTCTCCACCAGGAGCTGGCGGTCGGCGAAGGCCGCCACCTGCGGGAGGTGGGTGACGACCACGACCTGCGCGCTCTTCGCCAGCCGCGCCAGCCGCCGCCCGATCTCCACCGCCGCCTTGCCGCCGACCCCCGCGTCCACCTCGTCGAAGAGGTACGTCGGCACCGGGTCGGTGCCCGCGAAGACGACCTCCACGGCCAGCATCACGCGCGACAGCTCACCGCCGGACGCGCCCTTGGCGATCGGCCGCGGCGGCGCGCCCGGGTGCGGGGCGAGCAGCAGCTCGACCTCGTCGGCGCCCGAGGGGCCGTACGCGACCGTGCGCCCGCCCACCTCCACGCCCTCCGCGTCCTCGGTCTGCCGGATGTCGAACGACACGCGCGCGTGCGGCATCGCGAGCGAGGCCAGCTCGGCGGTGACAGCGGCGGCGAACCGTTCGGCGGCCTCCGTCCGCGCGTCCGTGAGCGCCTGCGCCAGCCCGCCCAGTTCCGCCCGGAGCGCGTCCCGTTCGGCGGTCAGCTCGCCGATGCGGTCGTCGTCGCCGTCCAGCTCGGTCAGGCGCGCCGCGCCCTGCTCGGCCCACGCCAGCACCGCGCCGACGTCCTCGCCGTACTTCCGCGTCAGCGCCGTCAGCGCCGCCCGGCGCTCCTCGACCGCCGCCAGCCGCAGCGGGTCGGCGTCCAGGTCGTCGGCGTATCCGGCCAGCTCACCGGCGACGTCCCGCAGCAGGATCCCGACCTCGCCGATCCGCTCGGCGAGCGCCGCCAGCGCCGGGTCGTGCGACCGTACGGCGTCCAGGGCCCGCTGCGCGCCCGCGACGAGCGTCGCCGCGTCCACGCCCTCGGGGTCCTCGGGGTTGCCGGCCAGCGCGCCGTGGGCGGCCGCGGCGGCAGACGCGAGCGCCTCGGCGTGGCCCAGCCGCTCCGCCTCCTCCGCCAGCTCCACGTCCTCACCGGCCCGCGGCTCGACGGCCGCGACCTCGTCGAGCCCGTAGCGCAGCAGGTCGGCCTCCTGGGCGCGTTCCCGCGCGCGGGTGGTGATCTCGTCCAGCTCGGTGACGACGGCACGCAGCCGCCGGTACGCCTCGGTGTACTCGGCGAGCGGCCCGGCGACCGCGTCGCCCGCGTACCGGTCGAGGGCCTGCCGCTGCCGGGACTGCTTGAGCAGCCCCTGCTGGTCGGTCTGCCCGTGCACGGCCACCAGCTCGTCGGCCAGCTCCGCGAGCATCCCCACGGGCACGGACCGCCCGCCCAGATGCGCGCGCGAGCGCCCCTCGGCGGACACGGTACGGCTGATCAGCAGCGCGCCGTCGTCCAGCTCGGCCCCGGCCTCCTCGGCCCGCACCGCGGCGGCGGCGTCCCCGGGCACGGCGATGCGCCCCTCGACGACCGCGTTCTTCGCCCCGATCCGCACGAGCGCCGCGTCGGCCCGCCCGCCCAGGAGCAGCCCCAGGCTGGTGACCACCATCGTCTTGCCCGCGCCCGTCTCACCGGTGACCGCGGTGAACCCGGGCGACAGCTCGACCACGGCGTCGTCGATGACCCCGAGCGACCGTATCCGCATCTCCTCAAGCACGGACACGACCATACGAGGTCGAGAGCGGAAAGCGCACACAGGCCGCCCCTGTCACGCCGGGGAGGCGAACGCCGTCACGGGCGCGGGGCGGTATCGGTGCGCGGCTCCGCCGCGTGGGCGCGGCAAGCCGCTCACGACACACGACCCGCGGCAGGGGGCACGACAGAACCACCCTTTCGTGGCCGCTAATGCGGCGCCCCCCGCCACCCGGCCACGGGCAACGCGAACTTCGCCACCAGCCGGTCCGTGAACGACGCGTGGTGCAGCCGGGCCAGCCGCACCGGCACCGCCCCCCTGCGCACCTCCACCCGCGCCCCCGGCGGCAGCTCCACCGTGCGCCGCCCGTCGCACCACAGCACCCCCGGCGGGATGTGCGGCAGCACCTCCACCACGAGCACCGAGTCCGGCGAGGTCACCAGCGGCTTGGCGAACAGCGCGTGCGCGCTGATCGGCACCATCAGCAGCGCCTCCACCTCGGGCCACACCACCGGCCCCCCGGCCGAGAAGGCGTACGCCGTCGACCCGGTCGGCGTGGACAGCACGATGCCGTCGCAGCCGAACCCGGTCACCGGCCGCCCGTCGATCTCCAGCACGACCTCCAGGAGCTTCTCGGCGCCCGCCTTCTGCACGGCGGCCTCGTTCAGCGCCCAGTCGGTGTGCACGATGTCGCCGTTGCGGTGCACGACGACGTCGACGGTCATCCGCTCCTCGACCTCGTAGGCCCGGTGCACCACCCGGTCGACGACCTTGTCGAGGTCGTCGCGCTCGGCCTCGGCGAGGAAGCCGACCCGCCCGAGGTTGACGCCGAGCATCGGCACCCCGGACGCGCGGGCGAACTCGGCGCCGCGCAGCAGCGTCCCGTCACCGCCCAGCACGATCAGCAGCTCGCATCCGTCGAGGCACTGCGGCGTGGCCTCCCGTACCGTCTCCACCTCGTCCGAGACCGGCAGGTCGCGTGCCTCGGCCTCCAGGACGCGGACGCCGATCCCGGCGAGCAGCAGCCCCTTGACCACCAGCTCCGCGCTGCGCACGGCAGCGGGGCGCCCGGTGTGGGCGAGCAGGAAAACAGTACGCGCTCGGTTCTGTGTCAACGCGGCCCCTCCGCCACTGCGCGGTCAACGTCGGCCGGGTCCAGTGCCTCGGCCCCGGCCCGCAGCCACAGAAAGTACTCGACGTTCCCGGAGGGCCCCGGCAGCGGACTGGCGGTGACCCCCTTCACGCCGAGCCCCAGTTCCCAGGCCCGGGCGGCGACCGCCCGTACGGCCTCGGCTCGCAGCTGCGTACTGCGTACCACTCCCCCGCTGCCCAGCCGCTCCTTGCCGACCTCGAACTGGGGCTTCACCATCATCACGAGGTCGGCGTCCGGCCGGGTGCACCGCACCAGCGCGGGCAGCACCAGGCCGAGCGGGATGAAGGACAGGTCTCCCACGACCAGGTCCACCGGCTCCCCCTCGATCGCCTCCGGCGTCAACTCGCGTACGTTCGTACGGTCCTTGACGGTGACGCGCTCATCCTGTCGCAGCGACCAGGCGAGCTGTCCGTACCCGACGTCCACGGCGACGACGTGCGCGGCGCCCGCGCGCAGCAGGACGTCGGTGAAGCCGCCGGTGGAGGCCCCGGCGTCCAGCGCCCGCCGCCCCTTCACGACGAGTCCCCGGGGGACGAAGGCCGCGAGGGCGCCGGCGAGCTTGTGGCCGCCGCGCGAGACGTAGTCGGGGTCGCTGTCGTCGGCGGTGACCACGATCGCGGCGGCGGTCTCCACCTGGGTGGCGGGCTTGGTCGCGACGGCCTTGCCGACGGTGACCCGCCCGGCGGCGATCAGCTGGCTCGCGTGCTCGCGCGACCGCGCCAGCTTCCGGCGGACCAGCTCCGCGTCGAGACGGCGGCGTGCGACTCCTGCCACGTTAGGTTCAGCTCCTGCGGTCGTACGGCGATGGCGGCGGGGGCCCCGGAGGTCCCGGAGGCCCCGGGCGGGCGTCGAGCGCGGTGAGCGCGTCGCGCAGCCCCCGGTGTACATCCTCGTACACCTCGACATGTCCGTCCGTCGGCAGGTGGTCGGCGTCGGCCAGCCGCGTCAGCAGGGCGTCCACCTCACCGTTCCCGGTGGGGGTGCGGGGGACGGCCAGGGGCGCGGGGTCCGCGGGCGCCGGCGTCGGCGCCTCACGCGGCTCCGGCTCCGGGTCCGGCTCGGGTACTGCGTCGCTCATGCCCCGACGCTACCGCGTGCCGCTGCGGTACGGTCGGTCCCGATGGCGACGACTGAGGAGTGCCGCGCCGCACTCGACAAGCTCTCGGACAGCATGGCGAACGCCGACGGCGACGTGCGGTCCGCCACCGCGCTGGACCGCTCGGTGAGCTGCCACATCACCGACCTGGACGTCACGTTCGCGGGACGCATGGCGGACGGCCGCATCGACGTGCGCGAAACCCTCGTCGGGCCGCCGCGCGAGAGGGCGGAGATCCGGCTGGCGATGACCGGCGACGACCTGGTGGCGCTGGTCTCCGGCGAGCTGGACTTCGCCAGGGCCTGGGGTTCGGGCCGGGTGAGGCTGGAGGCCGGCCTGCGCGACCTGCTCCGGCTCAGAAAGCTCCTGTAGCGGCCCCGGCCGCTTCCTCGGCGACCGTCTGCTCCGGCTTGGTACGCCCCTTGCGCGCGGCCGGCACCACCAGCGGCGTGCCGGTCTCCGGGTCGTCGATGACCTGGCAGCGCAGCCCGAACACCCGCTCGACCAGGTCGGCCGTGACGATGTCCTTCGGCGCCCCCTCGGCGATGACCTCGCCGCCGCGCAGCGCGATGAGGTGGGTGGCGTAGCGGGCGGCGTGGTTGAGGTCGTGCAGGACGGCGACCAGCGTGCGGCCCTGCTCCTCGTGGAGTTCCGCGCACAGGTCGAGGACGTCGATCTGGTGCTGGATGTCCAGGTACGTCGTCGGCTCGTCGAGGAGCAGCAGCGGGGTCTGCTGGGCGAGCGCCATCGCGATCCACACGCGCTGGCGCTGGCCGCCGGAGAGTTCGTCCACGTAGCGGTCGGCGAGGTCGGCGACGCCGGTCTGGGCCATCGACTCCTGGACTACTCGCTCGTCCTCGGTCGACCACTGGCGCAGCAGGCCCTGGTGCGGGTAGCGGCCGCGGCCGACGAGGTCGCCGACGGTGATGCCGTCGGGCGCGATGGACGACTGCGGCAGCAGGCCGAGGGTCCGCGCGACCTGCTTGGCGGGCATCGACTGGATGACCGACCCGTCGAGCAGCACCCGGCCCGCGCTGGGCTTGAGCATCCGCGACAGGGCCCGCAGCAGGGTGGACTTGCCGCACGCGTTCGGGCCGACGATCACCGTGAAGGAGTGGTCGGGTATCTCCACCGACAGCTTCTCGGCGATGACCCGCTGGTCGTAGGCGAGGGTGACGTTCTCGGCGGTCAGGCGGTTCACGTTGCTCCTCGGGTTGCTCCAGGGGTTGCTCCTCGGGTCGTTCAGCCCGCCGCGGACACCGGCGCTCATATCCGGCCCGCCTGGCGTTCGGTCAGCAGCAGCCACAGCAGGTAGAAGCCGCCGAGCACGCCGGTGACGGCGCCGACGGGCAGCTGTTCGGCGCCGAAGACGCGCTGCGAGACCCAGTCGGCGCCGACCAGCAGGGCGGCGCCCATGCACAGGGAGGGCACCAGGTCGGGACCGGACGACCGGGTCAGGCGGCGCGCGAGCTGCGGCGCGGTGAGCGCGACGAACCCGACCGGCCCGGCGGCGGCGGTGGCGGCGGCGGTCAGCAGCACGGCGGCCACCATCAGCAGCGCCCGCACCCGCTCGACGCGCACCCCGAGGGCGTACGAGACGTCGTCGCCCATCTCCATCATGCGCAGCGCGCGGCCGTTGGTGAGGACGAGGGGGACGAGGACGGCGCAGAGGATGAGCAGGGGCCAGACCTGCGTCCAGTCACGGCCGTTGAGGGAGCCGGTCATCCAGACGACGGCCCGGGAGGCGTCGACGATGTCGGCCCGGGTCATCAGATAGCCGTTGACCGCCGTGACGACCGCGGACACGCCGATACCGACCAGGACCAGCCGGTATCCGTGCACGCCCCGCTTCCAGGCGAGCAGATAGATGGCCGTACCGGTCACCAGTCCGCCCACGAGCGCGCCGACGGTGACCTGGGCCGAGCTGCCCGAGAACAGCACGATCACGATGAGCGCCCCGGCCGTCGCGCCCTGCCCGAGGCCGAGGACGTCGGGGCTGCCGAGCGGGTTGCGGGAGATGGCCTGGAACAGCGCGCCGCCCAGCCCGAGCGCGGCGCCGACCAGCAGTCCGACCAGGACGCGCGGCAACCGCAGCTCGTTGACGATGAACTCCTGGCTCGGGCTGCCCCCGCCGGTCAGCGTCTTCAGCACGTCACCGGCGGGTATCTCGAAGTCGCCGGTGCCGATGAGGAGGACGCTCGCGGCGAGTGCGGCGGCCAGCAGCACGGCCACCACGACGGCGGCCCGTACGTCCAGGCGGAACGAGAGCCCGCCGGTGGCGCGCACGACCCGGGTGGCGGTCTTCGGGCTGTTCGGGTTGTTCGGGCTGTTCGGGCTCTTCACAGCTGGGCCGTCCTCCGCCGTCGCACGAGATAGATGAAGACCGGCCCGCCCAGGACGGCGGTGACGATGCCGACCTGGAGCTCCGAGGGGCGCGCGAGGATCCGGCCGAGGACGTCGGCGCCGAGCAGCAGCACCGGCGAGAGGACCGCGGCGTACGGGAGGATCCAGCGCATGTCGGGGCCGGTGAAGGAGCGGACGATGTGCGGGACCATCAGGCCGACGAAGACGATGGGCCCGCAGGCGGCGGTGGCGGCGCCGCACAGCACGGTCGCGGCGAGCATGGCCAGCGCGCGGGTGCGGTTCAGGTGGGCGCCGAGGGCGCGGGCGGTGTCGTCCCCCATCTCCATCGCGTTGAGCGGCTTGGCCAGGGCGAGGGTGAGGACCGTGCCGGCCACGAGGAAGGGCAGCACCTCCCGGACGGTTCCGGCGGTCGCAGCGGACAGCGAGCCGACGGTCCAGAAGCGCATCCGGCCCAGCGCCGCGTCGTCCATGATCATCACGGCCTGGAGGTAGCCGAAGAGGGCGGCGCTGATCGCGGTGCCGGCGAGCACCAGCCGTACCGGCGTGGCGCCCCGGCTGCCGCCCAGGAACCAGACCAGCGCGCCGACACCGGCGGCCCCCGCGAAGGCGAACCAGACGTACCCGCCGAGCGAGGTGACGCCGAAGAAGGTGATGGCCGTGACGACGGCCGCCGAGGCGCCCGCGTTGATGCCGAGCAGCCCGGGGTCGGCCAGCGGATTGCGGGTGAGCGCCTGGAGCACGGCCCCCGCGAGGCCCAGCGCGGCGCCGGCCAGCAGACCGAGGACGGTCCGCGACAGGCGCTCGCCCACGACGACGTCACCGTAGCTGCCCGAGTCGTGGAACAGGCCGTGCCAGACCTGCGCGAGGGAGAGGTCCTTCGCGCCGATCGCGATGCTCGCCAGGGCGACGCACCCGAGGACCGCCACGGAGACGGGCAACCCCGCGGCGCGCCGGGCACGGCGCTGGGAGGGCGGCGCGGGAGCGGATGCCGCGCGCTGTTCGGGGGGACTGTCGACCAACACGCGAGTTAGGCTAGCCTAACCTGCCCCGCGATCACGATCCCGAGCCCGCGCCCGGCCGGCCGGCGGCCCGCGAGTGTCCTCCCGCCCCGCGCCTCACACCACCTCACAGCCCCAGCCGTGCCAGCGCCTTCCCGGAGTCCAGCGCGCAGCCCTCCTCCCCGCCCGCCGTCCAGGCCGCCGCGCACAGCGCCCGCAGCCCGTCCAGCGCCGAGCCGTCGCCCTCCAGCTCCAGCCGCTCCGCACCGGCCGAGGCCGTCCAGCCACCGCACCGGAAGCCGCTGTCGCCGTCCCCCGTGACCTCCGGCTGCCCGGTGAGCAGCCCCCGCAGATCGGCGTCCACATACGTCGGCCGGTGCTGCGGCGGCGCCGCCAGCAGTTGCGCGCCGTCGGTGACGCCGGTGAGGACGAGGAGGGAGTCCACCTCGCCGTTGAACGCGCCCTCGATGTCGGTGTCCAGGCGGTCCCCGACGACCAGGGGCCGCCGCGCGCCGGTACGCAGGATCGTCTCCCGGTGCATGGGAGGCAACGGCTTCCCCGCGACCTGCGGCTCGGCACCGGTGGCGATCCGGACGACCTCCACCGCCGCGCCGTTGCCCGGGGCGATCCCGCGGGCGCCCGGAATCGTCAGGTCCGTGTTGGAGGCGTACCAGGGCACTCCGCGCGCGACGGCGTAGCACGCCTCGGCGAAGCGCCCCCACGGCAGGTCGGGCCCGCCGAACCCCTGGACGACGGCGGCGGGATCGTCGTCCGCCGACTCGACCGGCACGAGCCCCCGCTCCCGCAGCGCGACACGCAGCCCCTCTCCGCCGATGACCAGCACCCGCGCGCCCGAGGGCAGCTGCTCGGCGATCAGCCGGGCCACCGCCTGCGCCGACGTGATGACGTCGTCCGCACCCGTCGGTATGCCCAGCTCGGTCAGGTGCTCGGCCACGGCGTCGGGCGTCCGCAGCGCGTTGTTGGTGACGTACGCCAGGTGCATGCCGCCCTCACGCGCGGTGGCGAGCGACTCGACGGCGTGTGTAATCGCGTTCCCCCCGGCGTACACCACCCCGTCCAGGTCGAGCAGCGCGGTGTCGTACGCCTCGCTCAGGTCCCGCCCACTGCCGTCGGGCCTCGTCCTGACGCTCCGGCTCATTGCACATCGCTCCTCGTTCGACGCCTTTCCCCCGATCATCCCCCATGCCACTGACAGACGTACGATGCCGGGATGAACTCAGCAGGTCACCCGGAGGCAACGGCGCGCCGGGGCCTGGAACTCACCCCGTTCCGAGGCCTCCGCTACGACCCCGGCCGGGTCGGCAGCCTGGCCGCCGTGACCTCCCCGCCCTACGACGTCGTGGTCCGCCCCGACGGCCTGCTCCACCTCGAGTCCGCCGACCCGTACAACATCGTCCGCCTGATCCTGCCCCAGGCCGCCACCCCCGAGACCCGCAACGACCAGGCCGCCCGCACCCTGCGCCGCTGGCGCGCGGAGGGCGTCCTGACCGCCGACCCCGAACCCGGCCTGTACGTGTACGAACAGCGCGACGGCGACGGCCTGGTGCAGCGCGGCGTCATCGGCGCCCTGCGCGTGTCGGACCCCGAGGAGCAGGTGGTCCTGCCGCACGAGGACGTCATGCCGCACGTCGTCGCCGACCGCGCGGATCTGATGCGGGCCACCTTCGCGAACCTCGAACCCCTGCTCCTGACCTACCTCGGCGACGACACCACGGCGGGCACGGCCGCCCTCGTGGACCGCACGGCCGAGCGCCCTCCGCTGCTCGCGACCACCACGGAGGACGGTTTCCGCCACCGTCTGTGGTCGGTCACCGACCCCGCCGACGTGGCCCGTGTCCGCGCCGAACTGGAGCGCCACCAGGCCCTCATCGCCGACGGCCACCACCGCTGGGCGACCTACCGGACCCTGCGCGCGGAGCACCCCTCCCCCGGCCCGTGGGACCACGGCCTGGTCCTCCTGGTCGACACGGCCCGCTATCCGCTGCGCGTCCGCGCCATCCACCGCCTGCTGCACGACCTGCCGGTGGGCGAGGCGCTGGCCGCCCTGGACGGCCGCTTCCGCGTACGCCGCCTCGACACGCCCCTCACGCAGGCGCTTTGCACCCTGGCGGAGGCGTCAGAGGCGGGCAACGCCTTCCTCCTCGCCGGCGACGGCGCCTTCCACCTCGTCGACCGCCCCGACCCGGGCCTGCTGGCCCGCACGGTCCCCTCCGACCGGCCCGAGGCGTGGCGCACCCTGGACGCGACCGTCCTGCACGCCACGCTCCTGGCCCACGTCTGGCACGTCCCGGACGACTCGGCGGCCCACGTCTCCTACATCCACGACACGGCCGCCACCGTCGAGAAGACGGAACGCGACGGCGGTACGGCGGTGCTGATGCACCCGGTCCGCGAGGAGGTCGTCCGCGACCTGGCCCGACAGGGCGTCACGATGCCCCGCAAGTCGACGTCCTTCGGCCCGAAGCCGGCCTCGGGCCTGGTCCTGCGCGCGCTGGACCTGTGAGCGTGTGACCAAGTACGGCGAAGGGGCGGGACCGTCCACCGGTCCCGCCCCTTCGCCGTCACGCCCCGGACGTCAGTCCTCGTCCGTGGCCCTGTCCTCGTCCTTGCCCTCGACCGTGCCGTCGCCGGAGGGCGCGTCCACGTCGCTCTCCTCGTCCCCGTCCTCGTCCTCGTCCTCGTTCAGGGCGTCCACGAACTCCACGCCGTCCAACTCGGCGAGCCGGTCGGAGGCGTCGGTGCTGCCGTCCCGGTCGGACTCCACGGCCTTCGCGAACCACTCCCGCGCCTCCCGCTCCCGGCCCGCGGCCAGCAGCGCGTCGGCGTAGGCGTACCGCAGCCGCGCGGTCCACGCCTGGACCGAGTTGGAGGCCAGCTCGGGGCTCTGCAGGGTCACGATCGCCGCGTCCAGCTGCCCCATGTCCCGCCGGGCACCGGCCGCCACCAGCCGCATCTCGACCTGGCCGGCCTTGTCCAGCTTGTGGACCTCGGGAGCACCGGCCATGTCCAGCGCCTTCTCCGGCCGGCCGAGCCCGCGCTCGCAGTCGGCCATGACGGGCCACAGCTCCACGGACCCGGTCATCCGCCGCGCGGCCCGGAACTCCGCCAGCGCCTCGCTGTACTTCTGGTTGGCGTACGCGGCGAAGCCGGCGGCCTCGCGCACCGCGGCCACACGGGACGCCAGCCGCAGGGCCACCCTGGAATAGCCGTACGCGCCCTCGGGGTCCTCGTCGAGCAACCGCGCGACCATCACCAGGTTCCTGGCGACGTCCTCGGCAAGCGTCTTGGGCAGGCTCTGCAGCTCCTGCCGTACGTCCTTGTCGATCTCGTCGCCGGTGACCTCCTCGGGGATCGGCAGCCGCTTGATCGGCTCCCGGTCCCGGTCCCGGTCCCGCTCGTCGCGGAAACGCCCCCCGCCGCCCTGCCGGTCGTCCCGACCCCGGTATCCGCCTGGCCGCCCGCCCCGGTCGTCCCGGCGAGGCCCACGCCCACCGCGGTCGTCCCGCCCGCGGAAACCACCCCGGTCGCCCCCACGGCTGTCGTCCCGCCGGAACCCACCACGGTCACCGCGATCATCACGCCGGAAGGGAGGACGGTCGCCACCCCGGTCGTCCCGCCGGAAGGGCGGACGGTCCCCGCCACGCTCGTCCCGACGGTCATCACGGCGATCATCACGCCGGTACGACGGACGGTCGTCACGACGCTCGTCACGACGGTCATCGCGGCGGTCGTCGCGACGGAAGGAGGGCCGGTCACCGCCGCGGTCATCACGCCGGAAGGAGGGCCGGTCACCGCCGCGGTCGTCGCGACGGAAGGGCGGACGCTCATCCCGTCGTTCACCACGCCGGTCGTCACGGCCTTCGTCACGGCGGTCATCGCGGCGGTACGACGGACGGTCGCTCCGCTCACCCCGGTCGTCGCGACGGAAGTCCGGGCGGTCGTCACGCCGGAACGGAGGACGGTCCCCACCCCGGTCATCGCGCCGGAAGCCACGGTCGCCACCACGGTCACGGTCACGGTCGTCGCGACGCGGCCCACGGTCACGATCGTCCCGACGGCCGTACCCGCCACCGCGGTTGTCGTCACGCCGCCCGAAGCCACCGCGCTCACCCCGGTCGTCCCGTCGGTCATCGCGTCGATCGTCGCGCCGGTCATCCCGACGGAACGAGGGACGGTCGCTCCGGTCGTCACGGCGGAAGTTGGGCCGGTCACCGCCCCGGTCATCCCGACGGAACGAGGGACGATCATCACGACGGTCACCGCCCCGGTCGTCACGACGGAAGGGGGGACGATCATCACGACGGTCACCGCCCCGGTCGTCACGTCGGTCATCCCGACGGAACGCCGACCGGTCGCCCCGGTCGTCGCGCCGGAACGAGGGACGGTCCCCTCCCCGGTCATCGCGCCGGAAGCCGCGGTCGCCGGTCCGGCCTCGGTCGTCGCGGCGGAATCCGCCCCGGTCCCCGCGCTGACCACCACGGTCGCTGCGGTCACCGCGGTCACCGCTGTCCCGTCGCCGCTGGTCGCGCTCCGGTCGATCGTCGGGAGAGTTGGGGGACATCGGTGACTCCTGTCTTAGGTACTGCAAGTCATTCTCGCGCAGCCGGGTACCCGGTGCGCCTTGAAGATTCGGGAAAAACGAAAGGACCCCTGGTCCCCAGCTGAACGCTGGGGACCAGGGGTCCTTCCCAAAGATTGTTCGGCGGCGTCCTACTCTCCCACAGGGTCCCCCCTGCAGTACCATCGGCGCTGTAAGGCTTAGCTTCCGGGTTCGAAATGTAACCGGGCGTTTCCCCTACGCTATGACCACCGAAACTCTAATGGTTTCGAGCGAACAAGCACACTCTTTAATTATGCGTTCTACTCAAATCCGGCAACGGTCGTTGCCTCAGAACTAACACAGTGGACGCGAGCAACTGAGGACAAGCCCTCGGCCTATTAGTACCGGTCACCTCCACACCTCACGGTGCTTCCAGATCCGGCCTATCAACCCAGTCGTCTACTGGGAGCCTTACCCCATCAA
>JAEBFB010000014.1:0-231341 GCA_049998335.1 Streptomyces sp. cmx-10-19
GTGGACCACGAGGGCCTTTCTGTCGGTGTTGACGTCGCAATCCACACCGAACCGGAAGGCCCTCACCCGTTCAAGATCCCTCAGCCGAGATCTGACTCACCCGTCCACAACCTCCCCGGACAGAACATCTAGGGCACTGCCGGGCACGGCGTCCGCCCGCCGCGTCCCCAGCGCCTTGGCGACGTCGGTGGTGTCGCGGATGGGCTCCAGGGCGGCGACGGACTCCTCCGGGAGGTGGCTGAGCTTGAGGTAGACCGGGCCCCGGTCGCCGGCGACCTCGGCGGCGAACCCGGCCCTCATCCGCCCCGACCAGTGGTCGGAGTCGACGAAGCGCTCGCTTGCCGGGTGCCGCTGCGCCCACCCGTGCCACCCCGGCGGCACGACTGCCCGCAGCCCGAGCGGCTACGTGAGAGCCGTCAGGCCCGGGGCGAAGGTGATGAGCAGGGGGAGGAGGGGGATCAGGGCGGCGGTGGCCGTGGTGAGGGCTCGGTGGTGCGGGTGGAGGCGGGGCGGGGGTTCGAGGAGGCGGTCGACGCGTTCGCCGAGGAGGCGGTGGCTGGAGGCGCAGGAGAGGACGCCCCGGTGCTGGTTCAGCTCGATGAGGGCCAGCGCGGTGGTCAGGTGGCCGCACCGCCGGGACGCGGTGTCGTCGGCGGCGAGTTCGACCAGGCGGTGCGTCTGGTCGCAGAAGTGGGCGAAGAGCGGCACGCGCGGGAAGCCGGTCGCCAGCGCCGTGGACAGGTGCAGCAGCCAGTCGTGGCGGGCCCGGGCGTGGCCGCGCTCGTGGGTGAGGACGGCGTCCAGCTGGTGGTCGGTGAGCCGGTGCAGGGCGCCGGTGGTGACGATCAGCTGGGACGGGCTGCCCGGCAGCCACCAGGCGTCCGGGTACTCGTCCTCCAGCACCAGCAGGGGCCCGCGCGCCGCGGGGAGCCCGGCCGGCAGATCGGGGGCGCGCTCGCGCAGGTGCGCGCGGGACCGGGCGCGGCGGCGGCGGGCCTCGACCAGCTCGCGGGCCAGCATCGCCGTCGTCCAGGCGGCGCCCCCGGCCAGCAGCAGGGTGACGGCGGCCGCCCAGGTCGGGCCGGCGGAGAGGTTGTAGGCGGCGGTCACCGCGGGCGGCGCCGGCGCGAAGAGCTGGGCGCGGACGGTGCCGAAGACGGCGGCGGCCCCGAGGACGAGCGCCGTCAGGCAGCACAGCAGGACCGTCGCGACCAGGCACTGCCACACCCACAGGGCGACCACGGGGTCCCGTTCGGGCCACCCGGACCGGGTCAGCGCGCGGGGGACCGGCACCGCGGCGGTCACGGCGACGGCGAACAGCAGGAGCAGGCAGACGGTCATGCCACGGGCTCCGGATCCTGGTCGGAAGGTCGGGCGGCTCTGGCTGTGCGGGACGGCGGCCGGACCGACGGCGCGGTGGGCGCACCGCCCGACGACACCGCCCGACGCCAGTATGACGGTGCCGGGCGGTGTGAGTCAGGGGTCGGCGGCACCGGATCCGGGATTCCGAGCCAGGGAGGGGCCGTCAGACGCCCCGCCCGACCACCCGTCCCGTCACCTCGCCCAGCCCCACCCGCACCCCGTCGGGCCCCGGCGCCCAGGCGGAGAGGGTCACCACGTCGCCGTCCTCCAGGAATGCGCGCTTGCCGTCGGGGAGTTCCAGGGGGTCGCGGCCGTTCCAGGTCAGCTCCAGGAGCGAGCCGCGTTCGCGCTCGGCGGGGCCGCTGACCGTGCCGGAGCCGTAGAGGTCGCCGGTGCGCAGACAGGCGCCGTTGACCGTCATGTGGGCGAGCTGCTGGGCGGCCGTCCAGTACATGGTGGAGAACGGCGGCTCGGCGACCACATGTCCGTTGACGGCGACGGAGATCCGCAGGTCGTAGCCGCCCGGTTCGTCCCGCTCCGGGTCGGTGTCGTCCAGGTACGGCAGCAGCTCGTGCGTCCGCTCCGGGGGCGCCACCCGGGCGTCGTCCAGGGCGTCCAGCGGCGTGATCCAGGCGGCGACCGAGGTGGCGAAGGACTTGCCGAGGAACGGGCCGAGGGGGACGTACTCCCAGGCCTGGACGTCCCGCGCGGACCAGTCGTTGAGCAGGCACAGCCCGAAGACGTGCTCGCGGAAGTCGTCGAGCGCCACCGGGGTGCCCCGCTCGGACGGCACGCCCACCACGAAGCCGACCTCGGCCTCGATGTCCAGGCGGACGGACGGGCCGAAGACGGGGGCGGGGTCGGCGGGGCCCTTGCGCTGCCCGGACGGCCGTACGACGTCCGTGCCCGACACGACGACCGTGCCCGAGCGGCCGTGGTAACCGATTGGCAGGTGCTTCCAGTTCGGGGTGAGAGAGTCGCCCGCGTCGGGGCGGAAGATCTGGCCGACGTTGCGGGCGTGATGCTCGGACGCGTAGAAGTCCACGTAGTCGGCGACCTCGAAGGGCAGGTGCAGGGTCACCGAGGAGAGCGGGTGGAAGAACGGCTCCAGGGTCTGCCGGTGGGAGGGGACCGTCACCCACGCCGTCAGCGCGCGCCGTACGTCGGACCAGGCGGTGCGGCCGGCCGCCAGCAGCGGGTTGAGGGTGGGCCGCGCGAGCAGGGAGGCGTACGGCGAACCGAGCGCGTGAGCGGCGGCGCCCGCGTCGAGGACGTGGTCGCCGAGCCGGACGCCCACCGTCCGGTCCTGCGCACCGGGGATCGAGAACACGCCGTACGGAAGGTTGTGCGGGCCGAAGGGGTCGCCCTCGGGGACGTCGAAGGGGGGCATCGGGTGCTGCCTCGCTTTCGTGCTCGCCATGTGCGCCGTGTGCGCCGTGTGTGCCGTGTGTGCCGTGCGCGCCGTGTGTCAGGGGACGGTGTGTGTCGGGTGAGCCGGTGTGCGGTGGGCGGTGTGCGCCACGTGGTGTGTGGTCAGGCCACACGTTACGGGTGCCCCGACCGTCTTGGGCAGTGCGGCGAGCGGTGGCGCCGTGTGGCGGGCGAGGGCGCGCGGGATGTGGGGGCGACCGGTGGAACGGTTCGCGCGCCGCCGGCGTACGCCCGCGTGAAGGGTCTCTTCCGGCCGCAGGATCGTCGCGCTCCGCTTCCGGTCGTGTGCGGGAAGTCGTCCACAGGTGGGTACGCAATCTTGACGGAGCGGTGCGAACGGGGTGACTCTGGGCGGGTGCCCGAGGGCCTCGGGGAGGGGGCGTTCGACGGCACACTGGGGGAGCGGATGGCCATTGGGGAGGCCGGTCCGGGTTCGGTGCGGAATGGTTCGCGGCCGGAAGGACGGCTGGAGCGGACCATGCGCGGCCGGCTCGGCCGGGAATGCGTGTACGTACCGTCATGCCGCTTCGGGCTGTACGCGGCACTGCGTCACTGGTGCCCGCCGGGCGGGCGCGTACTGATGTCGCCGGTCAACGACGACGTCATCTTCTTCGTCGTCCTCGCGGCCGGACTGCGGCCGGTGCAGGCACCGTTGAACGCCGTGGACGGCTCCATCGACCTCGACGCCGTGCCCGAGGCGGTGTGGGGTTCGCTGTCGGCCGTCGTGACGACCAACCTGTACGGGAACCCCGACCCGGCACCCGCACTGCGCGCCCGCTGCGACGCGCTCGGCATCCCGCTCTTCGAGGACGCGGCGCACGCCATCGGCAGCGAGGTGGGCGGACGGCCGGTCGGCACCTGGGGCGACGCCTCCGTTTTCAGCCTGTCCAAGCACGTCGGCGCCAAGGCCGGCGGCATCCTCGCGATCGCCGACCCGGGGCTGCGGGACACCCTGGAGAAGTCCTGCGGGGAACTGCTCCTGCCCCACCGCGCGCGTGCCGAACTGGCCTACGCGGTACGGCCGTACGCCGAGGCCGCCGTACGCGGGCTGCGGCTGCGGCGCGCCGCCCGGGCGACGCTGCGGCTGCTGGGGATGACCGAGCGCGAGGACATCCGGATGCCGCTGCGCCCGGAGGAACTGACCCGCGCGGTGGCCTCCCGCCCCGAGCGGGGTGAGGCGGCGGCGCCCGGCGGTGCGTCCGCGCCCGGACTCGACGCGCTCGACTCCTGGGCCCGCGTCGACATGCACGACTACCGCCTGCGCGGCGGCGCCTTCCGCCTCGGCCGGGTCGGGCGCGGGCTCGACCGGCTGGACGACGTCCTCGCGGGCTGCCGGGCCGGGACCGAGCTGCTGCTGTCGACGCGCTGGGCCCGGCCCGAGGGCGTACCGCCGAGCGGCACCGTCCAACCGCTGTTCCGGGTGCCGCTGCTCGTCGCGGACCGGGACGCGGCGATCCGCGCGCTGGCCCGGCGCGGCATCGTCGTCGGCTACCTCTACGACCCGCCGCTCGACGACTACGCGGGCGCCGCCTTCACCGACCCGTCGCCCGCGCCCGAGGGGGCGCGCTGGTTCGCGCGCCACGCCCTGCCCGTGGACCCGCTGCGCGCCCGCGCGGTCGTCGCCGCGCTGGAGGAGTCCGGCGTGCGGCCCGCCCAGGCGCCGGAAGGGCTGGTTCCGTCCGGTGGCTGAGACCCGGGTGCAGGAGACCGCCGCGGCGGCCGGGGACGGCGGCCCGGAGCTGTCCGGGGACGGGCGGGGCGGCGGCGACTCCCTCTTCAAGAACGCCTACTTCCTGATGCTGAGCACCGGCGTGTCCGCCGTGCTCGGCCTGGGCTTCTGGCTGGTGGCCGCCCGCTACTACTCGGAGGACGCAGTCGGCCAGGGCTCCGCCGCCATCGCCGCGATGCGGCTGCTCGCCAGCATCACGGCGACCACGATGATCGGCGCCGTCGTCCGCTTCGTCCCGCGCGCCGGGCGGGCGACCGGGCCGCTGGTGCGGCGGGCGTACGCGGCGAGTTCGGTGGTCGTCGCCGGGGCCGCCGTCGTCTTCCTGCTCACCCTCGACCTGTGGGGCGCGTCGTACGCCCCGCTCGGCACGGCGGGCGCCGGGACGCTGTTCGTCGCGGCGTGCGTGGCCTGGGCGCTGCTCACCCTCCAGGACGGGGTGCTGACCGGGCTGCGCAAGGCGGAGTGGGTGCCCGTCGGCAACGCGGTGTTCTCGGTCGGCAAGCTGATCCTGCTGGCCGTCTTCGCCACCACGCTGCCGGTGCTCGGCATCTTCGTCTCCTGGGCCGTGGCCATCGCCTTCTCCACCCTGCCGCTCGGCTGGCTGATCTTCCGCCGCCTGATCCCGCGCCAGGCCGCCGCCGACCGAGACGTGGAACCGCCCGGGGCGCGCGAGATGGGCCGCTTCCTGGCCGGGGACTCGCTGGGCGCGCTGTTCAGCCTGGCGATGATCAATCTGCTGCCGGTGATGGTCGCGGTCACCTTCAGCGCCGCCGAGAACGGCTACTTCTACGTCGCCTACACCGTCGGCGGCACGATGGAGTTCATGGCCATCAACATGGCCTCCTCCCTCACCGCGCACGCCTCGCACGACCCGCGCCGCCTCGCCGACGGCATCCGCGGAGCCCTGCGCCGGATGACGCTGCTGCTGGTGCCGGTCGTGGCCTTCCTGGTCGTCTGCGCCCCGCAGATCCTCGCCCCCTTCGACGACGACTACGCCACCCACGGCTCCACGGTGCTGCGGCTGCTGGCCATCGGGGCGCTGCCGAGGATCGTGGTCGAGCTGTACATCGGCGTCCTGCGCGTCCAGGGGCGCACCGGCGTGCTCGCCGCCGTGCAGGGCACCATGTGCGCCCTCGTACTGGGCAGCGCGGCGATGCTGTTCACCCCGGCCGGGATCGCGGGCGCCGGCTGGGCGGTACTGGGCAGCATGACGCTGGTCGCCCTCGGCTGCGCACCCGGCCTGCGTGCCGCCCTGCGCGGCATCGAGGGCGGGAGCGGACCGGGCGCGTCCGGGGCCGCACGGCGGGGCGACGGCAGGCGGAGCGGCCCCGGCCCCTCCTACGGCACCGACTGGGCCCGGCTGAACGCCACCGCCGGGTACGGCACGACCTGGGCGCGGCGCGCGGCGTACGAGGGCGGGCGGCCCGGCGAGGGCTCCGGGGAGGACACGGTCGCCCTGTTCATCGGGCGCCCGGGGTACGAACGGGAGGCGCTGGAGGCGGACACCCTGGCGGTGATCGTCCGCGCCCCCGCCCCCGACCCCACTGCCGCCCCCGCCCCGACCGACGCCCCCGCCCCCGATGCCCCCGCCCCCGACCACCGCCTGCGCCCGCTCCTGTGGCTGCTCCTCGGCATCGCCGCCGTCGTCTTCCTCGTCGCGACCCGCCACCTCCCGTGGCTGACCCGCGCACCGAGGGCCACGGCCGAACTCACCGGACGCGAGCTGCTCCGGGACATCCCGCTGCCCGCCCTGACCGCGGGCGCCCTGCTGCTCGTCGTGTTCGTCGCGGCCGTGACCCTGTGCACCCACCACGACCCGTGGCTCCCCGGTGCCGCGCTGGGCGCCGCCGTCCTCGCGCTGCACGCGGCGCCCGTCGCGCTGGGCCGGGAACCGGACGCGGTGGGTGGGGCGTTGTACACCGAGATGGCCGGTTTTCTGGCGAAAGCGGTGGGATGGGACGGGCCCGGCCCCGTGCTGCGCTGGCTGCCGCTCGTCCTCGAACTGGCGAGTCTCGTCCCGCTGTGGCTGCTGCTCGCGAAGGCGGCCGGCCGGCTGTCGTGGGAGGGGCGCTGGGGGGTGCTGTACCTCGTCGCGGTGGGCGGCTGGGTCTGGCGCGAGGAGCTGGCGCCCGCCGTGCCGCCGCTCTTCCTGCTGCTCGTCCTCACCGTCCCGCTCCTGTCCCTGCGCCGCACCCCGACCACACGCGGATCGACACTCACGCCAAGACCGACACCAAGACCGACACCGACACCAAGACCGACACCGACACCAAGACCGACACCGACACCGAGACCGACACCGACACCGACACCGACACCGAGACCGAACGGCACATCCCAGGACTGATCCAGCACAGAGCCGAAACGCCAGGGGGGAACCTTCGTGCGTCCGCCAGCAACTCCGCGGGAGAGATCCGCACCAGAGCCCGTGCCCGGGCACGAGACCGCGGCGCACACCCGCGGCACCGGCTCCCGCACCTCGCAGGAGTCGCCCGCCGTCACCTCCGAGGAGGCGTCCGCGCGCCCGGAGGGAGCCGGCGCGCGCCCCCACCCCCGCACCCCGGAGGCCCCCCCACCGCCCGTGACGGACCTGTCCGACCTCGCCCCCGCCGCCTGGCCCGCCCGCGCGACCGCCGCCTGGCCGGCGCTGCCCCTGCTGGCCGCGCTGGCCCTGTGGGCGTACGCGACGCGGCACACCGACGTGTCCGCGCTGGACGACTACGGCCTGGTCAGCGCCCTGCACCCGACCTTCTGGGCCGGACTGGTCCTGCTCACCGCCGGGTTCTGGTACACCGTCCGCAACCCGCGCCGGCGCGGCGGCGGCTGGCCCCTCGCGTACGTCCTCGGCCTGCTGGTCATGGAGCGCGCCACACAGGCCGTGCTCTACCCGACCCCGCTGTACGCGTGGGCGTGGAAGCACGACGCGGTCATCGACCACCTGCTGACGTCCGGCGGCCTCCAGAGCGCGGACCGGCTCGGCGACATGGCCGTCTACGACCAGTGGCCCGGCTTCTTCGCCGCGCAGGCCGGACTGGTGCGGCTGCTGGGCGTGGACGACGCGGCGAGGTACATGGCCTGGTGGCCCCTGGTCTCCAGCGCGCTGCTGCTGCTCCCGCTGCTGCTGATCTACCGCACGTTCACCGAGGACCGCCGCCTGACCTGGACCGCCGTATGGCTGTTCTGCGTCGCCGACTGGGTGGGCCAGGACTACTTCTCCCCGCAGTCCGTCGCCTTCGTCCTGCACCTGGGCGTCCTCGCGGTGGTGCTGCGCCGGTACGGCGGGTCCGGCGGCCGGGGTGTGCGGCAGCGGTCCGCCGTGTGGACCGTGCTGCTCAGCGTGCTGGTCACCGCGATCGTCGTCTCGCACCAGCTGACGCCCGGGATGCTCGTCGTCACCCTCGTCGCGCTGGCCTGCACGCGCCGCTACCGCGAATGGGTGCCGGTCGCCACCACGGTCGTGATCTTCCTGGCCTGGTGCCTCACCGCCGCGCTGCCGTTCCTGTCCGCCGCCATGCCGGACATGATCCGCTCGGTCGGCGACGTCGGCGCCAACGTCGAGACGGGGTACGGCTCCACGCCCACCGGCGCCGGGGCGGTGGCGACCTCGTGGGCGGCGCGGCTGCTGTCGGGGTCCGTGCTGCTGCTGGCGCTCGCCGGTGTCCTGCGCCAACGGGTGCTGCGGCACCGGGCGTTCCCGCTGCTGCTGGTCGCGGCGGCGCCGTTGCCGATGTTCGTGGCGAGCAGCTACGGCAGCGAGATGATCTTCCGGGTCCTGATGTTCATGCTGCCCGGCGCGGCCTTCTTCGCCGCCGCCGCGCTGCTGCCCAGGGTCCGCACCCTGGCCGCCGCCGCCGACGCGGCCACCCCCGCCCGCAGACGCGCGTTCGCCACCCGCCTCCGCCACGGCGCCTGGGCCGCCCCCCTCGCGCTGCTCGCCGGCACCCTCGCCTTCGTACCGAGCTACGCCGGCAAGGACCGCGTCAACTACTTCCCGCCCAGCGAAGTGGCCCTCGTCCAGCGCCTCTTCGACCAGGCCCCCGACGACTCCCTGGTCGTCGCGGCCAACCGGAACTACCCCCTCGCCTACGAGCAGTACTGGCGGGTCGACCACTACTGGTTCCTCGACGACGACCGGCGCCACGTCGACGAGATCGTGCGGGACCCGGCCCGCGTCCTCGCCCGCGACATGGCCACCGTGGAGGCACCGGCCCGCGCCTACTTCCTGCTCACCCAGGGCCAGCTGGCCAACTCGGAGATGAACGGCCAGCTGGACGAGGCCCAGTTGAGACGCGTCCGCGAGTCCGTCGCGGACTCGCCCCGCTTCGAGCGCATCGCGGAGAACGACGCGGGCGTGCTCTACATGCTGAAACCGGCGAGTTGAGGAGAGGGCGCCCCGATGACACCGCAGGACCTCGTGATCCGTATGCTGCCCGCCTTCGGCGGCTGGCTGGCGCTCGCCTCGCTCGCCCTGCCCGGCGGCTCCCCCCTGCGCGGCGCGGCCGTCGCCGCCTTCCTGGTCGCCGGTCCCGGCGCCGCCCTGGTGCGGATCTGCGGGCCCGCGCTGGCGGCCCGCCGCGCCGAGGGCCCCGCCGAGCGCCGGGACGCGGCCTTCGAACGCCACTCCGACCTGCTGGAGCGGCTGATGCTGGCCGTCCTACTGAGCGTGAGCGCGGCGATGCTGGCCGGCACGGCGCTGATCGCCGCGCACGCCTTCAGCGGGGACCGCTTCCTGCTGACGCTCACCCTGCTCACCACGCTCGCCGCGTTCTGCCCGGCCCTGCGCGCCTCCCCGGCGCGCGGGCCGGCGCCGGCGGCGGCGCCGAGGACAGGAAAGGGTTCCGCTCTGTGAGGTTCGCCCGTCCCGCGCGGCGTACGCCCGCGGACTCGACGACCACCGGACAGCACCGCCGTCCCGAGGCCCCCGCCGGCCGGCGCAGGCGCCGCCTGCTGATCAGCTCCGTCACCGCGACCTGCGCCGTCCTGGTCGCGGTGCTCGCCCTGCGCGACGCCTCCGGCCCGGCGGCGGACCCGGCCGGGGACGCGCGGTGCCGGCCCACCGCGCTCCTGGAGCCGCCCTGCGGCGCCTGGTTCGGCGCGTTCGTGCCGCACGACACGTCCGACCTGGCCGCGAAGGTGGGGGCGTACGAGAAGCACGTCGGCCGCAGGCTCGACATCGTGTACACGTACCACGACATGTCCGCCGTCACCGGCACCCGGCTGGAGGGCCAGCTCCTCACCGAGCAGGAGCAGCGCGTCGGCGAGGACCGCATGCTGCTGCTGTCCTGGGAGAGCAAGTGGTGGGGCGGCACGAAGGCCCAGCAGCCGACCTGGAAGCAGATCGCCGCCGGTGAGCTGGACGAGTCCGTCGTCGACGTCCAGGCCGCGCGCGTCAGGGAGTACGGGCAGCGCACGGGGAAGAAGGTGTTCCTCTCCTTCGACCTGGAGATGGACACCCGCACGCCGGACAACGGCACGCCCGCCGACTACGTCCGCGCCTACCGGCACATCCACGACCGCTTCCGCGCGCTGGGCGTCGACAACGTGGTGTGGACCTGGATCATCACCGGCTACCTGAACCACGCCGACCTGTTCGAGCGGATGTACCCGGGGGACGACTACGTCGACTGGATCGGCTACAACCAGTACAACTACTACCTCTGCCACGACACGGACTGGCTCAGCTTCGCCCAGACCCAGTACGCCACCCACGACTGGATCCGCGCACACCTCTCCGACGGCAAGCCGCTGATGCTCTCGGAGTTCGGCAGCGCCTTCGACGCGAAGCGGCCCGGCCGGCAGGCGGAGTGGTACGCGCAGGTGCCCCGCGTCCTCAAGGATCTGGAGGGCGTGAAGGCGGCCCTCCAGTGGAACTACCGCGATCCGGGCCCGCACTGCGACCTCTCCGTGCAGGGCGACCGCGCCTGGGCGAGCCTGCGCGAAGCGGCCGCCGACCCGCACCTCAACCAGCCGCTGCCCTGACCCCCTCCGCCTCCCCCTCCGCCCCCGTCCTCAGCCCGCGAACTCCGGCCCCCGCACCCGCGCCCGCCCCCACCGGTACCAGCGCCACGCCACCGTCTTCGGACCGTCCCGGTAGGGGGCGACCCGCACGCCCCCGCCCGCCAGCCAGGTCTCGACGTCGGCGACCGTGTGACCGCGCCGCACGATGAGCCGCGCGATCCGGTACCGCTCGTCGCGGTCCGAACTGAGCGCGTGCCGCACCGCCGTCGCCGTCTCGTACCCGGCACGTGCCGCCAGCGCCCGCACCTTCGCGCTGTTGTAGCCGTGCGGGTAGGCGAGGTGGCGCACCGGATGCCCGAGCGCGTCCTCCAGCACCGCCTTGGAGGTGCGCAGCTCGTACGCCAGCTCCCTGGTCCGCAGCGTGTCCAGCTGGGCGTGGGTGACGGTGTGGCTGCCGATCTCCATGCCGGAACGTTCCAGCCCGGCCACCGCGTCCAGCGTCATCATCGGCGCGGGCGGCAGCAGGCTCCGGCCGCCCGGGACGAGGGCGCCGGTGGTGAGGTACGCGGTGGCGGACAGCCCGCGCGCGGCCAGCGCCTCGGCCGTGGGACCGGGCAGGTCGGCGAACCCGTCGTCGAAGGTCAGCAGCACGGGCCGGGGCGGCAGGGGCCCGCGCCCGGCCAGATGCCCGGCGAGCACACTGACGGTGACCGGCGTCCGCCCACTCCCCACGATCGCGTCCAGATGAGCCCCGAACACCTTCGGCGACACCGTGAACTCCGCGATCCACCCGGGCGGATCGTCCATCACAGCGTGATAGAGAAACACGGGTATACCCCTGACCGCCCCGCCCCCGCCCCCGTCCCCGTCCCCTCCGCGCTCCCGCGCCTCCTCCCTGTTCACCGTCGTTCCTCCGGTCCGGCCGTCGTCGTCCGCAGGGTGCGGCGGGCGTGGAGGTAGCCGAGGGGGCCGTAGAGCATGCCTCGGCGCTGCAAGCGGGAGAGGCGTCGTGGCCACGGGTGGGTCCGGTCGTCGTGGGCGCCCGGTGCGGTGCCGCCGTCCGTCTCCCGTACGGCGGTCAGGGCGCGCGCGTGTGCCAGGCCGGCCGGCAGTCGTCGGAGGAAGGCCGGCAGCAGCGCGGGGCGGTTCACCAGGATCGCGGTGAGGTACGCGGTGAGGCCGGCGCCGTAGCCGTACGCCTGGGTCTCCAGGTCCCGCCAGGTCTCCCGGTGGTGGTGCCAGACCAGCGCGCCCGGTGTGTAGCGCAGCCGGTGCCCCTCGGCGAGGACGCGGACGAAGCCGTACAGGTCGTCGCCGCCCCGCGCGCGCGTGCCCGCGCCCGTCGCCGGATCGAAGCCGCCGACCTCGCGCAGGACCGTCGTACGGAACGCCATGTTGGCGCCGGAACCGAAGCGGCCCGCGGCGAACGGGAACAGCGGCTCGTCGGCGGGCGGGTGCGCGGGGTCGTACGTGCGGGGGGTGAAGCCCTTCGCGAAGCCGCCGTGGCTCTCCAGCAGCACCTGGGCCGGGGTGCGCAGCCGCGCGGGCAGGATGAGCCCCGTGGCGCAGCCCAGGCCCGGGTCGGCGGCGAAGGGCGCGGTGAGTTCGGTGAGCCAGCGCGGGTCGGCGACCACGTCGTCGTCGGTGAAGGCGACCACCTCGCCGCGTACCGCCGCCAGCCCCCGGTTGTGGGCGACGGCGAGTCCCGGCACCGGTTCGCCCACGTACCGGACGCGCTCGCCGTACTTCCGTTCCACCAGCTCCCTCGTCGCGCCGGTCACGGGCGCGTTGTCGACGACGACCACCTCGAAGTCCGGGTGGTCCTGCGCGAGCAGGGAATCCAAGGCGCGGGCGAGCTGATCCGCCCGTTCCCGGGTGGCGACCACGACACCGGCCGACGGCGGCACGGACGCCGGCGACACGGACGCCGGCGACACGGACGCCGGCGACACGGGCGCCGGCCGCTCGGGCGGCTCCCCGCGCGGCAGCTCCCGGGCGAGCCCGGCCAGCACCTCGGCGGGATCCGCGCCCTCGGGCACCTCGGCGAGCAGCGTCCCGACGGGCCGCCCGTCCCGCCTGACCAACGCGAACACCGCACCCGCCGTCACCGGCGCACTCCCCGGCCCGGGAGCGAGCTGCATCTTCCCCCCAGACGTCCCGAGGTCCAGCTCCGCGACCTGCACCGCCCCGATCCCGAGGAACCCAGCGATCTCCCGCTCCGTCCCGCGCCGCGCACGTCCCCCACCGGCCATGCGCCCACCCCCCTCGTGGTTGCCGTCCGTTCCGTGGTGCATCCGTCCGTCCGGGCCGTCAGGACCGCCGCAGCCGCCCCGCGCCCTTGAGCGCCCGTGCCGCCAGCGACGCCAGCCGGGGCCGGTCGCGGACGTAGCTCTGCGCGCGGCGGGCCGGCTCACGGCCGAGCCACTGCAGCGCGGCACCCGCCCCCGCACGCGTCGCGGCCCCCTCGTACACGGGCAGTTCACCGGTCTTGAGCGCGTCCTTGTACTCCGCGGGCCCGCGCCCCAGGTCGAGCATCCCGACGCCCGCGGCCGCCGCCGCCTCGGCCATCCGCAGATGCAGCACAAGGCCCGGCGAGTACTTCGCGAACTCCGGGTCGTACGCCGGGAACCAGCAGGCCAGGACGCTCGCCGAGCGCAGCCCGAAGTGCGCGGCCAGCGGCCGGCCGCCGGCGTAGAGGACGGACAGCGTGCCGGTGCACTCGGGCGCCCGCGTCTCCGCGAGCCGGGCGACCAGGCGGCTGATCCACTCCTGGGCGAACCGGTCCCGGCGGCCCGTGCGCCGGTACTGCGCCGACTTCCACTCCATGAGCATGCGCAGCGCGGCCGGTTCGCGCTCGTCGAAAACGAAGCGGACCTCGCCGACCTGCCACCCCAGCCTGCGCTCCTTGGCGAGCGTGGTCTTGAGGAACTTCGGGGACCGGCCCCGCAGTACGTTCTCGTACGCCTCGTAGCCCTGCGCCACGTCGATGACGAAGGTGGCGTGCTCCTCGGCGGCGTACGGCGTGAACAGCCCCTGCTCCGCCTCCAGGTTGTCGAAGGCGAAGCTCGACAGGGAGCAGGAGCGCAGCAGTTGGCGGGCGTCGGGGGCGAGGCCGGGGCGCAGGACGGCGCCCTGGCAGTCCGAGACCCCGAGCCCGATGGCCCGGCCCTGGCCCAGCGGCCCGTGCTCGTGCGGCAGGAACCCGGCCGCCTCGCGGCCGTCGTAGACCACCGCCACCCGCGCGCGCGGCCGCACCCGGCCCACGACGTCGGTGAACTCCGGTTCCATGAAGGGGTTGCGGGGCGCCGTCGACTTGGCGCGCAGCTCGCGCCAGTGCTCCCGTTCCCCCTCGCCCAGCTCCTCCGGCCTGAGCACGCGCACACGTCCGCCGTTCAACCCGACCCCCCGATCAAGTCCCCCTGGACAGAAGGAAGGTACCCCCGGGGGCCACCCGGCGGTAGGCGGCAGACCATGTTGTTGCCAACCGGTGCACAAGGCTTTAACCGGCTTTAGCAGATCATGCGCCAGATTCTGGACATGTTCGGGCGTCCATGAGCGCCTTCGGACGCAGTCGCGGCGGCCTCGTTCGGAAGCGGTCGCGCGTGCGTCGAACAGGTGAGGTGTCCGTATTCTCTGATCATGGACCGCACCGCGTATTCACTCGTCGCCACCGATCTCGACGGCACGCTCCTGCGTGGCGACGACACCGTCTCCGACCGGTCGCTGGCCGCGCTGGCGCGGGCGGCCGAGGCGGGTGCGCGGCATCTGGTGGTGACGGGCCGCCCGGTGCCCCGCGTACGGTCCCTGCTCGACCGCCTCGGCGGCACGGGGCTCGCGGTGTGCGGCCAGGGCGCGCAGGTGTACGACGCCGGCGCGCACCGGATGCTGTGGTCGGTCACCCTGGACCGGGAACTGGCCGAGACGGCGCTCGGCAAGATCGAGGCGGAGGTCGGCCAGGTGCACGCCGCGGTCGACCAGGACGGCGTCGACGGCCTCACCCTGATCGAGCCGGGCTATCTGATGCCCCACCCCACGCTGCCCGCGGTGCGGGTCGAGCGGCGCGACGAACTGTGGGCCACGCCGATCAGCAAGGTCCTGCTGCGCCACCCCGGCCTCGACGACGACGAGCTGGCGGAGACCGCGCGCGCGGTGGTCGGCTCCCTGGCCACGGTCACCATGTCGGGTCCGGGGACGGTGGAGCTCCAGCCGTGCGGCATCACCAAGGCGACCGGGCTGGCGCTGGCCGCCGAGCACCTGGGCCTGGACCGGGCGGGGACGATCGCCTTCGGCGACATGCCGAACGACATCCCCATGTTCCGGTGGGCGGCCCGCGGTGTCGCGATGGCCGGCGCCCACCCCGAGCTGAAGGCGGTCGCGGACGAGGTCACGAGCACGAACGAGGACGACGGCGTGGCCGTCGTCCTCGAACGGGTCTTCTCCGACCGGTCCCGGTCCCGGTCCGCCCGCGCCTCGGCGGGGCTCAGGCTCAGTACGCGCTGAAGACGTTGTCCATCGAGCCGTAGCGGTCCGCCGCGTAGTTGCAGGCGGCGGTGATGTTGGCGACGGGGTCGTACGGGTCCCAGGAGGTGCCCGGCACGTGGTAGGCCTGGAAGGTCGGGTCGATCACCTGGAGCAGGCCCTTGGACGGGGTGCCGTTGATGGCGTTGATGTCCCAGTTGTTGATGGCGAGCGGGTTGCCCGAGGACTCCCGCATGATGTTGCGGTGGATCCCGTCGTAGGACCCGGGGATGCCGTGCTGGGCCATGATCGCGAGCGACTCGCGGATCCAGCCGTCGAGGTTGTCCGGGTACGTCACCGCGGCCGTGGCGGCGGTCGGGGCGGCTGCCGGGGTGGCCGCGGAGGCGGTGGTGGCGCCGATGAGCGGCAGCGCGAGCACCGCGGCACCGGTGCCGGCCACGGCGAGCTTCCGGGCGAGGCGACTGGTGCGGGCAGGACGGTTCTGAGCGTTCGCAGACATGCGGATTCCCTCTCCATACGCCTACGAGGTGAGCTGTCGGGTTCGGGCGGGGAGGTGCCCGGCCGTGCCCTCACGGGTACGGCTTCACCCCTAGCCGCTCCGGTGGTGACCGGTGCGGCGACTTACCTGGGTCCCCCGCTCCTGCCGGCGAGTGGGTTAGGTGGATGACGGTGCGTCCGGGCGGTGGCAGGATTCGGCGTCCGCCCGACAGGCCGGGAACGTATGCGAGAGCACATGTCCGGAACAAGTGCAGGAATCACCCGACGGGCCTGTTGACCTTGGTCTGGGGTGTTTGGGGTACTTGATCCTCTGCGGTTGCCAAGTCTCAACTGGCTTACGCCGCAAAGGGAGGGCGCAGTGTGCGGCGAGGTTGCTCCGGGGGTGGCCGGGCGGTTCGGCGTGAGCCAACTCACGGGAGTCAACAAGCGTGGCAAATCGGGCATTCGAGCCAACTGCGCGCCAATCGGCCGCGGATGACGAGGGGGTGGACCGAGGGGGCGGGTCGAGGGGGTGGACCGTCCCTCTGTCGTCGGCCCGGTGTCCCGGCGCACCCTGGGGGCATCCGTTCGTGACGGGGATCGTCACGGGGGTCGCCATGAGGTCGCCACGGGGGTGTCGCGGGGCGGGTGACGTTCTCGGAGTGCGGGCCGTTGGGAGGGGTGGTGGGATCTTCGGTGCCTCTGGCGATATCAATCAATATCTGCTCATATCACTTGATCAAAAACATACCGTTCATGATCTGATACCGACCGGCCTGTAGCCGTGGGCGCTAGCGGTGATCGAAACGTGACCGGATACGCTGACTTGAGTGGTGGCAGCGACCTATCGACAAACCAGGTAATCGCCAGTAGACACCAGCAGACAGGAGACCCCTCGTGGCCGTCGTCGGGCCGTTCGGGCTGAGCGTGCGGGACCAGGCTCTGGAAGCCGATGTCCAGGCCGGATTGGTTGCTGTCGAGGAAGGGTTGCTTGAGGCAACCAAAAGCGAGGTCCCGTTCATCACGGAGGCTGCCCAGCACCTGGTGCGCGCCGGCGGCAAACGGTTCCGCCCGCTGCTGGTGATGCTCGCGGCCCAGTTCGGCGACCGCCATGCCCCCGGCGTCGTGCCCTCGGCCGTGGTCGTGGAGCTGACCCACCTCGCCACGCTCTACCACGACGACGTCATGGACGAGGCCGCCGTACGGCGCGGGGTGCCGAGCGCCAACACCCGCTGGGACAACTCGGTCGCCGTCCTCACCGGCGACTTCCTGTTCGCCCGCGCCTCCCAGATCCTCGCCGACCTCGGGCCCGAGGCGGTCCGGGTGCAGGCCCTCGCGTTCGAGCGGCTGGTCACCGGCCAGATCCTGGAGACGGCGGGACCGCAGGACGGCCGGGACCCGGTCGACCACTACCTGGACGTGCTGGGCGGCAAGACCGGCTCGCTGGTCGCGGTCTCCTGCCGGTTCGGCGCGATGATGTCCGGCGCGGACGAGACGGTCGTCGACGTGCTGACCCAGTACGGCGAGCGGCTCGGCGTGGCCTTCCAGCTCGCGGACGACGTCCTGGACATCGCCTCCGACTCCCACGAGTCGGGCAAGACGCCCGGCACCGACCTGCGCGAGGGCATCCCCACGCTCCCGGTCCTGCGGCTGCGCGAGCGCGCGGCCCGGCTGGGTCTCGCCGAGGACCTCGCCCTGTGCGAGCTGCTCGACTCCGACCTCACCGACGACACCCGCCACGCGGAGGCCCTCCGCCTCCTGCGCGCCCACCCCGCCCTGGAACAGGCCCGCCGGGACACGGTCCGCTACGCCAACGACGCCCGCTCCGCCCTGGCCCCCCTCAAGGAGTGCGACGCGAAGGCGGCCCTGGTGGAACTCTGCGACGCGGTGGTCCACCGGGCGGGCTGAGCGACGCCGCGGGCACGGCGAGTGCCTCCGGGCCTCCGTCTTTCCGGGCCTCCGTCTCTTCGGGCCTCCGTCTCTTCGGGCAGGCCGGCCGGGGGCCGGGATTGCCGGGGCGGGGGCCCGGGACTGCCGGGCCTCCTGGGCCGCGCGGCCCAGGAGGGCTCCCGTCCCTACGGCACACGGCCCTGTGCCCACGGCCCGAGCACCCGGGCCCCCGCCGCCACGGGAGTCCCGGGCCCCCGCCCCGGCAGATGCTGTCGGCGGATCCGAGGCCGGTCGGGATGGGACAGTTCCTCCCGGCGACATGCCCTGCGGACGGCGTGTCGCCGGGAGGAACTGTCCCATCTCTGCCTCCCCGCCAGGAACCCGACGCCGCGCCCCGCGATTCGCCAACAGCGCCCCGGCAGCCCCGGGCCCCGCCCCGGCAGCCCCGGGCCCCGCCCCGGCAGCCCCGGGCCCCGCCCCGGCAGCCCCGGGCCCCGCCCCGGCAGCCCCGGGCCCCGCCCCGGCAGCCCCGGGCCCCCGGCCCCGGCCCCGGCCACCGGGCCGGCAGACCTCCCTGCCCCGGCCAACGCTCCCCGGCCTCCCCACGGGCCCCTCACCAACCCGGCGGCTTTCCGCCCCCGGCCTCCCCGCCGGCCCCTCACCGGTCCGGCGACTTCCCGCCCCCGACTCTCGACCCCCAGGGGCCCCGCGGCCTGCCGCCCCGCCCCCCGACCCCTACGGGCAAGGGCGTGCCCCGGCGCCCCCGTGTCATCCCGCAGGAGTACATGGAGTTGAGTCCGCGGGCTGACGCATCTCCCGAGGTGATTTGGTCAGATGGACATCACGGAAAACACCAATCCTCACCGATTCGGGTGAGAATGGCGGCTCAGGGTGAGACAGCCGCCGCCGACGACGGAGGTAGGGCACACATGGCACCGATCGATACCGACGACAGCACGACCGCCGGGGGCGGCGAGGAGCTGCGGCCCGCGCGCCGCAGGGCCGCGCGGTACGTCGTCCCGGTCGCGGTGATGGGAGTGGCGGCCGTGACGATCGGCCTCGTCCCGGCGCTCGCCGACTCCGGCGACCCCGACCTGCCGGAGATCAGCGCCGAGCAACTCATCGAGAAGATCGCCCAGTCGGACGTCGAGCAGCTGTCCGGCACCGTGCGGATCAACACCGACCTCGGCCTGCCGGACCTCGGCGGCCTGGAGAGCGGCCTGATGTCCGGAGCGGTCGGCCAGGGCCGGGGCGACGGCTCCGCGGCCGACCCCACCGCCAAGCTCACCGAGCTGGCGTCCGGCTCCCACACCCTGCGCGTCGCCGCCGACGGCCCCGACCGGCAGAAGCTGTCCCTGCTGGAGAACGCCGCCGAGTACAGCCTGATCCACGACGGCAAGGACGTCTGGGGCTACGACAGCGCGTCCGACGAGGTCTACCACTCCACCGCCCCCGCCGGCGCCGAGCGGCCCGGGAAGGACGTACCGGCCACCCCGAAGGACTTCGCCGACGAGGCGCTCAAGGCGGTCGACGACACCACGTCCGTGAAGGTCGGCGGCACCGCGCAGGTGGCGGGCCGGGACGCGTACCGGCTGGTCGTCGAGCCCAGGCAGGAGGGCTCCACGGTCGGTCAGATCACCGTCGCCGTGGACGCCGAGACCGGCCTGCCGCTGAAGTTCACCCTCACCCCGGCGAGCGGCGGCGCCGCCGTCGTGGACGTGGGCTTCACCCAGGTCAGCTTCGCGAAGCCGGCCGCGTCGACCTTCGACTTCACCCCGCCCAAGGGCGCCAAGGTCACCGAGGGCGGCAGCGAGCAGGCGCCCAGGGCCGAGAAGGGCGACCTCGGCAAGGGCGCCAAGGAGCCGGCCGGCCTCAAGGTCCTCGGCAAGGGCTGGAACTCCGTCGCCGTGTTCGACACCGGCACCGGCGGCGGCCTGCCCACCGAGGCCGTCGGCGGCGACCTCGGCGGCTTCCTCGGCTCCTTCGGCGACCAGGTCAAGGGCGACTTCGGCTCGGGCACCGTCTTCAAGACCCGCCTGGTCAACGCCCTGATCACGGACGACGGCAAGGTCTATGCCGGCGCCGTCACCAAGGACGCCCTGGTGAAGGCGGCCGACGCGGCGAAGTGACGGCGGCGGTCGCCGCGTACGAGCAGACAGGACAGAGAGGAAGCCGATGGCCGAACCGTCCGTCACGGAACCGGAGCGCACGGACCCGGTGGGCGCGGCGCGGGAGGGCGAGGACGACGCCGTCATCGCCACCCGCGCGCTCACCAAGCGCTACCGGGGCGGACAGCTCGCCGTCGACGGTCTCGACCTGACCGTCCCGGCGGGCAGCGTCTTCGGCTTCCTCGGCCCCAACGGCTCCGGCAAGACCACCACCATCCGCATGCTGATGGGCCTGATCGAGCCCACCTCCGGCACCGCCCGGGTCCTCGGCCGCCCCATGCCCCGCGCGGCCCGCACCGTACTGCCCCGGGTCGGCGCCCTCATCGAGGGCCCGGCCCTGTACGGCTTCCTCTCCGGCCGCGACAACCTCCTCCGCTACGACGCCGCCGACCCGACCGCCGACCCCCGCACCCGGCGCGAACGCGTCGGCGCGGCGCTGGACCGGGTCGGCCTCGCGGCGGCCGCCGGCAAGAAGGCGAAGGCGTACTCGCTCGGCATGAAGCAGCGGCTCGGCCTCGCCGCCGCGCTGCTCCAGCCGCGCCGTCTGCTGGTCCTGGACGAGCCGACCAACGGGCTCGACCCCCAGGGCATGCGCGAGATCCGCACCCTCGTGCGCGAACTGGCCTCCGACGGCACCACCGTCTTCCTCTCCTCGCACCTGCTGGACGAGATCGAGCAGGTGTGCACGCACGCCGCGGTGATGGCGCGCGGACGGCTGATCACCCAGGGCGCGGTCGCCGACCTGGCGGCCGGGGCGCGCGGCCGGCTGGTGGTGAGCACGCCGGACGCGGGCGAGGCCGCGCGGGTGCTGAAGGAACAGGGGGCCGGGGACGTGGTCGTCACCGAGGACCGGGTGAGCGCGGAACCGCCGGACCGCGACCTGGCCGAGGTGAACGCCGCCCTGGTCGCCGCCCGCGTCCGGGTCCGCGGCTTCGGCCTGGAACGGGCCTCCCTGGAGGACGCGTTCGTGGCGCTGACCGGGGAGGGCTTCGATGTCGCGGGCTGAGACGGCCGAGGGGACGGAAGCGGAAGCGGTCGCGCTCCGGACCCCGAGCCCGCTGTGGTCCTTCGGGCTGCTCCGCAGCGAGCTGCTCACCACCTTCCGGCGCTGGCGGACCCTCGCCCTGCTGGGCGTGCTGGCCGCCGTACCGGTCCTGGTGGGTATCGCCGTGAAGATCGAGACCGGCGACGGGTCGTCCCTCCAGGGGGGTGGTGGTGGCGCCGGACCGGCGTTCATCTCCCAGATCAGCAACAACGGCCTGTTCCTGGTCTTCACCGCACTCGCCGCGACCCTCCCGTTCTTCCTGCCGATGGCCATCGGCGTCATCGCCGGCGACGCCGTCGCGGGCGAGGCGAGCGCGGGCACCCTGCGTTACCTGCTGGTCGCCCCGGCCGGCCGCAGCCGTCTGCTGCTCGCCAAGTACGCGACGGTGATCGCCTTCTGCCTCGCCGCCACCCTGGTCGTCGCGGTCTCGGCGCTCGCGGTCGGGGCGCTGCTGTTCCCCCTCGGCGACCTGACCACGATCTCCGGCACCCGGATCGGCTATGCCGAGGGGCTGGGCCGGGCCCTGATGATCGCCCTGGTCGTCGCCGCCTCGCTCGTCGGCGTCGCGGCCCTCGGCCTGTTCGTCTCGACCCTGACCGGCAGCGGCATCGCGGCGATGGCGACCACGGTCGGACTGCTGATCACGGTCCAGATCCTCGACCAGATCCCCCAGCTCCACGCGCTCCAGCCGTACTTCTTCTCGCACTACTGGCTGTCCTTCGCCGACCTGATGCGCGAACCGGTCTACTGGGACGACCTGGTCAGGAACCTCGGCCTCCAGGGCCTGTACGCGGCCGTCTTCGGCTCGGCGGCGTGGGCACGCTTCACGACGAAGGACATCATGTCGTGAGGGTGTCGCCCGTCTCTCCTCGTAGCGGGAGCGGGCGAGCGGCGCGTCCTGGGCGAAGAAGGTCTTGGCGCGGGCCAGCGCGGCCGTGTCCCGCAGGACGTCG
The DNA here is from genome assembly GCA_049998335.1 of Streptomyces sp. cmx-10-19. Lineage (GTDB taxonomy): Bacteria > Actinomycetota > Actinomycetes > Streptomycetales > Streptomycetaceae > Streptomyces. Next base: position 21,493 of record JAEBFB010000014.1, read on the forward strand.
CCGGGCTTGCTGCCGTTGCCGGGGAGGACGCCGCCGACGGGGGCACCGCCCACGCCCTTCGGGCAGCGGGGGACGCGAGCGCGGTGACGCCCCACAGGGTGCGGCCGGTCAGGGCCGTCCCGAAGTCCAGGCCGGGGACGCGCGGCCAGCCCGACCAGTGGTCGAGGTAGTGCTTGACCGGGGTGGACAGCGCGTACCAGTACAGCGGCGAGGCGATCACGACGTCCGTCGCGTGGAGGGTGGCGTCGAGCAGCAGGCCGGCGTTGCCGTCGGCGGGGCGCGGGTAGTCGCTGTCGTGCCGCAGGTCCGGGAACTCGGGCAGGGGGTGCGCGGTCAGGTCGATTCAGCGCTGGTCGGTGTCCGCGGGGAGCTGTGGGGCGGCGCGGCGGGCGAGCTGCCCGGTGTAGCCGCCGGGCAGGCTGCTGCCGATCGGGAAGAGGAAACGGCGCGTCATGGAGAGCCCACAGTGGTCGACGCGCGCGGATGTCAGCGCCTGCATTACACGTGCACGCATGAAGCGTGCCGAGGGGATCGATCTCAGGGCACGCGGTGCACGAGGCGCGTCAGTGACTCCGTCCCCTTGGGCGGGCGGTGCTCCCTCTCGCCCAGTCGCCAGGCGGGGACCCACGGGACGCGGTGCACGTCGACGGCCGACTCGAGGCCCTTCACGCGCTGGGCGAGCGGCCGGGGGAGCCGTCCGGGCGCGTCCGCGACGAGGACGACGGCGCCGAGGGCGAGCCCCGCCGGGGTGCGTCCGTGCCGGAAGTCCTCCACGGCACGGGCGGCTGCCGCCAGTCCCGCCGCGTGCGTACGGGCGACCAGCAGCACCGGCGCCGTGTCACCCGGGCCGGGGAGCCGGCGCCCGCAGTCCCGCCCGCCGTACACCGCGGCGAGCGTGGAGACGCCCGCGCCGCCGTGCACGCCGACCCAGGAGGGGCGCGGGGCACCGCTGGGTGCGAGCGGTGGCGGTTCCGGTGCGGTCACCGGGCCGCGGAGCCAGATCTCCGGTCCTTGTCGCATGCCCCGCGCATGCCCCGCTCCCTGCCCCCTCATCCCCCTCTCGCGGCCCGCGCGTCGCCCCCACCGATCGGCCGCACCGGGCGTGACCTCCTGGAACGAGCCTGTGACACCCCAGTGACGTGAGAATCGGCGGTGAGCGGCGAGACTCGTCGGTAGGTGCACGACAGGTATGACGGGCATGACAGGCTCTGGACGGTACGGGTGCCACCGGCACCGCCGACGGAAGCCGCCGATGAGTGGGGGAACGATGTCTCGACTCGGCCGCGACAAGCAGCGGGACGACGAACACGCGGCGACGCCGATCGAGGTCCGCGTCCCGGAGCCCGGCTCCGACGGGCGCGCCGCCTCGGTCGACGGCGCGCGGATCGTCGCCGCGCCCGGCGAGGAGATCCAGAACGCGGTACTGAACCGCCTCCACCGCCTCGCCGTCGCCGCCGGTCACCCCGTCCTCGCCACGATCCACGACCAGCGCATCGGCTACCGCGTCCCGCTCCGCGTCGACCCGGACGGCTCCAGCCACCTCGCCGCGGAACCGGTACCGACACCCCAGGACACCACCACCCGAGCCCTGCGCCCCCTGCCCCGGACGCCGGCCGACTCCCCCCCGACCTTCACCCTCCGAGCCCTGCCGACCCCGGGCACGGTCCTCCCCCCGACAGGCCAGTTCGGCCCCCCACCCCGCATGACCACCCCCACCCCGGACACCCCACCCCCCGCCCCCGCCCCCGCCCCCGCCGCAGAGCCCGACCGGGCCGCCGAGCCGGGTCCACTCCCGGGGCGTGAGCCCGCCGCCCAGCCTGTGCCCGCCACCGGGCCGCAGGCCGCCTCGGCCGCTCAGCCGCAGGCCGCCTCGGCCGTCCAGCCTGTGCCCGCCGCCGGGCCGCAGGCCGCCTCGGCCGCCCAGCCTGTGTCCGCCGCCGGGCCGCAGGCCGCCTCGGCCGTCCAGCCTGTGCCCGCCGCCGGGCCGCAGGCCGCCTCGGCCGCCCAGGCCGCTTCCGCCGCCGGGCCGCAGGTCGGTTCCGGCCCCACTGCGAAGTACAGCGCCGCTGAGCCCAGTCCTGGCGCTGAGCCGGGTCCACTAGCGGGGCGTGAGCCCGCCGCCCAGCCCGTGCCCGCCCCCGGGCCGCAGGTCGCTTCCGCCGCCCAGCCCGTGCCCGCCGCCGAGCCGCAGGCCGCCTCGGCCGCCCAGCCCCAGGCCGCCTCCGCCGCCCAGGCCGGTTCCGCCGCCGGGCCGCAGGCTGCCCCCGGCTCCCCGTCCGATCCTCGTGCGGGGCGTACCCCCGCCGCGGAGCCCGGCCGGGGCGGCGAGCCGAGCCTTGCGGCGGGACTTGAGTCCGCCGCCCCTCCCGCGCCCACCGCTGAGCCGCAGGCCGGCCCCGGCCCCCGGTCCGGCCCCGGTGCGGGGCGCGCACTCGGCGCCGAGCCCGGTGGCGACGCTGCATCGGGTCCCCGTGCGGTGCGCGCCCCCGCTGACGAGCCCGGCCCCGTCGCCGCCCCCCGTGACATCCCCGAGTCGATGTCCGCCCCCGCCCCCGCCTCCGTCCCTGTCGCCAAGCCCCGGCCCGTTCTTGAGCCGCTCGCCGGGTCCGGGGGGCATGTCGACGCCGATCGCAAGCCCACCCCCACCCCCGCCCGCGGTTTCGATGCCGTGGCTGAGGCTGTGCTCGGGGACGGGCCGGTCACCGTGCCCGGTGACGCCACCGCGCCCGCGGTGCTCGCGGAGCCGACGGCGCGGATCAACGAGGCCGTCAAGGAGGGCCGTACCGACCTCGCGGCGCAGCTCGCCGAGCAGACGGTGACGGAGGCGTCCCGGACGCTGGGGCCCGAGCACCCCGAGGTGCTCAGGCTCCGCGAACTCACCGCGTACATCGCCTACCTGTCCGGCGACCCCGGCCGTGCCTTCCGGCTCTCCCTGGACCTGGCCCGGATACACCGGCGCGCGGGCGACGCCGAGGCCGCGTACGGCAACGTCCGGAGCGCGGCCACCGCCTGGCGCGCCGTACGCGACCCCGCGCGGGGCCTGCAACTGGGGCGCGACCTCATCGGCCTGTGGGACGAACTCGCCGCCGAAGCGGGCCCGGCCGCCGAGGAGGCCGACGAACTGGAGTCCGCCCGTACCCGCATGGGCCGCCTCACCGACCGGGTCGCCCGCGCCCAGGCGGGCTGAGCCGGCCCGTTACCGGGACAGCTCCCACACCGCGTACGCCACCGCGTCGCTGTTGCGGTTCAGGGCGGTGTCGTTGATGTTGGCCGTCGTGTCGCACGACGAGTGGTAGCAGCGGTCGAAGGGCTGGCCCGCCGTACCGCCCCACTTGGCCGCCTGCGCGGACGTCTTGCGGTAGTCCGCCCCGCTGAACAGCCCGCCCACCGGCACGCCCGCGTTCTTGAACGGCGCGTGGTCCGAACGGCCGTCGCCCTCGGTCTCGATCTCCGTGGAGATGCCGAGCCCGGTGAAGTAGTCCTTGAAGGTCTTCTCGATGGCGGGGTCGTCGTCGTAGACGAAGTAACCCGGGTTCGGTGAGCCGATCATGTCGAAGTTCAGGTACCCGCTGATCCGCGAACGGTCGGCGGTCGCGAGCGAGTTCACGTACGCCTTGGAACCGACGAGGCCCAGTTCCTCCGCTCCCCACCACGCGAACCGCAGGTGCTTGGTGGGCTGGTAGCCGGACCGGGCCACGGCGAGCGCGGTCTCCAGTACGGCGGCCGAACCGGAGCCGTTGTCGTTGATGCCGGCGCCCGAGGTGACACTGTCCAGATGTGACCCGGCCATGACAACCTGAGATGCGTCGCCGCCGGGCCAGTCCGCTATCAGGTTGTACCCGGTGCGCCCGGAGGCGGTGAACTGCTGGACGCGGGTCGTGAACCCGGCCGCGTCCAGCTCGGCCCTCACGTAGTCGAGCGACGCCTGGTATCCGGGTCGGCCGTGGGCGCGGTTGCCGCCGTTCGCCGTGGCGATGGACTGGAGCTGGGCCAGGTGCGCCTTGACGTTGGCTATCGGTATGTCCGGCGCGGCGGCGACGGCCGAGGGATCCGCGACGGCCGAGGGGCCCGCGACGGCCGCGGACCCGCCGGCCACCAGCGTGGCGACCGCGACCGCACCGGCCGTCAGTGTCCGGGCGGAGAAGGGGAGCTTCATGTGGGGGGCTCCGGATTCCTAGGGAGTCCCGGTGGGGACTCCGCAGTGAAAGGGGTGCCTGGATGGTGTGGCCGGGACTGACCACCCGTCAAGACCGCCATCCGGCCACCCCGCCACGCATATCGGAGGTCCCGCAAGCTCCGGACGGGCCCTAGTCGACGCAGAACTCGTTCCCCTCCGGGTCCGCCATCACCACCCACTCGCCGCCCTGCTCCCGCACCGACCGCAGTACGCTCGCCCCCAGCGCCTCCAACCGGGCGACCTCCTCCGCGCGCCGTCCCTCCTCGGTGTGCAGGTCGAGATGGACGCGGTTCTTGCCGGTCTTGACCTCCGGCACGCGCTGGAACAGCACCCGCCGCCCCAGCCCGGCGCCGCTCTCCTCCTGGTAGGGGTCATCGGGGTGGCGTACGGCGGCCAGGTCCCGCCAGGCGCGGCGGCCGTGGGACTCCAGGGTCAGTTCCTCCGGCACCGCCCCGAGGCCCAGCAGCTTCTCGATGAGGGGACTGTTGTCCTCCACCTCGTAGTGCAGGGCGGCCGCCCAGAAGTCGGCCTGCGCGTGCGGAGCGGCGGCGTCGATGACGATCTTGAAGTGCAGCGGGGCGGGCCTTGACGAGGTCGATGTCATGGCACCAGTCCTACTGGGGACACCCGTGACCGGGCAACGGAAACGCCGAGAACCTCGCCCCGCACACCCCCGCGCTAAGGCTCGACACGCGCCCCGGACGCCCCGGACGCCGCCACCCCCGCCTTCCGCCCGGCGGCCGCGTCGTCCCCCTTGCCCGGCGCCACCCCCGCCCCCGTCCGGTCCAGCCCGGCCCGCAGGGCGAGGGCGGTCCGGCGGGCGGTGCGCAGCGCGTCCCACGTGAGCAGGGAGAGCGCCAGCCAGACCAGGGCGAAACCGGCCCAGCGCTCGGGCGGCATCTCCTCGCCGAAGTAGAGGACGCCCAGCAGGAACTGGAAGACCGGCGTCAGGTACTGCAGCAGCCCCAGCGTGGACAGCGGCACGCGGATCGCCGCCGCCCCGAAGCAGACCAGGGGGATCGCGGTGACCACGCCGGTCGCGGCGAGCAGCGCCCCGTGCCCCGCGCCCTCCGTGGTGAACGTCGAGTCGCCGCGCGCGCCGAGGAACAGCAGAAAACCGAGCGCGGGCAGGAACAGGACCGCGGTCTCGGCGGCCAGCGACTCGACGCCGCCGAGATTGACCTTCTTCTTCACCAGGCCGTACGTGGCGAAGGAGAAGGCGAGGCACAGGGAGATCCACGGCGGCCGGCCGTAGCCGATGGCGAGCACCAGCACGGCGGCGAAGCCGGTCCCGACCGCCGCCCACTGCGCCGGCCGCAGCCGCTCCTTGAGTAGCAGTACGCCCATCCCGATGGTGACCAGCGGGTTGATGAAGTAGCCGAGGGACGCCTCGACGACATGGCCGCTGTTGACGGCCCAGATGTAGACGCCCCAGTTGACGGTGATGACGGCGGCGGCCACCGTGATCAGGGCGAGCTTGCGCGGCTGCCGCAGCAGTTCCCCGGCCCAGGCCCAGCGCCGGACGACGAGCAGGGCGACGGCGACGAAGGCCAGGGACCACACCATGCGGTGGGCGAGGATCTCACCGGCCCCGGCGGGCTCGAGCAGCGGCCAGAAGAGCGGGACCAGACCCCACATCCCGTAGGCCGCGAAACCGTTCAGCAGACCTGTCCGCTGCTCACTCCTGGACGACCCGGCCACGGGCACCTCCCTCTCGCGTACGGCACGCGGGGGACGGACGCGCGCCACGACGAAGGTAGCGCCGCACGCGCCCGCCTGTCATGCCCGTATCGCAATACGGTCATGACAGGCGGGCGGGCGGCGCCGCGCGGAGGCAGGCCCTTCAGATGAGCCCTTCAGGTGGGCCTTCCGGTCAGTCTTTCCGATTCAGCCCTTCCGATCAGCATTTCCGATCAGCCCTTGAGGGCCTCGGCGATGGTCTCGGAGATCGGCGTGGTCGGGCGGCCGGCCAGCCGGGACAGGTCGCCGGTGGTGACCAGCAGCTGGCCCTCCTCGATGACGGCCTCGACGTCGGCGAGGGCGCGGGAGATCCCCTCGGGCAGCCCCGCCTCGACGAGGAAGGCGGCGTACGCGTCGGGGGAGACCGGGCGGTAGACGATCTCCTTGCCGGTCTGCCGGCTCAGCTCGGCCGCGTACTCGGCGAAGTCCCACGCCTCGTCGCCGCCCAGCTCGTACGCCTTGTTCTCGTGGCCCTCGCCGGTCAGTACGGCAACGGCGGCGGCCGCGTAGTCCGCGCGGGACGCGGAGGAGATCCGGCCCTCGCCGGCCGCCTGCACGACGGCGCCGTGCTCCAGGACGGGGGCGAGCTGCTCGGTGTAGTTCTCGTTGTACCAGCCGTTGCGCAGCAGCACGTACGGCAGGCCGGAGGCGAGCAGCACCTGCTCGGTGGCGCGGTGGTCGTCGGTGAGACCGGTCTTGAGGGAGGCCGGGGCGCTGGTGTAGGCGAGCAGGGCCACACCGGCCCTCTTGGCCGCCTCGATGACGACGGTGTGCTGGCCGACGCGGTCGTTGTGGGTCTCGCTGCCGGAGATCAGCAGCACGCGGTCACCGGCCGCGAAGACGTCGTCGAAGGTCTCCGGCGCGTTGTAGTCGGCGACCGCGAGCTTCACACCGAGGGCGGCGAGGTCGGCCGCCTTCTCGCGGTTGCGCACGACGGCCGTGACCTGGTCGGCCGGCACCTTCTCCAACAGCTGCCGTACGACGTGGCGGCCGAGCCGGCCGGTGGCTCCGGTGACGACGATGCTCATGGTTCTGGTACTCCTAGTGAGGGGGGCGATGTCATCCAGCGTAAAGTGCATACTAACCAATGGAAAGTGCCCACTTTGAAGTGCGGTACTCACCTCGGAGTAAGTGCCCCCGGCGTCACGGTCTCCCCGACGCCCACGTGAAAGGGGCCCGGGTCACGCACCCAGGCCCCCTCCGCTCCCGCTCCCGCTGCCGGCCTCAGCCGACGACCGTCCACGTGTCGTTGCCCGCGAGGAGCGCCGCGAGGTCGCCCTTGCCGTTCTGCTCGATGGCCGTGTCGAGCTGGTCGGACATGAGCGTGTCGTAGACCGGGCGTCGCACGGAGCGCAGGACGCCGATCGGGGTGTGGTGCAGCGTGTCCGCGTCGGCGAGCCGCGAGAGCGCGAAGGCGGTGGTCGGCGACGCGGTGTGGGCGTCGTGGACCAGGATGTCCGCCTCGTTGTCCGCGGTGACCGCGACGACCTCCAGGTCACCGGTGCGCGGGTTCCGTACGACGCCCTTGCCGCCGTCGGCGCCGAAGCGGATCGGCTGGCCGTGCTCCAGGCGGATCACCGCCTCCTCGGCCTGCTGCTTGTCCTTCAGGACCTCGAAGGCGCCGTCGTTGAAGATGTTGCAGTTCTGGTAGATCTCCACCAGCGCCGTGCCCGGGTGCTCGGCGGCCTGGCGCAGCACCTCGGTGAGGTGCTTGCGGTCCGAGTCGACGGTCCGCGCGACGAACGACGCCTCCGCGCCGATCGCCAGCGAGACCGGGTTGAAGGGCGCGTCCAGGGAGCCCATCGGCGTCGACTTGGTGATCTTCCCGACCTCGGAGGTGGGGGAGTACTGGCCCTTGGTCAGCCCGTAGATCCGGTTGTTGAACAGCAGGATCTTGAGGTTGACGTTGCGGCGCAGGGCGTGGATGAGGTGGTTGCCGCCGATGGAGAGCGCGTCGCCGTCACCGGTGACGACCCACACGGACAGATCGCGCCGCGAGGAGGCGAGGCCGGTGGCGATGGCGGGGGCGCGGCCGTGGATGGAGTGCATCCCGTACGTGTTCATGTAGTACGGGAAGCGGGAGGAGCAGCCGATGCCGGAGACGAAGACGATGTTCTCCTTCGCCAGCCCGAGCTGGGGCATGAAGCCCTGCACGGCGGCGAGGATGGCGTAGTCGCCGCAGCCGGGGCACCAGCGCACTTCCTGGTCGGACTTGAAGTCCTTCATGGACTGCTCGCCCTCGGCCTTCGGCACGAGCTGGAGCAGCGTGTCGGCGTCAGCCATCGATGGCCTCCTTCAGCACCGTGGCGAGCTGTTCCGCCTTGAACGGCATGCCGTTGACCTGGTTGTAGGACCGCGCGTCGACCAGGTACCTCGCCCGGATCAGGGTGGCGAGCTGGCCGAGGTTCATCTCGGGGACGACGACCTTGTCGTACCCCTTCAGCACCGCGCCGAGGTTGGCCGGGAACGGGTTGAGGTGCCGCAGATGCGCTTGGGCGATCCGGCCGCCCTCCCTGCGGATGCGCCGCACGGCCGCCGTGATCGGCCCGTACGTCGACCCCCAGCCCAGCACCAGCGTCCGCGCCCCGTCCGGGTCGTCGACCACGAGGTCGGGCACGTCGATACCGTCGATCTTGGCCAGCCGGGTGCGGACCATGAAGTCGTGGTTGGCCGGGTCGTACGAGATGTTCCCCGAGCCGTCCTGCTTCTCGATGCCGCCGATCCGGTGCTCCAGGCCCGGCGTGCCCGGCACCGCCCAGGGGCGGGCGAGGGTGTGCGGGTCGCGCTTGTACGGCCAGAAGACCTCGCTGCCGTCCTCCAGCGTGTGGTTCGGTTCCTGCGCGAACTGCACGGTGAGGTCGGGGAGTTCGTCGGTCTCGGGAATCCGCCACGGCTCGCTGCCGTTGGCCAGGTAGCCGTCGGAGAGCAGGAAGACCGGGGTGCGGTACGCCAGCGCGATCCGCGCCGCCTCCAGCGCCGCGTCGAAGCAGTCCGCCGAGGTGCGCGGGGCGACCACCGGCACCGGCGCCTCGCCGTTGCGCCCGTACATCGCCTGGAGCAGATCGGCCTGCTCCGTCTTGGTCGGCAGCCCGGTGGACGGCCCGCCGCGCTGGATGTCCACGATCAGCAGCGGCAGCTCCAGGGAGACCGCGAGCCCGATCGTCTCGCTCTTGAGCGCCACGCCCGGACCACTGGTCGTCGTCACGGCGAGCGAGCCGCCGAAGGCCGCCCCCAGCGCCGCGCCGATCCCCGCGATCTCGTCCTCGGCCTGGAAGGTGCGCACACCGAAGTTCTTGTGCCGGGACAGCTCGTGCAGGATGTCCGAGGCCGGGGTGATCGGGTACGAGCCGAGGAACAGCGGCAGGTCCGCCTGGCGGGAGGCGGCGATCAGGCCGTAGGCCAGCGCCAGGTTCCCGGAGATGTTGCGGTAGGTGCCGGGCGGGAACGCCGTCGCCGCCGGCGCCACCTCGTAGGAGACCGCGAAGTCCTCCGTGGTCTCACCGAAGTTCCAGCCCGCACGGTAGGCCGCGATGTTGGCGGCGGCGATGTCGGGCTTCTTCGCGAACTTCGACTTCAGGAACCGCTCCGTGCCCTCCGTGGGCCGGTGGTACATCCAGCTCAGCAGCCCGAGCGCGAACATGTTCTTGCTGCGCTCGGCCTCCTTGCGGCTGAGGTCGAACTCCTTGAGCGCCTGCACGGTCAGCGTCGTCAACGGCACCGGATGCAGGTGGTAGCCGTCGAGCGAGCCGTCCTCCAGCGGGGAGTCGGCGTACCCGACCTTCTGCATCGCCCGCTTGGTGAACTCGTCCGTGTTGACGATGATCTCCGCGCCGCGCGGCAGATCGCCGATGTTCGCCTTCAGCGCGGCCGGGTTCATCGCCACCAGCACGTTCGGCGCGTCGCCCGGGGTGAGGATGTCGTGGTCCGCGAAGTGCAGCTGGAACGACGACACACCCGGCAGGGTGCCGGCGGGGGCCCGGATCTCGGCCGGGAAGTTCGGCAGCGTCGACAGGTCGTTGCCGAACGACGCGGTCTCGGAGGTGAAGCGGTCCCCGGTGAGCTGCATCCCGTCCCCGGAGTCACCCGCGAACCGGATGATCACCCGGTCCAGCCGGCGGACGTCCTTCGCCCCGGCCGGTTTGCGCTGCTCTCCCACGACGGTTCCGTCGGCCTGCTCCGCTGCGCTGCTGACCTGGCTGGTCACTGAACTGGACCTCCCTCGGGACGGCTGTCCGGGGACTGGTCTTCCGACGACCGTCCCAGGATCAACCCTACGTCCGCAGGTGCTGACTTCCGGTGGACATACGCATCATGGACACGACTTCGAGATGGCCCACAGCCCTGTAATCGCAAGGTTTTCCGCCCCCCGGTGCTGTTGACGGCCCGCTCTGGCCGTGCCTGGTTTCATTCTTCCGGACGATCGCTCGCGGACACCGGCGCCGCGGGTGTCACTTCCGAGGCATGGGCTGCCGATATCAGGAATTGAGATACGTGAGCACGGCGAGGACCCTGCGGTGACCGCCGTCGCTCGGGGAGAGCCCGAGCTTCATGAAGATGTTGCTCACGTGCTTCTCGACCGCCCCGTCGCTCACCACGAGCTGCCGCGCGACCGCCGAGTTCGTCCGGCCCTCCGCCATCAGGCCCAGCACCTCGCGCTCGCGCGGGGTCAGCCCCGCGAGCACGTCCTGCTTGCGGCTGCGCCCGAGCAGCTGCGCGACCACCTCGGGGTCCAGGGCCGTACCGCCCTCGGCCACCCGCACCACCGCGTCCACGAACTCCCGCACCTCGGCGACCCGGTCCTTGAGCAGATACCCCACGCCCCGGCTGGAACCGGCCAGCAGCTCCGTGGCGTAGCGCTCCTCCACGTACTGCGACAGCACCAGCACCCCGAGCCCGGGATGCGCCTTGCGCAACTGCACCGACGCCCGCACGCCCTCGTCGGTGTGGGTCGGCGGCATCCGCACGTCCGCCACCACGACGTCCGGCAGCTCGCCCTGCGCGTCCAGCTCGGTGACCGTCTTGATCAGCGCCTCACCGTCGCCGACACCGGCCACGACATCGTGCCCGCGGTCGGTCAGCAACCGCGTCAGCCCCTCCCGCAGCAGCACCGAATCCTCGGCGATGACCACCCGCACCCTGTCCTCCACGATCCTCGTCCCCCCACCGCACCGTCCCCCACGACGCCCCCAGCATCCCAGCATCGAAGGCCGAATGCGCTCGGGCGGCGGGAAGAGGGGAGAGAAGTCCCACGCGTGCGTCCGGGTCCGGGCGGTGGATGGCCGGAAATCGACCAGGGGACGGCTGGGGACAACCAGGGGGACAGCCGGGGACAACCAGGGGGACAGCCGGGTCGACCACCAGGGGGACAGCCGGAGGACGGCTCAGCGCAGGGTCGGCTCGGTGCGCCAGGGGAGTTCCGCCGTGACGCGGGTCGGGCCGCCGTGCGGGGAGTCGACGACGAGGATGCCGTCCACCGCGTCGAGGCGTTCGGCGAGGCCGGCCAGGCCCGAGCCCGCCGCGGCGTCGGCGCCGCCCACGCCGTTGTCCGTGACCTGGAGCATCAGCCGGTTGCCCACCCGCCACACCTCCACGGCGGCCGACGTGGCCCGCGCGTGCTTGCTGATGTTCTGGAGCAGCTCCGAGACCGTGAAGTACGCGATCCCCTCGATCGCCGACGCCGGCCGCTGAGCCAGGTCGACCTCCACCCGCACCGGTACCGCGCAGCGCGAGGCGACCGCCGACAGCGCCGCGTCCAGCCCGCGGTCGGTCAGCACCGCCGGATGGATGCCGCGCGCCAGGTCCCGCAGCTCCTGGAGCGCCGTCTTCACCTCGCCGTGCGCCTCGTCCACCATGACCGCCGCGGCCCGCGGGTCCTCCCGCAGCTTCTCCTTCGCCAGCCCCAGATCCATCGCCAGGTTCACCAGGCGGGCCTGCGCCCCGTCGTGCAGGTCCCGCTCGATGCGCCGCAGGTCGGCGGCGGCGGTGTCGACCACGACCCCCCGGTCCGACTCCAGCTCCACGACCCGCGTCGCCAGCCGCGACGGCCCGAGCAGCCCGTGCACCATCAGCCGGTCCACCGTCGTCAGCGCCCGTACGATCCACGGCGTCGCCAGCGTGAACAGCAGCCCGACCAGCGCGGTCACGGTGATCTCGAAAGGATTGTCCAGATAGACCCGGTGCGTCTCGTCGCCGTAGAGCTGGAGCCCGTCCTGCCCGGCGTACATCGGGAACACCCAGAACCACAGCGGGTACGTCAGCATCACCCAGCCCACCGACCAGACGGTCACGGCGACGCAGAACGAGAACACCGCCCACGGCAGCTGCACCAGCGCGTACAGCAGGCTCCGCCAGGAGACGCCGCTCTTGAGCACCGCGCCGACCCAGCCCATCGCGCCCCGCCCGCGTACCCGCAACGGCTCCGGGTCGGACACCCGCAGCCCCAGCAGGGCCCGCGCCCGCGCCCGCTCCATCGCCCCGAAGCCCCGGCAGCCGGCGAGCGCCGCCGCCAGCACCGGCACCCCGAGGAACGTCACCAGCAGGCCCGCCCCCAGCGACACCATCGTGACGGCGTACGTGAAGAGCAGGACGCTGACCGGCAGTCCCAGCAGCACATAGCCGAACTCCCGCCAGCTGCGCCCCTCGAACGGCGCCCGCAGCCCCGCCGGCAGCCGGTGGCGGCGTACGACCGTGTCCCCACCGGCGTCCCCCGAAAAGCCGGGCCTGCCGCCGAAGCCGTAATCCTGTCCGTAATCCGTGGCCATCGGTGCCGTCCCTCTCCCTCGTCCTACGGCTGAGCGCTTCCACGGCTGTGCCGTCGTACCTCCAGCCTCCGCGTCCGCGCCGCCCCGGACCATGCAGCCCGTCGGCCTCTCGGAAGGGGGGTTTTCCCCACCCCCCGCGCGCGGTGCTGCGGCGCGGCCCGGCCTACGCCCGGTCCCGCCACGGCAGCTCGGCCGTGACCGTCGTGGGCCCGCCCTCCGGCGAGTCGACGACGAAGAGCCCGTCGACCGCGCCCAGCCGTTCCGCGAGGCCCTTCATCCCCGTACCGCCGTCCAGCCGCGCGCCCCCGCGACCGTCGTCCTCCACCCGTATGAGCAGCCGGCCGGCGGTCCGCCACACCTCCACCGAGGCGGACCGCGCCCCGCTGTGCTTGCTGACGTTCTGGAGCAGCTCGGAGACGGTGAAGTACGCGATGCCCTCGATGGCGGCGGCCGGCCGCTCCAGCACGTCGACGGTCACCTTGACCGGCACGGTGCAGCGCGAGGCGACCGAGGACAGGGCGGCGTCCAGGCCCCGGTCGGTCAGGACCGCCGGGTGGATGCCGCGCGCCAGGTCCCGCAGCTCCTGGAGGGCCAGCTTCACCTCGCCGTGCGCCTCGTCGACCATCGCGGCCGCCGCGTCCGGGTCCTCCAGGAGCTTCTCCTTGGCCAGCCCCAGCCCCATCGCCAGGTTCACCAGGCGGGCCTGCGCGCCGTCGTGCAGATCGCGCTCGATGCGCCGCAGGTCGGCGGCGGCGGTGTCGACCACGACACCCCGGTCCGACTCCAGCTCGGCGATCCGCCGCTCCAGCTCGTCGGAGGGGGAGAGCAGACCGCGCACCATCGCCCGGTCCACGTTGGCCAGCCCCCGCGCGATGTACGGCAGCACCGGCCACAGCACGAACAGCGACGTCAGCGTGGTGACGAAGGTGAGGATGCCCCAGGGCAGCCGCATCAGGTCGTACAGCACCGTGCGCCAGCCCACCGGGTCCTTCAGCGCCAGCCACAACGTGGCGAAGAACCCGCCCCGGTTCCGCCCCCGCAGCGGCAGCGGACTCGGCTCGTCCACCCGCACCCCGAGCAGCAGCCGGGCGCGCGCCCGCTCCAGCTTCCCGAGCTGACGCGCGCCCAGCAGCCCGACCGCCAGCAGCGGGAACCCCACCACCGTCACCGTCAGCCCGAAGCCGACGGACAGCATCGTCACGACGTACACGAAGCCCAGCAGCGACGCCGGGAGATTCGCCAGCAGATGGGCGATCTCCTTCCACGTGTGCCGGTCGTAGGCGAAACGGGCCGGCGGCGGACGGTCACCGGGCGGCGGACGGTCACCGGGCGGTGGCGGGAGGTGTGCGGTCATAGGGGCCAGCGTGCCGTGCGGCCCAGCCCCGCGCCATGAGGCGGACCGCCCGGACCGCACTGAGGAAAACCCCACCCCCCTGTTCCTCAAGTGCCGGGGGCCGCTTACCGTGGCTTTATCAGGCCCTAGACTCCCGTGCGTACCGTCGAAGCGCAGCCGCGTTCAGGACAGGGAGCGAGGAACGCAGTGCCGGAACCGACCGTCGGGCTCGCCGCGGACTATTTCCAGTCCTACTCCGTCGTCGGACTGCTCGCCGTCGTGGGCGTGCTCTTCGTCGCCGTCGCGTTCGGCGCCGGGCGCCTGCTGCGTCCCGTGGTCCCGACGCCCGAGAAGCTCCTGACGTACGAGTGCGGCGTGGACCCCGTCGGCGAGGGCTGGGCCCACACCCAGGTCCGCTACTACGTCTACGCGTTCCTCTACGTCGTCTTCGCCGTCGACTCGATCTTCCTCTTCCCCTGGGCCACGGTCTTCGCCGCCCCCGGCTACGGCGCGACGACCCTCGTGGAGATGTTCGTCTTCCTGGGCTTCCTCACCGTGGGCCTGCTGTACGCCTACAAGAAGGGCGTCCTGTCATGGACGTGAACCCCGCCGCCGCCGCGGCGTCGCCGTCCGGGCCGCAACCCGTGGCGCTCCCCGCACCCCAGCGCCTCGGCCCGCTCGCGCGCCTCGCCCCGGAGCCGATGAAGGTCGTCCTCAACTGGGGCCGCCGGTACTCGCTCTGGGTCTTCAACTTCGGCCTCGCCTGCTGCGCGATCGAGTTCATCGCCGCGTCGATGGCCCGGCACGACTTCATCCGGCTCGGCGTCATCCCCTTCGCGCCGGGCCCCCGCCAGGCCGACCTGATGGTCGTCTCCGGCACGGTCACCGACAAGATGGCCCCGGCCGTCAAGCGCCTCTACGAGCAGATGCCCGAGCCGAAGTACGTCATCTCCTTCGGCGCCTGCTCCAACTGCGGCGGCCCGTACTGGGACTCGTACTCGGTCACCAAGGGCGTCGACCAGATCATCCCCGTCGACGTCTACGTCCCCGGCTGCCCCCCTCGCCCCGAAGCCCTCCTCCAGGGCATCCTCAAACTCCAGGAGAAGATCGCCCGGGAGTCCCTGGGGGAGCGGTACGGGCGGTCGTCGTCGCGTCCTTCGCCGGCGGCGCTGCGGAGTGGGTTGGTGCGGGGGCCGGGGGTGGTTGCGGATGCGGGGCCGGGTCCGGCGCCGGTTGCGGATGCGGCTTCGGATGCGGCTTCGGGTGGGGGTTCGGCCCGGGTCGCCGGGTCGGGCTCGGCCCAGGGTGCCGGGCCGGGTCCGGGTCCGGGCGTGGCCCCCGCGCCCGAAGCGGCCCCGGAATCGGGGGCGGGCTCGACGTCCGGTGAGGGTTCCACCTCCGCCCGGGACACGGGCTCAGCCCCGGACGCGGGCACGGACTCGGACCCGGAGGCTGGGCGATGAGTGGGGCCGGCTGGCTGCCCGCCGGTGCCGAGGAACTGTTCGGTGCCGACGCCACCGCCGAGGAGGCGTACGACCTCCTGACCGTCGACGTACCCCCGGCCGCCTGGATCTCCGCGCTGGAGACCGCCCGGGACCGGCTGGGCTGCACGTACTTCGACTGGCTGAGCGCGGTCGACGAACCCGGCACCGGCTTCCGCGTGGCGGCGCACGTCGTGGCCCTCGGCCCGGTGCGCCGGCTGCTGCTGCGTACGACGGTCCCGCACGAGGCCCCGGTACTGCCCACCGCCGTCGCGGTGTACGCGGGCGCGGCCTGGCACGAGCGCGAGACGCACGAGATGTTCGGCGTCACCTTCGAGGACCACCCCGGCCTGGACCACCTGCTCCTGCCGGAGGGCTTCGAAGGCCACCCCCTGCGCAAGGACTTCGTCCTCGCCGCCCGCGTCGCCAAGGCGTGGCCCGGCGCCAAGGAACCCGGCGAGTCGGACCACGGCGGCCCCCGGCGCCGCCAGATGCTGCCGCCGGGCGTCCCCGACCCCAACGAGTGGGGCCCGCTGAAGGGCCAGCTCCCGCCCGCCCCGGCCCGCCCGGCACGCGGCGCGGCTGCGGGACGCGCGGCGGGTACGGGACGCGCGGCGGGTACGGGACGCGCGGCGGGGGAGCGCCCGGCCCGCGCCGCAGGCGAACGCCCGCCCCGCCGGACCCGTACGGCGAGCGAGGGCTCGGCGAGCCAGGCGGCACCCGCACCCGGTGAGGCCACGCCCCCTCCGGCGACGCCCCGCAGGACGCGTACGTCGGGTCAGGGCTCGGTGAGCCAGGCGGCACCGGCACCCGGTGAGGCCGCTCCCGCCCCGGCGACGCCCCGCAGGTCCCGCAGCGCGGGCCAGGGTTCCGCTTCGCAGCGCCAGGAGACGGCACCGGACCCGAACGCCGGGCAGACCACCGAGCCGGCGCCCGAGCCGACCCCCGAGAAGCCCGCGCCCCCGCGCAGCTCCGACGCCCCCTGGCACCACGCCCGCCCGGCCTTCGACGAGCCGCAGCACCGGGACGAGCCGGAACAGCGGGACGAGCCCGAACAGCGGGACGAGCCCGAACAGCGGGACGAGCCGCAGCACCGGGAGGAGCCCGAACAGCGGGACGAGCCGGAACACCAGGAGGAGCCCGAACACCGGGAGGAGCCGAAGCAGCCGGAACAGCCGACGGACCCCGAGCCGCCGGCGAAGCCGGACGCCGAAGCCCCCGAGAACCCCCCTGAGCCCCCCACCCCGCCGAACTCCCCACCCGACTCCCCAGGAGGCCCGCAGTGAACGACGCGCTCGACGTCACCCTGCGCCTCCTGATCGTCTTCGTCGTCTTCCTCACCTTCCCCCTGCTCGTCGGCCAGACCGAGCACAAGGTCATGGCCCACATGCAGGGCCGCCTCGGCCCGATGTACGCCGGCGGCTTCCACGGCTGGGCCCAACTCGTCGCCGACGGCGTCAAGTTCGCGCAGAAGGAGGACGTCGTCCCCGCCGACGCGGATCGCCGGGTCTTCCAACTGGCCCCCGCCGTCGCCCTTCTGCCCTACCTCCTGGTCCTCCTCGCCCTCCCCGTAGGCCCCGGCGAGGGCGCGGTCGGCCAGGTCGTCGACGCGGGCGTCTTCTTCGTCCTCGCCGTCATGGGCGTCGGCGTCCTCGGCTCCCTCATGGCCGGCTGGTCCTCCGCCAACAAGTTCTCCCTCCTCGGTGGCCTGCGCACCGCCGCCCAGCTCCTCGCGTACGAACTCCCGATGCTGCTCACCGCCGCCTCCGTCGCGATGGCGGCCGGCACGGTCTCGCTCGTCGGCATCCTCGACGCCTTCGAGTGGTGGTGGCTGCCCTGGCAGATCGTCGGCGCGCTCGTCTTCTTCGTCGCCGGCCTCGCCGAACTCCAGCGCCCGCCCTTCGACATGCCGGTCGCCGACTCGGAGATCATCTTCGGCGCCTACACCGAGTACACCGGCCTCCGCTTCGCCCTGTTCCTCCTCGCCGAGTACGCCGGGATCGTCGTCCTGTGCGGTCTGACCACCGTCCTCTTCCTGGGCGGCTGGCACGGCCCCTGGGGCGCCGACGGCCTCGGCTGGGTGTGGACCCTGCTGAAGGCGGCCGTCCTCGCCTTCGTCGTGATCTGGCTGCGCGTGACCTACCCCCGCCTGCGCGAGGACCAGCTCCAGAAGCTCTCCTGGACCCTTCTCGTCCCCCTCTCCCTCGCCCAGATCGCCCTCACCGGCATCGTCAAGGTGGTGATCGCGTAATGGCTCCCATCCCCGGCAGCGGCCTGGCCAAGGGACTGGCCGTCACCCTGCGCACGATGACGAAGAAGACCGTCACCGAGCAGTACCCCGACGTCCAGCCCGAACTCCCGCCCCGCACCCGCGGCGTCATCGGCCTGTTCGAGGAGAACTGCACGGTCTGCATGCTGTGCGCCCGCGAGTGCCCCGACTGGTGCATCTACATCGACTCCCACAAGGAGACGGTCCCCGCCGCGACCCCGGGCGGCCGCGACCGCAGCCGCAACGTCCTCGACCGCTTCGCCATCGACTTCTCCCTGTGCATGTACTGCGGTATCTGCATCGAGGTCTGTCCTTTCGACGCCCTGTTCTGGTCCCCGGAGTTCGAGTACGCCGAGACCGACATCCGCGACCTCACCCACGAACGCGACAAGCTCCGCGAGTGGATGTGGACCGTCCCGGCCCCGCCCGCCCTCGACCCCGGCGCGGAGGAACCGAAGGAACTCGCCGCCGCCCGCAAGACCGCCGACAAACTGACCGCCCAGCAGCCGGCCGCCCAGCAGCCGGCCTCGGAGCAGCCCGCCCCGGAGCAGCCCGCCCCGGAGCAGCCTGACTCGGAGCAGCCCGCCCCGGAGCAGCCGGCCTCGGTGCGGCAGGACCGGCCGGACCGGCCCGGACAGGAGGGCCCGGCATGACCCTCTCCGCCGCCTCCCACGGCTTCCTCTCCCCGACCGGCGTCGAGATCGCCTTCCTCCTCGTCGGCCTCGTCACCTTCGGCGCCGCCGTCGTCACCGTCACCACCCGGCAGCTCGTCCACGCCGCCCTGTGGCTGGTGGTGGCCCTCGGCGGCCTCGCCGTCGAATACCTCCTCCTCACCGCCGAGTTCATCGCCTGGGTCCAGGTCCTGATCTACGTCGGTGCCGTCGTCGTCCTCATCCTGTTCGGCCTGATGCTCACCAGGGCGCCCATCGGCCGCTCCCCGGACGCCGACTCCGGCAACCGCTGGGCCGCCCTCACGGTCGCCGTCGCCGCCGCCGCGTCCCTCGTCTGGGTCGTCGTCGACGCCTTCCGCACCACCTGGATCGACCTGGACGGCCCCGCCGCCGGCTCCACCGCCGTCACCGGCGCGAGCCTCTTCCAGAACTGGGTCCTCCCCTTCGAGGCCCTCTCCGTCCTCCTCCTCGCGGCCCTCGTCGGCGCGATCGTCCTCTCCCGCAAGACGAAGGCCGACCGAGCCGCCGCCGACACCGCCGAGGCCGCCGAGGCCGTCGACGGTACCGACACCGCAGACGGTGCCGCCGGTGACCACAAGGACGGTGTCCGCTGATGCACCTCGCCTATCCCGCCGTCCTGTCCGCCCTCCTCTTCTGCACCGGCCTCTACGGCGTCCTCGCCCGCCGCAACGCGATCCTCGTCCTCATGTCGGTCGAGCTGATGCTCAACGCCGTCAACCTCAACCTGGTCGCCTTCGACGTCTGGCTCAGCAAGACCGCCGAGGAGACCCTGCACTCCGGCCAGGCCCTCACCCTGTTCACCATCGCCATCGCGGCCGCCGAGATCGGCATCGGCCTGGCGATCGTGCTCGCCGTCCACCGCAACGGCGGCACCGCCGACATCGACCGGCTCCGCGACACCGCCGAGGGCCCCGGCCCCGACGCCCCCGACACCGACGCACCGGACACCCCCGCGACCGGGACGGCCGCCGAGAAGGCTGAGGCCACCGCGTGACCACGACCACCCTCGCCGTACTCGTCCCCCTCCTCCCCTTCCTCGGGGCCGCCGCCGGCCTCCTGCTGGGCCGGTCCGCGCCCGGCTTCGTCCGCCCGCTCGCCGTCCTGCCGACGCCGGCCGCCCTCGTCCTCGCCGCCGTCGTCGCGGCCCGCCAGGGCGGCGGCCAAGCCGTCGACGCCGCCACCGAACTGACGCCCACCGGCTCGGTCCCGATCGAACTCGCCCTGCACATCGACGGCTTCGCCGCCCTCGTCGCCGTCCTGGTCGGCACGGTCGCCACCTGCGTGCAGATCTACTCGACGGGCTACCTGCGCGACGACCCGCGCTACCCCTCGTACGCCGCGCTCGTCTCCCTGTTCACCTCCGCCATGTTCCTCGTCGTCTACACCGGCGACCTGATGGTGCTGCTGGTCGGCTGGGAGATCATGGGCATCTGCTCGTACTTCCTGGTCGGCCACTACTGGGAGACCCCCGAGGCCCGCGCCGCCTCCCTCAAGGCCTTCCTGGTCACCAAACTCGGCGACATCCCCTTCCTGATCGGCCTGCTGGCACTGGCCACCGAGGCCGGCTCCTTCCGCCTCACCACGATCCTCGGCGCGGTGGCCAACGGCTCGCTCGACCACCCCACCCTGATCGCCCTGCTGCTCCTGGCCGGCGTGGCGGGCAAGTCGGCCCAGTTCCCGCTGCACACCTGGCTGCCCGACGCGATGGCGGGCCCGACCCCTGTCTCCGCGCTGATCCACGCCGCGACGATGGTCGCCGCCGGCGTCTACTTCGTCGCCCGCCTCCTCCCGCTCTTCGAGGCCGCACGGGCCGCGATGGTCGTCCTCGCCGTCATGGCCGCGGTCACGATGGTCGGCTCGGCGCTCGCCGCGCTCGCCCAGGACGACATCAAGCGCGTCCTCGCCTACTCGACCATCGGCCAGCTCGGCTACATGACCGGTGCCCTCGCCATCGGCGACCGCGGTGCCGCCGTCTTCCACCTCATCTCCCACGGCGCCTTCAAGGCGCTCCTGTTCCTCGCCGCCGGCGTGATCATCCACGCCGCCGGCACCAACTCGCTGGCCGCCATGTCCCGCATGGGCCGCCTGCGCGACCGCGTCCCGGACGCCTACTGGACGATGACCGTGGCGCTGCTCGCCCTCGCCGCGATCCCGCCCTTCAGCGGCTTCTTCTCCAAGGAGTCCGTCCTGGCCGCCGCCGAGCACGTGGCCACCGGCCACACCGAGCACGCGCCCGGCGCCGCTGGCTGGACCGTCCTGATCGCCGCCCTGCTCACGGCCGTGCTCACCGCCGCCTACGCGACGCGCCTGTGGCTGCTGGCCTTCCGCGGCCGGGGCGCCGAGGTCCCCGACCACGGCCGACAGCCGGTGACCATGAACGCCGTCCTCTGGCTCCTCGCCCTCCCCTCCCTCGCCCTCGGCGGCCTCACCTTCCGCCTGCTGCCCGACTGGTTCGACGGCGCCAGCCTCACCCCGACCCTCACCACCTCCGTGCTCGGCACCGGCGTGGCCCTGGTCGGCGGCGTCGTCACCTACGCCGCCTGGCGCCACACCACGGCCCTCGCGCCCCGCCCGCCGCTCGGCGCCGTCGCCGCCCACCCGGAGGGCGACGCCGGCCTGGTCGAGGCCGAGGCCATCGCCACCCACGAACCCGCCTACGGCAACGTCGCCTACGCCCCCGACCCGTCCGACCCCGGACGGCTCCTGCTGGGCCCGCTGCACCGGCACGCGGCCGTCGGCTTCCACCTGGACGCCGTGTACACGACCCTCTTCGTCCGCCCGGTCCAAGCCGGCGCGCGCCTCGTCCGGTTCCTCGACCGCGAGGTCGTCGACACCTACGTACGGGCGGCGGGCACGATGCCCCGCTGGCTCGGGGCCGCCGTACGACGGGCCCAGACCGGCAATGTGCAGACCTATGTGAGCGCGCTGCTCGCCGGCACCGTCGTCCTCGCGGTCGCCGCCGTCCTCGTCGCCACGGGAGCGTGAGCAGGCGTGATCGATATCAACGAGTCCGTGATGCAGTTCCTTCTGGCGTTCGTCGTCGTCGGCCCGCTCCTGGGCGCCGCCGCCGCTCTCCTGCCGGCCCCGCCCGGCCTGAAGGGGAAGTCGCCCGAGCAGGCCGTCCTGCGGCACGGCGTCACCGTCACCGGCGTCGTCCTCATCGCCGCGATCGTCCTCGTGCTCGGCTTCGACCACGACCATCCGTCGAAGATGCAGGCCAGCACGGACATCAGCTGGATCCCCGCACTCGACGTGCGCATCCACCTCGGCATCGACGGCATCTCCCTCCCCCTCCTGGTCCTGACCGCGCTGCTGACCTTCCTGTGCGCGCTCTACTCGTACTTCAAGCAGCGACACGAGCGGCTGACGCCGCGGGCTGCCGGGCCGAGCCCGAAGGCGTTCGTCGCGCTGCTGCTCGTCCTGGAGTCCGGCACCCTCGCGACCTTCGCCGTCCTCGACCTGATCCTGTTCTTCCTCGCCTTCGAGACGGTCCTCATCCCGATGTACTTCCTCATCGCCCGCTGGGGCGGCGAGGGACGGGCCGCGGCCGCCTGGAAATTCATCCTGTACACGCTCCTCGGCTCCGTCGTCATGCTGCTCGGCCTGCTCCTGATCGGACTCACGGCGGGCACATTCGACATGGTGGCACTCGCCACTGACAACGGCCGGTCGCTGACCACATCCGTGCAGGTCATCGCCGTACTGGCGATCGGGATCGGGCTCGCGGTGAAGACCCCGATGTGGCCGCTGCACAGCTGGCTGCCGGACGCCCACACCGCCGCCCCGACCGTCGGCTCGGTCCTGCTGGCCGGTGTCCTGCTGAAGATGGGTACGTACGGGTTCGTCCGGATCCTGCTCCCGGTGGCGCCCGACGGCTTCCACACCTTCGCGCCCTACCTCGCCGCCTTCGGCGTCGTCGGCATCGTCTACGGTTCCCTGGCCTGCCTGGCCCTCGCCAAGCGGGGCGCGAAGGGCGACCTCAAGCGCCTCATCGCCTACTCCTCCGTCGGCCACATGGGCTTCGTCCTGCTCGGCATCGCCAGCACGACCCCGACCGGCGTCAACGGCGCCCTGTTCGCCAACATCGCCCACGGCCTCATCACCGGCCTGCTCTTCTTCCTGGTCGGCGCCCTCAAGGACCGCACCGGCACCACCGACCTCGACAGCCTCGCCGAGCAGACCGGCGCCGCCTTGTACGGCAAGGCCCCCCGCCTCGGCGGCCTGCTCGCCTTCGCCGCCGTCGCCTCGCTCGGCCTGCCGGGCCTCGCCGGCTTCTGGGGCGAGATGTTGGCTCTCTTCGGCGCCTTCGACCCCCACGCAGGGCTCAGCCGCCCGGCCTTCCTCACCTTCATGTCCGTCGCCGCCTTCGGCACCCTGCTGACCGCCGCGTACATGCTGATCGTGGTCCGCCGTGTCTGCATGGGCGCCGTCCCGCAGGAGGCCCCGAAGCTCGCCGACGTACGCGCCTACGAGTTCGCCGCCTGGACCCCCCTCGTCGCCCTCACCGTCGTCGCCGGACTCTGGCCGAAGACCCTCCTCGGGCTGACCGACCCGGCCGTGCAGCAGCTCCTCTCAGGAGGCACCCGATGAGCTTCCCGGCCCAGCCCCTCGCCGACGCCGTGACGCAGCCCCTGGCGCAGAACCTCGTCCAGTCCGTCGACTGGCTCGCCATCGCGCCGCCCACCCTCACGGCGCTGGCCGGACTCGTCGTCCTCGTGGCCGACCTGTTCGTCAAGGACGCCCGCAAGCCGCTGCTCGGCTGGATCTCGGTCGCCGGACTCGCCGCCGCCGCGCTCCTGCTGCTGCCCCTGGTGGACGACGACCGCTCGACGTTCTGCCTCACCGGCGACGCCGACACGTGCAGCTACACCGCCGACACCTTCACCCTCGCCCTCCAGTTCCTGGTCCTCGGCGGCGCCCTCCTGACCGCCCTGCTGTCGGTCACCGCCGCCAAGGACGCCGAGCGGGGGCTCCCCGAGGGCGAGTACTGGTTCCTGCTGCTGTCCTCGGCGGCCGGCGCCGCGCTCCTGCCCGCCTCCCGCGACCTCGCCACCCTCGTCGTCGCCCTGGAGGTCGCCTCCCTGCCCGCCTTCGCCCTCGTGGGCCTGCGCCGGGGCGACCGGCGGTCCTCCGAGGCAGCCCTGAAGTTCTTCCTGTCCTCGGTCACCGCCACCGCGGTCAGCCTCATGGGCATCAGCTTCGTGTACGCCACCACCGGCACCCTGTACCTCACCCAGGTGGCCGAGCGCGTCCAGCACGTCGACGGGCAGTTCACCACGCTCGCCCAGACCGGCGTCGTCCTCACCCTCGTCGGCTTCGCCTTCAAGACGGCCGCCGTGCCCTTCCACTTCTGGGTGCCCGACACCTACGTCGGCGCCCCCCTGCCGATCGCCGCCTACCTGTCCGTCGTCGGCAAGGCGGTCGGCTTCTCCGGCCTGATCCTCGTCACGGTCGTCGCCCTCCCGTCCTACGCCGACGTCTGGGGCCCCGCCCTCGCCGCCCTGGCCGCGCTCACCATGACCGTCGGCAACGCGGGCGCCCTGCGGCAGCACACCACGCGCGCGTACAGCGCGGTCCGCCTGCTCGCCTGGTCCTCCGTCGGCCAGGCCGGCTACCTCCTGGTGCCGATCGCCGCCGCCGCGTACGCCGACGACCCCGAACACTCCGTCGGCTCCACCGTCGCCTACGCCCTCATGTACGCCGCCGTGAACCTCGGCGCCTTCGCGGTGGCCGCCCTGGTGGGCCGTACGCGGGCGCTGAACCGCGTCGCCGACTACCGGGGCCTGTACGCCACCAACCCCGTCACCGCCCTGCTCCTGGCCTTCTTCCTGCTCTGCCTCGCCGGGCTGCCCCCCGGCATCATCGGCCTGTTCGCCAAGGTCACCGTCTTCTCCGCGGCCGTCGACGCCGGCCTCGGCTGGCTGGCCGTCGTCATGGCGGTCAACGTCGTCGTCGCGCTCTTCTACTACCTCCAGTGGACCGCCCTGCTGTTCCGGGCCCCCGAGGAGGCGGCAGCCGGCCACCGCGTCCCCGTGCCCCTCACGGCCGCGCTCTCGGTGACCGCCGTCGTCGCCGTCGCCCTCTCGGGCGCGCCCCAGCTGATCCTGCGCTTCGCCGACACCGGGCTCTTCTGAGTCGTCTCCAAGTCGTCTCTGAGCCGCCTCTTCCGAGCCCGCGGCGGCATCAGCACGCGCGTGTGCGGTACCCACCCTCCACGCGCGCGTGCCGCCCGCCCTGCCGTTCACCCGCACGGAGTACCGCCGCCGCCGTCGGCGCCGGGGAACTGGCGGCCCTCGCCTGGCGTTGACCAGTACGGAAGGGTCCACTGGACGTGTCACCACGGCACCGGTGGCATCGAGGACCAGGAAGCCACGACAGCGAGCGAGACCAGCAAGCAAAAGGGTTCCCCTGCTGCACCACTTGGAGGGCGTACCGTGCACCGCCGGCACAACGGGCTCAGGACCGCGGTCCTCCTCGGGGGACTGTCTGCCCTCATCATCGCCATCGGCAGTTTCTTCGGCCGAGCGGGCCTCGTCGTCGCCGTCCTCGTCGCCCTCGGCACCAACGCGTACGCGTACTGGAACAGCGACAAGCTCGCCCTCCGCGCGATGCGCGCCCGCCCGGTCAGCGAGTTCGAGGCCCCGGCGCTGTACCGGATGGTCCGCGAGCTCTCCACCCAGGCCCGCCAGCCCATGCCCCGCCTGTACATCTCCCCGACCGAGGCGCCCAACGCCTTCGCCACGGGCCGCAATCCGCGCAACGCGGCCGTCTGCTGCACCGAGGGCATCCTGCGCCTGCTCGACGAACGCGAACTGCGCGGCGTCATCGGCCACGAACTCAGCCACGTCTACAACCGCGACATCCTCATCTCGTCCGTCGCCGGCGCCCTCGCCTCCGTGATCATGTTCCTGGTCAACTTCGCCTGGCTGATCCCGGTCGGCCGCTCCAACGACGATGACGGACCCGGCCTGCCGGGCATGCTCCTCATCATGCTGCTCGGACCCTTCGCCGCCACCGTCATCCAACTGGCGATCAGCCGCTCCCGCGAGTACGAGGCCGACGCGTCCGGCGCGCAGCTCACCGGCGACCCGCTGGCCCTCGCCGGCGCCCTGCGGAAACTGGAGTACGGCACCAAGCAGCTGCCGCTGCCCCCGGAGCCTCGGATCGAGACGGCGAGCCACATGATGATCGCCAACCCGTTCCGCCCGGGACAGGGGCTGTCGAAGATGTTCTCGACCCACCCGCCGATGGCGGAGCGAATCGCCCGACTCGAAAAGATGGCAGGTCGACAGCAGTGAAGACCATCCTCAACATCATCTGGCTCGTGCTCAGCGGCTTCTGGCTGTTCCTCGGCTACCTCCTCGCGGGTCTGCTGCTCTGCGTCACGATCATCGGCATCCCGTTCGGCATCGCCGCCTTCCGTATCGGCGTCTACGCCCTGTGGCCCTTCGGATACACGGCGGTCGAGCGCCGCGACGCGGGCGCCGCGTCCTGCGTCGGCAACGTGCTCTGGCTGGTCCTCGCCGGCTGGTGGCTGGCGATCGGCCACATCGTCACCGGCATCGCGCTGTGCGTCACGATCATCGGCATCCCGCTCGGCATCGCCAACTTCAAGCTGATCCCCGTCTCCCTGCTCCCGATGGGCCGCGAGATCGTCCGGACGGACCAGCCGTTCACGGCCGCCCCCACGCAGGGAGCGGGGGGCTGGTAGCGCCCGCCGTCGTCCACGACCTCCACCCCCCGGTTGTCCACAACCCCCCGGTTGTCCACAGGCCGGCGCGACTGTCAGTGGCGGCCCGCATCATGAACACATGACCGAGAACGAGCAGTTGCTGGCACGGGTGGCCGCGAAGGCACGCGACTCCCTCCCGTTCGGCTGGGCTTCCCTGCCCGCCCCCGTGGACCCGTCGACGCCCGCCCGTGCCGAGGCGGCCCTCGGCTTCGCCCTGCCCCCGCTGCTCACCGAGCTGTACCTGCGGACAGGAGACGGCGGCTTCGGCCCGGCGTACGGCTTGCTGCCCCTGCTCGACAGTCCGCCCTCCGGCGAGCCCGCCGCCGTCGCCCAGTACCTCGCCAACCGCGAGAGCGGCCGCGAGGACCCCGACTGGCCCTGGCCGGAAGGCGTCCTGCCGATCTCGAACTGGGGCTGCGCGATGTACGCGTGCGTGGACTGCCGCTCCCCGCAGGCCACCGTCCTCCTCTTCGAGCCCAACCCGGGCGAGGCCGACCTCGCCTGGTACGTCGACGCCCCCAGCCTCACCGACTGGCTGCACGCCTGGCTCGACGGCACGGGCTGGTACGAGGAGGGCCACGAGGGCCCGGAACCGGCCCCGTGGCCGGACTTCGCCCTCCGCACCGGAAGAACCCCGGCGCAACCGGCGGCCGCGGCCGCGACGTCTTCCTGACCGGAACCACATGCACGCGAGAAGGGCCAGGACCACGGCATGACCGTCATCAGCTGGATCATCCTCGGACTGCTGGCCGGAGCCGTCGCCAAGTTCCTGCTCCCGGGCCGCGACCCGGGCGGGATCATCGGCACCACCGTCATCGGCATCGCGGGCGCGTTCACCGGCGGCTGGATCTCGGCCCGCTGGCTGGACCACCCGATCAGCAAGGACTTCTACGACGGCGCCACGTGGGCGGCGGCGATAGGCGGCTCCCTGGTCCTCCTGATCGCCTACCGCCTCCTGTTCGGCAACTCCCGCGACTGACGAGGACGGAAAGGGCGGGCACCGCGCGGCACCCGCCCTTCCCTCACCTCAGCACATCGTCACCGGTAGTTGACGAACTGCAGCGCGAAGTCGAAGTCCTGCCCCTTGAGCAGGGCGATCACGGTCTGAAGGTCGTCCCGGCTCTTGGAGGAGACCCGCAGTTCCTCGCCCTGCACCTGCGCCTTGACACCCTTGGGGCCCTCGTCGCGGATGAGCTTGGCCACCTTCTTCGCGTTCTCCTGGGAGATGCCCTCCTCGATCGACGCGAAGATCTTGTACTCCTTGCCGGAGAGCTGCGGCTCGCCCGCGTCCAGCGCCTTCAGCGAGATGCCGCGCTTGATCAGCTTGGACTGGAAGACGTCGAGAACGGCGGTCACCCGGTCCTCGGAGTTGGCCTCCATGAGGATCTTCTCCCCGGACCACGAGATCGAGGCGCCCACGCCCTTGAAGTCGTAGCGCTGCGAGATCTCCTTGGCGGCCTGGTTGAGGGCGTTGTCGACCTCCTGCCGCTCGACCTTCGAGACGATGTCGAAACTGGAGTCGGCCATGTCCTGTGGCTCCTTGTATCTGGGTGCGTGTCGGGCCGCGTATCGGGTCCGTACCGGCATACGTCGACGACCGCCGGCCCCCGCGAGGGCCCTCGGCCGCATCCGCCCAAGCCTAGCCACCCCTCACCCCCCGAGCGGCGATCAATCGGGTGGCGGAGCACCCCTCACCATCGGGTATTGTTTACGTCGTTGCCACGGAGCACCGCCGCAAGACGGTGCGACGGACAACAAACCCCCGGCGGTGTGCCCGAGCGGCCAAAGGGAGCAGACTGTAAATCTGCCGGCTCAGCCTTCCCAGGTTCGAATCCTGGCGCCGCCACACGACCGAAAGGGTCTGTGACCAGCAGCAATGCTGATCGCAGGCCCTTTCGTCGTTGACGGGCCCCGCACGGCCCTGCCGGAGCGGGTGTGCCGTCCCGGCGGGCCGGCCGAGGCCCACCCGGACGGCTTCGCCTCAGCAGTAGGCCTTGGCCGCGCGCTTGGCGGTGCCCTTCTCGGGCGCTTCGGTGCACTTCACCGCACCCTCGGCCTGGACGTTCCAGCTACGGGCTTGGCCGTAGCCCTTCTTGCCGAAGCCGGTGCCCTTGGAGTTGCAGGTCTTGGCGGTGTAGTAGCCGGACGCCTTCTTGACGCCGCTGAACACCACGTAGACGCCCGGCTTGTTGAAGTTGTACGTGACCGACTCGCTCTTCTCCTTGGTCTTCTCCCCTGCTTCGGAGAGCGTCCCGGAGACGTGGGCGTCCATGCTGGAGATGACCCAGTTGGCCGAGTAGCTGGCGCCTGCGGTCACCTCGCGCCCCGAGCTGACCGTCTTGCGGTAGGTCGCCGTCTTCGTGTAGCTGCCGGTGCCGCTCTTGGGGATGTTGATCTGCTTGGCATGGGTGATCACCCAGCCGCTGTCCAAGCTGGTCCAGGACGCGGACTTGTAACCAGGCTCACAGACGAGCGGCGCGGCACTGGCCGCGCCCACCGGACCGAGCGCCACAAAAGAGGCGGCGGCCATACCGGTGACCACGACTGTGGACAGGAATCTCTTGCTCATACCGCTCCCCCGTTCTTCTTCGGTGGCCCATGCCGGGCGCCACCGAACACCGCCCCGTCTGGTTGACGAGGTCCGGTCAATCTAGGCCAGGTCATCTCGTGACATCGGTGCTTTGAGGGAAGCCTGAGGGTGTGTCAGACGTCCGGTGCAGGATGCGCCGCATGAGCGGGAACGCGAGGACCAGTGCGAGCGCGACCAAGGTGGTGCTGGTCCACAGTGGTCCGAGGTCGCCGGCGTCGGTGTCGAGGGTGGTCGCGGCGAGGAGGGGGCCCGTGGCGGCGCCCGTGTTGAGGGCGGCGGTCGCGTAGGCGCCGGACAGGGTGGGGGCGCCCGCCGCCGCGTAGAGGACCTGGGTGATCAGCGTGCCGCCCACGGCGAAGGACAGGGCGCCCAGCGCGAACACCAGGGTCAGCAGCGCGACCGCCTCGTCCGCCAGCAGGGCCAGGGCCGGCCAGCCGGCCAGCAGCAGCGGACCGCCGGCGGCGAGGACCAGGCCGGGCCGCCGGTCGGACAGCCGTCCGGCGACGGTGACGCCGGCGAAGGAGCCCGCGCCGAAGAGGACCAGGGCCACGGGGATCCACAGCTCGCCCAGCCCGGCGGCGTCGGTCACGACAGGGGCCAGGAAGGTGAAGCTCGCGAAGGTGGCCGCGTTCACCAGTGCCCCGAGCAGCATGACCAGCAGCAGCCGCCGACTCCTGAGCTGAGCGAACTCCGCGCGCAGGGCCGGCCCGTCGGCCCCGGTCGCCTCCCCGGGGCGCGCCGGGACGCCGGCGAGGACTCCCAGGGCGGCGGGCAGGCAGAGGACCGCGACGGCCCAGAAAGGGGCCCGCCAGCCGAGGAACGCGCCGAGCACCGCCCCGCCGGGGACACCGGCGATCGTGGCCACCGTGGTGCCCGACAGCAGTACGGCGAGCGCACGGCCCTTCTCGCCGGGTGCCACCAGTGTTGCGGCCGTGGTCAGAGCCACGGCGAGGAACCCGGAGTTCGCGAGTGCCGCGACCACCCGCGTGGCGAGCAGGACCGAGAAGCTCGACGTGACGGCGCCCACGACATGCGCGGCCGAGAACGCGAGGACGAATCCGAGCAGGCTCGCCCGCGCGGGCCGGCGACGGGTGAGTACGGCCATGAGCGGCGCCCCGACGACCATGCCGAGCGCGAAGGACGAGGTCAGCGCGCCGGCCGTGCCGACCGGGACGCCGAGGTCCGAGACGATGTCCGGCAGGAGACCGGCGAGCATGAACTCCGAGGTGCCCATGGCGAAGACGGCCAGGGCGAGGAGGTACAGCGGAAGTGGCATCGAGTGACTCCGAGGCGAGGAGAAGCAGGCAAAGGCCATCTCGTCACCGCGGTCGGCCCCAGGGCGCACTCGCCCGGCGGCGGAACGCCGCGCGGGGGACAGGGCTGCGAACTCAGTGGTTCAGGGAACTCAACGGTTCAGGGGGCCGACGGCGTGACCGAAAGCCCCCACCGTGTCCGACTCAGGACTCGACATGCCGCGCACGCTACCCGCTCGGCACCGGCCGCGGCACCTCGGTTTCCGCTCACTGGGGGGCGCCGTCCGACCCGGACAGTCCGATGCGGGCACACTGGGGGCATGCCCCAGTCCTCTCGCCGTCGGATCTGTCCCGAGTGCCGTCGCGAGATCGCCGTCGTCGCCGGGCGGTATGCGCGCCACGATCCGGCCGGGGCCCGCGAGAGCGGCGAGCTGGTGTCCTGCCCGGGGTCGCGGCGGCCCGCACAACTGGGGGCGGCGCAGCCGTCCTTGGACGGGTACGTCGTGCCCGACTTCCCCGGTCAGCTGCCCTTGTTCTGACCGTCCGCCCCGCCCCGCAGTCAGTTCCCGGCGACCGACTTCACCGCCACCGACACCGGTGTCGAGCCGCCGATCAGCTCCAGGGTGAGGCCGTGGGTGGCCGGGGTGTCGACCAGTTCCGCCAGGACCGCTGCCACGTCGTCGCGCGGGACCGGGCCGCGGCCGGTGTGCGCCTCCAGGCGGACCAGGCCGGTGCCCGCGTCGTCGGTGAGGGCGCCGGGGCGCAGGACCGTCCAGTCCAGGTCGCCACCCAGCGAGCGGACGTACGCGTCGGCCTCGCCCTTGGCGCGCAGGTAGACGTCGAAGATCTCGTCCCCCGCATGCCCCGGGTCCGCGCCCATCGAGGACACGATCACGAAGCGCCGTACGCCCGCCCGGACCGCCGCGTCCGCGAAGAGGACCGCCGCCGCCTTGTCCACCGTGTCCTTGCGGGCCACCGAACTGCCGGGACCCGCGCCCGCCGCGAAGACCGCCGCGTCCGCGCCCCGCAGCGCCCCCGCGACCTCGTTCAGCGAGGCCGACTCCAGGTCGAGCACGACCGGTTCGGCGCCGGCCGCGCGCAGGTCGTCGGCCTGCTCCGGCTTGCGGATGATGCCCGCCACCTCGTCACCGCGCCCGGCGAGCAACCGCTCCAGCCGCAGCGCGATCTGACCATGACCACCAGCAATGACAATGCGCATGTCTTCGACCGTACGCCCCGACGGCCGCCCCCGCCCCACGAGTTCGCGCCTCCCGCGAGCGCCCCCGCCGTACGACTGCTCAGGCCCCCTCACCCCGTCCCTCCGGTCCTTCCGGTCCGCCCCGCCCCTCCCGTCCGCCCCGCCCCTCCCGGCGCCCCTGGCGCGGCAGCCCCAGGTCCGAGGCGGTCGTCGAGTCCCCGTACTCGCGTACCGCGCTCGTGCGCGCCACCACGCGCCCCCGGTGCACCACGATCCGGCTGTACGCCAGCGACAGCGCGCCCGCCAGCCGGTCCCCGCGCACCGCGAGGAGCTCCGCCGGGAAGCCCGCCTCCACCCGCACCTCGGGCAGGCCGAGCGCCGCCCGGGACGCCGTGCTCACCGCGTCGTAGGCGTCCTCCGGGCGCAGCCCGTGCCGGGAGGCCAGCAGGTACGCCGCCTCCAGGGGGTCACCCCGGCCGACCGGGTTGGACACGTCCCGCAGGGCCCCGCTCCCGGCGGCGACCCGTACCCCGGCCGCCCGCAGCAGCCGTACCGGAGCCGTGCCGTCCGGGTGGTCGACGGCGCCGCACGCGCCCTGCGGCAGGCAGACCACCGTGACCCCGGCCGCCGCCAGCTGGTCGGCGGCCCGGGACGCCGTCTCCGCCGGCAGCCGGCCCAGCCCGTCGCAGGGGCCGAGGGCGACACCCGGGCGCAGCCCGCCGGCCATCGCCGCGAGGCGGGCCAGCCTCGCCGGGTCGGCGGCGTCGGTGTGCAGGTCGACCGGGCAGCCGTGCTCGGCGGCGACCTCCAGGACCGCCTCCACGTACCCCGTCGGGTCGGGATCCAGGTCCGGGCACCCGCCCACCACGTCCGCGCCCATCTTCACCGCGTCCCGCAGCATCGCCAGCCCGTCCGCCCCGGCCACCCCGGTCAGCAGCCTCGGCATGGCCACCGTGGTCACCTCGGCCAGCCGGCGCACCGAGCGCCGCGCCCGCAGCACGGCGGTCAGCGCGCCCAGCCCCGGTACGTCGCCCACCCGCACGTGGGCCCGCAGCGCGGTCGCCCCGTGGCCCAGCTGGAGCAGGGCGGCCTCCGTGGCCCGGCGCTGGACGTCGTCCGGGTCGTGGGAGGCCGGGCCCGGGGCGTCGGCCGTCAGGGCGGTGTCCGCGTGGACGTGGGGGTCGGCGGGGGCGGGCAGCAGCAGATAGCCGCCGAGGTCGACGCGGGCGCCCGGGCCGGGCGTGCGGGCCGGGGTCAGGCTGCCGGCGGTACCGACCGCCTCGATGCGCCCGCCGTGGAGCCGTACGTCCACGGTCCTGCCGTCGGTCAGCCGCGCCCCGCAGAGCAGGAGCGAGCCGGGGTCGGCGGGGCCCGAGGGGGAGGGCGAGTGGGGCGGCTGCGGCTGGCTGTCGGGCATCGCGCTCCTCCGGGCTCGGGACTGCGCAGCGGGGGACGCAAGATCACGCAGAGTGAGTCGAGCCTAGGAGGGTGATCAGCCCGTGGCGCGGAGGAGGGCAATAGTCGTACCGGCGCGGTCCGCCGTCCCGGAACCCCCAGGAGGCGGTGGGGACGGGACGGGGCAGGGGCCGCGAAACGGATTTGGGCGAACGGCGGGCGACCGTGTAATGTCTTCATCGCTCGCCCCAATAGCTCAGTCGGCAGAGCGTCTCCATGGTAAGGAGAAGGTCAACGGTTCGATTCCGTTTTGGGGCTCTGGTGTGAGAGGTTCCCGTCGCGAGGCGGGGCCCGATCGCATCACAGCGGTGTAGCTCAGTCGGTAGAGCAAGCGGCTCATAATCGCTGTGTCACCGGTTCAAGTCCGGTCACCGCTACTGACAGTAGCCGATTGCGGGGTCGGTCCTTCAATCGGCTACTCTTTCCTGCGTTAATACCATCAATCCGTTCGTCAAGGAGCACTCACGTGGCTGCCACCGACGTCCGCCCGAAGATCACGCTGGCCTGCGTGGAGTGCAAGGAGCGGAACTACATCACCAAGAAGAACCGGCGTAACAACCCGGACCGACTGGAGATGAAGAAGCACTGCCCGCGTTGCAACGCGCACACCGCGCACCGCGAAACGCGATAAGAAAGTCAACAGGCTCGTACACGAGGCCGTCCCTGAAGTCTGGGGGCGGCCTCGCGTCGTTGTCCGCGGACACAGTTCGCCGTCGCAGAAGACGTCACGGAAGACGTCGCAAAGGACGTCGCAGAGGACGTCACAGAAGAGCTGCAACAGCAGGAGGTTGCGAACTCATGGCGCTCGACCAGTCGTTCGTGGGGCGGAGCTATCCGCCCACCGCGCCCTACGAGGTGGGCCGGGAGAAGATCCGCGAATTCGCGGAGGCGGTGGGGGACGCCAATCCGGCGTACACGGACGCGGAGGCCGCCCAGGCCCTCGGCCATCCGGACGTGATCGCCCCGCCGACCTTCGTGTTCTCCCTCACCTTCAAGGCCGCCGGCCAGGTCATCGAGGACCCGCGGCTCGGGCTCGACTACAGCCGGGTGGTGCACGGAGACCAGAGGTTCGCCTACGTCCGCCCCGTGCGGGCCGGTGACCGGCTCACCGTCACCTCCACCATCGAGGCCGTCAGGTCGATGGCCGGAAACGACATCCTGGACATCCGTGGCGAGGTGCACGACGAGGCCGGCGAGCACGTCGTGACCGCCTGGACCAAGCTCGTGGCCCGCGCGGCCGAGGAGGCGTGAGCGCGATGCAGTCGAAGATCGCATACGGCGACGTCGAGGTCGGCACCGAGCTGCCCGCGCAGACCTTCCGGGTGGACCGCGCCACCCTCGTGCGGTACGCGGGCGCCTCCGGCGACTTCAACCCGATCCACTGGAACGAGAAGTTCGCCACGGAGGTCGGCCTGCCCGACGTCATCGCGCACGGCATGTTCACGATGGCCGAGGCGATCCGCGTCGTCACCGACTGGACCGGCGACCCGGGCGCGGTCGTCGAGTACGGCGTCCGCTTCACCCGCCCCGTCGTCGTCCCGAACGACGACAAGGGCGCCGTCATCGAGGTCAGCGGCAAGGTCGCGGCCAAGCTCGACGACAACACCGTCCGCGTCGACCTCACGGCCACCAGCGGCGGCCAGAAGGTCCTCGGCCAGTCCCGCGCGGTCGTACGCCTGGGCTGACCGTGCTGAAAGCAAGGGGCGTCCTCAAGGGAGGGCGCCCCTTACCGCACTCCTCACCGCTCTCCTACGGGCCGCCACACCGCCCTTGACGACTTAGTGATTGAGTACTAACTTACTTCTCATGGTCAGGATGAGCGCAGAGGAGCGGCGTGAGAGCGTCATCCGCGCGGCGATGAGCGAGTTCGCCCGGGGCGGCTACTACGGCACGTCCACGGAGACCATCGCCAAGCGGGTGGGCGTCTCCCAGCCGTACCTCTTCCGGCTCTTCCCGAGCAAGAAGGCGATCTTCCTGGCGGTGGCCGAGCGCTGCCTCCAGGACATGCGCCGCGTCTTCGAGACCGCGTCCGAGGGCCTGCACGGCGAAGCGGCCCTGGAGTCGATGGCCGAGGCCTACACCCGTCTGATCAGCGAGCAGCCCGAGCGGCTCCAGATGCAGTTGCAGGTGTACGTCACGGTCGCGGCGGCCGAGGCCGCGGGCGACCACGAGTTCGGCGAGATGGTCCGCAACGGCTGGATGGAGCTCTGGGACACCGTTCACCTGCCCCTCGGCGGCGACATCGAGGAGACGGCGAACTTCATGGCGTACGGCATGCTCATCAACACCCTGGCCGGCATGGGCTTCCCGCCCGAGCACCGGGTCTGGGGCGCCTTCCACACCAGGCCGCAGGTCCGGCGGGGCCGGGAGAGCGCGTAGGACCACAGGAGAGGGCCGGAAGGCGAACGCGTTTCCGTAGGCCCTCAAAAGTTAGTCAGCAATCACTAATCTGGGGGAGACATGTCACAGCACAGCGCGCACGACGCACGTCCGGACGCACGCGGCGGAGGAGGCGGGGGAATGGTCTGGGCCCTCGTCATCACCAGCGTCGCCGGCTTCATGGCGGCCCTCGACAACCTCGTCGTCACCACCGCCCTGCCCTCCATCCGCGAGGACCTGGGCGGCGCCCTGCACGACCTCGAATGGACCGTGAGCGCCTACACGCTCACCTTCGCCGTCCTCCTGATGTTCGGCGCGGCCCTCGGCGACCGCTTCGGCCGCCGCCGGCTCTTCCTGGTCGGCCTCGCCGTCTTCACCGGCGCCTCCGCCGCCGCGGCCCTGGCACCCGGCATCGAATCGCTGATCGCCGCCCGCGCGGTGCAGGGCGTCGGCGCGGCGATCATGATGCCGCTGACCCTGACGCTGCTGACCGCCGCCGTGCCCGCCGAACGCCGCGGCATGGCGTACGGCATCTGGGGCGCCGTCAACGGGCTCGCCGTGGCCTCCGGGCCGCTGGTCGGGGGCGTCCTCACCGAGCACCTCTCCTGGCAGTGGATCTTCTGGCTGAACGTCCCGCTGGGCCTCGCCCTGCTGCCGCTGGCCCGCCTGCGCCTCACCGAGTCGCACGGCACCGGCGCGCCGCTCGACCTCCCCGGCACCCTGCTCGCCAGCGGCGGACTCTTCGGCCTCGTCTACGGCCTGGTCCGCGGGCCCGCCGACGGCTGGACCGGAGGCATCGTGCTGACGGCCCTGTTCGCCGGTGCGGCACTGCTGGCCGGCTTCGTCCTCTACAGCACCCGCGCCAGGAACCCCATGCTCCCCATGCGGCTGTTCCGCTCCCGCGCCTTCGCCGGCGTCAACGCGGCCAGTCTGCTGATGTTCCTCGGGATGTTCGGCTCGATCTTCCTGCTCAGCCAGTACATGCAGGGCGTACTCGGCTACTCGCCCACCGAGGCGGGTCTGCGGATGCTGCCCTGGACCGGCATGCCGATGCTGGTCGCACCGATCGCCGGCATCCTCTCGGACCGGATCGGCGGGCGCCCGGTCGTCGCCACCGGCCTCTTCCTCCAGGCGGCCGGCCTCGGCTACCTCGCGTCCGTCATCACCGCCGACGCCTCGTACGCGATCCAGCTGCCCGGTCTGATCATCAGCGGTATCGGCATGGCCCTGTACTTCGCCCCGGCCTCCGCCCTCGTGATGTCCAGCGTCCGGCCGGCCGAGCAGGGCATCGCCTCCGGCGCCAACAACGCGCTGCGCGAGGTGGGCGGCGCGCTCGGCATCGCGATCATGTCCTCGATCTTCGCGGCGCAGGGCGGCTACGAGTCCGCGCAGACCTTCGTCGACGGACTGCGGCCCGCGGTCGCGGTGGGCGCCGGTGTGGTGGCCCTCGGCGGTGTCGCGGCCCTGCTGATCCCGGTCCGCCGCCACCGGAACACCGGTACGCCCGCGCCGGCCGACGCACCGACGCCGCAACCGCGGCTCGTCGGGGCCCCGCAGCCCG
The DNA here is from genome assembly GCA_049998335.1 of Streptomyces sp. cmx-10-19. Taxonomy (GTDB): domain Bacteria; phylum Actinomycetota; class Actinomycetes; order Streptomycetales; family Streptomycetaceae; genus Streptomyces. Next base: position 58,114 of record JAEBFB010000014.1, read on the forward strand.
CCGCCCGCTGACCGCACCTCACCCCGAGGAGCCCGGTATGCCCACCCTGCCCTGGACCGTGCCCACCCTGCCCTGGACCGTGCCCACCCCGCCCCCGAGCGGCACCGAGGTCCACGTCTTCGCCTCCCGCTTCGAGACCCGCACCCTGTGGGGGGCGCTCAAGTTCCTCGCCCGTACGCCCGGCGTGTGGCGCCAGGTCCGCGGCGCGCCCGGCTCGTGCGGCGTCTCCCTGAAGGCCGAGCCCTTCAACCGGGCCTTCTGGACGCTGTCCGCGTGGGAGTCGCCCGAGGCCCTCAGGACCTTCGCCCGCTCCGGCGCCCACGCCCCGGCCTCCCGCGGGCTGGCCGGGCAGATGCGGGACGCGAGGTTCGCCTCCTGGCCGGCGCCCGGTGACGTGCTGCCGGTCGGCTGGGAGGAGGTGCGGCGGCGGCTGGCGTGAGGGAGGAGCCCCGGTGGCGTCTCGTAGTCTTGGGCGCGTGCAGGAACTCCACGACGCGCCCCTCGCCCCCCTGACCACCTTCCGCCTGGGCGGCCCCGCGACCCGGCTGATCACCGCCACGACCGACGCCGAGGTGATCGCCGCGGTCCGGGAGGCCGACGACACCGGTACGCCGCTGCTGCTCATCGGCGGCGGCTCCAACCTCGTCATCGGCGACAAGGGCTTCGACGGCACGGCCCTGCACATCGCCACCCGCGGGCTGTTCCTCGACGGTACGGCGCTGGAACTGGCGGCCGGGGAAATCTGGACCGACGCGGTGGCCCGTACCGTCGGGGCCGGGCTCGCGGGGATCGAATGCCTGGCCGGAATCCCCGGTTCGGCGGGCGCGACGCCGATCCAGAACGTGGGGGCGTACGGGCAGGAGGTCTCCGCCACGATCACCGAGGTGACGGCGTACGACCGGCGCAACCGGGAGACGGTCGTGCTCTCCAACGCGCAGTGCGCCTTCTCGTACCGGCACAGCCGGTTCAAGGCGGAGCCCGAGCGGTACGTCGTGCTGCGGGTCCGGTTCGAGCTGGAGGACGCCGGGGGGATGTCCGCGCCGTTGCGGTACGCGGAGACGGCGCGGGCGCTGGGGGTGGCGGCGGGGGAACGGGTCCCGCTGGCCTCCGCCCGGTCCACCGTGCTGAAGCTGCGGGCCGGGAAGGGGATGGTGCTCGACCCGGAGGATCACGACACGTGGTCGGCGGGGTCGTTCTTCACCAACCCGATCCTCACGGACGAGGAGTTCGCGGCGTTTCGCTCGCGCGTGGCGGAGCGGCTCGGGGGCGCCGTGGAGCCGCCCGCCTTCCCGGCGGGGGAGGGGCGGGTCAAGACGTCGGCGGCCTGGCTGATCGACAAGGCGGGGTTCGTGAAGGGGTACGGCGGCGGTCCGGCGCGGATCTCCACGAAGCACACGCTGGCGCTGACGAATCGGGGTGGGGCGACTACGGAGGATCTGCTGGCGCTGGCCCGTGAGGTGGTGGCGGGGGTTCACGAGGCGTTCGGCGTCACCCTGGTCAACGAGCCGGTGACGGTGGGCGTCGCCCTCTGAGGCCCGTGGCTCTGAGCCTCTGAGCCGGGCCGGGGTGGGTGTCGCTCGCCGGCGCTCGCCGAATGCCTCCCCACTCTCGGCTCAGCGCGAGCGGGGGACCCCCACCGCCCACCCGTGCCGCCTGGGGCACCTCCCCGGCCGTTCAGGCACTGGGGAGGCACGATGGCCCGCAGTGAAGAGGGGTTCAGGACGCCAGCCACGCGTCCACGCCCGCCAACAGCTCTGTCTTCTCCACCTCCGGGGCGGCCGAGCCCCGGATGGACTGGCGGGCCAGTTCGGCGAGTTCCGGGTCGGTGAAGGCGTGGTGGTCGCGGGCGATCTCGTACTGGGCCGCGAGGCGGGAGCCGAAGAGGAGGGGGTCGTCCGCGCCCAGGGCGAGCGGGACGCCCGCCTCGAAGAGGGTCCGCAGCGGCACGTCCTCCGGCTTCTCGTACACGCCCAGCGCCACGTTGGACGCCGGGCACACCTCGCACGTCACCTGCCGGTCCGCCAACCGCTTCAGCAGCCGCGGGTCCTCCGTCGCCCGCACCCCGTGCCCGATCCGGTGCGCCTCCAGGTCGTCCAGGCAGTCCCGCACCGACGCCGGCCCCGTCAGCTCACCCCCGTGCGGCGCCGACAGCAGCCCGCCCTCCCGCGCGATCGCGAAGGCGCGGTCGAAGTCCCGCGCCATGCCCCGCCGTTCGTCGTTGGAGAGGCCGAAACCGACCACGCCCCGGTCCGCGTACCGGACCGCGAGGCGGGCCAGGGTGCGGGCGTCCAGCGGATGCTTCATACGGTTCGCCGCGACCAGCACCCGCATCCCGATCCCGGTGTCCCGCACGGTCGTCTCCACCGCGTCCAGGATGATCTCCAACGCCGGGATCAGCCCGCCGAGCCGCGGCGCGTACGACGTCGGGTCGACCTGGATCTCCAGCCACCCCGACCCGTCCCGCAGATCCTCCTCCGCGGCCTCCCGCACCAGCCGCTGGATGTCCTCCGGCGACTGCAGGCACGACCGCGCCGCGTCGTACAGCCGCTGGAAGCGGAACCAGCCCCGCTCGTCCGTCGCCCGCAGCTTCGGCGACTCCCCGCGCCCCAGCGCCTCGGTCAGCGTCTCGGGCAGCCGCACCCCGTGCTTGTCGGCCAGCTCCAGCAGGGTCGCCGGCCGCATCGACCCGGTGAAGTGCAGGTGGAGATGGGCCTTCGGCAGTTCAGAGAGATCACGTACACGCTCCATCCACCGATCCTGCCCCACGCCCCACCCGCCCCGGAAGCGGATTCCCCGTACGGGGGCTTGCCCGCACAGACAAAGCAGGGACCACACCTCGACGGGGAGGTGTGGTCCCTGCTCCAGAACCCCGGGACGGCGACGTCAGTCCCGCGCCTCCGCCAGCAGCTTCTGGATGCGGCTCACGCCCTCGACGAGGTCCTCGTCACCGAGCGCGTACGACAGCCGCAGGTACCCCGGCGTGCCGAAGGCCTCGCCCGGGACCACCGCGACCTCGGCCTCCTCCAGGATCAGCGCGGCCAGCTCGACCGTGTCCTGCGGACGCTTGCCGCGGATCTCCTTGCCGAGCAGCGCCTTCACCGACGGGTAGGCGTAGAACGCGCCCTCGGGCTCCGGGCAGAGCACGCCGTCGATCTCGTTGAGCATCCGCACGATGGTCTGGCGGCGCCGGTCGAAGGCCTCGCGCATCTTCGCCACGGCGTCCAGGTCGCCGGAGACCGCGGCCAGCGCCGCCGCCTGGGCCACGTTGGAGACGTTGGACGTGGCGTGCGACTGGAGGTTGGTCGCGGCCTTGATCACGTCCTTCGGGCCGATGACCCACCCGACCCGCCAGCCGGTCATCGCGTACGTCTTCGCCACGCCGTTGACCACGATGCACTTGTCGCGCAGCTCGGGCAGCAGCGCCGGCAGGGAGACGGAGACGGCGTCGCCGTAGACGAGGTGCTCGTAGATCTCGTCGGTGAGCACCCACAGGCCGTGCTCGGCGGCCCACTGGCCGATCGCCTCGGTCTGCGCCTCGCTGTACACGGCGCCCGTCGGGTTCGACGGCGACACGAAGAGGACGACCTTGGTCCTCTCGGTGCGCGCGGCCTCCAGCTGCTCGACCGTCACCCGGTATCCGGTCGTCTCGTCGGCGACGACGTCGACGGGCACACCGCCGGCCAGCCGGATCGACTCGGGGTACGTCGTCCAGTACGGCGCCGGGACGATGACCTCGTCGCCCGGGTCGAGGATCGCGGCGAAGGCCTCGTAGATGGCCTGCTTGCCGCCGTTGGTGACGAGGATCTGCGAGGGGTCCACCTCGTAGCCGGAGTCGCGCAGCGTCTTCGCGGCGATCGCGGTCTTCAGCTCCGGCAGCCCGCCGGCCGGCGTGTAGCGGTGATACTTCGGGTTCTTGCAGGCCTCGATCGCGGCCTCGACGATGTAGTCCGGGGTCGGGAAGTCGGGCTCACCGGCGCCGAAGCCGATCACCGGACGCCCGGCGGCCTTCAGGGCCTTGGCCTTGGCGTCCACGGCGAGGGTCGCGGACTCGGAGATCGCGCCGACTCGGGCGGAGACCCGGCGCTCGGTGGGAGGGGTTGCAGCGCTCATGACCCCATCGTTCCAGACCGGAAACTTCCCCGGCACACGGGTTTCACGGACTGAACAGGACCGGACCACGGCCTGAACACCAGTCCGGATGTGCTTTCTGTTCGACGCCCGGCCCGTGAGCACGTACACTCTCACCTCGTTGGCCTTCAGTGGCCCGTGATCACCCGGTGCACACCCAAGCATCCGGGCGGATGCGGTACGTTGGGGGACACACAAAGGGTCGTAGCTCAATTGGTAGAGCACTGGTCTCCAAAACCAGCGGTTGGGGGTTCAAGTCCCTCCGGCCCTGCTACACACACCATTCGCCAGGATGTGTGCGCATGTACGTACAGCAATGCACCGCCGTGCGGCTCCAACCGGGCGCGGCACGGCCACGACCCGGAATCAGGTGAGGACGAGTGACGGACGCCGTGGGCTCCATCGACATGCCTGATGCCCAGGACGAGGCGCCGGACTCCCAGAAGAAGCCGCGCAAGGGCGGCAAGCGTGCCAAGAAGGGCCCGCTGAAGCGCCTCGCGCTCTTCTACCGCCAGATTGTCGCGGAGCTCCGCAAGGTCGTCTGGCCGACTCGGAACCAGCTGTCGACGTACACCGCCGTGGTGATCATTTTCGTGGTCATCATGATCGGCCTGGTGACTCTGATTGACTATGGCTTCTCTCACGCCGCCAAGTACGTCTTCGGCTGAGTCGAGAGCGAAGGGCGCCGAGGTATCCGGCGCCCCTTTCGCGTGTTCCACCCCCATGTATCCAGGAAGAAGCAGCCACCGTGTCTGACCCGAACGTGAACGACGCCATCGAGCCGGTCGAGTCCGTCGAGGACGAGCCCGGCACCGTCGAGGGCGCCGACAACGAGGACACCGAGACCTCTGCCGAGGTCGAGGCTGCCGACGACGCCGTCGTCGCGGACGAGGACGAGACCGCGGAAGCGGCCGACGAGACCGACGCCGAGGACGAGGCCGCCGCGACCGAAGAGGCCGAGGAAGCCGCGGACGCCGAGGGCGACGACGAGGCCGCGACCGACGAGCCCGACCTCGACCCGATCGAGAAGCTCCGTCAGGAACTGCGCGTCCTGCCCGGCGAGTGGTACGTCATCCACACCTACGCCGGTTACGAGAACCGCGTCAAGACCAACCTCGAACAGCGCGCCGTCTCGCTCAACGTCGAGGACTACATCTTCCAGGCCGAGGTGCCGCAGGAAGAGGTCGTCCAGATCAAGAACGGCGACCGCAAGACGATCCGCCAGAACAAGCTCCCCGGCTACGTCCTGGTCCGCATGGACCTGACCAACGAGTCCTGGGGCGTCGTCCGCAACACCCCCGGCGTCACCGGCTTCGTGGGCAACGCCTACGACCCGTACCCGCTGACCCTGGACGAGATCGTCAAGATGCTCGCCCCGGAGGCCGAGGAGAAGGCCGCCCGCGAGGCAGCCGAGGCCGAGGGCAAGCCGGCGCCGCAGCGCAAGGTCGAGGTCCAGGTCCTGGACTTCGAGGTCGGCGACTCGGTCACCGTCACCGACGGTCCCTTCGCCACTCTCCAGGCCACGATCAACGAGATCAACGCCGACTCGAAGAAGGTCAAGGGCCTCGTCGAGATCTTCGGCCGCGAGACCCCGGTCGAGCTGAGCTTCGACCAGATCCAGAAGAACTGACCTTCTGGTTCCCCTCACGTCCGAGCAGGTCAGACGGTCGCCTCGGTGACCGTCTGACCTGCTCGGTTTTCAGCCGCGCATCTATACCCGTTATCGTTGTGCGGTATGCCTGTGGCCGGGTCGCTCCTGGACGCGGGCAGGACCCGAATCGAAAGGACCCGGAGAGCTATGCCTCCCAAGAAGAAGAAGGTCACGGGGCTCATCAAGCTCCAGATCCAGGCCGGTGCCGCGAACCCGGCCCCGCCGGTCGGCCCCGCGCTGGGTCAGCACGGCGTCAACATCATGGAGTTCTGCAAGGCCTACAACGCCGCGACCGAGTCGCAGCGCGGCTGGGTCATCCCGGTGGAGATCACGGTCTACGAGGACCGCTCCTTCACCTTCATCACCAAGACCCCGCCGGCCGCGAAGATGATCCTCAAGGCCGCGGGTGTGGAGAAGGGCTCCGGCGAGCCGCACAAGACCAAGGTCGCGAAGATCACGCGTGACCAGGTCCGTGAGATTGCCACGACCAAGATGCCCGACCTCAACGCCAACGACCTGGACGCCGCCGAGAAGATCATCGCCGGCACCGCCCGTTCCATGGGCGTCACGGTCGAGGGCTGACCTCCACCCCCGTAAGACAGCAGCAGTAGTGGCAGGGCCTGCTCGGCCCGGACCACGACTCCTCAGAAGCCAACAGGAGCAGTAGTGAGCAAGCGCAGCAAGTCTCTCCGCGCTGCGGACGCCAAGGTCGACCGGGAGAAGCTCTACGCCCCGCTCGAGGCCGTCCGTCTCGCCAAGGAGACCTCCACGACCAAGTTCGACGGCACCGTCGAGGTCGCCTTCCGCCTGGGTGTCGACCCGCGCAAGGCCGACCAGATGGTCCGTGGCACCGTGAACCTCCCGCACGGCACCGGCAAGACCGCCCGGGTCCTGGTCTTCGCGACCGGCGACCGTGCCGAGGCCGCGCGTGCCGCGGGCGCCGACATCGTCGGCGCCGACGAACTGATCGACGAGGTGTCGAAGGGCCGTCTGGACTTCGACGCCGTCGTCGCCACCCCGGACCTCATGGGCAAGGTCGGCCGCCTCGGCCGCGTGCTCGGTCCCCGTGGCCTCATGCCGAACCCCAAGACCGGCACCGTGACCCCGGACGTCGCCAAGGCTGTCAACGACATCAAGGGCGGCAAGATCGAGTTCCGCGTCGACAAGCACTCGAACCTGCACTTCATCATCGGCAAGACGTCGTTCGACGACACCAAGCTGGTGGAGAACTACGCCGCGGCGCTGGAGGAAGTCCTCCGTCTGAAGCCGTCGGCCGCCAAGGGCCGGTACATCAAGAAGGCCGCCCTGAGCACCACTATGGGCCCCGGCATCCCGCTGGACTCCAACCGCACCCGCAACCTCCTCGTCGAGGAGGACCCGGCCGCGGTCTGAGCCCACGGCTCGCCCCACCGGTTCACGGGCCCCGCACCTTCCGAGGTGCGGGGCCCGCCCCTTTTCCCCGGCGCCTTTTCCCGGTGGCCACGGGTCAGGGCGCGGGCGCGCGGGTAGCGTGCGGGCAGCAACGCGCGTACGCGACGCAGGGGGTGGGCGGGATGAGGGGTACGACGGCACGCCGTACGGTCGTCTCGGTCGCGGTGTCGGCCGCCTTGGCGTACGCCACCGCCTGCACCCCCTCCGGCGCATCGTCCGGCGAGGCCGCCGAGTCCGCCGGGCCCGCCACCGCCTCGGCCGGGCCGCTGCGGGACGTGGAGCGGGCCACCGGGCGGGCGGGGTCGGCGCGCGTGGAGTCCACGACCGTGGTGGGGCGCGAGCTGTCCCTGAAGGCCGCCGGCGTCCTCGGCTGGCGGGACGGCCTCACCGGCACCCTGACCCTCACGTACACCGGCGGCACCACCGCCGAGACCATGCGGCAGCTCGGCAGCACCTCGATGGAGGCCCGGTACCTGCCCGACGCCTACTACGCGCGGATGGGCGACCCGTTCGCCGACCGGGTGGGCGGCCGGCACTGGATCACGTACGGGTACGACGACCTGGAGGCCCTCGGCGGCGGCGCGGGCGCCGGGATCGCCGACGGGATGCGGGGCACCTCGCCGCAGCAGGCGGTGAAGCTGCTGCTGGCCTCCGGCGACGTCCGCAGGGTGGGCGAGGAGACGACGCGCGGGCGACGCACCACGCACTGGAGCGGCACGGTGTCCGGGGACGGCGCCCAGCGCGTCGACATCTGGGTCGACGACCACGACCTGCTGGTCAAGAAGGTCGAGAAGGGCCGCACCGGGACCGGCGAGCTGACCCAGACCGCGTACTACGGCGACTACGGCGTGCCCGTCGACGTCGTCCGGCCGCCGGTCGAGGACACGGCCGACTTCACCGAGTTGCTGGGCGGGCAGGCGGGTTAATCCCCGGAAGCCTGGCTACCGGTGGGTTAAGCTCCCCCGTGTTTCATATGTGAATTTCTTTTGACCAGCGTATGCGTCGGTCATGTTCCTTGGGGGGAACGATGCGGAACGTCCTGCGTGCTCGGGGTGGGGTGGCGCTCGCCGGTGCGGCGGCCGTGGTGCTGGCCGGCGGCGCCGTCGGCTGCAGCGCCGGCGGTACCGAGAAGGCCGAGAGTGACGGCGCGGCCTCCGGTGGCGGCGACCGGTCCGTCCAGCAGGTGCTGACGGCGGCGTACAAGAAGACGTCCGACGCGAAGTCGGCCAAGGTCCGGATGACCATGTCGATGCCGGCCGCCCTCGACGGCGGTGGCGACGTCGAGATGAGCGGCGTCATGGGCTGGGACCCGACGGTCATGGACGTGACCATGAAGGGCTCCATGATGGCCGCCGAGCCCGGCGCTCCGGAGCAGGTCCGGATGGTCTGGCAGGACAACGTCATGTACATGGACATGGGCGCGGCCGCCGCCAAGGACATGGACGGCAAGCGCTGGATGAAGATGGACCTCCAGGCCGCCGCCGAGTCCGCGGGCGGGGACGCCGGCCAGGCGATGTCCGGCCTGGAGGACATGAACCAGAACCCCGCCGAGCAGCTCGCCCTGCTCCTGGAGTCGCCCAACCTCAAGCACGTCGGTGAGGAGAAGGTCGACGGCGTCACCGCGCAGCACTACAAGGGCACGCTCACCGTCAAGGAGATGATGGCGAGCAACGAGAACCTCGACATGCTCGAGCCCGCGGAGCGCAAGGAACTGCTGGCGAACATCGAGAAGTCCGGCATCAAGGGCTACGACACCGAGGTCTGGGTCAACGACGACGACATGCCCGTCCGCATGGACGTCGGGATGGACACCCCGCAGGGCAAGCTCGACATGAGCATGAAGCTCTCGGACTACGGCGCCGAGGCCAGGGTCCAGGTGCCGCCGGCCGCCGACACCTTCGACGTGATGGAGATGCTCAAGGGGCTGGAGGGCCTGACCGAGGGAGCGGGCGCCGACGAGGGCCTCAACGCCGAGGACATGGCCGAGCTGGAGTCCCTGGGCCTCGGTTCGGCGTCCTGATCTCCCGCTCCGTCCCCCGCCCCGGGAGCGGATTTGCCCGCCGGTGACCCGGTCGGGTACCTTTCTTCAGAAGCCAAAGACCGCTGGTCGTTGCCGTGTGCTCATGAGAGTCACGGTGGCCGAAGGATCCGCTGAATAGCGGACGACCCGCGCAGGTGACTGTGGATGAAGCTCCCGGAAGTCCCCGCCTCGTGCGGACGACAGACGGTCGAGCCACGCCCCGTGCGCCTGCGCCGGGGCGTTTCGTTTTCCCCAGTCCTCCTTCGGGTCCGCGCGGTCCGAATCACCCGGAAGGAGGCCGAGGCTCTATGGCGACGCCTGAGAAGTCTGCCGCGGTTGCCGAGCTGACGGACAAGTTCCGCAGCTCCAACGCCGCCGTGCTGACCGAGTACCGCGGTCTCACCGTGGCGCAGCTCAAGACGCTGCGCCGGTCGCTCGGTGAGAACGCCCAGTACGCCGTGGTGAAGAACACGCTGACCAAGATTGCGGCCAACGAGGCCGGGATCACGACGCTGGACGACCACTTCAATGGTCCGACGGCTGTCGCCTTCATCACCGGTGACCCGGTGGAGTCGGCGAAGGGTCTGCGCGACTTCGCCAAGGACAACCCCAACCTCGTCATCAAGGGCGGTGTCCTTGACGGCAAGGCGCTGTCCGCCGACGAGATCAAGAAGCTTGCGGACCTCGAGTCCCGCGAGGTTCTGCTCTCCAAGCTGGCGGGTGCCTTCAAGGGCAAGCAGTCCCAGACTGCTCAGCTCTTCCAGGCGCTCCCCTCGAAGCTCGTCCGCACCGTGGACGCGCTCCGTGCCAAGCAGGACGAGCAGGGCGGTGCCGAGTAACTCGGCTCGCTTTCTGATCCGGGCCGCCTGAGCGCGGCCCAGATCGCAGCGGGCCCGACGTACGCCCGCCACACCCCGTACATCCGGCACCTGCCGAATTAGTGGAAGGACCGCCATCATGGCGAAGCTCAGCCAGGACGACCTGCTCGCCCAGTTCGAGGAGATGACCCTCATCGAGCTCTCCGAGTTCGTGAAGGCCTTCGAGGAGAAGTTCGACGTCACCGCCGCCGCCGCGGTCGCCGTCGCGGGCCCGGCCGGCCCGGCCGCCGCCGCCCCCGCCGAGGAGGAGAAGGACGAGTTCGACGTCATCCTCACCGGTGCCGGCGACAAGAAGATCCAGGTCATCAAGGTCGTGCGCGAGCTGACCTCCCTGGGTCTGAAGGAGGCCAAGGACCTCGTGGACGGCGCCCCGAAGCCCGTCCTCGAGAAGGTCGCCAAGGACGCCGCCGAGAAGGCCGCCGAGTCCCTCAAGGGCGCCGGCGCCTCCGTCGAGGTCAAGTAGGACCGCACCGGCACCACGGATCCGGACGGGTCTGTAACGCCGTAGCACCGAAGAGCGATCATCCATCCGGGTGGTCGCTCTTCGGTGTATCCGGAGACCGGCGGCGGCTGCCTTGCACGCGTGACGGCGAAGAGTATGGTGATCTTCGTCGTGCCGTCGCCGGGGCCCTGAGAGCCCCCTGGCGACAACCGGTTCGGGCCAAGGGGGGCCTTGACGAACCGCACGCAGCGCGCAATTCTCAGGGCGTCGTCAAAGGATCCGAATCCGAGGCATGGATCGACGACGAAGAGGGCAGTATCAACGTGCGTTGAGGGCGAGGCCTTGCCGCAGGTGGTGAGAACAACGAGGAGCGAACACGGTCCCCGAGAACCGCACTGGACATCAGTGGGCCAAGTGGCTACACTGACCCTTTGCGCTGCCTGTTAGCTGCCCCCTGCCCGTCACCAGGGGTCCGCCCTCGCCCGAGCACCGACGATCAGAGCATGCCCGACCTGGCCTTCCAGCCACATCGGGCACCCCCTGTCCCGGTGTGAAGAAGAGGGGCCGGTACGCGCGTAGTGAGTCCGAGCCCTCGGAAGGACCCCCTCTTGGCCGCCTCGCGCAACGCCTCGACCGCGAATACGAACAACGCTGCCAGCACCGCCCCGCTGCGCATCTCCTTTGCAAAGATCAAGGAGCCCCTCGAGGTTCCGAACCTTCTCGCGCTGCAAACCGAGAGCTTCGACTGGCTGCTCGGCAACGACGCGTGGAAGGCTCGCGTCGAGTCGGCTCTGGAGTCCGGTCAGGACGTCCCCACCAAGTCCGGTCTGGAAGAGATCTTCGAGGAGATCTCCCCGATCGAGGACTTCTCCGGGTCGATGTCGCTGACGTTCCGCGACCACCGTTTCGAGCCCCCGAAGAACAGCATCGACGAGTGCAAGGACCGCGACTTCACGTACGCGGCGCCGCTCTTCGTCACCGCCGAGTTCACCAACAACGAGACCGGCGAGATCAAGTCCCAGACGGTCTTCATGGGCGACTTCCCGCTCATGACCAACAAGGGCACCTTCGTCATCAACGGCACCGAGCGTGTCGTGGTGTCGCAGCTGGTCCGTTCGCCGGGTGTCTACTTCGACTCCTCCATCGACAAGACGTCCGACAAGGACATCTTCTCCGCCAAGATCATCCCGTCCCGGGGTGCCTGGCTGGAGATGGAGATCGACAAGCGCGACATGGTCGGTGTGCGCATCGACCGCAAGCGCAAGCAGTCCGTGACCGTCCTGCTCAAGGCCCTCGGTTGGACGACCGAGCAGATCCTGGAGGAGTTCGGCGCGTACGAGTCCATGCGCGCCACCCTGGAGAAGGACCACACCCAGGGCCAGGACGACGCGCTGCTCGACATCTACCGCAAGCTGCGTCCGGGCGAGCCCCCCACGCGTGAGGCCGCGCAGACGCTGCTGGAGAACCTCTACTTCAACCCGAAGCGCTACGACCTCGCCAAGGTCGGCCGCTACAAGGTGAACAAGAAGCTCGGCGCCGACGAGCCCCTCGACGCCGGCGTCCTCACCACCGACGACATCATCGCCACGATCAAGTACCTGGTGAAGCTGCACGCCGGGGAGACCGAGACGGTCGGCGAGTCGGGCCGGGAGATCGTCGTCGAGACCGACGACATCGACCACTTCGGCAACCGCCGCATCCGCAACGTCGGCGAGCTGATCCAGAACCAGGTCCGTACGGGTCTCGCCCGTATGGAGCGCGTCGTGCGCGAGCGCATGACCACCCAGGACGTCGAGGCGATCACGCCGCAGACCCTGATCAACATCCGGCCGGTCGTCGCCTCCATCAAGGAGTTCTTCGGCACCAGCCAGCTGTCCCAGTTCATGGACCAGAACAACCCGCTGTCGGGGCTGACGCACAAGCGTCGTCTGAACGCCCTCGGCCCGGGTGGTCTCTCCCGTGAGCGGGCCGGCTTCGAGGTCCGCGACGTGCACCCGTCGCACTACGGCCGCATGTGCCCGATCGAGACGCCCGAAGGCCCGAACATCGGCCTGATCGGCTCGCTCGCCTCGTACGGCCGGATCAACCCGTTCGGCTTCATCGAGACGCCGTACCGCAAGGTCGTCGAGGGCCAGGTCACCGACGAGGTCGACTACCTGACCGCCGACGAGGAGGACCGCTTCGTCATCGCGCAGGCCAACGCCACGCTCAACGACGACATGCGGTTCACCGAGGCCCGCGTCCTGGTCCGCCGCCGTGGCGGCGAGGTCGACTACGTCCCCGGTGACGACGTCGACTACATGGACGTCTCGCCGCGCCAGATGGTGTCCGTCGCGACCGCGATGATCCCGTTCCTGGAGCACGACGACGCCAACCGCGCCCTCATGGGCGCGAACATGATGCGCCAGGCCGTGCCGCTCATCAAGAGCGAGTCCCCGCTCGTCGGCACCGGCATGGAGTACCGCTCCGCCGCCGACGCCGGTGACGTGGTCAAGGCCGAGAAGGCGGGTGTGGTCCAGGAGGTCTCCGCGGACTACATCACCACCACCAACGACGACGGCACGTACATCACGTACCGCCTGGCCAAGTTCTCCCGGTCCAACCAGGGCACCTCGGTCAACCAGAAGGTCATCGTCGCCGAGGGCGACCGCGTCATCGAGGGCCAGGTCCTCGCCGACGGTCCGGCCACCGAGAACGGCGAGATGGCGCTCGGCAAGAACCTGCTGGTCGCGTTCATGCCGTGGGAGGGTCACAACTACGAGGACGCGATCATCCTGTCGCAGCGCCTCGTGCAGGACGACGTCCTCTCCTCGATCCACATCGAGGAGCACGAGGTCGACGCCCGTGACACCAAGCTCGGTCCCGAGGAGATCACCCGGGACATCCCGAACGTCTCCGAGGAGGTCCTCGCCGACCTCGACGAGCGCGGCATCATCCGCATCGGTGCCGAGGTCGTCGCCGGCGACATCCTCGTCGGCAAGGTCACGCCCAAGGGCGAGACCGAGCTGACCCCGGAGGAGCGCCTGCTCCGCGCGATCTTCGGTGAGAAGGCGCGCGAGGTGCGCGACACCTCCCTGAAGGTGCCGCACGGCGAGATCGGCAAGGTCATCGGCGTCCGCGTCTTCGACCGCGAGGAGGGCGACGAGCTGCCGCCCGGCGTGAACCAGCTGGTCCGCGTCTACGTCGCGCAGAAGCGCAAGATCACCGACGGTGACAAGCTCGCCGGCCGCCACGGCAACAAGGGCGTCATCTCCAAGATCAACCCGATCGAGGACATGCCGTTCCTGGAGGACGGCACCCCGGTCGACATCATCCTCAACCCGCTGGGTGTCCCGTCCCGCATGAACCCGGGACAGGTCCTGGAGATCCACCTCGGCTGGCTCGCCAGCCGCGGCTGGGACGTCTCCGGCCTCGCGGACGAGTGGGCGCAGCGGCTCCAGGCCATCGGCGCCGACAAGGTCGAGCCCGGCACCAACGTCGCCACCCCCGTCTTCGACGGTGCGCGCGAGGACGAGCTGGCCGGCCTGCTCCAGCACACCATCCCGAACCGGGACGGCGAGCGCATGGTGCTCCCGACCGGCAAGGCGCGTCTGTTCGACGGCCGCTCCGGCGAGCCGTTCCCGGAGCCGATCTCGGTCGGCTACATGTACATCCTCAAGCTCCACCACCTGGTCGACGACAAGCTGCACGCCCGGTCGACCGGCCCGTACTCGATGATCACCCAGCAGCCGCTGGGTGGTAAGGCCCAGTTCGGTGGCCAGCGCTTCGGTGAGATGGAGGTGTGGGCGCTGGAGGCTTACGGCGCCGCGTACGCCCTCCAGGAGCTGCTGACCATCAAGTCCGACGACGTGACCGGCCGCGTGAAGGTCTACGAGGCCATCGTCAAGGGCGAGAACATCCCTGAGCCCGGCATCCCCGAGTCCTTCAAGGTGCTCATCAAGGAGATGCAGTCCCTGTGCCTCAACGTGGAGGTGCTGTCCTCGGACGGCATGTCCATCGAGATGCGTGACACCGACGAGGACGTCTTCCGCGCTGCGGAGGAGCTCGGCATCGACCTGTCCCGGCGCGAGCCGAGCAGCGTCGAAGAGGTCTGACGGGAGTCAGGCGGGGCCTGCCACCCGCAGGCCCCGCCGATCCCGCGACCCCCGTTTCAGACCACAGACTTACAACCCTGAGAGGGATTGACGCATAGTGCTCGACGTCAACTTCTTCGACGAGCTCCGGATCGGCCTGGCCACCGCTGACGACATCCGTCAGTGGAGCCACGGCGAGGTCAAGAAGCCCGAGACGATCAACTACCGCACCCTCAAGCCCGAGAAGGACGGACTCTTCTGCGAGAAGATCTTCGGTCCGACCCGGGACTGGGAGTGCTACTGCGGCAAGTACAAGCGCGTCCGCTTCAAGGGCATCATCTGCGAGCGCTGCGGCGTCGAGGTCACCCGCGCCAAGGTGCGCCGTGAGCGGATGGGCCACATCGAGCTGGCCGCTCCCGTCACCCACATCTGGTACTTCAAGGGCGTCCCGTCGCGCCTCGGCTACCTGCTCGACCTCGCCCCGAAGGACCTGGAGAAGGTCATCTACTTCGCGGCGTACATGATCACGTTCGTCGACGAGGAGCGCCGCACCCGCGACCTGCCCTCGCTGGAGGCGCACGTCTCCGTCGAGCGTCAGCAGATCGAGAACCGCCGCGACTCCGACCTGGAGAACCGCGCCAAGAAGCTCGAGACGGACCTCGCCGAGCTGGAGGCCGAGGGCGCCAAGGCCGACGTGCGCCGCAAGGTGCGCGAGGGCGCCGAGCGCGAGATGAAGCAGCTGCGCGACCGCGCGCAGCGCGAGATCGACCGCCTCGACGAGGTGTGGAACCGCTTCAAGAACCTCAAGGTCCAGGACCTGGAGGGCGACGAGCTGCTCTACCGCGAGCTGCGCGACCGCTTCGGCACCTACTTCGACGGCTCGATGGGCGCCGCCGCGCTCCAGAAGCGCCTGGAGTCCTTCGACCTCGACGAGGAGGCCGAGCGCCTCCGCGAGATCATCCGCACCGGCAAGGGCCAGAAGAAGACCCGTGCGCTCAAGCGCCTCAAGGTCGTCTCCGCGTTCCTCCAGACCAGCAACAGCCCCAAGGGCATGGTCCTGGACTGCGTGCCGGTCATCCCGCCGGACCTGCGTCCGATGGTGCAGCTGGACGGTGGCCGCTTCGCGACCTCCGACCTGAACGACCTGTACCGCCGCGTGATCAACCGCAACAACCGCCTGAAGCGGCTTCTCGACCTCGGCGCGCCCGAGATCATCGTGAACAACGAGAAGCGCATGCTCCAGGAGGCCGTCGACGCGCTCTTCGACAACGGCCGCCGCGGCCGCCCGGTCACGGGCCCCGGCAACCGTCCGCTGAAGTCGCTGTCCGACATGCTCAAGGGCAAGCAGGGCCGCTTCCGCCAGAACCTGCTCGGCAAGCGGGTCGACTACTCGGCGCGTTCCGTCATCGTCGTCGGCCCGCAGCTCAAGCTGCACCAGTGCGGTCTGCCCAAGGCGATGGCGCTGGAGCTGTTCAAGCCGTTCGTGATGAAGCGCCTGGTGGACCTGAACCACGCGCAGAACATCAAGTCGGCCAAGCGCATGGTCGAGCGCGGCCGCACGGTCGTGTACGACGTGCTGGAAGAGGTCATCGCGGAGCACCCGGTTCTGCTGAACCGCGCGCCCACGCTGCACCGCCTCGGCATCCAGGCCTTCGAGCCGCAGCTGGTCGAGGGCAAGGCCATCCAGATCCACCCGCTCGTCTGCACCGCGTTCAACGCGGACTTCGACGGTGACCAGATGGCCGTCCACCTGCCCCTCTCCGCGGAGGCGCAGGCCGAGGCCCGCATCCTGATGCTGTCCTCGAACAACATCCTCAAGCCCGCCGACGGCCGTCCGGTGACGATGCCGACCCAGGACATGGTCCTCGGTCTGTTCTTCCTCACCACCGACGGCGAGATGCGGGACACCAAGGGCGAGGGCCGCGCCTTCGGCTCCACCGCCGAGGCGACCATGGCGTTCGACGCCGGGGAGCTGGCGCTGCAGTCGCCGATCGACATCCGCTTCCCGGTGGGCACCATCCCGCCGCGTGGCTGGACGCCGCCGGCGCGCGAGGAGGGCGCCGAGTCCGACGGCGGCTCCGGCGCGGGCGAGTGGCAGCAGGGCGACCCCTTCCGCCTGCGCACCACGCTGGGCCGCGCGCTCTTCAACGAGCTGCTGCCCGAGGACTACCCCTTCGTCGACTACTCGGTCGGCAAGAAGCAGCTCGGTGAGATCGTCAACGACCTCGCGGAGCGCTACCCCAAGGTCATCGTGGCGGCGACGCTCGACAACCTGAAGGCGGCGGGCTTCTACTGGGGCACCCGTTCCGGTGTCACCGTGGCCATCTCCGACGTCGTCGTGCCCGAGGCGAAGAAGGAGATCGTCAAGGGCTACGAGGCCCAGGACGAGAAGGTCCAGAAGCAGTACGAGCGCGGTCTGATCACCAAGGAAGAGCGCACGCAGGAGCTCATCGCGATCTGGACCAAGGCGACCAACGAGGTCGCCGAGGCGATGAACGACAACTTCCCGAAGACGAACCCCATCTTCATGATGGTCGACTCGGGTGCCCGCGGAAACATGATGCAGATGCGTCAGATCGCCGGTATGCGCGGTCTGGTGTCGAACGCCAAGAACGAGACGATCCCGCGTCCCATCAAGGCGTCCTTCCGTGAGGGCCTGTCCGTGCTGGAGTACTTCATCTCCACGCACGGTGCCCGTAAGGGTCTGGCGGACACCGCGCTGCGTACCGCCGACTCGGGTTACCTCACGCGTCGTCTGGTCGACGTCTCCCAGGACGTCATCATCCGCGAGGAGGACTGCGGCACCGAGCGCGGTCTCAAGCTGCCGATCGCCACGCGCGACGCGGACGGGACGCTGCGCAAGGCCGAGGACGTCGAGACCAGCGTCTACGCCCGCATGCTCGCCGAGGACGTCGTCATCGACGGCAAGGTGATCGCGCCGGCCAACGTCGACCTCGGTGACGTGCTCATCGACCAGCTCGTGCGCCACGGTGTCGAGGAGGTCAAGACCCGTTCGATCCTGACCTGCGAGTCCCAGGTCGGCACCTGCGCCATGTGCTACGGCCGCTCGCTGGCCACCGGCAAGCTGGTCGACATCGGTGAGGCGGTCGGCATCATCGCCGCCCAGTCCATCGGTGAGCCCGGCACCCAGCTGACGATGCGTACCTTCCACACCGGTGGTGTGGCCGGTGACGACATCACCCAGGGTCTGCCGCGTGTCGTCGAGCTCTTCGAGGCCCGTACCCCGAAGGGTGTCGCCCCGATCTCCGAGGCCTCCGGCCGCGTCCGGATCGAGGAGACCGAGAAGACGAAGAAGATCGTCGTCACCCCGGACGACGGCAGCGACGAGACGGCGTTCCCGATCTCGAAGCGCGCCCGTGTGCTGGTCGGCGAGGGCGATCACGTCGAGGTGGGCCAGAAGCTCACCGTGGGTGCCACCAACCCGCACGACGTGCTGCGCATCCTCGGTCAGCGTGCCGTCCAGGTCCACCTGGTCGGCGAGGTCCAGAAGGTCTACAACTCGCAGGGCGTGTCGATCCACGACAAGCACATCGAGATCATCATCCGGCAGATGCTGCGCCGTGTGACGATCATCGAGTCCGGCGACGCCGAGCTGCTGCCCGGCGAGCTGGTCGAGCGGTCGAAGTTCGAGACCGAGAACCGTCGTGTGGTCCAGGAGGGCGGTCACCCGGCCTCCGGTCGTCCGCAGCTGATGGGTATCACCAAGGCCTCGCTGGCGACGGAGTCCTGGCTGTCGGCCGCCTCCTTCCAGGAGACGACCCGAGTGCTGACGGACGCGGCGATCAACGCCAAGTCCGACAGCCTCATCGGCCTCAAGGAGAACGTCATCATCGGTAAGCTCATCCCGGCCGGTACGGGTCTGTCCCGCTACCGCAACATCCGGGTCGAGCCGACCGAGGAGGCCAAGGCAGCGATGTACTCGGCCGTCGGCTACGACGACATCGACTACTCGCCGTTCGGCACGGGCTCCGGCCAGGCCGTCCCGCTGGAGGACTACGACTACGGTCCGTACAACCAGTGAGCGGGTAGCTCGAATGCCTGAAGGGCGGTCACCCCACGGGGTGGCCGCCCTTCGGCGCGTGCGGGTGCTTCCCGCGTACGGCGGCTACGGGACGCCCAGTTCGAAGAGGACGTAGTGGGCGTACCAGCCCGACGCGAGGGCCGCTGTGGTGAAGAAGACCGTCAGGGCGGGGAGTTTCAGGCGGCTGAGGGCTGCGGCGGGGGCCAGGAGGAGGGGGAAGGCCGGGAGGAGGTAGCGCATGGTGTTGCCGAACATCTGCTGGGTGCCGAGGACCGTGACGATCGTCGCCAGGGTGTAGGCGGTCAGGACCAGCGGCGGCTTCTCGCGCAGCATCAGGGCGAGCAGGAAGGGCAGCGCCAGGACCAGCTGGAGGGAGAGCAGGTCCGGGGTGGAGAAGGCGAACGGGTAGTCGCCGTGGCCCACCGCGAGGTTGCGCAGTACGTCCCAGGTGTAGGCGCCGTAGTCGAAGAAGTGCGCCCAGCCCTCGCGCTGGAGGGTGAAGTACGCCGTGGCCTCGCCGGTGGCCCAGCCGACCCAGGCGACGTACGCGAGCAGGCCCAGCGGGGCGACCAGCATCGCGTACACCGGGCCGCGTACGCCGTGCTCGCGGCGGCTCTGGGGGCGGGCCAGCGTCACCAGGGCGGCGAGGCCCACCGCGCCTATGAGGACGGCGGACGTGGGGCGGTTCAGGCCCGCCGTGAAGGCCAGGAGGCCCGCTGCCACCCAGCGCCTCGTCATCACGGCGTAGCAGGTCCAGGCGGCGAGCGCGACGAACAGGGACTCGCTGTAGACCGCCCACTCCACGCCCGCGCCCGGCGCCACCGCCCACAGTCCGGCCGCGACGGTGCCGGCGCGGGCCCCGGCGAGGAGGGCGATCACCGCGTAGACGCCGGCCGCGGCGATGAGGGACGAGACCACGGAGACCAGGATTCCGGAGCCGTACAGGCCCAGGCCCGTCGTCTCCGAGACCAGGCGGATCAGGGCCGGGTAGAGGGGGAAGAAGGCGACCGAGTTCTGCTGGACCGTGAACAGGCCCTCGGAGTCGAGGTGGATCAGCGCGGGGTGGTAGCCGTGCTCGGCGACCTGGAGGTACCACCAGCCGTCCCAGGTGCCCAGCACGTCCCACCAGTGGGCGCCGCCACCGAAGCGGGGCTTCTTGTCCCGGTAGTCCCCGGCGTGCTCCAGCAGGACGGCGAAGACCGTCAGGCCGACCAGCTTGGCGACGCCGTAGAGGAGGAGCGGGGGGAGGAAGGGGCGGGCGCGGGGTGGCAGGGCCGGGGCCCAGGAGGGCCAGGAGCCCCGGGAGCGGGTCTCCTGGCGGTCCGACGGGTCCGTGTCCGCTTCGGTCGTCGCGTCGTCGGCAGCCGTGTTCATGGCTGTCATCCCCCTCGGTCCCCGCTCGGACGTGCGTCGCTGCCCTAAGATCGCACAAGAGTCGCACATCTGTGCTCAGGGTCGCCCGACGGCGGGAAGGGAGGCGTGCGGTGCCCGAGGAAGGGGACGCGGAGCGCGCGCGACCGCTTCTGCTGTCGGTCGTCATCCCCATGTACAACGAGGAGGAGGTCCTGCCCCTCCTCGTCAGCCGGCTGCGCCCGGTCCTGACCGGCATGGGCGTCCCGCACGAGGTCGTCGCGGTCGACGACGGCAGCGTCGACCGCACCGCAGAGCTGCTCGCCGCCTTCCGGCTGGGCTGGCCCGAGCTGCGGGTGATAGCCCTGCGGCGCAACTCCGGCCACCAGGCCGCCCTCACCGCCGGCCTCGACCGCTCGGCGGGCGCGTACGTGGTGAGCCTGGACGCCGACCTCCAGGACCCCCCGGAGAAGATCCCCGGCATGCTGGCGCTGGCCCGCGCCGAGGGACTCGACATCGTCTACGGGGTCCGCGTGGACCGCAGCAGCGACACCGGGTTCAAGCGGTGGTCGGCCGGGCTGTACTACCGGCTCATGCGGCGCCTGGCCGGTCCCTCGGTCACCGCGCAGGCGGGCGACTTCCGGCTGCTCAGCCGGGCCGCCGTCGAGGCGCTCAAGGCGCTGCCCGACCAGCAGCGCGTGTACCGGCTGCTCGTGCCCTGGCTCGGCTTCCCCAGCGGGCAGGTGACGTACGAGCGGGCGCCGCGCACCGCGGGGCGGACCAAGTACCCGCTGGGCCGGATGATCCGCCTCGCGGTCGACAGCGTCACCGGCTTCTCAGCGGCCCCGCTGCGGATCGCCACCTGGCTCGGCGCCGGTGCCTTCGTCGTCTGCCTCGGGCTGCTCGTCTACACGCTGACCGCCTTCGCGCTGGGGCGTACGGTGCCCGGCTGGACCTCGCTGTTCACCGGGGTGGTCTTCATCGGCGCTGTACAGCTGGTCTGCGTCGGGCTGCTGGGGGAGTACGTGGGGCGGATCTACACGGCGGTGCAGAACCGGCCGACGTATTTCGTCCGGCACGACACGGCGGCCCACGACACGGCGGCCCATGACCCGGCGGCCCCCCATGACACGCCGGCGCCGGTCGCTCCCGCGCCGCGGTCCGCCGATCATGGCGTGGTCCTGGATCCGCTGGATCGGGGCAGAGTGGGGTGAAACGGGTGCGGTCGCCGGTCCCGCCCATTTGTTTTGACCGCAGCCAATGCGATAGGTACGCTCAGACCTTGTGCCTGGGGTGTGCCCTGGCCTTCGTGCGTGCCTTGAAACCGCACCGGGGCAGTGAGCGCCACCGCATTCCGCGCCTGTCCCCCGCTTCACGGCGGGAGTCCGCGGCATCGACACACCCGACCGCGTGGGTCGGAGATGTCCCAGGTTAGCTTCACCATTCGGCACACAGAAACCGGAGAAGTAGTGCCTACGATCCAGCAGCTGGTCCGCAAGGGCCGGCAGGACAAGGTCGAGAAGAACAAGACGCCCGCGCTCGAGGGTTCGCCCCAGCGTCGCGGCGTCTGCACGCGTGTGTTCACGACCACCCCGAAGAAGCCGAACTCGGCCCTGCGTAAGGTCGCGCGTGTGCGTCTGACCAGCGGGATCGAGGTCACTGCTTACATTCCGGGTGAGGGGCACAACCTGCAGGAGCACTCGATCGTGCTCGTGCGCGGCGGCCGTGTGAAGGACCTGCCGGGTGTTCGCTACAAGATCATCCGCGGTTCGCTGGACACCCAGGGTGTCAAGAACCGCAAGCAGGCTCGCAGCCGCTACGGCGCCAAGAAGGAGAAGTAAGAATGCCTCGTAAGGGCCCCGCCCCGAAGCGCCCGGTCATCATCGACCCGGTCTACGGTTCTCCTCTGGTGACCTCCCTCATCAACAAGGTGCTGATGAACGGCAAGCGCTCCACCGCCGAGCGCATCGTCTACGGCGCCATGGAGGGTCTGCGCGAGAAGACCGGCAACGACCCGGTCATCACGCTCAAGCGCGCTCTCGAGAACATCAAGCCGACCCTCGAGGTCAAGTCCCGCCGCGTCGGCGGTGCGACGTACCAGGTGCCGATCGAGGTCAAGCCCGGTCGCGCCAACACGCTCGCGCTGCGCTGGCTCGTCGGTTACTCCCGCGCCCGTCGCGAGAAGACCATGACCGAGCGTCTGCTCAACGAGCTTCTCGACGCTTCGAACGGCCTCGGTGCGGCCGTCAAGAAGCGCGAGGACACGCACAAGATGGCCGAGTCCAACAAGGCCTTCGCGCACTACCGCTGGTAGTCGCTACCCACATCGAGACCGAGAGAAGACTGAAGCCTTATGGCTACCACTTCACTTGACCTGGCCAGGGTCCGCAACATCGGGATCATGGCCCACATCGACGCGGGCAAGACGACGACCACCGAGCGGATCCTGTTCTACACCGGTGTGTCGTACAAGATCGGCGAGGTCCACGACGGCGCCGCCACGATGGACTGGATGGAGCAGGAGCAGGAGCGTGGCATCACGATCACCTCTGCCGCCACCACCTGTCACTGGCCGCTCGAGGACAACGACTACACGATCAACATCATCGACACCCCGGGGCACGTCGACTTCACCGTGGAGGTGGAGCGCTCCCTGCGTGTACTCGACGGTGCCGTGACGGTGTTCGACGGTGTCGCCGGTGTCGAGCCGCAGTCCGAGACGGTGTGGCGTCAGGCCGACCGTTACGGCGTGCCGCGCATCTGCTTCGTCAACAAGCTGGACCGCACCGGCGCCGAGTTCCACCGCTGCGTGGACATGATCTCGGACCGCCTGGGCGCCCAGCCGCTCGTCATGCAGCTCCCGATCGGCGCCGAGGCCGACTTCAAGGGCGTCGTGGACCTGGTCCGCATGAAGGCGCTCGTGTGGTCCGCCGAGGCCGCCAAGGGCGAGATGTACGACGTCGTCGACATCCCCGACACGCACACCGAGGCCGCCGAGGAGTGGCGCGGGAAGCTGGTCGAGGCCGTCGCCGAGAACGACGAAGAGATCATGGAGCTGTTCCTGGAGGGCCAGGAGCCCACCGAGGAGCAGCTGTACGCCGCGATCCGTCGCATCACCATCGCCTCCGGCAAGTCCGAGGACATCACGGTCACCCCGGTGTTCTGCGGCACCGCGTTCAAGAACAAGGGCGTCCAGCCCCTGCTCGACGCGGTGGTGCGCTACCTGCCGACCCCGCTCGACGTCGAGGCCATCGAGGGCCACGACGTCAAGGACCCCGAGGTCGTCGTCAAGCGCAAGCCGTCCGAGGACGAGCCGCTGTCGGCTCTCGCGTTCAAGATCATGAGCGACCCGCACCTGGGCAAGCTCACCTTCGTCCGCGTGTACTCCGGCCGTCTGGAGTCCGGCACCGCCGTGCTGAACTCCGTCAAGGGCCGCAAGGAGCGCATCGGCAAGATCTACCGCATGCACGCGAACAAGCGTGAGGAGATCGAGTCGGTGGGCGCCGGCGACATCGTCGCCGTCATGGGTCTGAAGCAGACCACCACCGGTGAGACGCTGTCCGACGACAAGAACCCGGTCATCCTGGAGTCCATGGACTTCCCGGCGCCGGTCATCCAGGTCGCCATCGAGCCCAAGTCGAAGGGCGACCAGGAGAAGCTCGGCGTCGCGATCCAGCGCCTGGCCGAGGAGGATCCGTCCTTCCAGGTCCACACCAACGAGGAGACCGGCCAGACCATCATCGGTGGTATGGGCGAGCTGCACCTCGAGGTGCTGGTCGACCGGATGCGCCGTGAGTTCAAGGTCGAGGCCAACGTCGGCAAGCCGCAGGTCGCCTACCGTGAGACGATCCGCAAGGCCGTCGAGCGCGTGGACTACACCCACAAGAAGCAGACCGGTGGTACCGGTCAGTTCGCCAAGGTGCAGATCGCGATCGAGCCGATCGAGGGCGGCGACGCCTCGTACGAGTTCGTGAACAAGGTGACCGGTGGCCGCATCCCGAAGGAGTACATCCCTTCGGTCGACGCCGGTGCGCAGGAGGCCATGCAGTTCGGCATCCTGGCCGGCTACGAGATGACGGGCGTCCGCGTCACGCTCATCGACGGTGGCTACCACGAGGTCGACTCCTCCGAACTCGCGTTCAAGATCGCCGGTTCGCAGGCCTTCAAGGAGGCCGCGCGCAAGGCTTCGCCCGTGCTCCTGGAGCCGATGATGGCCGTCGAGGTCACCACGCCCGAGGACTACATGGGTGACGTCATCGGCGACATCAACTCCCGCCGTGGCCAGATCCAGGCCATGGAGGAGCGGGCGGGTGCCCGCGTCGTGAAGGGCCTCGTGCCCCTGTCGGAGATGTTCGGCTACGTCGGAGACCTCCGCAGCAAGACGTCGGGTCGCGCAAGCTACTCGATGCAGTTCGACTCCTACGCCGAGGTTCCCCGGAACGTCGCCGAGGAGATCATCGCGAAGGCCAAGGGCGAGTGACGGACTACTCCGTTTAACGGACCTCGTTCACACGCTTTAGGCTTGACCCCGGAGCCTGCGTGGGGCATTCCGCCGTGAACCGGTGGGATGCCCCGGGCCCGGGTTTCCCAGCAAAGATCACCTGGCGCCGATGAGTAAGGCGTACAGAACCACTCCACAGGAGGACCCCAGTGGCGAAGGCGAAGTTCGAGCGGACTAAGCCGCACGTCAACATCGGCACCATCGGTCACATCGACCACGGTAAGACGACCCTCACGGCCGCCATTACCAAGGTGCTGCACGACGCGTACCCGGACCTGAACGAGGCCTCGGCCTTCGACCAGATCGACAAGGCTCCTGAGGAGCGCCAGCGCGGTATCACGATCTCCATCGCGCACGTCGAGTACCAGACGGAGACGCGTCACTACGCCCACGTCGACTGCCCCGGTCACGCGGACTACATCAAGAACATGATCACGGGTGCGGCGCAGATGGACGGCGCCATCCTCGTGGTCGCCGCCACCGACGGCCCGATGCCGCAGACCAAGGAGCACGTGCTCCTGGCCCGCCAGGTCGGCGTTCCGTACATCGTGGTCGCGCTGAACAAGGCCGACATGGTGGACGACGAGGAGATCCTGGAGCTCGTCGAGCTCGAGGTGCGTGAGCTCCTCTCCGAGTACGAGTTCCCGGGTGACGACCTGCCGGTCGTCAAGGTCTCCGCTCTGAAGGCCCTCGAGGGCGACAAGGAGTGGGGTGAGTCGGTCCTCAACCTGATGAAGGCTGTGGACGAGTCCATCCCGGAGCCCGAGCGTGACGTCGACAAGCCGTTCCTGATGCCGATCGAGGACGTCTTCACCATCACCGGTCGCGGTACGGTCGTCACCGGCCGCATCGAGCGTGGTGTCCTCAAGGTCAACGAGACCGTCGACATCATCGGCATCAAGACCGAGAAGACCACCACCACGGTCACCGGCATCGAGATGTTCCGCAAGCTGCTCGACGAGGGCCAGGCGGGCGAGAACGTCGGTCTGCTCCTCCGCGGCATCAAGCGCGAGGACGTCGAGCGCGGCCAGGTCATCATCAAGCCGGGCTCGGTCACCCCGCACACCGAGTTCGAGGCCCAGGCCTACATCCTGTCGAAGGATGAGGGTGGCCGTCACACCCCCTTCTTCAACAACTACCGTCCGCAGTTCTACTTCCGTACGACGGACGTGACCGGCGTCGTGACCCTCCCCGAGGGCACCGAGATGGTCATGCCGGGTGACAACACCGAGATGAAGGTGGAACTCATCCAGCCCATCGCGATGGAAGAGGGCCTCAAGTTCGCCATCCGCGAGGGTGGCCGGACCGTGGGCGCCGGCCAGGTCACCAAGATCAACAAGTAAGCTCCGCACGCTTGCGCGTGTGCCTTGCTTGTCGGTCCGGTCGATCTGACTGGGGCTGATGCCTGAGAGGGCCCGTACGACTTCGGTCGTACGGGCCCTTTCGCGTGCGCGGCCAGCGTCAACGGGGGGTTCGGGAGCGTCGCTCGATCCGGCGAAGGTGATGGCATATGCGCTGGGCATGGTCGACCTCTCCGCTACGTTCGCCGCATGGTCAGTTCATCCCACGAGGCGCTGCACCGGATCTTCCAGGAGGATCCGGCGCTGTTCGCCCGTGCCGTCAAGGCGCTCGGCGTCACCTTCGCCGAGCCGGTGTCCGCGGTGCCGCTCACCACGGACCTCACCGAGAACCGTCCGGTAGAACGGCGCGTGGACACGCTGCTGCGCATGGACAGCGGGGATGGTGAGCGGTTCCTGCTCGCCGTGGAGTCGCAGGGCAAGCCGGACTCCGACAAGCCGGCGAGCTGGGCCTACTACTTGTCGCACCTGCACGCCAAGTACCGTCTGCCGCCGGTCCTCCTGGTCGTCTGCGCCGACCGCCGCACCGCCGCGTGGGCGGCCCGGCAGGTCGACATCGGGCCCCCGCAGTGGCCCTCGCTCACGGTCCGTCCGCTGGTCCTCGGGCCGGACGACCTGCCGGTGATCGACAGCCCCGACGAGGCCGCGCGGGACATCCCGCTCACCGTCCTCTCGGCGGCTCTGCACCGCCGGGATCCGGACGCCGATGCCATACTGAAAGCCCTGGCAGCGGCGTTGAAAGGGCTCTTCGCCGCCGACGAGGACACGGCAAGCATCTTCATCGAACTCACGGAACAAGGCCTCGGCAAGACGCCGGCCGCAGACCTCTGGAGGCACATCATGGCCGCCGACCTTTCCTTCTTCCAGTCGGAGACCGCGCAGAGCCTTCGGGCGGAGGGGCGCGAAGAGGGGCGCGAAGAGGGGCGGTCCGCTGGGGCGGCTCGGGCGTTGCTGGTGTTTCTGGAGCGGCGGGGGGTGGCGCTGTCCGAGGGGGACCGGGAGCGGATCGTGGGGTGTGGGGATCTTGAGCTTCTGGATCTCTGGGTCACGCGTGCGGCCACGGCCTCGTCCGTGAGCGAGGTGTTCGGTGGCGCAGGGACAGTGCGATCGGAGTGATCGACGCGGCTGCCGCGAGGGCCGCGCAGGCGGTTGCGGTGGCGGCGAGGGTGGCCCAGGGGAGTGCCACGGGGGTGGGGGCCGAGAGCAGGTGGAGGGCTGCGGTCATGCCGGCGAGGTTGAGGGCGGCGGTCAGGAGGCCCAGGAGGGCGCCCATCGTGGTGATGGCCAGGGATTCCGCGGCCGCGAGGCGGAGGATCTGGAGCTTCGTGGCGCCGGTCAGGTGGAGGAGTCCGAGGTCGCGGGTGCGGTCCGATGCGGCGGTCAAGGCCGTGTTCACGAGGAAGAGGGCCGTGTAGAGCAGGGCTATGCCGAGGATGAGGCGGAGGCCCAGGGTTGTGGTGCGGTTGGTGGTGGGGTGGGTGGTGGCGAGCCATGCGGTTCGGGGGAGGAGCTTGGTGCCGGTCCGGTTCCACGCCTTGTGCAGGGCGGTGCCCGTCACCGTCACCTCGATGCGGTCCAGCGGGGCCTCGGGGGCGTTCGCTCTCGTGATGTAGGCGCCGTTGTCGCCGGTGCCGGTGGGCATCACCGCGGCGATGCGGAGGGCGCGGCGGGTACCGTCCTCCAGCCAGACGTCGACCTTGTCGCCGACCGTGTGCCGCTCCCACTCCTCGTTGACGATGATCGAGTCGTCGTCCAGGTCCGATGCCTTCCCCGCCGAGAGGGGGAGGCCGGTGAGGGCCGCGGGGTTCGTCACCGCGCGGGCCTCGGATCTCAGGAGGGCCACACCCTCCTCCAGTACGTACACCGTGGTCGACGCGGAGGGCGAGACCGTCTTCGTGCCGGGGACCTCGCGGAGCCGCGCGGCGGTGCGTTCGTCGAGGCCGGCGCCCGTGACCACGTAGTCCGCCGTCGTGCGGGCGCGGGTCTCGGTGGCCCTGGCCTCGTCCAGCGTCGCGGTCGCGCCGAGGAGGGAACCGGTGAGGGCGACGGTGACGAGGGTCGGGGCGGCGGCGGCCGCCGTACGCCGGGCGGCGGTGGCGGCGTTCTCGCGGATCAGCAGCGCGGTGACGCCCGGTATCCAGGCCAGGGCGCGGGTCAGGAGCCGTATCGCGACGGGTGCCAGGAGGGCCGTCGCGGTGATCAGGAGCATCGGGCGGACCACGTACGTCTTGCGGTGGAGGAGGTCGCCGGGGTCCGTGGCCAGGGTGACGCCGAGGGTCACCAGAGCGGTCAGGAGCAGGCCGACGCCCAGGACCAGCCGGCCCGGGGTCATCGCCCTCGTCTCCGCGGCGGCCTCCCGCAGCGCCTCCACGGGCGCCGTACGGCCCGCCCGCCAGGACGCCGCGACCACGCCGCACAGGGTGACCAGCAGGCCGGTCCAGAAGGCCACGTGGTACGGCCAGACGTGGCCGCCGACGCGGAACCACGCCGGGGCCAGCCCCGCGTCGACCAGGCGGCCGACGAGATACGGGGCGGCGTACGAGCCCAGCGCGCAGCCCGCCGCCGAGGCGAGTACGCCGATCCCGGCCGCCTCGGCGAGCACCATCCGCCGGAGCTGACCCGGCGTCGCCCCCGCCGTCCGCAACAGCCCGAACTCCCGGCGCCGTTGGACGACCGCGAAGGCGAACGTGGACGCCACGACGAACACCGACACGAACGCGGTGACCCCGCCCGCCGTGCCGAACAGGGCGTTCATCGCCGTCAGCGCCTCCTCGTCCCGGTCGGGATCGGCGTCCGCGTACCGTCGGTCGTCCCCGGTGAGGACGTGGACGCCGGGGGTGCCGCGCACGGCGTCCCGTACCGCGTCGACCTCGGCGTCCACCGCCATCTGCACACCGAGCGGCGCGAGTTCGGCGGCGCGGGCGTCGGTGAAGAAGACGGCGTCCTCGAAGCCGAGGCCGGGCACGGTGCCGACGACGCGCAGCGTCCCCCGGTCGGTGCGGACGCGCTCACCGGGGGCGGCCCAGTCGCCGGTGACGACGACCTCGTCGGCGGTGCGGGGTGCGCGGCCCGCGTCCAGGGCGTACGGCGCGAAGGCGGCCGTGGACCAGGGGTGGCCGACGAGGGCCCCCGGCGCCCGTCCGCCGTCCGCACGTACCGGGAACGCGCGGTCCTCGACCACCTCGCCGAGGCGGACCAGCCGCGCCACCACCGGCGCCGGCACGGGACGCGGTCCCGCCAGGGGCTGCGTGCGGTCGCCGATCGGCGTCGCCACGCGCAGGGTGTCCTGGCCCCGGACCACGACGGGCGCGGCGGCGAACCGTTCCGGCGCCCGGTGCGGCGCGTCCAGCGAGGAGGCGAGGGCCAGCCCCGTCACGGTGAGCAGCGCGACCCCCGACGCCAGCGCGACGAAGCTGCCGACGAAGGTGACCCAGCGGGTACGGAGGGTGCGCAGAGCGGTGATCAGCACGGGGTGCCCTCCCGGCGGGGGGTGGTGGGGCGCGCCCCGGCTTGCCGGGTGGGCGTCGGCGCGGCGGCCGGGGCGGGCGTGTGCGTGGCGGTGGGGGCGGCCGGGTGCGCGGCGGTCGGGGCGGGCTCGGGTCCGGCTTCCGGGTCGGGTATCGGGCTGGTGGTCGGGTCGGCCATCGGGCCTGCGGTCCAGGGGGACCCGGGCCCTCTGGCGGGGGCGGGTCCGGGCGCCGTTGCAAGGTTCGGTTCCGGGCGTGTGGTGAGGGCGGCCTCGTGCCGGGTTGCCCGGGCGGCCGACGGCCGGATGGCGGGGGTGGTGGTACGGGCCCCGGCCGCCGGGGTGGCACCCGGCCGGGCCGGGGGTCCGGCCGCTACCCGGGCCGGGGGTCCGGCCGCTACCCGGGCCGGGGGTTCGGCCGCTACCCGGGCCGGGGGTCCGGTCTCCGCGCGGGCCGGGGAACCGGCCGGGCGCGCCCCGGTCTCCAGGTGGGTCAGGTGGGCCGCGATCGTCTCCGCGTCCGCGCCCGTCAGCTCCCCGTCCACCCTGCCGTCCACGAGGAACAGCACGCGGTCGGCGTAGGAGGCGGCGACGGGGTCGTGGGTGACCATGACGATGGTCTGGGACTCGGCGTCGGTCAGTTCGCGCAGGAGGGTCAGGACCGCGCGGGCGGTCCGCGAGTCCAGGGCGCCGGTCGGTTCGTCGGCGAAGAGGACCTCCGGTCGGGTGATCAGCGCGCGGGCCAGGGCGACCCGCTGCTGCTGGCCGCCGGACAGCTCCGCGGGCCGGTGCCGGGCGCGTTCGGCGAGGCCGACGCGGGCGAGGACCTCGCGCACCCGGGCACGGGAGGGGCGCCGGCCGGCCAGGCGCAGGGGGAGGCCGACGTTCTGCTCGGCGGTGAGGGAGGGCAGGAGGTTGAACGCCTGGAAGACGAAGCCGACGCGCTCCCGGCGCAGCAGGGTCAGCCGGCGCTCGCTCAGCCCCGTCAGCTCGGTGCCGCCGACGGTCACCGACCCGGACGTGGGCCGGTCCAGGCCGGCGGCGCACTGGAGGAGGGTGGACTTGCCCGACCCGGACGGGCCCATCACGGCGGTGAAGGAGCCCCGGGGGAAGGCGAGGGAGACGGAGTCCAGGGCCGTCACGGCGCTGTCGCCGGAGCCGTACCGTCTGCTGACGGCGCGCAGGGCGATGGCGGGAATCGGGTCGTCGGTCATGGGTCCCCATTCGTCGGGTGCCGGTGCAGTCGGTGCCTGTGCAGTCGGATGCCGGTGCAGTCCGATGCCGGTCTGCCGTGGTGTGCTCACGAAACCGCGTGCGGCTCCTCCCGCGCAGTGCGGCAGGGGCGAGAAAGGGGGTTGTGCCTGCCCTACCCCGAGGACGCCCCCTGGACCGATGGCCCCGCCCCACCAGGGCGTTCTACGGTGATCCGCATGCAGCCCCGAAACGTGTGGCAGGCCCTCACCACCCCCCGCTACCTGCGCTCGGCCTGGCCCTGGCGGTCGGCCGCGTACCTGGTCACCGGGGCGGCGGCGGGCGCCGTCACCCTGGTCGGGATCGTGGTCGTCGTGGCCGCGGGGACCGCCCTGGCCGTCGTCCTCGTCGGGCTGCCGCTGCTGGTGCTCACCGCCCTCGCCGGCCTGCCCGTGGCCCGGCTGGAACGGCACCGGCTGCGCCTGGTCGACCGCGCCCGCGCACCCGCCCCGGCCCACCGCCGGCCGAACGCCACCGGCCTCTGGTCCTGGCTCCGTACCCGCCTGCGCGAGCCGGCGACCTGGCGCGAACTCGGCCACGCCCTCCTCCTCGCCCTCGTGCTGTGGCCGCTGGACGCCCTGGTCGTCACCGCCGCCCTCGCCCTGCCGCTGGCCACCGCCGCCACCCCGCTGCTCATGGCCACCGCCGGCGACGGCGAGGAGCTCAAGGTGCTCAAGCTGTGGACGGTGACGACCTGGCCCGCCGCGTCCGGCGCCGCCCTGCTCGGCCTGTTCCTCCTCGCCCTCGGTGCCTACGCCCTGGGCCTGGCCGCCGGAGCCCGCGCCGAAGTCACCCGCGTCCTGATCGCCCCCCGCGCGGGCGACCTCGACGCCCGCGTCGTCGAACTCACCCGCTCCCGCGTCCGGTTGGTGGACGCCTTCGAGGCAGAGCGGCGCCGTATCGAACGCGACCTGCACGACGGCGCCCAGCAGCGCCTCGTCGCCCTCACGATGACCCTCGGCCTGGCCCGCCTCGACGCCCCGCCGGGCCCCCTCGCCGACCAGCTCGCCCAGGCCCACACGGAGGCGGGGCGCGCCCTGGAGGAGCTGCGGGAGCTGATCCGCGGCATCCACCCCAAGGTGCTCGCCGACCACGGACTCGGGCCCGCCGTCGAGGACGCGGCCGACCGGTCCGCCGTACCCGTCGACGTACGCCTGGAGCTGCCCGGCCGGCTGCCGCAAGCCGTGGAGGCCGCCGCCTACTTCGTGGTCCGCGAGGCCCTCGCCAACGTCGGCCGGCACAGCGGCGCCCGGCGGGCCGAGGTGAGCGGCGGGCACCGGGACGGGCGGCTGGTCCTGGAGGTACGCGACGACGGGCGGGGCGGCGCCGACGCCGGTGCGGGCAGCGGGCTGACCGGGCTCGCGGACCGGGTGTCAGTGCTGGATGGCAGACTCTCGCTGTCCAGTCCGCCGGGCGGACCGACCCTGCTGCGCGTGGAGATCCCTTGCGAATGGACCGAGCCGACCGGGCGGACCCTGCCGAGCGAGCGGACCGAGCCGACCGAGGCGACCGAGCGCACCGAGGCGACCGAGCGGACCCTGCCGAGCGAGCCGTCCGAAGCCTGCGGGTAGTGCTGGCCGAGGACAGCGTGCTGCTCCGGGACGGCCTCACCGGTCTCCTCACCCGCTTCGGCCACCGGGTCGTGGCCGCCGTCGGCGACGCGGACGCCCTCGTCGCCGCCGTCGACGCGCACGCGCCGGACATCGCCGTCACCGACGTCCGGATGCCGCCCGACTTCCAGGACGAGGGCCTGCGCGCGGCGGTGCGGCTGCGCGCGGCCCGGCCCACGCTGCCCGTGCTCGTCCTCAGCCAGTACGTCCAGCGCTCCTACGCCGCCGACCTGCTCGACTCCGGCGACGGCACCGGCGTCGGATACCTGCTCAAGGACCGGGTCGGCCAGGTCGAGGAGTTCGTCGACGCGCTGGCCGACGTGGCGGACGGCGGCACGGTCGTCGACCCGGAGGTGGTACGCCAGTTGCTGCGCCGCCGCCGGGATCCGCTGGAGCGGCTCAGCCCGCGCGAGCGCGAGGTGCTGGCGTTGATCGCGGAGGGCCGTTCCAACGCGTCCATAGCCGGCCGGCTCGTCGTCTCCGAGGCTGCCGTGGGCAAACACATCGGCAGTATCCTCACCAAGCTGGACCTGCCCCCGGCGGACGGCACCCACCGCAGGGTGCTGGCCGTACTGGCGTATCTACGGTCCTGACGGGGCCGGTTGACCAGCCGGAAGGCGCCAGGTCCCCCGTCCCGCCCCGGAGAGTGCGTCCGTGAGTACCGTCCCGCCGCCGCCCGGCCGCTCCGACGACGAGTCGGAGTCATCCCTGACCGGCGAGCAGTTGGCGGCGTTCCTGCGGAAGGCGGCCGAGGGCGGCGCCGCGCCGAAGGAGCCCTCCGCGCGGGCCCGGATGGTGGCCCGGCGGCTGCGGGAGGAGGACGAGGCGGCGGCCCGGCAACAGGGCGAGGGACGCAAGGGCCGAGGCGGCCCGGTGGACCCGCCGGGATGGCGTACGGGCCCGGAGCCGAGCCCTGCTCCCCGTCGGCGACGGGCCGGGGCCGGGGCCGTCGCCGGCGTCCTGCTGCTGGCGGCCGTCGCGCTCGTCGCCCTGCGGCCCTCCCTGGTCGTACCCGGCGAGGACGGCGGCTCCGACGAGCCGCCGGCGGCCGAGACCGCGCGCCCGACCGGCGCTCCCGGCGACCCCGCCGGGTCCGGGCAGGCCACGCGCGAGCACCCCTTCCGCGGCGAACCCCTGACGGGCGACCATTCCGACGAGTGCGGGCGCGTCACCCGGACGTGAGCATGCGGCAGGGCCCGCACTCCGTCAGGCGCGCGGGCCCTGCCACCCGCAGGGTCGGGACCACCCCGGCGGCGCGTGGCGGCGGCGGTGCGGCTGCGCACCATCGCGTGCTCGGAGAGCGTGAGGACGTCGACGGAACGGATCGGCTCTCGCAGGCCCACAGGGTCGCGCCGGCCGCCTGGTCGGCGCGCGGCAGCAGCCCGGCGAGGACCTCCTCGGTGGTCCCGTGCCCGGCCGTGCACGGGCCGCCAGGTCGATCTCTCCCCGCCCACCCTCGAACATCAGCACGTAAGCGACGCTGCGAACGCTCACCCGCGTGCGGCCGCCATCAGAGATCGAATGCAGGCCGGTGATCAGGGGACGGCCTGGCGGAACCTCCAGGTCATCCGGGGTACTGCGGCTGTTCGCGCGCCCTGCCCCTCGGTCGCGCACGCCGGTTGAACCAGGGACGACCGGTCATCGAACAGGGCGCGGAGTGCGAGCGGCAACTTGACCAACCCCCTACCGCTTCCGTGACCCCTGTTCTTACCTGTTCGAATGGTGCGTGCAGTGGACAACGACACGATGGTGCTCAACGTGGTGATCCCGTCGACGCTGGGCACGCAGGCCGCGCCGGGCGGCCTGCGGGCGGGCGGGAAGCGGACGGACACCGGGCGGGCGGGCGGAAAGCGCGCGGGCGGGCGGCTGTACGTCATCGACGGCATCCGGCTGCTCGCCGCGCTGATGGTGGCCGCGCACCATTACGCCGGTACCTGGCGTGCCGACCGCCCGGACAACCTGATCTGGGACCGCCCGGTGTCGGAGATCATGCCCACCGTGTTCCGCTTCGCCTCCTACGGCTGGATCGGCGTCGAGATCTTCTTCGTGATCAGCGGTTTCGTCATCTGCATGTCCTGCTGGGGCCGCACCCCACGCCAGTTCTTCGTCTCGCGCGTGATCCGCCTCTACCCGGCGTACTGGTTCGGCGTGCTGTTCACGACGGCCGTGCTCCTCGCCGTACCGGGCGTCTGGGAGCGCCTCCGCGTGCGCGAGATACTCCTCAACCTGACCATGCTCCAGTCCGGTTCCGCCGTACAGAACGTCGACGGCGTCTACTGGACCCTCTGGTCCGAACTGCGCTTCTACCTGCTGTTCCTGGTCGTGGTCGCGATGGGGCTGACGTACCGCCGGGTCGTCGTCTTCTGCTGCGTGTGGGGCGCGGTCGCGATGCTCGCCCCCATCTCCCGCCTCCCGCTGCTCGAACTGATTGCCAACCCGGACGGCGCGTGGTACTTCATCGCCGGACTCGTCCTCTACCTCATGCACCGCTTCGGCCAGGACCTGCTGCTCTGGGGCATCCTCGCGATGGCCTGGCTCATGGGCCAACTGGAGCTGGGGCACCGCATCGACGAGGTCGAACGCGTCTCGAGCTGGCGCGGCAGCGCGGCGATCTTCACCGTCTTCCTGCTCTTCATGGTCGCCGTCGCGCTCGGCCGCACCGACCGCATCCGCTGGAAATGGCTGATCACGGCCGGTGCCATGACGTACCCGCTCTACCTGGTCCACTACGTCGCCGGTACGTGCCTCATCGCGCGCCTGCACGACCGGATGGACGCCCGCCTCCTGCTCGTCGTCCTCATCGCGGGCTTCCTGCTCCTGAGCTATCTGATCCACCGCCTCGTGGAACGCCCCGTGTCGCGCCTGCTGAAGAGGGGCCTGGACACGTCGTTCGCGCGGCTACGGAACGCCGGCAACGCTGCCTGACGCACCCGGCGGCGCACAACTCACCTCCGCCCACACCGTCTTGCGCGGAAAGCGGCCCTCCGCCACGCCCCAGCGGTGCGCCAGCGCCTCCACCAGCAGCAGGCCCCGCCCCGACTCCGCGTCGGGCGCCGGGGTCCGCGGGCTCGGCAGGCGCTCGGCCCGCGTGTCCGTCACCTCGATCCGCAGGGTGTCGCCGATGACGTACAGCGAGAGCCGGAAATCACGGCCGGGCACCCGCCCGTGCGCCGCCGCGTTGCTCGCCAGCTCGGCGACCGACTGGCGTGCGGGGTCCAGGGGCAGGCCCCAGCTGCGGAGCTGCTCCGTCGCGAGCAGGCGGGCCAGCCGGGCACCCCTCGGCGTGGGGGAGAGCTGCACGCCGAAGTTGCGGACGGGGGAGACGAGTTCGGTGGATTCCTGGTTCACGTCACTCAGCGTGGTCGCGTTTGCGTACCGTGAGAAGTGACTCAGCGAGTGCGTACGGTTACTGTCCGGGGCTTGTCCGGTGCTGTCAGGGCTGTCGGGGCGGTGGGGCGGGGTAGGTCGCCGGTGCACGTGAGCGGGTACGACGGAGGGGTGCGGGATGGCGGTCGAGGCCGAGGCGGGTCGGCTCAAGGACGAGGCGGACGAGCCGGGTTGGGAGGTCGACCCGGACGATGAATGGGGTATCGCGGTCCTCGCCACGGTGGGGCGGCAGCTGAAGCTGCGCCGGGAGGCCGCGGGCCTGCGGGCCGCCGAGTTCGGGGCGGCGATCGGGTACGGGGAAGACCTCGTCTACAAGGTCGAGGGCGGCAAGCGGATTCCCCGCCAGGAGTATCTGGACAGGTCCGACGAAGTCCTTGACGCGGGCGGGCTCCTCTCGGCCGCCTGGGAGGACGTCAAGAAGGTCCGGTACCCGAAGAAGGTGCGTGAGCTGGGGAAGTTGGAGGCAAAGGCCGCAGAGATCGGTATCTACGAGTGCAACAGCGTCCACGGGCTCCTCCAGACCCGGGAGCACGCACGTGCGTTGATGGAGGCAGCCCAGCCTCCCTACTCCTCGGACGACGTGGAACGCATGGTCGCAGCCCGGCTCGCCCGGCAGGCGGTTCTAGACCGCGATCCGGCTCCTTCCATCCACTTCGTCCTGGAAGAGGCACCGTTGCGTCGGCCGGTTGGCGGCACAATGGTGAGGCAGCGCCAGCTCGAACGTCTGCTGGAGGTGGGAAGGCTGAACCACGTCACGCTTCAGGTGATGCCGACCGACACCGACGCCCATCCGGGGGTGGATGGCAAGATCGAGTTGCTGAAGTTCCCGGACGGCACGGCGGTGGGGCGATCCGATGGCGCGTTCAACGGGCGGCCGATCGCCGAGCCCAGGGATCTGCGCATCCTTGAGCTGCGCTACGGCACCATCCGGGCGCAGGCTCTCCCGCCGAGAGAGTCGCTCGCCTTCATCGAACAACTGCTGGGAGAGACATGATCCGCAAGGTCTCCGCTGGGGACGCCTCTGAACTGGCGTGGTTCAAGAGCAGCTACAGCAGCGGCACGGACGGCAACTCCTGCGTCGAGATCGCGAAGACCCCCGGCACCGTCCACGTCCGGGATTCCAAGACCGTATACGGCCCCCGCCTCACCCTCACCCCCGACGCCTGGGCGGCGTTCCTGCCGTACGCCTCGGCGAACTGAGGTTCTGGTCTCACCTGGTGAGTCTTCCCCGCACCGGGGTCTGGCTGGGATGTTTACATACGCGTAACACTTGAAAGTCCCGCGCGCGGCAACGGCGCCGAGCGCCCACCGGTCTCCGGTGTCAGCCGTGCCAGAAAGGGCCCCCGTGACGACGCGTAGCGAGAGCAGGACCGCACTCGACCACCTCCTGACCGAGATCGCACACCGCAACCCGGCGCAGCCCGAGTTCCACCAGGCGGCCCACGAGGTCCTGGAGACGCTCGCGCCGGTGCTCGTGGCCCGGCCCGAGTACGCCGAGCCGGGGCTGGTGGAGCGGCTGGTCGAGCCGGAGCGGCAGGTCGTCTTCCGGGTGCCGTGGCAGGACGACAGGGGCCGCGTCCACGTGAACCGGGGCTTCCGCGTCGAGTTCAACAGCGCGCTGGGCCCGTACAAGGGCGGTCTGCGCTTCCACCCGTCGGTGAACCTGGGCGTCATCAAGTTCCTGGGCTTCGAGCAGATCTTCAAGAACGCGCTGACCGGCCTCGGCATCGGCGGCGGCAAGGGCGGCAGCGACTTCGACCCGCACGGGCGCAGCGACGCGGAGGTCATGCGGTTCTGCCAGTCGTTCATGACGGAGCTGTACCGGCACATCGGCGAGCACACGGACGTCCCCGCCGGTGACATCGGCGTCGGCGGCCGTGAGATCGGCTACCTCTTCGGCCAGTACCGCCGGATCACCAACCGCTGGGAGGCCGGTGTCCTGACCGGCAAGGGTGCGGGCTGGGGCGGCTCGCTGATCCGACCGGAGGCGACGGGCTACGGCAACGTCCTGTTCGCCGCCGCCATGCTGCGCGAGCGCGGGGAGGACCTGGAGGGCCAGACGGCGGTCGTCTCCGGCTCCGGCAACGTGGCGATCTACACCATCGAGAAGCTGGCCGCCCTCGGTGCCAACGCCGTGACCTGCTCGGACTCGTCCGGCTACGTCGTCGACGAGAAGGGCATCGACCTGGAGCTGCTGAAGCAGATCAAGGAGGTCGAGCGGGGGCGCGTGGACGCGTACGCCGAGCGCCGGGGCTCCTCGGCCCGCTTCGTGCCGGGCGGGCGGGTCTGGGAGGTCCCGGCGGACCTGGCGCTGCCGTCGGCCACGCAGAACGAGCTGGACGAGGACGATGCCGCGACCCTGGTCCGCAACGGCGTCAAGGCGGTCTCCGAGGGCGCCAACATGCCGACGACCCCCGAGGCCGTCCACCTCCTCCAGCGGGCGGGCGTCGCCTTCGGCCCCGGCAAGGCGGCCAACGCGGGCGGCGTCGCGGTCAGCGCCCTGGAGATGGCGCAGAACCACGCGCGGACGTCGTGGACGGCGCAGCGGGTGGAGGAGGAACTGACGCACATCATGAACGACATCCACACCACCTGCCACGAGACCGCCGAACGCTACGACGCCCCCGGCGACTACGTCACCGGCGCCAACATCGCCGGCTTCGAACGGGTGGCGGACGCGATGCTGGCCCAGGGCGTCATCTGAGCCGCGGGGTGAGACGGGGGATGCAGAAGCTCCCCCTCGGCGCCCTCGCCCGCGAGCACCTCGAACGGGCCGCCGCCTCCTCCCGTGGCCGCACGGCCTCCTGGTCGTGGCGCACTCCATCACCTCGGGCGCGTTCCGGCCGGCGGTCGAGGCCGGGGCCGACATCAGCACCCACGCGCGCCGCTCGGAGACGGTGCCCGCGTCCCGCATGCGCGCGACCAGCTCGCCGTCGTGCACCGCGTCGCCTGGTCGGCACCGACGCCAACTCCTCGCCGGGGGCGCCCTCGTCGCCCCGGCACGGCGAGTCGACGCCGCACGAGATGGAGCTGCTGACCGGGACCGGGATGAGCCCGGCCGAGGTGCTGAACGCGGCCACGGCGGCGGTCGCGGACGTCTTCGGCCTGGCCGACCGGGGAGTCGTGACGGAGGGCAGGCGGGCCGATCTCCTGCTGCCCGACGGCGACCCGACCACCGACGTCACCGCGGTCCGCGCCGTCGCGGGCGTCTGGATCGCGGGGGAGCGGGTCGAGTGAGCCGCAGCGACGACGTCACCGAGATCGAGCAGCTCGTCCTGGGCGAACGGCGGGGCCGCGACCGGGCCGTGCACCGGCTCTCCCCGCCGGGGACGCGGTCTACGGACGCGACACCCTCACCCCGGCGCCGCCCGCCGACACCCTGGCGGTCGGCGCCGCGCAGGTCGAGGGGTACCGCGCCAGCTACGCGCTCCCGGCCCACCACCTCGGCGCCCGGGGCCACGCCAGCCGCGACGACCTCCTGGGCGACGACCGCCCCGACGAGGTCGAAGCGTTCTCCGCCGGCCTCCGCTCCTGGCTGCACACCGGCCGAGGCAGGCCCGGGGCCGGGCTCGCGTGAGGGGCGGCCCGCGAGGAGCCCGGAACCGCCCGGCGGGACCGTCTGTTCGCCCCCTCGTCACCGCACCTGAGTTTGACCCACGCCACCCCCGGGGTAATGTCTTCCGCCCGATTGGCCAGCGCCATGCCCCGTATGGCAGACTGGCGGGGTTGCTCGGTCGAGTGCCGATGCTGCGCGCCTCCCGCCGGGGGGACCGGAAGCGAGTCCCACAGTACTCGTCGCCCCTGATCAGGAGCGGACGTACGGGAATCTTCCGGGAAGCGTCAGCGGGGTACCGGCCAGGCGCCCGGTGGGCCTCTCGCCCCCGGTCCGCGGTTCCGGAAGGGCCCGCACCTCCCAGCAGGGATGTTCGAACAAGGGACATCTGTGTCAGCGAGAGTGCGACACGCCCGACCGCGTGGGTCGGAGGACGGGGCGTGGAGACACAAGGATCCCCGGGTCCAGAGCGTTACGAGAGACAGGACTACTGAGTAGCCATGGCGGGACAGAAGATCCGCATCCGGCTCAAGGCCTACGACCACGAGGTCATCGACTCCTCGGCGAAGAAGATCGTCGAGACGGTGACCCGCACTGGTGCGTCGGTCGCGGGCCCGGTGCCGCTGCCCACTGAGAAGAACGTGTACTGCGTCATCAAGTCGCCGCACAAGTACAAGGACTCGCGCGAGCACTTCGAGATGCGCACGCACAAGCGCCTGATCGACATCCTCGACCCGACCCCCAAGACCGTCGACTCTCTGATGCGACTCGACCTCCCGGCCGGTGTCGACATCGAGATCAAGCTCTGAGGGCCGGTGATCTGAAGATGACCAAGCAGATCAAGGGCATCCTGGGCGAGAAGCTCGGCATGACGCAGGTGTGGGACGAGAACAACCGCGTTGTTCCCGTCACCGTCGTCAAGGCCGGCCCCAACGTCGTCACCCAGGTCCGCACGAACGATGTCGACGGCTACGAGTCCGTCCAGATCGCCTTCGGCGAGATCGACCCGCGCAAGGTGAACAAGCCCCTCAAGGGCCACTTCGCCAAGGCCGACGTCACCCCCCGCCGCCACCTCGTCGAGATCCGCACGGCCGACGCCGCCGAGTACACGCTCGGCCAGGAAGTCACCGCCGAGGTCTTCGAGGCCGGCATCAAGGTCGACGTGACCGGCAAGAGCAAGGGCAAGGGCTTCGCCGGTGTCATGAAGCGTCACAACTTCAAGGGCCTCGGCGCCGGACACGGCACCCAGCGCAAGCACCGCTCGCCCGGTTCCATCGGTGGCTGCGCCACCCCGGGCCGCGTGTTCAAGGGCCTCCGCATGGCCGGCCGCATGGGCAACGAGCGGGTCACCACCCAGAACCTGACCGTCCACGCCGTTGACGCGGAGAAGGGTCTGCTGCTCATCAAGGGCGCGGTTCCCGGTCCGAACGGCGGCCTCGTCCTGGTCCGCACTGCGGCCAAGGGGGCCTGAGGTAACCGATGAGCACTGTTGACATCCTTTCGCCTGCCGGCGAGAAGACCGGAAGCGTCGAGCTCCCCGCGGAGATCTTCGGCGTGGAGAAGATCAGCATCCCGCTGATCCACCAGGTCGTCGTCGCGCAGAACGCCGCTGCCCGCCAGGGCACGCACAAGACCAAGCGTCGCGGCGAGGTCCGCGGTGGCGGCAAGAAGCCGTACCGCCAGAAGGGCACCGGCCGCGCCCGCCAGGGCTCGACCCGCGCGCCGCAGTTCGCCGGCGGTGGCGTCGTCCACGGCCCGCAGCCGCGTGACTACTCGCAGCGGACCCCGAAGAAGATGAAGGCCGCGGCCCTGCGCCACGCCCTCACCGACCGGGCCCGCCACAACCGCATCCACGTCGTCACCGGCGTCATCGAGGGCGAGACCCCGTCCACGAAGGCCGCCCGGTCGCTGTTCGGCAAGATCTCGGAGCGCAAGAACCTGCTCCTGGTCATCGACCGCGCCGACGAGGCCGCGTGGCTGTCCGCCCGCAACCTGCCCCAGATCCACATCCTGGAGCCGGGCCAGCTGAAC
The DNA here is from genome assembly GCA_049998335.1 of Streptomyces sp. cmx-10-19. Taxonomy (GTDB): domain Bacteria; phylum Actinomycetota; class Actinomycetes; order Streptomycetales; family Streptomycetaceae; genus Streptomyces. The sequence continues at coordinate 99,286 of JAEBFB010000014.1, forward strand.
ACGTACGACGTTCTCGTCTCGGACGACGTGGTCTTCACCCAGGCCGCCTTCGAGTCCTTCGTGTCCGGCCCCAAGGCTGCTGACACCGAAGGGAGCGAGGCCTGATGGCTACGCGTCACCCGAGCATCGCCTCCAAGGCGGCCAAGGCCGCCAAGGCCGCGCGCGTCGCCAAGGCGCGCCGCCACGAGGCCGAGGGCAAGAACACCGTCGTCACCCCGGTCAGCAAGGCGTTCACGGACCCCCGTGACGTGCTGCTGAAGCCGGTCGTGTCCGAGAAGAGCTACGCGCTCCTCGACGAGAACAAGTACACGTTCATCGTCGCGCCGGGCTCCAACAAGACCCAGATCAAGGAGGCCGTCCAGGCGGTCTTCTCGGTCAAGGTCACCGGGGTCAACACGATCAACCGCCAGGGCAAGCGCAAGCGGACCCGCACCGGCTTCGGCAAGCGTGCCGACAGCAAGCGCGCGATCGTGACCCTTGCCGAGGGCGACCGTATCGACATCTTCGGCGGTCCGACCTCCTGACGGAGGTCCGGATCGTCCGGAATCGGACGAGGACTGAGAAATGGGAATCCGCAAGTACAAGCCGACTACGCCGGGCCGTCGTGGCTCCAGCGTCGCCGACTTCGTCGAGGTCACGCGGTCCACGCCGGAGAAGTCGCTGGTCCGCCCCCTGCACAGCAAGGGCGGCCGTAACAACGCCGGTCGTGTGACCGTTCGCCACCAGGGTGGCGGACACAAGCGCGCCTACCGCGTCATCGACTTCCGTCGGCACGACAAGGACGGCGTGCCGGCGAAGGTCGCGCACATCGAGTACGACCCCAACCGCACCGCGCGCATCGCGCTGCTGCACTACGCGGACGGCGAGAAGCGCTACATCCTCGCCCCGCGCAACCTCCAGCAGGGCGACCGCGTCGAGAACGGTCCCGGGGCCGACATCAAGCCGGGCAACAACCTGGCGCTCCGCAACATCCCGGTCGGTACCACGATCCACGCGATCGAGCTCCGTCCCGGTGGCGGCGCCAAGTTCGCCCGCTCCGCCGGTGCCTCCGTGCAGCTGCTCGCGAAGGAGGGCTCGATGGCCCACCTGCGCATGCCGTCCGGAGAGATCCGCCTGGTCGACCAGCGCTGCCGCGCCACGGTCGGCGAGGTCGGCAACGCCGAGCAGTCCAACATCAACTGGGGCAAGGCGGGCCGCAAGCGGTGGCTGGGCGTTCGCCCGACCGTCCGTGGTGTGGTCATGAACCCGGTGGACCACCCGCACGGTGGTGGTGAGGGCCGGACCTCCGGTGGCCGCCACCCCGTGTCCCCGTGGGGCAAGAAGGAAGGCCGTACTCGTTCGCCCAAGAAGGCGTCGAACAAGTACATCGTCCGCCGCCGCAAGACGAACAAGAAGCGCTAAGGACGGGTTGAGATGCCTCGTAGCTTGAAGAAGGGACCCTTCGTCGACGACCACCTGATCAAGAAGGTGGACACGCAGAACGAAGCCGGTACCAAGAACGTCATCAAGACCTGGTCCCGTCGCTCGATGATCGTCCCGGCGATGCTCGGCCACACGATCGCGGTGCACAACGGCAAGACCCACATCCCGGTGTTTGTCACCGAGTCCATGGTCGGCCACAAGCTCGGCGAGTTCTCGCCGACGCGCACCTTCCGGGGTCACGTCAAGGACGACCGGAAGTCGAAGCGCCGCTAACGCGGGGTGGAATGACCAATGACAAACACTGAAGGGACAACCATGGAAGCCAGGGCCCAGGCGCGGTACATCCGCGTCACGCCCATGAAGGCCCGCCGCGTGGTGGACCTCATCCGTGGCATGGACGCCACGGAGGCTCAGGCGGTCCTGCGTTTCGCCCCGCAGGCCGCGAGCGTGCCGGTCGGCAAGGTGCTGGACAGCGCCATCGCCAACGCCGCGCACAACTACGACCACACCGACGCCGACAGCCTCTTCATCTCCGAGGCCTACGTCGACGAGGGTCCGACCCTGAAGCGGTTCCGGCCGCGCGCCCAGGGCCGTGCCTACCGGATCCGCAAGCGGACCAGCCACATCACCGTGGTCGTCAGCAGCAAGGAAGGAACCCGGTAATGGGCCAGAAGGTAAACCCGCACGGGTTCCGGCTCGGCATCACCACCGACTTCAAGTCGCGCTGGTACGCCGACAAGCTGTACAAGGACTACGTCAAGGAAGACGTCGCCATCCGTCGGATGATGTCGTCCGGCATGGAGCGCGCCGGCATCTCCAAGGTGGAGATCGAGCGCACCCGTGACCGCGTCCGCGTGGACATCCACACGGCCCGTCCCGGCATCGTCATCGGCCGCCGCGGCGCCGAGGCCGACCGCATCCGCGGTGACCTGGAGAAGCTGACCGGCAAGCAGGTCCAGCTGAACATCCTCGAGGTCAAGAGCCCGGAGACGGACGCTCAGCTGGTGGCCCAGGCCGTCGCCGAGCAGCTCTCCTCCCGCGTCTCCTTCCGCCGTGCCATGCGCAAGAGCATGCAGGGCACGATGAAGGCCGGCGCCAAGGGCATCAAGATCCAGTGCGGTGGCCGCCTCGGCGGCGCCGAGATGTCCCGCTCGGAGTTCTACCGCGAGGGCCGTGTGCCCCTGCACACGCTCCGCGCGAACGTGGACTACGGCTTCTTCGAGGCCAAGACGACCTTCGGCCGCATCGGCGTGAAGGTCTGGATCTACAAGGGCGACGTCAAGAACATCGCCGAGGTCCGCGCCGAGAACGCCGCTGCCCGCGCCGGCAACCGCCCGGCCCGTGGTGGCAACGACCGCCCGGCCCGTGGTGGTGGCCGTGGTGGCGAGCGTGGCGGTCGCGGCCGCAAGCCGCAGCAGCAGTCCGCGCCGGCTGCCGAGGCCCCCAAGGCCGACGCTCCCGCCGCCGCTGCCGCTCCGGCTGAGAGCACCGGAACGGAGGCCTGACCGACATGCTGATCCCCCGTAGGGTCAAGCACCGCAAGCAGCACCACCCGAAGCGCCGTGGTCAGGCCAAGGGCGGTACGACGGTCGCGTTCGGCGAGTACGGCATCCAGGCCCTCACGCCGGCGTACGTGACCAACCGCCAGATCGAGGCGGCCCGTATCGCGATGACCCGCCACATCAAGCGTGGCGGCAAGGTCTGGATCAACATCTACCCGGACCGCCCGCTCACGAAGAAGCCTGCCGAGACCCGCATGGGTTCCGGTAAGGGTTCTCCCGAGTGGTGGATCGCGAACGTGCACCCGGGTCGGGTCATGTTCGAGCTGTCCTACCCCAACGAGAAGATCGCCCGTGAGGCGCTGACTCGTGCGGCCCACAAGCTGCCGATGAAGTGCCGGATCGTCAAGCGCGAGGCAGGTGAAGCGTGATGTCGGCCGGTACCAAGGCGTCCGAGCTGCGCGAACTGGGTGACGAGGAGCTTCTGGCGAAGCTCCGCGAAGCCAAGGAAGAGCTGTTCAACCTCCGCTTCCAGGCGGCGACGGGTCAGCTCGAGAACCACGGCCGGCTCAAGGCCGTCCGCAAGGACATCGCGCGGATCTACACCCTGATGCGTGAGCGCGAGCTGGGCATCGAGACGGTGGAGAGCGCCTGATGAGCGAGAGCAACGTGACTGAAGAGACGAAGGCCGCCCGCGGCTTCCGCAAGACCCGCGAGGGTCTGGTCGTCAGCGACAAGATGGACAAGACCGTCGTCGTCGCCGTCGAGGACCGCGTGAAGCACGCGCTGTACGGCAAGGTCATCCGCCGTACCGAGAAGCTCAAGGCTCACGACGAGCAGAACGCCGCCGGCGTCGGCGACCGTGTCCTCCTCATGGAGACCCGGCCGCTGTCCGCCACGAAGCGCTGGCGTGTCGTCGAGATCCTCGAGAAGGCCAAGTAATTCCTGCGGGGTACATCCGCAGGTCGTTCCGCCAGGCTCGGCAGGGGCCCCACCTCGGTGACGAGGCGGCCCCTGCCGGGAACCGGCAGACAAACAGGAGATAGACGTGATCCAGCAGGAGTCGCGGCTGCGTGTCGCCGACAACACGGGTGCTAAGGAAGTCCTCTGCATCCGTGTGCTCGGTGGCTCCGGCCGCCGCTACGCGGGTATCGGTGACGTCATCGTCGCCACCGTCAAGGACGCGATCCCCGGTGGCAACGTGAAGAAGGGTGACGTCGTCAAGGCGGTCATCGTTCGCACCGTCAAGGAGCGCCGCCGCCCGGACGGCTCGTACATCCGCTTCGACGAGAACGCCGCCGTCATTCTGAAGAACGACGGCGACCCTCGCGGCACCCGTATCTTCGGCCCGGTCGGCCGTGAGCTGCGCGAGAAGAAGTTCATGAAGATCATCTCCCTCGCGCCGGAGGTGCTGTGAGCATGAAGATCAAGAAGGGCGACCTGGTCCAGGTCATCACGGGCAAGGACAAGGGCAAGCAGGGCAAGGTCATCGCGGCCTTCCCCCGCGAGGACCGCGTCCTGGTCGAGGGTGTCAACCGGGTCAAGAAGCACACCAAGGCCGGTCCGACCGCTCGCGGTTCGCAGGCCGGCGGCATCGTGACCACCGAGGCCCCGATCCACGTCAGCAATGTTCAGCTGGTCGTGGAGAAGGACGGCAACAAGGTCGTCACGCGCGTCGGTTACCGCTTCGACGACGAGGGCAACAAGATCCGCGTTGCCAAGCGGACGGGTGAGGACATCTGATGGCTACCACCACCACTCCGCGTCTCAAGACGAAGTACCGCGAGGAGATCGCGGGCAAGCTGCGTGAGGAGTTCTCCTACGAGAACGTCATGCAGGTTCCCGGCCTCGTCAAGATCGTGGTCAACATGGGTGTGGGCGACGCCGCCCGCGACTCCAAGCTGATCGAGGGTGCCATCAAGGACCTCACCACGATCACCGGTCAGAAGCCGGCCGTCACCAAGGCCCGCAAGTCCATCGCGCAGTTCAAGCTGCGCGAGGGTCAGCCGATCGGTGCCCACGTCACGCTCCGTGGCGACCGCATGTGGGAGTTCCTGGACCGCACCCTGTCGCTCGCGCTGCCGCGCATCCGCGACTTCCGTGGTCTGTCCCCCAAGCAGTTCGACGGCCGTGGCAACTACACCTTCGGTCTCACGGAGCAGGTCATGTTCCACGAGATCGACCAGGACAAGATCGACCGCACCCGGGGTATGGACATCACCGTGGTGACCACGGCGACCAACGACGCTGAGGGCCGCGCGCTCCTCCGTCACCTCGGCTTCCCCTTCAAGGAGGCGTGAGCGAGATGGCGAAGAAGGCTCTGATTGCCAAGGCTGCTCGCAAGCCCAAGTTCGGTGTCCGCGGCTACACGCGCTGCCAGCGCTGCGGCCGTCCGCACTCCGTCTACCGCAAGTTCGGCCTCTGCCGCGTGTGCCTTCGTGAGATGGCTCACCGTGGCGAGCTGCCGGGCGTGACCAAGAGCTCCTGGTAGTCCCGGTAATCCGGAACTCCCAAGGCTCTCGGTAAGCATCTGGGGGCGGCAGGATGCCCGCCTCGCATGCCGTAGGCTTGCGGGGTTGGGCGCCTGCCGCGCCCGTACGACTTACTACGCCGTAGGTCCACCGCGCCGCACCCGTCCCGTCTCGGATCGGGGAGAGGGATGGCGCACCAGGAAACCACGGCGAGAGAGGCCGAAGGCCAATTCATGACCATGACTGATCCGATCGCAGACATGCTTACGCGTCTGCGGAACGCGAACTCGGCGTACCACGACTCCGTGACGATGCCGGCGTCCAAGATCAAGTCTCACATCGCGGAGATCCTCCAGCAGGAGGGCTTCATCACGGGCTGGAAGACCGAGGACGCCGAGGTCGGCAAGAACCTCGTCCTCGAGCTGAAGTTCGGCCCGAACCGTGAGCGCTCCATCGCGGGCATCAAGCGGATCTCCAAGCCCGGTCTCCGGGTGTACGCGAAGTCCACCAACCTGCCCAAGGTGCTGGGCGGCCTCGGCGTGGCGATCATCTCCACGTCGCACGGGCTCCTCACCGACAAGCAGGCCGGCAAGAAGGGCGTGGGTGGGGAAGTCCTCGCCTACGTCTGGTAGCGGAAGGGAACGGAGGAAACAGCTATGTCGCGCATCGGCAAGCTCCCCATCGCGGTTCCCGCCGGCGTGGACGTCACCATCGACGGCCGTACGGTGTCGGTCAAGGGCCCCAAGGGCTCGCTGACTCACACCGTCGTGGCGCCGATCGACATCGCCAAGGGTGAGGACGGCGTTCTGAACGTCACCCGCCCCAACGACGAGCGTCAGAGCAAGGCCCTGCACGGCCTGTCCCGCACGCTGGTGGCGAACATGATCACCGGCGTGACCCAGGGTTACGTGAAGAAGCTCGAGATCAGCGGTGTCGGTTACCGCGTGCTCGCCAAGGGTTCGAACCTGGAGTTCTCCCTCGGCTACAGCCACCCGATCCTGGTCGAGGCCCCCGAGGGCATCACCTTCAAGGTGGAGAACCCGACCCACTTCTCGGTCGAGGGCATCGACAAGCAGAAGGTCGGCGAGGTTGCGGCCAACATCCGCAAGCTGCGCAAGCCCGACCCGTACAAGGCCAAGGGCGTCAAGTACGAGGGCGAAGTCATCCGCCGCAAGGTCGGAAAGGCGGGTAAGTAAGCCATGGCATACGGACAGAAGATCCTCAAGGGCGACGCCTACAAGCGCGCCGCGATCAAGCGCCGCCACATCCGGATTCGCAAGAATCTCTCGGGTACGGCGGAGCGTCCGCGTCTGGTCGTGACCCGTTCCAACCGTCACATCGTGGCGCAGGTGATCGACGACCTCAAGGGCCACACCCTGGCCTCGGCGTCGACGCTCGACACCTCGATCCGTGGCGGCGAGGGCGACAAGTCCGCGCAGGCCAAGCAGGTCGGGGCCCTGGTCGCCGAGCGCGCCAAGGCCGCCGGTGTCGAGGCCGTCGTGTTCGACCGTGGTGGCAACCAGTACGCCGGGCGCATCGCCGCCCTGGCGGACGCCGCCCGCGAGGCCGGGCTCAAGTTCTGAGCCGCTTGTAGCTAGCGGAAAGAGAGAGGTAATCCAATGGCTGGACCCCAGCGCCGCGGAAGCGGTGCCGGTGGCGGCGAGCGGCGGGACCGGAAGGGCCGTGACGGCGGCGCTGCTGCCGCCGAGAAGACCGCGTACGTTGAGCGCGTCGTCGCGATCAACCGCGTCGCCAAGGTTGTGAAGGGTGGTCGTCGCTTCAGCTTCACCGCGCTGGTCGTGGTGGGCGACGGTGACGGCACCGTGGGTGTCGGATACGGCAAGGCCAAGGAGGTGCCGGCCGCCATCGCCAAGGGCGTTGAGGAGGCCAAGAAGCACTTCTTCAAGGTCCCCCGCATCCAGGGCACCATCCCCCACCCCATCCAGGGTGAGAAGGCCGCCGGCGTCGTGCTGCTCAAGCCCGCGTCCCCCGGTACCGGCGTCATCGCCGGTGGTCCGGTGCGCGCCGTGCTGGAGTGCGCCGGTATCCACGACATCCTGTCGAAGTCGCTCGGCTCCGACAACCAGATCAACATCGTGCACGCGACGGTGGCGGCCCTCAAGGGTCTCCAGCGTCCCGAGGAGGTCGCGGCCCGCCGCGGTCTGCCCCTTGAGGACGTCGCCCCCGCGGCCCTTCTCCGCGCACGTGCCGGGGCGGGTGCGTGATCATGGCGCAGCTCAGGATCACGCAGGTCAAGTCCTACATCGGCAGCAAGCAGAACCACCGTGACACCCTGCGTTCCCTTGGTCTCAAGGGCATCAACACGCAGGTCGTCAAGGAGGACCGCCCCGAGTTCCGCGGCATGGTGCACACCGTCCGCCACCTCGTGACGGTCGAGGAGGTCGACTGATCATGGCGGAGAACAAGCCGCTCAAGATCCACAACCTCCGTCCCGCCCCCGGCGCCAAGACCGCCAAGACCCGTGTCGGTCGTGGTGAGGCGTCGAAGGGTAAGACGGCCGGTCGTGGTACCAAGGGCACGAAGGCCCGTTACCAGGTTCCGGAGCGCTTCGAGGGTGGCCAGATGCCCCTCCACATGCGTCTCCCGAAGCTGAAGGGCTTCAAGAACCCCTTCAAGGTCGAGTTCCAGGTCGTGAACCTGGACAAGCTCGCCTCGCTGTACCCCGAGGGCGGCGAAGTCACCGTCGAGGGTCTGGTGGAAAAGGGTGCCGTTCGCAAGAACAGCCTCGTCAAGGTCCTCGGCCAGGGCGAGATCTCCGTGGCGCTGCAGGTGACGGTCGACGCCGTCTCCGGCTCCGCCAAGGAGAAGATCACCGCCGCCGGCGGTACCGTCACCGAGCTGGTCTGAACCCCTCAGCCCTCTCGATGACTTGAGCGATCCCGACCGGGGATACCCCACAAAAGGGGTATCCCCGGTCGGTCGTTCCAAGGAAAGTGCTCCCGCCGGTAAGGTGGCTTGCGCTGCCCTCTTTCACGGGTGCGTCACATGAGGCACTCTGAGCGGCAGTTCATCGTTACTTCCTTAGTCGTCAGTCGAACCTCAAGACCGTCACCCTTGACGCAGTAGCGCGGGGGTCGCAGGAGGCACCGTGCTCACCGCGTTCGCCCGGGCGTTCAAGACGCCCGACCTGCGCAAGAAGCTGCTCTTCACGCTCGGCATTATCGTGGTGTACCGCCTCGGTACCCACATTCCCATCCCAGGCGTCGACTACAAGAACGTCCAGGAGTGCGTGGACCAGGCGTCCGGCAACCAGGGGCTCTTCGGCCTGGTGAACATGTTCAGCGGCGGCGCCCTGCTCCAGATCACGGTCTTCGCGCTCGGCATCATGCCGTACATCACGGCGAGCATCATTCTCCAGCTGCTGACCGTGGTCATCCCGCGTCTGGAAGCCCTCAAGAAGGAGGGCCAGGCGGGTACGGCGAAGATCACGCAGTACACGCGCTACCTGACCATGGCGCTCGCCATCCTCCAGGGCACCGGCCTCGTCGCCACCGCCCGCAGCGGCGCCCTGTTCTCCGGCTGCACCGTCGCCGGCCAGATCGTCCCCGACCAGGCGATCTTCACCACCGTCACCATGGTGATCTGCATGACCGCCGGTACGGCCGTCGTCATGTGGCTCGGCGAGCTGATCACCGACCGCGGTGTCGGCAACGGCATGTCCATCCTGATGTTCATCTCGATCGCCGCGACCTTCCCCTCCGCCCTGTGGGCCATCAAGAAGCAGGGCGAGCTGGCGGACGGCTGGATCGAGTTCGGCACCGTCATCCTGGTCGGCCTGGTGATGGTCGCCCTCGTGGTCTTCGTCGAGCAGGCGCAGCGCCGCATCCCCGTGCAGTACGCGAAGCGCATGATCGGCCGCCGTTCCTACGGCGGCACCTCGACGTACATCCCGCTCAAGGTGAACCAGGCGGGTGTCATCCCCGTCATCTTCGCCTCGTCGCTGCTCTACATCCCGGCCCTGATCGTCCAGTTCTCGAACTCGCAGTCCGGCTGGGCGACCTGGATCACGAAGAACCTCGCGGACACCGCCGCGACGCCGCACGTGATTCTGTACTTCTTCCTGATCGTCTTCTTCGCCTTCTTCTACGTGGCCATCTCGTTCAACCCCGAGGAAGTCGCGGACAACATGAAGAAGTATGGTGGCTTCATCCCGGGCATCCGGGCTGGCCGACCGACCGCTGAGTATCTGAGCTACGTACTCAACCGGATCACCTGGCCGGGTTCGCTGTATCTGGGCCTGATCGCTCTCGTCCCAACATTGGCGTTGGCTGGTTTCGGGGCAAACCAGAACTTCCCGTTCGGTGGCACCAGCATCCTGATCATCGTGGGTGTCGGTCTCGAGACGGTGAAGCAGATTGAGAGCCAGCTCCAGCAGCGCAATTACGAAGGGTTCCTCCGCTGATGCGAATCGTCCTCGTCGGGCCTCCGGGTGCCGGAAAGGGAACGCAGGCCACCCGCCTTGCCGAGACGCTGCACATTCCGCACATCTCCACGGGCGACCTGTTCCGCGCGAACATCAGTCAGCAGACCGACCTGGGCAAGCTCGCGAAGTCCTACATGGACGCCGGCAATCTCGTGCCGGACGAGGTCACCATCGCCATGGCGAAGGACCGCATGGAGCAGCCCGACGCCGAGGGCGGCTTCCTGCTGGACGGCTTCCCGCGCAACGTCTCCCAGGCCGAGGCGCTCGACGAACTGCTCGAGACCGAGGACATGAAGCTCGACGCGGTACTGGACCTGGAGGCCCCCGAGGCCGAGGTCGTCAAGCGGATCGCCGGCCGGCGCGTCTGCCGCAACGACTCGGCGCACGTCTTCCACGTGACGTACACGCCGCCGAAGAAGGAAGGCGTCTGCGACGTCTGCGGCGGCGAGCTGTACCAGCGGGACGACGACTCCGAGGAGACGGTCCGCAAGCGGCTGGAGGTCTACCACACGCAGACCGAGCCGATCATCGACTACTACAAGGCGCAGGGCCTGGTCGTCACCATCGCCGCCACCGGTCCGGTGGACGAGGTCACGGGCCGCGCGCTGGAGGCGCTCAAGCGCGACCAGTAGTCACCCCGTCACGGCACACAGCCGCGGTCCCCGGCTCAGGGGGCCGCGGCTGAGCTGTGGGAGGGGGGTCGGCCCCCGCCCCGTATCGTGGGAGGCGCTCCCCTCGCCGGGAGCGCTCCCCGTCCCCTCCGGTCCAGAAAGGCCGCAGTCCTCATGGTGCAGATCAAGAGCCCCGAGCAGATCGCCAAGATGCGCGAGGCGGGGCTGGTCGTCGCCGCCATCCACGCGGCCACGCGCGAGGCGGCCGTGCCCGGCGCCACGACCAGGGACCTGGACCAGGTCGCCCGCAAGGTCCTCGCGGAGCACGACGCCAAGCCGAACTTCCTCGGGTACGGCGGCTTCCCGGCCACCATCTGCACCTCCGTGAACGAGGTCGTCGTCCACGGCATCCCGTCCGACGAGGTCGTCCTCAAGGACGGTGACATCATCTCCATCGACTGCGGCGCGATCATCGACGGCTGGCACGGCGACGCCGCGTACACGGCTTTCGTCGGCTCCGGTCACGCCCCGGAGCTGGTCGAGCTGTCGCGGGTGACCGAGGAGTCGATGTGGGCGGGGATCGCCGCCATGAAGCAGGGCAACCGGCTCGTGGACGTCTCCCGGGCCATCGAGACCTACATCCGCCGCCAGCCCAGGCCGGGCGGCGGCAAGTACGGGATCATCGAGGACTACGGCGGCCACGGCATCGGCACCGAGATGCACATGGACCCGCACCTGCTGAACTACGTCGACCGCAGGCGCGGCAAGGGCCCCAAGCTCGTCCCCGGCTTCTGCCTGGCCATCGAGCCGATGGTCTCCCTCGGCACCCCGCGCACCGCCGTCCTGGAGGACGAGTGGACGGTGGTCACCACCGACGGAACCTGGTCCTCCCACTGGGAGCACTCCATCGCCCTGACGGAACAGGGCCCCCTGGTCCTCACGGCCCCTGATGGCGGCACGGCGAAGCTGGCGGAGCTGGGGATCACGGCGGCGCCGGATCCTCTCGCATAACGATCGCCCGGGGCGGGCAGACTTCTGGTTTCGCCTTTCCGGGGGTGCTGTCGTAGACTGACTCGTCGGCTCCCGTGTGCCCGCATGTCTGCTTCACAGCTGATCTGCGACCGACGGTGCACATGAGTCGATCAAGGTAGTCGATTCGAAGGGCGAAGCGTGGCCAAGAAGCAAGGTGCCATCGAGATCGAGGGCACTGTCGTCGAGTCTCTTCCGAACGCCATGTTCAGGGTCGAGCTCCAGAACGGCCACCAGGTCCTGGCACACATCAGCGGCAAGATGCGCATGCACTACATCCGCATCCTCCCTGACGACCGGGTCGTGGTGGAGCTGTCTCCGTACGACCTGACGCGTGGCCGGATCGTCTACCGGTACAAGTAGATCTTGCCCAGGCTCCGTGGCGGCGACGCCCCGGGGCCGCCGGCAACTGACCCGGAGAACCTCACACCCATGAAGGTCAAGCCGAGCGTCAAGAAGATCTGCGACAAGTGCAGGGTGATCCGCCGTCACGGCCGGGTCATGGTCATCTGCGACAACCCGCGCCACAAGCAGCGCCAGGGCTGACGTACGACCCTCCCTCCGCGATTCGCAGGACTTCGCGCGACGCGAGCTGAACATGTTCATACGCAGAGCCCGGACGCGCACGCGTCCGACACCCCCGGTTCGGAGGCCGGGGACTCGATCCGTACCTCATACGGCGGCCGGGAACCGGTTCTGTGGAAGACCTCCGACAACCAACTGGAGCCATTGAATGGCACGCGTTTCCGGTGTTGACATCCCGCGCGAAAAGCGCGTCGAGATCGCCCTCACCTACGTGTTCGGCATCGGCCGGACCCTCTCGCAGCAGACGCTCGCTGCCACCGGCGTGGACCCGAACACCCGTGTTCGGGACCTCTCCGAGGAGCAGCTCGTCGCGATCCGCGAGTACGTCGACAACAACATCAAGACCGAGGGTGACCTCCGTCGCGAGGTGCAGGCCGACATCCGCCGCAAGGTAGAGATCGGCACGTACCAGGGTCTGCGTCACCGTCGTGGCCTGCCCGTCCGCGGTCAGCGCACCAGCACGAACGCCCGCACCCGCAAGGGCCCGCGTCGCGCCATCGCCGGCAAGAAGAAGCCCGGCAAGAAGTAGTCCGCAGCGGACTTCGCCGTCCAGCGGTCTTCGCTGTAGGACCGACCACCTCCCGTAGGAGAACGACATGCCCCCCAAGGGACGTCAGGGCGCTGCCAAGAAGGTGCGCCGCAAGGAAAAGAAGAACGTCGCTCACGGCCACGCGCACATCAAGAGCACGTTCAACAACACGATCGTGTCCATCACGGACCCGACCGGCAACGTGATCTCCTGGGCCTCCGCCGGCCACGTCGGCTTCAAGGGCTCCCGGAAGTCCACGCCGTTCGCCGCGCAGATGGCCGCCGAGTCGGCCGCCCGTCGCGCGCAGGAGCACGGCATGCGCAAGGTCGACGTCTTCGTCAAGGGCCCGGGTTCCGGTCGTGAGACCGCCATCCGTTCGCTCCAGGCGACCGGCCTCGAAGTCGGCTCCATCCAGGACGTCACGCCCACCCCGCACAACGGGTGCCGTCCGCCCAAGCGTCGCCGCGTCTGACGCGCCGGCTCGTGGCGGCTCGGCTTTCGGCTGGGGGTGTGGGGGTCGTCCCCCACATGTCGCGGTACGGGTGCCGTCCGCCCAAGCGTCGCCGCGTCTGACCTCGCGGTCGTCGCGATCTCGCTTCACCAGGGTTTTCCGGGCGGTACGGCTGTTTCGGCCGTATCGCCCGTACCCTTGCAGTACTGGTCGGGCGTCAAATAGCGGGCGCCCCTGACTGAAGGAACACCACATGCTGATCGCTCAGCGTCCCTCGTTGACCGAAGAGGTCGTCGACGAGTTCCGCTCCCGGTTCGTCATCGAGCCGCTGGAGCCGGGCTTCGGCTACACCCTCGGCAACTCCCTGCGCCGTACGCTCCTTTCCTCGATCCCCGGCGCTGCTGTCACCAGCATCCGGATCGACGGTGTCCTGCACGAGTTCACCACCGTGCCGGGCGTCAAGGAGGACGTCACCGACCTGATCCTCAACATCAAGCAGCTGGTCGTCTCCTCGGAGCACGACGAGCCGGTCGTGATGTACCTGCGCAAGCAGGGCCCGGGTCTGGTTACCGCCGCCGACATCGCGCCCCCGGCCGGTGTCGAGGTGCACAACCCCGACCTCGTCCTCGCCACGCTCAACGGCAAGGGCAAGCTGGAGATGGAGCTGACCGTCGAGCGCGGTCGCGGCTACGTCTCCGCCGTGCAGAACAAGCAGGTCGGTCAGGAGATCGGGCGCATCCCGGTCGACTCGATCTACTCGCCGGTCCTCAAGGTCACGTACAAGGTCGAGGCGACGCGTGTCGAGCAGCGCACCGACTTCGACAAGCTGATCGTCGACGTCGAGACCAAGCAGGCGATGCGTCCGCGTGACGCCATGGCCTCCGCCGGCAAGACGCTGGTCGAGCTGTTCGGTCTCGCCCGCGAGCTGAACATCGACGCCGAGGGCATCGACATGGGTCCGTCCCCGACGGACGCCGCGCTGGCTGCGGACCTGGCTCTTCCGATCGAGGAGCTCGAACTGACCGTCCGGTCGTACAACTGCCTCAAGCGTGAGGGCATCCACTCCGTGGGTGAGCTCGTGGCTCGGTCCGAGGCGGATCTGCTCGACATCCGGAACTTCGGTGCGAAGTCCATCGACGAGGTCAAGGCGAAGCTGGCCGGTATGGGCCTCGCGCTCAAGGACTCGCCTCCCGGGTTCGACCCGACCGCCGCCGCGGACGCCTTCGGTGCGGACGACGACGCGGACGCCGGATTCGTGGAGACCGAGCAGTACTGATCCGGCTGCGGACCGGCTGTGGCTGGTCGCGCAGTTCCCCGCGCCTCCTTTTTTCGGGACGCGGGGTCTCCGACAGGCGACCGCCTGCTCGGATACTGACCTCGGTACCTGATACGGCCGGGGCAGACACCTAGGAGACACACCATGCCGAAGCCCACCAAGGGTGCCCGTCTGGGCGGCAGTGCCGCGCACGAGAAGCTGCTGCTCGCGAACCTCGCGAAGAGCCTCTTCGAGCACGGCCGCATCACCACCACCGAGGCGAAGGCGCGCAAGCTGCGTCCGTACGCCGAGCGTCTGGTCACCAAGGCGAAGAAGGGCGACCTTCACAACCGCCGTCAGGTGCTCCAGGTGATCACGGACAAGAGCATCGTGCACACGCTCTTCACCGAGATCGGCCCGCGCTACGAGAACCGTCCCGGTGGCTACACCCGGATCACCAAGATCGGTAGCCGCCGTGGCGACAACGCGCCCATGGCCGTCATCGAGCTGGTCGAGGCGCTGACCGTGGCCCAGCAGGCCACCGGTGAGGCCGAGGCCGCGACGAAGCGCGCCGCCAAGGACGCGGAGGGCTCCGCCGAGGTTTCCGAGGCCGAGGTCGACACGACCAAGGTCGATGACGAGGCTGCGGGTGAGGAGTCGAAGGACGCGTAGGCGTTCTGCCGGGTGGCTGTGCGATGGCGGCTGCGGCTTTCGTCGTGGTTGTTCGCGCAGTTCCCCGCGCCCCTTGAGGGCGTTTGCGGGTCCGTCCCTTTTCCGGGGGCGGGCCCGCTTTCTTTGTGTTGAGAGGATCTCTGGGTGAGTGACGAAGTACAGGCCGGGTTCGTGCGGGTGCGGCTGGATCTGTCGTACGACGGGACCGGGTTCTCCGGATGGGCCAAGCAGGCCGGCGGGCGGCGGACCGTACAGGGGGAGATCGAGGACGCCCTGCGGACCGTGACGCGGTCGGCGGACCCGTACGAGCTGACCGTGGCCGGGCGGACCGATGCCGGGGTGCACGCGCGGGGGCAGGTCGCCCACGTGGATCTGCCCCGGGAGGTGTGGGCCGAGCACAGCGCCAAGCTGCTGAAGCGGCTCGCCGGGCGGCTGCCGCGGGACGTACGGGTGTGGGCGCTCAGGGAGGCGCCCGAGGGGTTCAACGCGCGCTTCTCGGCGGTCTGGCGGCGCTACGCCTACCGCGTCACCGACCACCCCGGCGGCGTCGACCCGCTGCTGCGCGGGCACGTGCTGTGGCACGACTGGCCGCTGGACGTGGACGCCATGAACGAGGCCGCCCGGGGGCTGCTGGGGGAGCACGACTTCGCGGCGTACTGCAAGAAGCGCGAGGGCGCCACCACCATCCGGACGCTCCAGGAGCTGAGCCTGGTGCGGCGGGAGGGCGACGGGATCATCACCGCGACCGTCCGGGCCGACGCCTTCTGCCACAACATGGTGCGCTCGCTGATCGGGGCGCTGCTCTTCGTCGGCGACGGGCACCGCCCGCCCGACTGGCCGGCGAAGGTGCTGGCCGCGCGCGTACGCGACTCCGCCGTGCACGTCGTACGGCCGCACGGGCTGACGCTGGAGGAGGTCGGCTACCCGGCCGACGCTCTGCTCGCGGCCCGGAACAAGGAGGCCCGGAACAAGCGGACACTGCCCGGGGCCGGCTGCTGCTGACCCGCCAGGGGCTCTGATCAGCCCTCGGCCGCCGCCGACGCCTGGGCCTCGCCGCGGCGGTGGATCTGGCGGAAGGCGAACTCGGCCAGGTCGTCGCCGGCCCGGAAGGCGCTCGTGGACTTCTCCGTGACGTTCTTCCCGTCGGTGAACCCGGTGACGGTGAAGTAGGCGTAGCGCCCGTAGGAGTTGGTGGTGGAGCGGCAGACGGCGCCGGTGCAGAAGGGCTTGACGCCGCCGCCGGACAGGGAGCGGATGATGCTCTTCCTGTCGGCCTGCTTCTTGACCGCGGCCGCCTGCGCCTCGGTGTCGAACACCGCCACGCCGACCGTCACGGCGACGTCGCCCTGGGTGTAGGTGACGCGCATCATGCGGGTGCAGTCGTTGTCGGTGAGGACCTTCGGGAGCGTCTTCTGGGCGGCGGAGGCGCAGGTGCGGGAGTCGGCCGTGGGGCCCTTCTTGTAGACCGTCTCACCCATGGTCAGCTGGGTGCCGGTGAAGAGCAGGTCCGGGCTGAGCGGGGCCGTGTCCTTCTTGGCGCTGGAGACGAAGTCCTTGGGGTCCAGCGGCGGCGGGGCGCTGGTCGGCGCGAAGGACGGGCCGGTGGCCGTCGCGCTCGGTATGTCCGCCGTGGTGGGGAGCTGCGAGGCGGGGCCGCTCTCGGCCTGGTCGGAGCCGTTCGCCGAGACCACGGCCACGGCGACGGCACTGGCTATCACCACGGTGGCCAGCGCGCCGCCGCCGATGAAGAGCAGCCGGCGCCGCTTGGCCCGCGCCTCGGACGCCTCGGCGAGCGCGGCCCAGTCCGGGGTGTCGCCGCCGCCACCGTTCCACGGCTGCTGCTGCGATTGCGGTTTCCAGGGATCCCACTGCTGCTGAGGTCCCCCCTGCCCATAGCTCATGGGCGGCATCTTAGACGGGCCGATGGGCGTGCTGGTGCGGGTGCGTGGGCCTCGGAGCCCCTAGCGTTCCGTTCATGCGGACGGGCAAAAGCGACATCTCCGGGTGGTTGGTACGGTCGGCGGGCGGGGCCTCATGGGGGGTGCTAGCGGTGGTGCTGGCGGTGTGCGCGGTGCACGCGGCCCGCGTGGCGCCGGACGGGGGGATGGACAACGCGATCGTCGTGCGGGCCGCCCGCACCTGGCTGGCCGGGGGCTCCCCGTACGACGACCCGCACTTCCTCTATCTGCCGAGCGCGGTGCTGGCCGCCGTGCCGCAGACGCTGCTGCCGGGGGCCGTGCTGCGGGTGCTGGTGCCCTGCGCGGTGACCGCCCTGCTGGCGCTGGCCTGGGCCTGCGCGCTCCGGCTGCACCGCGTGCCGCTCGGCAGCAGGCTCGCCGTCCTCGGCCTGACGGGGCTCGCGCTGGGCTTCGCGCCCTTCGGGCACCTGGTGCGGCTCGGCAATTGGACGGTGACGGCGACCGTGGCCCTGCCGCTCGCCCTGCTGCTGGCGAGCCGGGGGCGCTGGACGGCGGCCGGCGCGGTCATCGGCGCGGCCGTGGCGCTCAAGCCGCTGCTCGCGCCGGTCGTGCTGCTGTTCCTGTTCGCCGGGCGCCGGCGCGCGCTGGCGGCCGCCGTCCTGGTGCCCGCGCTGGCCTCCGGGGCGGCGGCACTGGCGATGCCCGACCCGGCCGGGTTCTTCACCCGCACCCTGCCCTTCCTGCTCCACGGCGACGACGGATTCGTACGGCTCTACGAGGCGTCCCCGGCGGCCGTGCTGCCCCGGCTCGGGGTGCCGCCGGGGCTCGCGCAGGGGCTCGCGGTGGCCGGGGCGTGCGCCGGCGTGCTGTGCGCCTACCGGCGCTGGCGGCGGGCCGACCCCGGTCCGCTGCGGCTCGCGGAGACCGGCGCCGGGCTGATGCTCTCGGCGTTCCTGGTCTCCCGGCCGTCGTACGACCACTACCTTCTGGTCGCCCTGCCGCTGCTGCTCGCCGGGCTGCCGTACGCCGGGTCGGTGGCCCGCGGGGTGTGGTTCTGGATCGCCCTGGTGCCCCAGGTACCTGGTCTGACCTGGCCCTGGCTGGAGTCGGAGCGGCGCCGGGCCTTCCGGGACGCGTTCACGCTGTGCGCGCTGGCGGTGGCGGTCGCGCGGCAGGGCCGGGGCGCCCCGGCGGCCGTGGACGATCACGCGCGCGGAGGTGCGGAGCCGGAGCCCGTACGAGCCTCCGCGACCCCGTTTTGACCCTGCGGCGGGGCCCCGGGTATTCTGCACAGTCGTATGTGTATTGGCTTGCTCATTCTCACGTGAGGGGCCCTTACACCGGTCCACCGGGACCGATGACCAGCGACCAGCACGCGGTATGCGTCACCGCGGTGCGGTCAGGGCTGTCGTGATCGTCTTCGGTGACCAATGTCAGGACCACTCACTGAAGAAGCGAAGGCTACGAACCGTGCGTACGTACAGCCCCAAGCCCGGCGATGTGACGCGCCAGTGGCATGTCATCGACGCTCAGGACGTCGTCCTGGGACGTCTGGCCTCCACCACGGCCTCCATCCTGCGCGGCAAGCACAAGCCGATCTACGCGCCCCACGTCGACACCGGTGACTTCGTCATCATCATCAACGCCGACAAGGTGCACCTCTCCGGCAACAAGCGGACCCAGAAGATGGCGTACCGCCACTCCGGCTACCCGGGCGGTCTGCGCTCGGTGCGCTACGACGAGCTGCTGGACAAGAACCCGGAGAAGGCCATCGAGAAGGCCGTCAAGGGCATGCTCCCCAAGAACTCCCTGGGCCGTCAGATGCTCTCGAAGCTGAAGGTCTACAAGGGTGACCAGCACCCGCACGGCGCGCAGCAGCCGCAGCCGTTCGAGATCACCCAGGTCGCGCAGTAAGTCCGGCCACCCCCTAAGACTGAAGAGAATCTGAGGAGCATCGTGGCCGAGACCACTGCCGAGCAGCCGCTCGAAGAGCTTGACATCGACAGCTACACCACCGAGTCCGAGGTCCCCGTCGAGGGCGAGTACACCTCGGAGTCCCTGGCCTCCGCGTTCGGCGAGCCCCAGCCGGCCGCCGGCCTGGGCCGCCGCAAGAACGCCATCGCCCGCGTCCGGATCGTCCCGGGCACCGGCAAGTGGAAGATCAACGGCCGCACCCTCGAGGACTACTTCCCGAACAAGGTGCACCAGCAGGAAGTCAACGAGCCCTTCAAGGTGCTCGAGCTGGAAGGCCGTTACGACGTCATCGCCCGCATCGCCGGTGGCGGTGTCTCCGGTCAGGCCGGTGCGCTCCGTCTCGGTGTCGCCCGCGCGCTGAACGAGGCCGACGTCGACAACAACCGCGGCCCGCTGAAGAAGGCCGGCTTCCTCAAGCGCGACGACCGTGCGGTCGAGCGCAAGAAGGCCGGTCTGAAGAAGGCCCGCAAGGCTCCGCAGTACAGCAAGCGCTAAACACCGCGCCTGCCTGTACTCCGAACGCCCCGGCGGCACGCCACTGTGCTGCCGGGGCGTTCGTTTATCCCCGTCGTTGGGCGTATAACGGCACAAGACGTTCAGAAGTTCAGACGTACAGCATTTCAGGCGTTCACCATTTCAAGCGTTCAGAAGCTCTAAGGCTTGTGTGATCGTATGGCCGGACGTTGAGCGTCCGGGCCTTCGGGAGCCGACTGCGTGGGCCGCACCGGCAGCCGCTTCCGGATGTGACGTTTCCTCAAGGAGGACAAGTGGGACGACTCTTCGGCACGGACGGCGTGCGCGGTGTCGCCAACGCGGATCTGACGGCCGAGCTGGCGCTGGGCCTCTCCGTCGCCGCGGCGCACGTACTGGCCGAGGCGGGCACCTTCGCCGGGCACCGGGCGACCGCGGTCGTCGGACGGGACCCGCGCGCGTCCGGGGAGTTCTTGGAGGCCGCCGTGGTCGCGGGCCTGGCCAGCGCCGGCGTGGACGTGCTGCGGGTCGGTGTGCTGCCGACGCCGGCGGTCGCCCACCTCACCGGCGCGCTCGGCGCCGACCTCGGCGTGATGCTCTCCGCGAGCCACAACGCCATGCCGGACAACGGCATCAAGTTCTTCGCCCGCGGCGGCCACAAGCTCGCCGACGAGCTGGAGGACCGTATCGAGTCCGTCTACGCCGAGCACCGCACCGGCGCCCCCTGGGACCGCCCGACCGGCGCCGGCGTCGGCCGCGTCCGCGACTACGACGAGGGGCTCGACCAGTACGTCGCCCACCTCGTCGGGGTCCTCCCGAACCGCCTCGACGGGCTGAAGATCGTCCTGGACGAGGCGCACGGCGCGGCCTCCCGGGTCTCGCCGGAGGCGTTCGCGCGGGCCGGTGCCGAGCTGGTCACCATCGGCGCGGTGCCCGACGGCCTCAACATCAACGACGGCTGCGGCTCCACCCACCTCGACCTGCTCAAGGCCGCCGTCGTCGAGCACGGCGCCGACCTGGGCATCGCCCACGACGGCGACGCCGACCGCTGCCTGGCCGTGGACCACACCGGTGCCGAGGTGGACGGCGACCAGATCCTCGCCGTGCTCGCGCTGGCGATGCGGGAGCGGGACGCGCTGCGCTCCGACACCGTCGTCGCCACCGTGATGTCCAACCTGGGCTTCAAGCTGGCCATGGAGCGCGAGGGCATCCAGTTCGTGCGGACCGGGGTCGGTGACCGGTACGTCCTGGAGGAGATGAAGGCCAAGGGGTACGCCCTGGGCGGCGAGCAGTCCGGGCACGTCATCATCCTCGACCACGCCACCACCGGCGACGGCACGCTGACCGGGCTGATGCTGGCGGCGCGGGTCGCGGAGACCGGGCGTACGCTGCGGGATCTGGCGTCCGTGATGGAGCGGCTGCCGCAGGTGCTGGTCAACGTGCCCGACGTGGACAAGTCCCGGGTGACGACCTCGGCGGAGCTGGCCACGGCGGTGTCGGAGGCGGAGCGGGAGCTGGGGAGCACGGGGCGGGTGCTGCTGCGGTCGTCCGGTACGGAACCTCTGGTGCGGGTGATGGTCGAGGCGGCGGACATCGAGCAGGCTCGGTCTGTGGCGGGGCGGTTGGCCGATGCGGTGAAGTCGGCGCTGGGGTAGTTCTCGGCGGGCCGGGCCGGGCCGGGCCGGGCCGGGCCGGGGTGGGGGTTCTGTGGGATGCGGGCTGCGGGTGGTTCGTGGCGTGTCGCGCCCGCGCGGCGGAGCCGCACATCGACAGGGCCCCGCGGTCCTAGGCACCTTGCCTCGTCCGGCGCCTCTGGGCTGACCAGAGGGTCTTTTGCGACAGCAGGGTGAGGGTGCCGGCCAGGATGATTCCCACCAGGTTCAGCAGGAGCTGTTCGGCCGAGTGCCATGCCTGGTCGGTGTCGCCGTAGACGAGGGCCACGGCCGCGTTCGCCGCGGCGGGGACCGTCGTCACGGAGATGGCGACGCCGACCAGGGCGCCGGACTTGGCTGAGGTGAGGGAGAGCGTGCCCGCGGCGCCCGCCAGTACCGCCACCACGAACGAGAACCAGTCCGGGGCGTAGATGAACCCGGTGTTGGGCCGCTCCGCCTCCAGTCGTGCCTTGCTGAACAGGTCCACGGCGTCCATGAAGAGACTGAAGCCGCCGGTGACGACCATCGCCACGGCGAAGCCCACCACCAGCGCGATCGCCGAACGCAGCGCCAGGCGCGGCGCCCGCTGGACGATCGCCGTGCAGATGCCGGCCAGGGGACCGAACTCCGGGCCGACCGCCATCGCGCCCACGATGAGGATCGCGTTGTCCAGGACCACGCCGCAGGCAGCGATCATCGTGGCCAGCGTGATGAAGGCGACGTAGGTGATGGAGAGGGTCGACTCCTCGTGGGTCGCCTCTTCCAACTGCTCCCACAGCACGGCGTCCGCGGGCTCGCCGGGGGCGTCCCGCTCCGCCCGGTCGGCGCGCTCGGACAGCGACAGGTCGATGTTTTCCGCGGTGATGGCGCCGCTGCTGTCGATGCCCAACGCCCGCAGTCCGTTGATGAGTCCGTCGCCCGCCTCACGGGCCACGTCGCACATCACGACGTCGCCCTCCGGGTCGCGGGCGGCGCCCGGCAGGACGACGAGGTGGGCGGTGCCGACCGTCCGGTCGATGAGGCCGACCACCTCGTCGGTGCGGTCGGCCGGGGTGATCAGGCGCAGATGCAGCATCCGGTATTTCTACCGGCTGAGGCCCCCCGCCGTCACAGCTTGCGCAGGCTGAGGCGCTGCACCTTGTGGTCGGGGCCCTTGCGCACGACGAGGGTGGCGCGGCCGCGGGTGGGGGCCACGTTCTCCACCAGGTTCGGCTTGTTGATGGTGCGCCAGGTCGTGCGGGCGTAGTCGAGGGCCTCCTCCTCCGAGACCTGCGTGTACCTGCGGAAGTACGAGGAGGGGTCTTGGAAGGCGGTCGCGCGCAGCTTCTTGAAGCGGTTGAGGTACCAGCGCTCGATGTCCTCGGCGCGGGCGTCGACGTACACGCTGAAGTCGAAGTAGTCCGCGAGGCCGACGCGGGTGCGGCCGTCCTTGCCGGGAAGGGCGGGCTGGAGGACGTTGAGGCCCTCGACGATCAGGATGTCGGGGCGGCGGACCACCAGCTTCTCGTCCGGGACGATGTCGTAGATCAGGTGGGAGTAGACGGGGGCGGTCACCTCGGCCTTGCCGGCCTTGATGTCGGCGACGAAGCGGGTCAGCGCGCGGCGGTCGTACGACTCGGGGAAACCTTTCCGCGACATCAGGCCGCGCACCTCCAGCTCCCGGGTGGGCAGCAGGAAGCCGTCGGTCGTGACCAGCTCCACGCGCGGGTGCTCGGGCCAGCGGGACAGCAGCGCCTGGAGCAGGCGGGCCACGGTGGACTTGCCGACCGCGACCGAGCCGGCGACGCCTATGACGAAGGGGGTGCCGGACTGGGAGCCCTGCTCGCCGAGGAAGGTGTTGAGCGCGCCGCGCAGGCCGTCGGTGGCACCGACGTAGAGGTTGAGCAGGCGGGAGAGCGGGAGGTAGATGTCCCGTACCTCGTCGAGGTCGATGACGTCGCCCAGGCCGCGCAGTCTCTCGACCTCCTCGGCGGTCAGCGGCAGCGGCGTCTTGTCGCGCAGCGCGCTCCACTCGGGGCGGGTGAGGTCGACGTAGGGAGTCGCCTCCGGCCGCTGCCGGTGGGCGCTCCGGGGCATCGAGGGGACCGGAGAGATCACAGTTCATTGTCGACGGAGTTCGAACGGCGTGGCAGGTGGGCTGCGTCACGCTCGGGGGTCGGCGAGCGGTGATCGTCTGTGGGTGGGCTGTGCGTATAGTGTTCGCACCTTTGTGCGGTAGATCACTGATCGCCGCCGCGTCCGCGCCCTGTCTGCGCACCCTCTGTGTGACCCGGAAGAGAGAGCCCCACGTGAGACCGACCGTCGTTCGCCGTACCGCCCTCGCGGCCTCCGCCGCCGCCCTGGCCCTGCTCGCCACGGCGTGCGGCTCCTCCGACGACGCCGCCGCGGACGGCGTCGACGGCAAGGCCGAGGGCACGGCGACCGCCTCCGCCGCCGCTCCCGCCGCGAAGGCGCTGACCGCCGCCGAGCTGGAGAAGGCCGCGCTCGCCCAGGCGGACGTCAAGAGCGGCAAGGTCACCAAGGCCGCGGCGGCCGACGACGTCGCCAGGGACAAGGTGAAGACGACGGAGGCGCAGTGCGAGCCGCTCGCCCTCGCCGAGGCCGGGGTGCCGCTCGGCGAGCCCGCGGCGAGCGTGAAGCGGAGCTGGACCGAGGGCCCGAGGAAGCCGGCCGGCGACCAGAGCACCGAGGAGGCCATCGGCGCCGCCTTCGACCTGGACAAGGCGCTGGTCACGCTGGCCACCTACGAGGACGGCGGCGCCGAGGCGGTCCTGACGGACGTGAAGACGGCGGCCGGCGCGTGCACGGCCGGGTTCTCCTTCACCGCGGTCGGCGAGACGGCCAGGATCGCCAAGGTGGCCGAGGCGAAGGCGCCCGGCGGCGCCGACGAGGCGGTCGCGCTGACGCTGACGATGACCGGCGGCGACGGCGACGCCTTCCCGGTCAAGCTGGTCGTCACCCGTAAGGGCTCCACCGTCGCGTCCTTCACGGTGCTGAACCTCGCCGCCGCCGGGACCGGCAAGGACTTCCCCTTCCCCACCGAGATCAGCGACGCCCAGCTGGCCAAGCTCGGCTGATTTGCGACATCGGGCATGGGAAGCCCGGTGCGGGGCCGGGACTGCTCGTAGGCTGCCGGTTATGTGCGGAATCGTGGGATATGTAGGGTCTCAGCCGGCGCTCGATGTCGTGATGGCCGGACTGAAGCGCCTCGAATACCGGGGATACGACTCGGCGGGTGTCGCCGTGCTCGCGGACGGGGGCCTCGCCACCGCCAAGCGGGCCGGCAAGCTCGTCAACCTCGACAAGGAACTGTCCGAGCATCCGCTGCCGGCCGCCGCGACCGGCATCGGCCACACCCGCTGGGCCACCCACGGCGGCCCCACCGACGCCAACGCCCACCCGCACCTCGACAACGCGGGGCGGGTGGCCGTCGTCCACAACGGCATCATCGAGAACTTCGCGCCGCTGCGGGCCGAGCTGGCCGAGCGCGGGCACGAACTGCCCTCCGAGACCGACACCGAGGTCGTCGCCCACCTGCTCGCCGAGGAGTTCTCCGCCTGCGCCGACCTCGCCGAGGCGATGCGGCTGGTGTGCCGGCGGCTGGAGGGCGCGTTCACGCTGGTCGCGGTGCACGCGGACGCGCCGGACGTGGTCGTGGGCGCGCGTCGCAACTCGCCGCTCGTGGTGGGCGTGGGGGCGGGGGAGTACTTCCTCGCCTCCGACGTCGCGGCCTTCATCGCGCACACCCGGGACGCGATCGAGCTGGGACAGGACCAGGTGGTCGAGCTGCGCCGGGACGGGGTCGTCGTCACCGCCTTCGACGGCCGCCCCGCCGAGGTCCGCTCGTACCACGTCGACTGGGACGCCTCGGCCGCCGAGAAGGCCGGGTACGACTACTTCATGCTCAAGGAGATCGCCGAGCAGCCCAAGGCGGTCGCCGACACGCTGCTGGGCCGCATCGACGGCTCCGGCACGCTGCACCTGGACGAGGTGCGCATCCCCGCCGGGGTGCTGCGCGAGGTCGACAAGGTCGTGGTCGTCGCCTGCGGTACGGCCTTCCACGCCGGGCTGATCGCCAAGTACGCCATCGAGCACTGGACGCGGATCGCCTGCGAGGTGGAGCTGGCCAGCGAGTTCCGCTACCGCGATCCGATCCTGGACCAGCAGACGCTCGTCATCGCGATCTCCCAGTCCGGTGAGACGATGGACACGCTGATGGCGCTGCGGCACGCCCGGGAGCAGGGTGCCAAGGTGCTGGCCATCTGCAACACCAACGGCTCCACCATCCCGCGCGAGTCCGACGCCGTGCTCTACACGCACGCCGGGCCCGAGGTCGCCGTCGCCTCCACCAAGGCCTTCCTCACCCAGCTCGTCGCCTGCTACCTGGTCGCCCTGTACCTGGCGCAGGTGCGGGGCGCGAAGTACGGCGACGAGATCCGGGACGTCGTACGCGACCTCGCGCGGATCTCCGGGTCGGTCGAGCGGGTGCTGGAGACGATGACGCCGGTACGGGAGCTGGCGCGGTCCCTCGCCCACAAGAACACGGTGCTGTTCCTGGGGCGGCACGTCGGACATCCCGTCGCGCTCGAAGGCGCCCTGAAACTGAAGGAGCTGGCGTACATGCACGCCGAGGGCTTCGCGGCGGGGGAGCTGAAGCACGGGCCGATCGCGCTGATCGAGGAGGACCTGCCGGTCGTCGTGGTCGTGCCGTCCCCGCGCGGGCGGTCGGTCCTCCACGACAAGATCGTCTCCAACATCCAGGAGATCCGCGCGCGCGGCGCCCGCACCATCGTCATCGCCGAGGAGGGCGACGAGGCGGTCGTCCCCTACGCCGACCACCTGGTCCGCATCCCGGCCACGCCGACACTCCTCCAACCCCTGCTCGCCACGGTCCCGTTGCAGGTCTTCGCCTGCGAACTGGCCACGGCCCGCGGCAACGAGGTGGACCAGCCGCGCAACCTGGCGAAGTCGGTGACGGTGGAGTGAGGAAGACTCTTCGAAACCGATTTCCATGCGAATGGGATAGAGGTCACTCGATTTCACCTCTGTGCATGCACCAATCCGATCGCTAGAGTTCGAGGGTTTCCGGTCACTCTTGGGGTGGGGTCATCCCATCTCCGCCGACCGTTGTCCGAGGCGATCAGGACCTGGTGGACCTTCATGACCACAGCCCCCGAAGCACCCGCGACGCCGGCCGCGGAGCCGCAGCCCGCGCCCGCTGAGCGACGCGGCACCTTGCCCACCCGCCTCGCGTCCCTGACCAGTCTGCGGTTCTTCGCGGCCTTCGCCGTCTTCGTCCACCACTTCAACGGGGTGAACGAAGGCGGCGGGGTCTGGCAGATACCCGGCCTCTTCCCGTACTCCAGGATCGGCGCGCACGGAGTGACGTTCTTCTTCGTCCTCTCCGGCTTCCTGCTGACCTGGAGTCACAAGCCCTCCAGTGACAAGCGGGTGTTCTACTGGCGCCGGATGGGCCGCATCTATCCGGCACATCTGGTCGCCGCCGTCGCGGCCGTCGCCGTGTTCTACGGCATGGGCAACGACCACACCGACGCGGTCAGCTTCGTCTCCTCGCTGTTGCTGCTGCAGGCATGGCTGCCGAACGCGATGCCCACGCTCCCGGGCAACCCGGTCACGTGGACACTCAGCGTGGAGTTGCTCTTCTACGCTCTCTTCCCCCTGTTCATCGGGCGACTGCGCGCGTGGCGGACGAGGACCCTCGCCGTCGTCACGGTCGCCGGCCTCGTCGCGATGTGGGCGGTGCACGGGGCGGTCGACCACTACCTGAACGCGCACGACGCTTCCTGGGCCATGCGGCACCCCGTGGTCTACCTGCCGCAGTTCCTCGTCGGTGTCGCGTTCGCCATCGCCCTGCGCCGGGGTCACCGCGTCCCGCTGCGCCCCGTCGTGGTGGTGGCCGCGCTCCTCGTGTACGCCGTCCTCTTCACGCGAGCGGCCGACTGGTCCGGTCCGTTCATCACCCACCAGGTGGAATGCACGGTGCGCCCGGTGATCGCGGTGCTGTCCGCGCTGCTGATCGTCGCCTGCGTGCAGCAGGAGGCCGCGGGACGGTCACGGCTGCTGACGAATCCCCTGTTGATCGTGCTCGGTGCCAGCTCCTACGCCTTCTACCTGGTGCACCAGACCGTCAACCAGTTCATCCGTGAGTACTGGCCGCATCGAATGGCGCCCGGGAACGAGGCGATCGTCTTCCTCCTGGGAACGTTCCTGGTCTCCCAGCTCCTGGCGTATGCGCTGTACCGGTGGGTCGAGGAACCCGCCCAGAAGTGGTGGTCCAGGCGCGGACCCAGGGCCCGGAGGCACCGGCCGCAGACCGCACCCGTGGTGATCGTCCCGTAGGGGTCGGTTTGTTTCCGCGCGTCGAGAAAGGTGCCGAAGGCGACGGGCGGGAAGGGCGGGGCGCTGAGGCCGGCATCCGGGGGAGCCGGGGGCGGCGTGCAGGCCGAGCGTGTCCGGCCCTTGCTGTCCGGTAGCCGCCCCGTCATGACCGTGTGTGGACTCGCAGGGCCTGGACGGACCAGTCGAACACCGGCGTCAGGTCCTCCGGGGCCGGCCAGCCGTTCACCACCGCGAGCAACCGCGCGTAGCGCTCTCTGCGGAGGTCGTTCAGGTTTCCGAGCCGGATCGTCAGGCGACGCCGCAGCTCGATGTCGTCGGGGCGGCCGAGGAGGAGCGCGTAGCGCGCCGTGAGCCCGGCGACGACCGGTTCGGCGGCGGGCGTGTCCGGGGCGATACCGGCGGCCAGGGCCGGGCGGACCTGGTCGCGGGCGATTGCGGCGATGTCGCGACGCGGTCCCACCGCGCCGCTCCCGGCCTGCTCGGCCGCGAGGTCCTCGACCATCCGCCGCATGCCCGCGCGGAAGTCCGGGTCCCGGGACAGCTCGGCCAGCTCCACCCACGCCAGGATCTGTCCGGCGTCGGGGTCGTCGGGCAGGTCGGGGGTCATCGAGCGCAGGGCGCCCGCGAAGGCGGGAGCCGCGCCAGGACCACCGAAGACGGCGTCGAGGAAATCGCCGGTCAGGCGTCGGCGCCCGTCCTCGGAGAGCTGGGCCAGCTGGTGCATGAGTTCCGCCTCCTGCGGGGTGGACCCGCGCTCGGCCACCGCGGTCAGCACCGCACGCCGCAGGCGCAGGACGCGGATCTGCACCGCCAGCGCCTCGGCGTGCGTCGCGGCGACCTCGGGCAGCGAGACCTCCCGGTCCACGACCCCGCGGATCGTGGGAAGGTCCAGGCCCAGCTCGCGAAGAGTGCGTACGAGGGCCAGGCGTGCGACGGCGTCGGTGCCGTACCTGCGGTAGCCGGCCGGGCTGCGGTCCGCCGGCGCCACGATGCCCCGATCGGAGTAGAACCGGATGGTCTTGACCGTGAGACCGGTCCGCCGAGCCAGCTCACCGATCGAGTAGAGCGTGTCGCCTTCCATGCCCCCACCCTCGCGTCTCCCCCTACGGGAGACTCAAGTCCCCCCGCTCACTCCCCCCGTACGTCCCGCCAGGCCCGCCCAATCGCCCCTGCCACGTCGTGCGCGCCCGCGGGGGCGCCCGTCGAGGCGAGGCGGCCCGCGAGGCCGTGGAGATAGGCCGCGGTGCTGCCCGCGTCGCGGGCCGTCAGGCCCGTGGCCAGCAGCGAGCCCGCCAGGCCGGAGAGGACGTCGCCGCTGCCCGCCGTGGCGAGCCAGGACGTGCCCGTGGCGTTGGCGCGGGCCGGGCCGCCGCCGGGGGAGGCGATCAGGGTGGTCGAGCCCTTGAGGAGGACCGTCGCCCCGTAGCGGGAGGCCAGTTCGCGGGCCGAGGTGAGGCGGGCGGCCTCCACCTCCTCGCGGGTGACGCCCAGGAGAGCCGCCGCCTCACCCGCGTGCGGGGTCATCAGCGTCGGCGCCGTACGGGCGCGGACCGCGTCCGGGTCGGCCAGCCGCAGGCCGTCCGCGTCGATCAGTACCGGCACCTCCGCCGCCAGCACCTCCGCCACCGTCGCCGCGTCGTCACCGGCGCCCGGGCCGACGACCCAGGACTGGACCCGCCCCGCCCGCTCGGGCCCCTGGTCGGACACGAGGGTCTCCGGGAAGCGGGCGATCACCGCGTCCCCCGCCGGACCGACGTACCGCACCGCCCCCGCCCCGCCCCGCAGCGCGCCCGCGACGGCGAGTACCGCCGCCCCCGGATAGCGGGCCGACCCGGCGGCGATGCCCACCACCCCGCGCCGGTACTTGTCGCTCTCCGCCCCCGGCACCGGCAGCAGCCGCGCCACGTCCGCGTGCTGCAACGCCTCCAGCTCCGCCGCCTCGGCCGGCAGCGGCAGCCCGATGTCCACCAGGCGGACCGACCCGGCGTACTCCCGTGCCGGGTCGATCAGCAGCGCCGGCTTGTGGGTGCCGAACGTGACGGTGAGGTCCGCGCGGACGGCCGGGCCCTCCACCCGGCCCGTGTCCGCGTCCACCCCGCTCGGCAGGTCCACGGCGACCACGGCGGCCCGGGAGCGCGCGGCCGCGTCGGCGAGCGGTACCGCCGGCTCGCGCAGGCCGCCCTTGCCGCCGATGCCGACGATGCCGTCCAGGACGAGGTCGGCGCGGGTGATCAGGTCCACCGCCCCGGTCTCGTCGCCCGTCGTCGTACGGCCGCCCGCCCGGCGCAGGGCCGACAGGCCGCCGGCGTGCGCCCGGTCCGGGGTGAGGAGCACAGCCTTCACGCCCGCTCCCCGGCGGGCGAGGCGCGCGCCGGCGTACAGGGCGTCGCCGCCGTTGTCGCCGCTGCCGACCAGCAGCACCACCCGGCTGCCGTAGACCCGCCCGGCCACCCGGCCGAGCACCTCCGCGCAGGCGGCGGCCAACCCGGCCGCGGCCCGCTGCATCAGCGCCCCCTCCGGGAGCCGGGCCATCAGCTCCCGTTCGGCGTTCCTGACCGTCTCCACGCTGTACGCAGTCCGCATGCCGTCGAGTCTTCCCCGTACGCCGGGAACACGCACCGGCGGGCCTGTGCACCGGCCGCCCACGACGAGCGCTCGGGCCGCGTACAGCTCCCCGCGCCCCCGGAGTCCGTAGCCGCGCCGCCTGCCTGCCTGTCGGCGAGGGCCCGGGGCACGCACCGGCGGCTCAGCCGTCCGCGCCACCCGCGGCACGAGCCGCGTACGCCCGCCGCGCCCCGCATCATGAGCGGCGTACGCCCCCCGGTCCCGCGCCTCGTACCGGCGCGCCAGCCCTCAGACGGACGCCTGGGACGCGCGCGGCGTACGTCTCCCCGCGCCCCCGCACACGCACCGGCACCCTGGCGCCGTACGCCCTCCCGCGCCCCTGCACCGAGCACCGGCGCCGGCCCGCCCCCGTGTCCCATCCCGGCACACCCCCGTGCCGGGGGAGACCCGCCCCGCCGCCCCTACCCCTCCGCGATCACCACCGCCGACGCCACCCCCGCGTCATGGCTCAGCGACACGTGCCACGACGTCACGCCCAGTTCGGCGGCGCGGGCCGCCACCGTCCCCCTCACGCGCAGGCGCGGGCGGCCGGTGTCCTCGACGTAGACCTCCGCGTCCGTCCAGAGCAGGCCCGCGGGGGCGCCGAGGGCCTTGGCCAGGGCCTCCTTGGCCGCGAAGCGGGCCGCGAGGGAGGCGACGCCC
This sequence comes from Streptomyces sp. cmx-10-19, assembly GCA_049998335.1. Lineage (GTDB taxonomy): Bacteria > Actinomycetota > Actinomycetes > Streptomycetales > Streptomycetaceae > Streptomyces. The sequence goes on from JAEBFB010000014.1 coordinate 129,897, forward strand.
CGGCGGTGCCCGCTCGGCAGCAGCAACTCGCTCTCCAGGAACAGCCGGTCCGCCAGCGCCGGGGTGCGTTCCAGCGACGTCCCGAACCGCTCGATCTCGGCCACGTCGATCCCGACCCCGATGATGCCCATGGCGGGCACCCTAACCACTGGCGGGCGGGGTCCGGGCAGGCGGCGCCGGTCGAGGGCTCTGAGAGACTGGGCACACGATGAGTGAGACAGCTGCTCGGCGGGCCGCGGCACTGCGGGCCCGCGCCGAGATCGACCTGGCCGCCGTGCGGGCCAACGTACGCGCCCTGCGCGAACGCGCCCCCGGAGCGGCCCTCATGGCCGTCGTCAAGGCCGACGGGTACGGCCACGGCGCGATCCCCTGCGCCCGCGCGGCCGTCGCGGCGGGCGCCACCTGGCTCGGCACCGCCACTCCGCAGGAGGCCCTCGACCTGCGCGCGCGGGCCGGGCTGCCGGACGACCTGCGGATCATGTGCTGGCTGTGGACGCCCGGCGGGCCCTGGCGCGAGGCCGTCGAGGCGCGACTGGACGTGTCCGTCAGCGGGATGTGGGCCCTGGAGGAGGTCACGGCGGCCGCGCGCGCGGCCGGGCTGCCCGCGCGCGTGCAGCTCAAGGCCGACACCGGGCTGGGCCGGGGCGGCTGCCAGCCCGGTGAGGACTGGGCGGAACTCGTGCGCGCGGCCCTGCGGGCCGAGGCCGAGGGGGTGCTGCGCGTCACCGGGCTCTGGTCGCACTTCGCCCGCGCCGACGAGCCCGGCGACCCCTCCATCGCCGCCCAGCTCACCCGCTTCCGCGAGATGACGGCGTACGCCGAGCGCGCGGGCGTCCGCCCCGACGTGCGGCACATCGCCAACTCGCCGGCCACGCTCACCCTCCCCGAGTCCCATCTCGACCTCGTCCGGCCCGGCATCGCCCTCTACGGCATCTCGCCCAGCCCCGAGGTCGGCGTCCCGGGCGACTTCGGGCTGCGCCCCGCGATGACGCTGACCGCCGCCCTGGCCCTGGTCAAGCGCGTCCCCGGCGGCCACGGCGTCAGCTACGGGCACCACTACACGACCCCCGGCGACACCACCCTCGGCCTCGTCCCGCTCGGCTACGCGGACGGCGTCCCGCGCCACGCCTCCTCCACCGGCCCGGTCCTGGTCGACGGCAAGTGGCGCACCGTCGCGGGGCGGATCGCGATGGACCAGTTCGTCGTCGACCTCGGCGGCGACCGGCCCGAACCGGGCACCGAGGCCGTCCTGTTCGGGCCCGGCGACCGGGGCGAGCCCACCGCCGAGGACTGGGCGCAGGCGGCGGGCACCATCGGGTACGAGATCGTCACCCGGATCGGACCACGCGTCCCGCGCGTCCACGTCAACGAGTGACACGGCAGGCCCGCGGCGGGCCACGCGCGGGCACGGACCACGCGCGTTCAGGTGAATCGGCGGATACCCGCGGGTATCCGCTACAGCGGTCGGGTGAAGGGGAGGGGGGCACGTGAGCGAGAGCAACGCGGAGGCCGTCGCGGTGGCCGTCACCTCCGCAACGGAGGCCGCCGCCGAGGTCGCCGCCGGCGGCTGGCGCCGGGCGACCGGCATCGCCGGTGTGGCGATAGGCGTGGTCGCGGCCGGCGCCGCGGCCGGTGTGGCGGTGGAACGGCTCACCGTCGGACGCGGCATGCGCCAGAAGGCCCGCCTCGCCCTCGACTCGGCGGGCCCGTACGGCGGACTGCGCGGCACCCCCGGCAAGGCGTACGCCGACGACGGCACCGAGCTGTACTACGAGGTCGACGACGTCGACCCGGAGGCGGAGTCCGACCTCACCCGGCGCCGCCGGCGGCTGTTCGGCCGCAGGGCGCCCGCCCCCGTGACCGTCGTCTTCAGCCACGGCTACTGCCTCAACCAGGACTCCTGGCACTTCCAGCGGGCCGCGCTGCGGGGCGTCGTCCGCACCGTGTACTGGGACCAGCGCAGCCACGGCCGGTCCGGACGGGGCGTCGCCCAGACACGGGACGGCGAGCCGGTCACCATCGAGGAGCTGGGCCGCGACCTCAAGGCCGTCATCGACGCGGCCGCCCCCGAGGGCCCGATCGTGCTGGTCGGCCACTCGATGGGCGGCATGACCGTGATGGCCCTCGCCGACGGCTTCCCCGACCTGATCCGCGACCGCGTCGTCGGCGTCGCCCTGGTCGGCACCTCCTCCGGGCGGCTCGGCGAGGTCAACTTCGGACTCCCGGTGGCCGGCGTCAACGCGGTGCGGCGGGTGCTGCCGGGCGTGCTGAAGGCGCTGGGGCAGCGGGCCGAGCTGGTGGAGAAGGGGCGGCGCGCGACGGCGGACCTCTTCGCCGGGATCATCAAGCGGTACTCCTTCGCGTCCCGGGACGTGGACCCGGCCGTGGCGCGCTTCGCCGAGCGGATGATCGAGTCGACGCCGATCGACGTGGTCGCCGAGTACTACCCGGCCTTCGACGACCACGACAAGACCGACGCCCTCGCCCGCTTCGCCGGCCTGCCGGTGCTGGTGCTGGCCGGGGTGCGGGACCTCGTGACGCCCAGCGAGCACAGCGAGGCGATCGCCGACATCCTGCCGGGCGCCGAGCTGGTACTGGTGCCGGACGCCGGGCACCTGGTCATGCTGGAGCACCCGGCAGTCGTCACAGATCGCCTCGCTGATCTGCTCGCCCGCGCCGGGGCGGTGCCGTCCACGGCTACCGTGGAGGGCTGCGACTCCGCCTCTTCCTGAAGGGGAAGCGGCTTCCAGCTTTCGAGCTGCGGTCCAGCCCGAACCGGCCCCGTGCCGAGCGTAATCATTCAACTACCGCAAGTGAGTGACGATGGAAAAGTCCGCTAACGCGAAGATTCCGGCGGAGGCCGGGCCGGTCGAGACCGAGATCACCGTCACCTCCCCCGAGCAGATGCGGGACCTGGGCCGCAGACTCGCGGAACTGCTGCGCGCCGGTGACCTGGTGATGCTCAGCGGCGAGCTGGGCGCGGGCAAGACGACGCTCACCCGCGGCCTCGGCGAGGGCCTCGGCGTGCGCGGGGCCGTCACCTCCCCGACCTTCGTGATCGCCCGCGTGCACCCCTCGCTCGGCGACGGTCCGCCGCTCGTGCACGTCGACGCCTACCGGCTCTCCGGCGGCCTGGACGAGATGGAGGACCTCGACCTCGACGTCTCCCTGTCCGACTCGGTGATCGTCGTGGAGTGGGGCGAGGGCAAGGTCGAGGAGCTGACCGAGGAGCGCCTGTCGTTCCGCATCGACCGGGCCGTGGGCGACACCGCGGACGAGGCGCGGCACGTGACGGTGACCGGGCTCGGGGCGCGCTGGGCGGCGGTCGACCTGGGTGTGCTCGCGGTCTGAGCCCGCCGGCCGGAGCGGGGCTCCCCGGCGGGGACGTGCCGACAAGACGTCGGGAAGATATTGCGTTGCGGGTCTTGCGCGTGGTCACATGGTATCCAGCTCGTAGTTAGGCATGCCTTACTGCGCCGCCCCCGACCTTCAGGAGGCGTCCATGTCCGAGACCACGCCGCAGCCCCGCCCGAGGCCGCAGCCGCCCGCGCTCGCCGGGGTGTCCATGCACGACCTGCTCGCGTCCTGCGCCGCGGCCGCGGCGGTCTCGACGCCGCCGCGCGTCCCGGATCCGGAGACGCTCGGGCCCGCGGCGCGGGTCCACCGCGAGGCGGCCTAGCAGTCTTCCGGAGACGGGTCCGTGCGTCAGGGCACGACCACGACCTGCTGCCCGATCGTGGCGAAGTTCCACATCGCGTCGCCGTCCTCGCGGGACTCCCGGATGCCGCCCGTCCGCTCGCCCGGGTGCGGCTTCGCCGTCGAGCCGTCCACCGCCGCGCTGAACCCGATCACCACGCCCTGGGCGCTCGCGAAGCGCACCACGTGCTCGACCGGGACGCCGTCCGAACCGGTGATCCGGTTGGCGCGGGAGGTGACGGTGTAGGTGCCCGGCGCCGGGTCCACCGTGCTCGGCGTGACCTCGAAGGTGCGTCGCACCCGGTCGCCCGCGCCTACCAGCCACACCCGGTCGTCGTCCACCGAGTACACCACCCGTTCACCCCTGCCGGACCCCGCCGGCAGCGCGTCCGGGTGCGTGCGGTCGCGGGGTGCCTTGGAGGCGCCGGGCGCGGGCGAGCTGCTCGCGTGGGCGCGGCCGAGGTCGGCGGGGACGTTCGCCGAGGCCTGGTAGGCGAGGACACCGACCGTCGCGAGGGCCGCCGCGGTGAGGCCGGTGACGATGACGGCGCTGCTGCTGGGCACGGGCGACCACCTCGTCGTCGTACGGGCACGTGTGTCCGGCGACGGTAGCAGTCCGTGACCATGCGATCGCGCGGGGCGACACGGGGTGCGGAAGGCGCCGGGGGAGGGGTGACGGAGTTGTCCACAGGGCGTGTCCACGCGGTGCTGGTCGTCCACAGGGCGTCCGGCACGGCGCGCGCGGCGCCGTAGGCTGTTTGCGTGCTCTTGCTCGCTCTGGATACCGCCACGCCCGCCGTGACCGTCGCCCTGCACGACGGTACGGACGTCATCGCCTCGTCGAGCCAGGTGGACGCCCGCCGCCACGGTGAGCTGCTGCTGCCCGCCGTCGACCGGGTGCTCGCCGAGGCCGGCCTCGGCCTGGACGCCGTCACCGGCGTCGTCGCCGGCATCGGCCCCGGCCCGTACACCGGGCTGCGCGTCGGTCTGATGACCGCGGACACCTTCGGGCTCGCCCTCGGCGTGCCGGTGCACGGCGTGTGCACGCTGGACGGCCTCGCCTACGCCGCCGACCTGGAGGGCCCCTTCGTGGTGGCGACCGACGCCCGCCGCAAGGAGGTCTACTGGGCGCGGTACGCCGACTCCCGCACCCGCCTGACCGACCCGGCCGTCGACCGCCCCGCCGACCTCGCCGATCAGGTCGCCGGGCTCCCGGCCGTCGGCGCGGGCGCCCTGCTCTACCCGGACACCTTCCCGAAGGCGCACGAGCCGGAGCACGTGTCCGCCGCCGCCCTGGCGTCCCTGGCCGCCGAGCGGCTCGCGGCGGGGGAGGAGCTGCCCGCGCCCCGGCCGCTGTACCTGCGCCGGCCCGACGCGCAGGTCCCCAGGAACTACAAGGTGGTCACCCCCAAGTGACCGGGACCGACACCGCCGCTGGCACCGCCACCGCCGCGGCCGGCCTGCGCGAGATGCGCTGGTGGGACATCGACCCCGTGCTCCTGATGGAGCGGGAGCTGTTCCCCGAGGACGCCTGGTCGCGGGGGATGTTCTGGTCCGAGCTGGCCCACGCCCGCGGCTCCGGCGCCACCCGGCGGTACATGGTGGCCGAGCAGGACGGCCGGATCGTCGGGTACGCGGGCCTGGTCGCCTCCGGTGAGCAGGCCGACGTCCAGACCATCGCCGTCGCCCGCGACCACTGGGGCACCGGGCTCGGCGCCCGGCTGCTGACCGAGCTGCTGGGCGCCGCGACCGCCTTCGAGTGCACCGAGGTGCTGCTGGAGTGCCGGGTGGACAACACCCGCGCGCAGCGCCTGTACGAGCGCTTCGGCTTCGAGCCCATCGGCTTCCGGCGCGGCTACTACCAGCCGGGGAACGTGGACGCCCTGGTGATGCGCCTGACCGACCCCTCCACCTCCGTACCGGGAACCGAACGAGGAACCGACCATGCCTGACTCACGCGACGAACCCCTCGTCCTGGGGATCGAGACCTCCTGCGACGAGACCGGCGTCGGCATCGTCCGCGGTACCACCCTGCTGGCCGACGCGATCGCCTCCAGCGTCGACGAGCACGCCCGCTTCGGCGGCGTCGTCCCGGAGGTGGCCAGCCGCGCCCACCTGGAGGCGATGGTCCCCACCATCGAGCGCGCCCTGAAGGAGGCCGGGGTCAGCGCCCGCGACCTCGACGGCGTCGCCGTCACCGCCGGACCGGGCCTGGCCGGCGCCCTGCTGGTCGGCGTCTCGGCGGCCAAGGCGTACGCCTACGCGCTCGGCAAGCCGCTGTACGGCGTCAACCACCTCGCCTCGCACATCTGCGTCGACCAGCTGGAGCACGGCGCGCTGCCCGAGCCGACGATGGCGCTGCTGGTCTCCGGCGGGCACTCCTCCCTCCTGCTGTCCACCGACATCACCTCCGACGTCCGGCCGATGGGCGCCACCGTCGACGACGCGGCAGGCGAGGCCTTCGACAAGATCGCCCGCGTGCTGGACCTCGGCTTCCCCGGCGGCCCGGTCATCGACCGGTACGCGCGCGAGGGCGACCCGAACGCGATCGCCTTCCCGCGCGGCCTCACCGGTCCGCGCGACGCGGCGTACGACTTCTCCTTCTCCGGGCTGAAGACGGCCGTGGCCCGCTGGATCGAGGCGAGGCGGGCGGCGGGGGAGGACGTGCCGGTGCGCGACGTGGCCGCGTCCTTCCAGGAGGCGGTCGTCGACGTGCTGACCCGCAAGGCGGTGCGGGCCTGCAAGGACGAGGGCGTGGACCACCTGATGATCGGCGGCGGCGTGGCCGCCAACACCCGGCTGCGCGCCCTGGCCCAGGAGCGCTGCGAGGCGGCCGGCATCCGGCTGCGGGTGCCCCGGCCCAAGCTGTGCACGGACAACGGCGCGATGGTCGCCGCCCTCGGCGCAGAGATGGTCGCCCGGGGCCGGCCGGCCTCCGACTGGGACCTGTCGGCCGACTCGTCCCTCCCGGTCACGGACCCGCACGTCCCGGGCAGCGGCCACCGCCACAGCCACGACCACGTGCACGAGGTCAGCAAGGAGAACCTGTACTCGTGACGGTCGCGCTGATGTGGGAGGCCCGCGCGGTCCCCGGTCGCGGCGAGGCCCTCCTGGCCTGGACCCGAGCCCAGCCCCTCACCCCTGCCCCCCTCCGCCGCGAAACCCTCCGCGCCCCCCAGGAGCGCGTCCTGGTCATCACCTGGTGGAACGCGGCCTACGACGCGGACCTCCCCGAACTTCCCGAGCCGCCCGCCGACTTGGTCACCCGGGCGGTACACCGCTGGCGGTTCGAGTCGGCGGAGGACGGCTGAGGGGCGTGCGACACAGGTGCCGCCGGGGCGCGTGATTTCGGTATCCGGAGTGCATGTTTCGGTGACTCCTTCCCGGCCGGCCCCTTCGCCCGGTGAGGCGCCGGGGTTGCGATCGCCGCCACGACCTCCTCTCAGCCCGCGGACAGCCCCGTGCGGAAGCGGGCCGCGCGGTCCGCGACCCTGGCCGAGATCGCTCGGGAGGCCGGGGTGTCGGCGCCGACTGTTTCGAAGGTGCTGAACGGGCGGGCCGATGTCGCGCCCGGGACGCGGGCCCGCGTGGAGGAGCTGCTGCGCGGGCACGGCTACCGGCGCCGGCGGGCCGAGTCGAGCCGGTCGCCGCTGATCGACCTGGTCTTCCACGAGCTGGAGAGCGCCCGGGCGACGGAGGTCATCCGGGGCGTCGAGAACGTGGCGCGGGACGCCGGGCTCAGTCGTGCTCTCCATGAGTGCCGGCCGGCTCACCCCCGGTCTGACCTGGGCCGACCAGGTCGCCGCCCGGCGTCCGCACGGTGCGATCCTCGTCCTGTCCGACCTCGACGGTTCCCAGCGCGCCCTGCTCACCAGCCGCTCCATCCCCTTCGCAGTGATGGACCCGGCGGGCGACCCCGGCGCCGACGTGCCCTCCATCGGCGCCACCGACTGGCAGGGCGGACCAGCCGCTACCCGGCACCTGATCGACCTCGGCCGCACCCGTGTCGGCGCGATCAGCGGACCCGCCCGCATGATGTGCGGCCGCGCCCGCGTCGACGGCTACCGGGCCGCCCTGGAGACGGCCGGGCTGCCGGTCGACCCCGGCCTCGTCGTGACCGGCGACTTCCACCACGGGGCCGGCTACCGGCAGGGCCTGGAGCTGCTGCGCCGCCCCGACCGGCCGACCGCCGTCTTCGCCGGCGACGACCTCCAGACGCTCGGCCTGTACGAGGCCGCCCGCGAGCTGGGGCTGCGCATCCCGCAGGACCTCAGCGTGGTCGGGTTCGACGATCTGCCGGTGGCCCGCTGGGTGGGGCCGCCGCTGACGACCGTACGGCAGCCGCTGACGGAGATGGCCGAGACGGCGGCGCGGCTGGTGCCGGACCTCGGGCGGGACGCGGGTTGCGCGTCGGCGACCCGGGTGGAACTGGTCACCAGCCTGGAGGTGCGCAGCAGCACGGCCGCCCCGGCCGACCCGGTGAGTCTGAGAATTTCCGCAGAATGTCGGCCCGAGCGGTCTCGTCGCAACAATTCGGACCTATGTTCCTCGTGACGGGGCAGGCGGGTGGGGACGCGACGGGACCGGCACGGGCGGGGGCGGGCGCATGGCGGACGGGCGGAGCGGGCGGGCGAGGGGCCTGCGGGCGGCCGGACTGGTCCTGGCGGGCGCCCTGTTGCTCGGAGCCGCCGCGTCGGGCTGGGCGTACTGGCACCTGAGCGGCAACATCACAAGCGTCGACATCGACGGCGCCCTCGGTGACGACCGCCCCGCGCGCCCGGTCGCCGTCCCCTCCGCCTCGCCCTCCGCGTCCCCGGTGCCCACCGGCGCCCTGAACCTCCTGGTCCTCGGCTCGGACTCGCGTAGCGGCGCGCAGAACCGGAAGCTGGGCGGCGGCGACAGCGGGGGCGCCCGGTCCGACACGGCGATGGTCGTCCACCTCGACGCCGGCCGCAGCGCCGCCACCGTCGTCAGCATCCCGCGCGACACCCTCGTCGACCGGCCGTCCTGCCCGCTGCCGTCGGGCGGGCGGACCCGGGCGTCGAGCGGCGCGATGTTCAACACCGCCTACGAGCTGGGCGGCCCGGTGTGCGCGGTCAAGACCGTCGAGTCGTTCACCGGCGTCCGCATGGACCACTACATGGAGATCGACTTCTCCGGCTTCGCCAGGCTGGTGGACGCGCTCGGCGGGGTCACCGTCACCACGGACACCGACATCGACGACGACAAGAGCCACCTCCACCTCGACGCCGGCACCCACCACCTCACCGGCACCCAGGCCCTCGGCCTCGCCCGCACCCGCTACGGGCTGGCCGGCGGCAGCGACCTCGCCCGGATAGGACTCCAGCAGAAGCTCGTCAAGGCCCTGCTGGAGCAGGTCGCCGCCACCGACCTGCTCACCGACCCCGCGCGCCTCTACCAGGTCGCCGACGCGGTCACCGGCAGCCTCACCACCGACACCGGCCTGGACTCCCTGGGCGAACTGACCGGCCTCGGCCGCAGCCTCTCCGGCCTGTCGGCGGCCGACGTGCGCACGGTGACGATGCCCGTACGGCCGGCGCCCTCGGACGGCAACCGCGTGGTGGCCCGCGAACCGGACGCGCGCGACCTGTGGGAATCGCTGCGCTGAGGGGTCCTCCCGCAGAGCCGGCTCAATGCGCCGGATGCCCGATCAGCATCGTCGGCGCCCCCGCGACCCGGGTCATGAAGACCGTCGCCGCGTTCGGCCCCTCGGGCCTGACCTTCCTGCGCAGTTCCTCCGGCTCCACCGCCGAGCCCCGCTTCTTCACGGTCAGCGTGCCGACCCCGCGCGCCCGCAGCAGCGCCCGCAGCTTCTTGACGTTGAAGGGCAGCACGTCGGTGATCTCGTACGCCGTCGCGTACGGGGTCGGCAGCAGGGCGTCGGCGGTGACGTACGCGATGGTGGCGTCCAGCAGCCCGCCGCCGACCTCGGCGGCCACCTCGGCGACCAGGTGGGCGCGGATGGCGGCGCCGTCGGGCTCGTACAGGTACCGGCCGGGCGGGCGCACCCGCGGGTCGGGCAGACCGGTGCCGAGCAGCGTGCGCGGGCCCGGCAGCAGCGTGGCGCGTACGGACCCCGACCCGGCGCCCGTGCCGAACCACAGCACCGCCTCCTTCACGTCCCCGCCGTCGGAGATCCACTCGGCCTCGGCGTCCTCGGGCACCGCCTCGTGCGGGATGCCGGGCGCGACCTTCAGCGCGGCGGCGCGGGACGCCGTACGGGCGGCCGAGACGGCCCAGGACAGGGGCGGCGAGTACGCCTCGGGGTCGAAGATCCTGCCCCGCCCGCCCCTGCGCGCCGGGTCGACGAAGACGGCGTCGTAGCCGCCCGTGCCGACCTCGGTGACATCCGCCTCGCGCACCTCGATCAGCCCCTCCAGCCCCAGCGCCTCGGCGTTGGCACGGGCCGCCGCGGCAGCCGCCGGGTCCCGGTCGACCGCCAGCACCCGGATCCCGGCGCGGGCCAGCGCGATCGCGTCGCCGCCGATCCCGCAGCACAGGTCGGCGACCGAGGTCACGCCGAGCGCCGTCAGCCGCGCGGCCCGGTACGCCGCCACGCTCGCCCGCGTCGACTGCTCGACCCCGTTGGGCGTGAAGAACATCCGCCCGGCGTCCTCGCCGCCGAACTTCGCCACCGCCCGCTGCCGCAGCCGCGCCTGCCCCAGCGCCGCCGACACCAGCTCGGCGGGGTGCGTGCGGCGCAGCCGGGTCGCGACGCCCAGCTCCCGCGCGGGGTCGGTGTCGCGCACCTCGCCGAGGAGCGCGCGGCCTTCGGGGGTGAGCAGGATGCGGAGGGCGTCGAGGTCGTTCACCGGGTCATTGTGGGCCAGTCGGTGGATGGTTGTGCCTCCGGCGCGGTGTCGGGCCGGGCCGGGGGGCCGGGGGCTGCGAAGATCCGGCACCATGCGAGAAGTCGTACAAAATGACAAAAGGCTCTCATGTCAGGCGCATCGCACGGGAACTCCGGCGCTCCGCACCGGAACTCGGTCGCACCACCCCGGAGTCCGCGGCGGCCGTGTCGTCACCGCCACCGCCTTCCTCCTCGTCGCCGCCCTCGCCTCCGGCTGCGCGCGGGACGAGGGCCACGGCGTACGCGGCGCCGCCGGCCAGCAGCCCGCGCAGGCACCCCCGGCCCGCCCCCTCGACGCCGCCGCCGAGGCCCGCGAGGCCCGCGAGGCCCGCGCGGCCCTGGCCGCCGCCCGGCGCTGGAACCTGGAGCAGGTCCCGCTGACGGCCCCGAAGCCGCCCACCGGGAAGCCGGAGATCACGGCCCGCGAGGGCTTCGAGGTGGACGGCCAGGTGACGGACGCCCTCCCGCCGGTCTTCACCACGATCCCCACCAAGGAGAAGATCGTCTTCCTCACCATCGACGACGGCGCCGAGAAGGACCCGGCGTTCCTGCGGATGATGAGCGAGCTGAAGATCCCGTACACCGTCTTCCTCACCGACGAGGAGATCAGGGACGACTACGGCTACTTCAAGAAGATGCAGGCCCGCGGCGTCACCCTCAACAACCACACCCTGAACCACCCCTACCTCCCCGGCCTCTCCTACGCGGAGCAGAAGCGGGAGATCTGCGGCATGCAGGACGTGATGGAGCGGCACTACGGCAAGCGCCCCGTCCTCTTCCGCCCGCCCTTCGGCAACTACAACCGCGACACCCTGCGCGCCGCCAAGTCCTGCGGCATCGAGTACGTCCCGATCTGGAGCGAGGAGGTGTACGTCGACCACTGGGAGTACCGCGAGTGGGACCGGGACCTGCACCCCGGTGACATCGTCCTCACCCACTTCCGGGGCCGCGAGGACTGGGACGGCACCATGACCGACATGGTCCGCCGCTTCCTGGACCGCGTCACCGAGGAGGGGTACGCGGTGGCCAGGCTGGAGGACTACCTGTGAGGCGGGGGCGGTTCGGGCCGGCCGGTGCCGCCCTGGCCGCCGTACTGCTCGCCGGCTGCGCCCAGTTCACCGCTCCCGCCCAGCGCCCCGCGGCCGGCGAACCCGCTCCCGGCACCGATCTGCCGCCCGTCGTGGACCACGTCCGCACCACCGACCGGGTCGTCTTCCTCACCTACGAGGACGGCGCCGAGCACGACCCGGGCCTCACCGACCTGCTCCGCGCCCGCCGGCTCCCGGTCACCCTCTTCCTCACCGACACGGTCGCAGGACCGGCGTACGGCCACTTCGCGCGGCTGCGTTCGGTCGGCGCGAGCCTCCAGAACCACACCCTGGACCACCGCTCCCTGCGGGGCCTGCCCTACGCCGGTCAGCGCGCCGAGATCTGCGGCCAGCAGACCAAGCTCACCGCCCGCTTCGGCGTCCGCCCCCGCCTCTTCCGCCCGCCCCACGGCACGTACGACACGACGACCCTGCGCGCCGCCGCCGACTGCGGCATCACGTCCGTCGTCCTGTGGCGCGCCGCCCTCCGGCCCGACGGCACCCTCGCCTACACCCGCGGCGACCACCGCCTCCACCCCGGCGACATCGTGGCCGTCACCCCGGACGACACGATCGCCCGCGACCTGAGATCCCGCACGGAAGCCCTGCTGGCGACGATCGAGGGGGAGGGCTTGAGGGTGGCCCGCCTGGAGGACTACGTCTGAGCCCTCGGTGCCGGTCGGTATCGCTCGGCCCGTCCGGTGTTCGAGGACGAGGCCGGCCGGGCCGAAAAGCGGGGGCCTGGGGGCGGCGGCCCCCAGCGACGCCGGGCGCCTCACGGGGCCGATATCCACGAAATACCCCCCGACGCGCCGCAGGCATTGGCACTCCGCTTGACCGAGTGCTAATCGCAGTCATAGTCTCGGCTCTGGCACTCCCCACCGGAGAGTGCCAACCAGCGACGGGCAGGTCCGGCACCCGCGACGACGGATCGACCTGGTCGCCACCTCAGACAGTTAACCCCGTGAGATCTCCGAAGGGGGAGGTCGGATCGTGACGACCGCCAGCTCCAAGGTTGCCATCAAGCCGCTCGAGGACCGCATCGTGGTCCAGCCGCTCGACGCCGAGCAGACCACGGCTTCGGGCCTGGTCATTCCGGACACCGCCAAGGAGAAGCCCCAGGAGGGCGTCGTCCTGGCCGTGGGCCCGGGCCGGTTCGAGGACGGCAACCGTCTTCCGCTCGACGTCAGCGTCGGCGACGTCGTGCTCTACAGCAAGTACGGCGGCACCGAGGTGAAGTACAACGGCGAGGAGTATCTCGTCCTCTCGGCCCGCGACGTGCTCGCGATCATCGAGAAGTAGTTCACCGAAGCACCCAGCTTCTCAGCTGCGCCCCTGGCCCCCGCGATCCACATCAAGCCGGGCGCCCGGGGCGCAGTGCCGTTTAACCCCAAGTATTCCGGAAGAGGGCTCACGCTCCCATGGCGAAGATCCTGAAGTTCGACGAGGACGCCCGTCGCGCCCTCGAGCGCGGCGTCAACAAGCTCGCCGACACGGTGAAGGTGACGATCGGCCCCAAGGGCCGCAACGTCGTCATCGACAAGAAGTTCGGCGCCCCCACCATCACCAACGACGGTGTCACGATCGCCCGCGAGGTCGAGATCGAGGACCCGTACGAGAACCTGGGCGCCCAGCTGGTGAAGGAGGTGGCGACCAAGACCAACGACATCGCGGGCGACGGTACGACCACCGCCACCGTGCTGGCCCAGGCGCTGGTCCGCGAGGGCCTGAAGAACGTCGCCGCGGGTGCCTCCCCGGCGCTGCTGAAGAAGGGCATCGACGCCGCGGTCAAGGCCGTGTCCGAGGAGCTCCTCGCGACCGCCCGCCCGATCGACGAGAAGTCCGACATCGCCGCCGTCGCCGGTCTGTCCGCCCAGGACAGCCAGGTCGGCGAGCTGATCGCCGAGGCGATGGACAAGGTCGGCAAGGACGGTGTCATCACCGTCGAGGAGTCCAACACCTTCGGCCTGGAGCTGGACTTCACCGAGGGCATGGCCTTCGACAAGGGCTACCTGTCGCCGTACTTCGTGACGGACCAGGAGCGCATGGAGGCGGTCCTGGAGGACCCCTACATCCTCATCAACCAGGGCAAGATCTCCTCCATCGCGGACCTGCTGCCGCTGCTGGAGAAGGTCATCCAGGCGGGTGCCTCCAAGCCGCTGCTGATCATCGCCGAGGACCTGGAGGGCGAGGCGCTCTCCACCCTCGTCGTCAACAAGATCCGCGGCACCTTCAACGCGGTGGCCGTCAAGGCCCCCGGCTTCGGTGACCGCCGCAAGGCGATGCTCCAGGACATGGCCGTCCTCACCGGCGCCACCGTCATCTCCGAGGAGGTCGGCCTCAAGCTCGACCAGGTCGGCCTGGACGTGCTCGGCACCGCCCGCCGCATCACCGTCACCAAGGACGACACCACCATCGTCGACGGTGCCGGCAAGCGCGACGAGGTCGAGGGCCGCATCGCCCAGATCAAGGCCGAGATCGAGAACACCGACTCCGACTGGGACCGCGAGAAGCTCCAGGAGCGCCTCGCGAAGCTGGCCGGCGGCGTGTGCGTGATCAAGGTCGGCGCCGCCACCGAGGTGGAGCTGAAGGAGCGCAAGCACCGTCTGGAGGACGCCATCTCCGCGACCCGCGCCGCGGTCGAGGAGGGCATCGTCTCCGGTGGCGGCTCCGCGCTGGTCCACGCCGTCAAGGTCCTGGAGGGCAACCTCGGCAAGACCGGCGACGAGGCCACCGGTGTCGCGGTCGTCCGCCGCGCCGCCGTCGAGCCGCTGCGCTGGATCGCCGAGAACGCCGGCCTGGAGGGCTACGTCATCACCTCCAAGGTCTCCGAGCTGGACAAGGGCCAGGGCTTCAACGCCGCCACCGGCGAGTACGGCGACCTGGTCAAGGCCGGCGTCATCGACCCGGTCAAGGTCACCCGCTCCGCCCTGGAGAACGCCGCGTCCATCGCCTCCCTCCTGCTGACGACCGAGACCCTGGTCGTCGAGAAGAAGGAAGAGGAAGAGCCGGCGGCCGCGGGCCACAGCCACGGCCACAGCCACTGAGCGCTGCGCTGAGCCGGACGGTGCCCAGTGCCCCTACGGGGGTGCTGGGCACCGTGCGTTCGCCTGCTACCGGGTTCACGTCTGCCCCGGCGAGTTCGGTGCCGGGTGCGGCACCGTCGTGGTTGCTCGCGCAATACCCCGCGCCCCCTACGGGGCGATCCCCTTGACGAACCTCACCGACTCCGCGAGAACTGCTCGGGCCCCCGCCTCGTCCGTCAGACGGGCCGCGAGGGTGGCCTCCGCCAGGCGCGGCGGGAGCGCTTCGGCGAACTTCAGGCCGCGGACCGCGCCGGGGTCCACCTCGGGCAGGGTGAGACCCGCCTCGGCGTCCGCGACCGCTGCCCGCCACGACGGCGCGGTCACGTCGTCGCGCAGTCGCACGAACCGGTCGTCGACGAGCCGGTGCCGCAGAACGACCGACGGCAGGGACGCGGAGAGGGTGGCGTTCGCCCGATGGCCGGCAAAGGTCCACCAGCGCACGTCGTTGGCTCCGCGACGGGTGATGACGGTGCCCGCCGGATGCACCACGTCCGCGTGTTTCTCGCGTGCCTCCGCCAATCCGGCCGCCGCCCGGCGAGTCAGGACCACGGGCGGGTCGTCGCCGAGCAGCACGTCCCGCACGGCGCGGGCCAGCGTGAAGGACCGGACGCGATGTGCCCCCGAGCCGCTCCACTTGGCGCGTCCGCCCTCGTCCACTGGTTCCACGAAGCAGCGTCTGCGCCGCCAGTCGATGTAGGTCACCAGCCAGCTGCGGCCGGCCAGCAGCAACTTGCGCGGGCCGTCGGTCTCCTCGGTGAGCAGGTCGGGACCGGTGCGGCCGATCTCCGTCCGCCCGCTGAGCACGGTGAACTCGGGGGGCGCTGTGAACGAAGCCGTCAGGTTCATGAAGTGCCGGTGGCCGAACCGGCGCTCGGCCTCCGGTCCGATGAACAACGTGCCGGAGTCCCGCTCCAGGTAGCCCTGTTCCACCAGATGCCGTACGACCGGTTCGGCGGCGGTGCCGAACGGGTCGAGGCCGCCCCACCACTCCTGCCACAGGTTCTCTCCGACCCGGTGCTCCTGGAGACAGAGCGCGAGAAGCTGCTGGGCCACGAGGTGTCGCGGCTCACCCGGTGGGGTCACCGGTTCGACATAGCCACGCGACCAGGCCAGGAGCAGTGCGGCGGCGGCCAGGAGACCCTCATCGTCCAGAGCGAGGAAGAGGCAGTTGCGGCGGGTGCCGTGACGCCGCCCGGTGCGGCCGAGGCGTTGCAGGAAGGAAGCCACGGTGGCGGGCGCGTCGAGCTGGATGACGCGGTCCAGGTCACCTACGTCGATCCCGAGTTCCAGGGTGCTCGTCGAGACGATCACGCAGTCCCGGGCCTCCCAGAAGGCCTGCTCGGCCCGCCGTCGTTCGTCGGTGGAGAGCGAGGCGTGGGAGAGGAACGTGGTGACGCCCCGGAGGCGGAGCTGCTCGCCAAGTTCCTCGACCGTTCGCCTGCTCTCGCAGAACACAAGACGCTTCTCGCCCCGGTGCAGAGCCGCGATCACCGTTGCCGCGTTGGCCACCGACCCGACGTAGTCCAGTTCCACATCGCCCGGCGGCGGGTTCGCCGGAGCCGAGCGCTCGGCTCCGGGCAGCGTCACCCCGGGGGAAACGACCCGTCCGGGCCGCTCGCCGCGCCCGGATCCCTGAAGCCAGTCGAGCAGTTCCCGGGGGTTGCCGACGGTGGCGGACAGACCCACGCGCTGGAGCGGCCGTCCCACGAGCCGCTGGAGTCGTTCCAGTACGGCGAGCAGGTGCCAGCCCCGGTCGTCACCCGCGAAGGCGTGCACCTCGTCGACCACGACGCTGTGCAGCCCGGAGAAGAACGACCGGTGGTCCACGTGAGTGCTGACCAGCATCGCCTCCAGCGACTCCGGCGTGGTCAGCAGGACGTCCGGGCGCTGCGCCAGGATGCGGCGGCGTCGGCTGCTCGCGACGTCCCCGTGCCACAGCTCCGCCGTCCGGCCCACCCAGCCCGTGTATGTCTCCAGCCTCGGGTGCAGATTGTTCAGGAGTGCCTTGAGCGGCGTGACGTAGAGGATCCCGGTGCCCTTCCACCCCTGCCGCTGGGCGCGGGTCAGCAACGGGAAGGCGGCGGCCTCGGTCTTGCCGCCGGCCGTGGGGGCCAGCAGCACGGCGTCCTGACCGGCCAGCAGTGGACCGATGGCCTCCTGCTGAAGGGGCCGCAGGGAGCGCCAGCCGAGCGTGTTGACGATGTGGTGGGTGAGGATCGGGTCGAGCAGGTCCAGCACGTCGGCGCTCACGGCAGCTCCAGCTCCACGTCCCCGGCGCTCGCGGCCGCGTTGCGCTCCACCTCGTCCAGCTCCGCGGCCCTGACCGTCAGCGTGTAGTGGGCACGGGGGTCGAAGTCGCCGAACGTGTCGACCCGGTCGAGGACGTCGGCCACCAGCTTGCGGAGGTAGAGCCGGGGGGCGATACCGGCCTTCCCGCCCAGTGATCCGGTGACGGCCCGGGCCAGTTCGTCGAGGTACGCGTCGTCGGCGCGCTCGGCTACCCGCTCGGGGTGGTGGGCCGTGGCCTCGTACACCCGGCGTACCTTGCGACCCAGGTCGCCGAGGGAGGCGAGGTCGAAGCCGGGCAGGCGGAGCTGGACGGCGCGGGGGGAGTCGAAGCGGGGATCGGTGCTGAAGTCCGTCGCCAGCCGCTGGGCGAGCGGCGCGAGGCGCTGTACGCCCTGCTGCCCGTCGTAGAAGGCCGGCGTGCCGGTGATGACGAGGAACAGTCCGGGAAAGCGGCTGGCGTCGATCTCGTCCAGGAGCTGGCGCAACGCGTTCAGGGACTTCTCCCGCACGTCACCGCGCACCCGCTGCAGCGTCTCCACCTCGTCCAGGACGAGCAGGAGCCCGGGGTGCCCGCAGTCCCGCAGTACCGTCAGCAGGCCCTGGAGGAATCCGAGCGCGGCGAAGTGGTCGAGGTCGCCGCGTACTCCGGCCGCCCGCTTGGCACCGGCGGCCACGGACTTCTGCCCACCGAGCCAGGCGATCAGTGCTTCGGCGCGGGCACCGTCGCCGGCGGCGACCGCCGTACGGTAGCCGCGGAGCGCCGCCGAGAAGGCGGGTGTGGTGCGCGCCACCTCCGTCAGACGCAGCTCCAGCAGCTCGTCGACGGCGCGGCCCAGCGCGGCTTCGTCGTCCTCGTCCACCTCGCCGGCGGCGAGGACCTCCTCCTCCAGCGCGTAGAACCAGGAGTCGATCACCGCGCGCAGGGCGGACGGGGGGTGCGTGGACGTCGTCAGCCGTTCCGTGAGCCGGCGGTAGACGGTCTCCAGGCGGTGCAGCGGCGTCTCGGTCTCGGAGATCTGCACCTCGCTGACGGCCAGCCCGCGCCGCTTGGCGCGCTCGGCGAGCCAGCGGGCGAAGAAGGTCTTCCCCGAGCCGTACTCGCCCCGCAGGGCGTGGAACGCCGAGCCGCCGCGGGCGGCCGTGGCGAGGTCGTCGTCGAGCGCGTCGGCGAAGCGGTCGAGCCCGACCGCGAACAGCCCTAGGCCCTGCTGGGGCACGGTGCCCCGGCGCAGCGCGTCGACGACGTCCCGGGCGCGGGCGGCACTGATCCCGGGGCCGTCGGACCGGGGAGGGCCGTTCACGATGCGTCACCTTCCGGGAACTGCTGCCGCAGCAGCTCCCTGTCGAGCTGGACGGTGCGCCCGGACTCGATCAGCTGCAGTACGGGATAGCCGTCGATGTTGAGCAGTCGTTCGAGCATGGTGACGAACCGCTGCGGATTGCGTTCCGACTTGCCGGTGGCGGACTGGGCGGCCGAGGCCACGGCGGCCGGGGAGAGTTTGCCGCCCGCGTCGAGCAGCGCGTCGAGCGCGGCGGCGACGGCCGTACCGCTCGGTGCGTTCCGTACGAACTCGCGCTGCACCTCGTACGGCTTGCTGCGCACGGTCCGCTCGCCGGGCGTGCCGTGTCCCGGCTGCGGGAAGAGCCCTTCGGTCTGCGGCTGTCGTGCCCGTGCGTCCTTGCCGCGTGAAGCAGCCGCGGGCTTGAGCGGCTGCGCCGTCTCGTGTCCTTCCCGCCACCAGTCGGGCGCGGTGTTCTCCGCGGGCAGGGCCGTCCAGCCGGCCGGGATCTCGCTGCCCGCCGGAACGAACGCCAGGACGGGCACCGTGGCCTCGGCGAGCGAGGCACCGCCGTGGTAGCCGGCCTGACGGGCGGTGTACCGCACGTCCTCGCGCCAGGCGGCGGTGATGCGCCCGCCCGAAGCCAGGACGCGGGGCCCGGACAGTTCGACCTCGCCGGGCCGGGCCGGGCCGGCGCGCCACCGGGCTCCCCGCACGCCCTCGGCGGCGGTGGGGCCGGTGTCCCGGGGGCCGCGGTCGACGACGTGTCCGTGGTCGGAGACGAGCAGGACGGGCCGGCCGGCGCCGAGGGCGGCGTCGAGCAGGTCGGTCAGCTTGGCGATGTCCGACGGACGCCACCGGGCACGCCCGTTGTCGCGTCCGTCGGCGAGCGCGTCGTCGATCGTGTTGACGATCACGCCGACGACGGTGCGCTCGTCGGCGAGCGCACCGAGCAGTTCGGGCGCGAGCCGGTGTCCGGCCGTCCCTTCGTAGCCGCCCTTGTGGAAGAGGACCGCGTCACGGTGCCGCCTCTTCCAGAACGCGGTGAAGCCGGAGCGTTCCGTGTCCTGGCCGCCTTCGGTGGGGGCGCCGCACAGCAGTGAGGCCCGGCTGAGCCGGGTGACCGTGGGCAGCATCGCCACGGCGGCGAGCCGGCCGGGACGGCGGCCCGTCGGCGCGGTAGGGACGATCTCGGTCCAGGCCCGCCGGTCCAGACCGGCGGCGAGTTCGACGGCTACGTCGGCGCTCATGCCGTCCAGAACCAGGACCAGCGGTCGGCCGCCGTCCCGGGCGAGCGGCGCGGCTGCTTCCGCCAGTACGTCCTCGATGAGGAGAGCCCCGTTGGGTGCCTGCTGACAGGCGCGCTCCGTCCAGGTGGCGAGCAGCGCGGCGAACTGCTCGTCGATGTGGCGCCGCCGCTCGCGCACCCGGCCGATCAGCCGGTGATAGGCGTCCGAGACCTCACCGTCGCGCGAGATGTCCCCCTCGGCGAGTATTCCCACGGCCAGGTCGGTCCAGCCCGCGGACTCGACGTGCAGGCGCACGCTCTGGCCGACCGACGTCAGCTCGGGCGCCGGGGTGTCGAGCCACCGCAGCAGGCGGATCGCTGTGCGGGCCCGCTCGGTGGAATCCGCGTGCAGTGCGGCGAGCTGGTGGTCGGCCAGCTCTCGCAGGACGCTCTGTGCCGCGGCGGACCGGCCGTCGAGTGTGGCGGCGACGGCGCGCAGTCTGCTCCGGTAGCCGGAGGGCAGCAGCCTGTCCCCGGCCAGCAGGTCGGTGAGCCGTGCGCTGTCGGCGAGTTGGTCGGCCCGTTCCAGCACGGACAGCACCCGGACGCGCGCGTCGGCACCGGCAGGGCCGCCCGCTTCCGCCTGGGCGATCCAGCGTGTCAGCACGCCGCCGGCCGCCGCCGCGAACGGCGTCAGCGCGTCGAAGGAGCCCAGAGCCCGGCCGAAGAGCGTGCCGAGAGCGAATCCGGCGTCCGCTGCCGCGGGACAGGTCAGGGCCGCGGAGGCCAGGGCGCCGAGCGGCAGTGCGTCCGCGCCGCGCCCGTCGGCGGCGAGGGCGAGCAGGGTGGGCGCCGCGGGTCCGGCCACCTGCTCCAGCCAGCCGGTCAGTCCGGCACGCTCCGACTCGTGCAGCTCGGCGAAGCGCCGCGGCCCGACGGGTGTGCGGCTCCACTCGAAGAGGGTGTCGGCGTCCAGGTCCAGCGTCTCGCCGGCAGTGTCACCGAGCCCCACCCGTGCGGCGAGCAGGGCGCGCAGGGCCCGGTCGAGGGTGAGGACGGAGCCGGCCTTGGGCCAGCCGCCCGGTGGCTCGGACTCCAGCAGGGCGTCCAGCAGCCAGGTCTCCCGCACCATGCGGGTGTCGAGGTCGCCGACGCCGAAGAGCTGCTTGACGATGTCCGTCCGCTCCACGGCCAGCGGCCGACGGCGTACCGCGTGGCCCCGCAGGTCCCAGCCGAGCTGATCGGCGGGGACGCTGCCGGTGACGACGAGAACGCTGTCGCCGTCGGGGTCGGTCTCGGTGAGGTGGCGCCGCCAGGCATCGGCGATGCCGAGCGGTGAGTCCTGGTCGGTGACGTGGACCCGCCGCTGCCGGTCTCCGACCCGGACACTGAATTCCCGCTCGTCGTCGGCGCCCGCCCACACGGCGTCCACGAGGACCAGCCGCCGGACGTCGGCGCTGGACAACTCGGCCTCCAGCAGCACCTCGACGGCACGCCGCCCGGCGGCCGGCCGCGCCCCCATCAGCGCGGCTCCCCTGCGCCCTCGGCGGAGTCGGCTCCGTCGGCCTCCTCGGCGGCCCGTACCGGACGCCAGCTGATCTCGACGGCGGCGTCCGGGTGCGCGGCGAGGAAGGTCTGGATGTCGTCCCGTACCCCGGCCAGTTCGCCCGCCAGCAGTTCCTCCAGCGGGGTCGTCCCCGCGGAGGCGACGACCCGGCGCCCTGTGCCGGGCGTCCGTGCGGACGTTCCGTTCGCGCCCGGCCCGGCAGGGGCAGGGGCGGGTTCGGCGGGCGGCGGTACCTGACCGTTCGGCGCCCCCGGGTGGTGCGTGGCCACTTCCGGCTGGTCGATCCGTACGTCCTCGGGCCCCGGCGCGGGCTGCCGGCGCGGCGTGAAGACGTTCTCCACGGTCAGCGCCGCGTTGATGATGGCGTTGGCCTTCTCACCGGACTCGGCGAGCACGGGCACCAACGACCGTTCGAACTCGGAGGCACGCGCGGCCACGGCGATCTCGTCGAAAAGCCGCCGCGCGCGGTCGCCCACACCGTCCTCACGGCCGGTCAGGCCCCGCACGTTGGTGAGGGCCGGCCAGGCCGCGTCGTCCAGCGCGCGCAACACCTCGCCCGCGCTGCCCATGGCGGTGCTCAGGTCCCGTTCCGACGCGGTGAACGAGGCCGTGGCCAGCTCCCGCACGAGGGCGGTGGCGTCGCTGCCGTGGCGGGTCAGCCGGGCCAGCAGCGCGGCCGCCTCGCGCAGGATGGCCGGACGGGGCGCGGCCTCGCCGGGGGCGTCGAGGCCGAGCAGCGTGGCGTGCCGCTCCAGCGACGTCCGCACGCCCGCCACGTCCTTCTCCCACGCCTCCGCCTTGGCCCTGATGTCCTCGGCCAGCCGGTTGACGGTCCGCGCGTACATCGCCGGCTTGGCGGAGACGCCGAACAGCCGCGCGGCGCGATCCCGTGCCGCCGCGTACTCCTCCTCGCTGGGCAGCGGCTGGGCCCGCAGCGACCAGCCGGGGCCGATCTCGTGCAGGGCGGGCGCCTGCCGCTCCGGACCGCCCTGGTACACCCAGGCCCGGTCGTCGAGCAGCGCGTACGCGGTGATGAGGAGGTTGCCGGTGAGCTTGTCGAGGCCGCCGTACCCGAGGTCCTTGGTGATCCAGCCGCGGATGTCCTCGACGGCGAGGTCGCCGCGCTGGTGGTGCGCGGAGGCGATCTGGTTGATGCGGGCGCGCCAGTCCCGCCGCATGACCAGGGGGCCGTCGTGGACGGTGCCCAGTTCCAGCGGCTCGACGATTCGCTTGACGGTCTTCAGGTGGTGGCTGTCGACGTTCTGCGCGCGGCCGCCCTCGTCCATGGCACGGGTGATCCACTCCAGGGCGGTGCGCAGCTCGCCCGCCGTCACCGCCTTGCGCTGGCCCTTGCCGTCGAGCCCGAAGTCGGGGTGCTTGGGGTAGAGGGCGGAGAACATGCCGTCGGCCAGGTGCTGCACGTTCGCCTCGAAGCCCTTGCCGCCCTCCTCGCGCGGCTGGGCGTACTCCGGCTGGAGTGACAGCACGTGCCGCCCGTCGGGCACCTCGGGGCCGGGGTTGGCGTCGGTCCGCCCGGCCAGGCCGTACACCTCGGCGAGCGCGCCGGTGAGCTGGTCGGTGAGGGTGTCGCGGGCCACCTCCAGCTGTCGCCGGACCTTGGCCCGGTCGTCGGGCGGGAAGGTACCGGTGTAGTCGGTGAGCCGGTCGCGTTCCAGCAGGAAGCCGATCCGCATGAGCCGGCCGAGCTGCGCCTTGCGCTGGTCGGAGAAGAAGTCGGTGAGCCAGACCAGCACGGGCGCGGTGATCCCGGCCTTCTTCAGCTCCTCGACCCGGTGGAAGTCGTCGCTGGGGTAGTGGTCGCCGTCGTCGAAGGGGTAGTCGACGACGAACCGTACGTTGCCCGCGGTCGCCGGGGCGAACTGCTCGTCCGGCAGGTCGGAGCGGTCCCGCACGTTGCCGAAGACGAACTCGGCGACGCGTCGCGTGCCCCGCCAGACGATCTCCTTCTCGGCGACGAACTGCCCGTCGCGGACCCCGATCGCCTCCCACAGCCGGTCGCGCAGCCACACCCGGCGCACGCCCGCCTTGTCCTCCTCGGCGACGGCGTCGAGGAGCGGCTCGATGTCGAGGTCGGACAGGTGCAGCGAGAACACGGGGTCGGCCTCGCCGTCGGACCGCACCTCGGAGGGGAACGTCGCCTGCAGGTCCCGCATCCGCCGTACGACGACGTCCCCGGCGGGCACGGTCCGCGAGCGCACCGAGCCGTGGTTGAGGGCCGCGAGCCGTGCTCCCGTCAGCCTGCGCAGCGCGGGCACGTCGGGGGCGAGCGCGCCCAGCAGCAGCGTCTTGACGAACCGGTCGTCGGCCAGGAAGTCGGTGTGGGTGTCGGAGCCGTACTTGCCGAGCAGGTGGGTGCGCGCCTTGCCGTAGAACTTCACGGCGGCCTCCGACTCGCGCTTGAGCCGGTCGGTGAAGGCGGCGCCCGTGCCGTCGACGAGCACGTCCCACAGGTCGCCGAGGGGGATCAGCCGGCCCACGGCGGCGTCGGCGTTGTGCTGGAGCAGCTGCTGGACGAGTTTCAGGCCGGTGCGCTCACGCTGGAGGGCGCCGGAGAGGGCGACGAGGACGTTGAGGAGCGCCGGCGAGAGCGGGTACACGGCCCGGAAGCCGTCCCAGTCGGCGTGCGTGGCACCGCCGCCGTCCAGCAGGATGTCCTTGACCTGCTGGTTGGAGCGGTCGATGCCCGCGAAGGCGGTCTCAAGGACCGGTTCCTTGCCGGGCAGCGGCTTCAGCACCCGCTCCTTGATGATCTCCGGCAGGTTGCGGTCCTCCAGGTCGACGATGTCGAACCGCTCGTTGAGGTACTCCAGCGCCTGTTCCATCGCCTTGACGTCGGCGCCGAGCACGTCGGTGCCGACCAGCTGGGACAGGTCGCGCTGCCGGGAGATGAAGGACACGATCGGCACCGGCCGGTCGGCGTCCCCCGACTCGATCAGCTTCACCAGCTTCTGGATCTCGCTGTTGACGAAGGTGCGTTCCTTCATGTGGGCCTGGAGCCACAGCACCAGCTCGTCCAGGAACAGCACCACACCGTCGAAGCCCAGTCCGCGCGCGTGCCGGCTGATGGCCGACAGGCCGTTCTCCAGAGGCACGTACTTGGCCGCGTCGCCGTGGGCGCTCTCGGCGTACGACCGCATGGGCCCGGTGAGCAGGGCGGACACCAGCCGTTCGCGCCGCTCGTCCCCGGCGGGCGCGGCGAAGGCGCCGTCCAGCTCCGCGGAGGTCCACGACCCGCCGGCGCCGATGACTTTCAGCTCACCGTCCTCGTCGTCGCCGCCCGCGGCGTCGGCCGGCAGCAGCCCGACGAAGGCGTCGTCCCCGAGCCGCTCCCGCAGGCCCCGCGCGTCCGCGAGCATCGCGTCGGAGCGGAAGACGGTCGGCGTCGGCGCGTCCGGGAAGCGCTCGCGCACCACCCGTACGTACCCGCCGAGCAGCGCCTCGTCCAGGTTGGCGGCGCCCACCAGGTGGTACGGCACCATGAGGAACCGCTTGCCGCGCAGCCAGTCGTCATGCTCGGCCACGGTCTCCCGCAGCCGCGGCTTGGTGCGCACGGACGGGTCGCCGTTCAGCACCGCGTGCAGCACGGTCAGGAAGTGGCTCTTACCGGCGCCGAAGGAGCCGTGCAGGTAGGCGGCGTACGACGCGTTCTTGCGCACGGCGCCGCGCACCAGCTTCAGGGCCTTGCCGAACTGCTCCTGGAGCTGCGGCGTGACGACGTACTCCTCGACGCGCCCGGCGGCCTTCCCGGTGAATCCCTGGGACAGCTCGACCTTGAAATCGCCGGCGTACACGTCCTCCTTGATGTCGAGGACGTCCCTCAGCACGACACTGTCGCCACCCCTGGCCATATCAGCCGCTCCCGCTCCCCGTAGCCCGCACAAGTCCCTCTCATCCTGCCAGGCTGCCCAGGGGCGCCGGGAGAGAGCGGGGAAGATCCCGCAGGGGAGCGGGGAGCGGGAGCGGAGAATGGGGAGTAGGGAGCGGGAGCGGAGAGCGGGTAGCACAGAGCGGAGAGCGGGGAGCGGGGAGCGGGGCTTCAGGGGATACGGACGAGGGAACCGTCCGCCACCACGGCCCACACGGTCTTCCCTGGCGCGCCCGGACGCTCGGCCACCCCCCACGCCTCGGCCAGCGCCGCCACCAGCGTCAGCCCGCGCCCGTCCTCCGCGAGCCCCCGCCCGTCCTCCGCGAGCACCGGCCGTCGCTCCCCGCGCACGTCGCTCACCTCCACCAGGAGGCGCCCCGCGGCATCGTGGGCCAGCCGCAGTTCGGCATCCCGCCCCGGTACCCGCCCGTGGGTGACGGCGTTGGCCGCCAGCTCGCCCACGACCAGTTCCACGGCGTCGTGGACCGGTGTGCGGTACGGCCACCCCCAGCGGTCCAGCTGGTGCGAGGCCAGCCGCCGGGCCAGGCGGGCACCGCGCGGGGTGGCGCTGAAACGGAAGGCGAAGGAGGCGGCGGCCGTGAAGGGGGTGACGCCGGTGGAAGCGGTGGTCATGCCTCGAAGATCCCGCTTCGCCCGCCTGCCTGACCAGGTGTTTCGGCCCTACGGCCGCCATCTGTAGTGGTCGGTCCGCCGACTGTCGGGGTGGTCGGTCACATGTCGGGGCGGTCGGTCACAGCAGCCCGCTCAGCGGCAGGACCCGCTCGCCGAGTCGCCCCCGCAGCGTGCCCCCGGCGGTGTCGGCCTCCGCGAGCCAGTCCGCGGCGACCAGCAGCGCGGCGTGCTCGGTGACGTCCTCGGGCCGCAGGCCACAGAACGAGGCGACGGCGTCCAGGCCGACACCGTCGCTCTCGTCGCTCTCGTCGCCTTCGAGCCGCTCACCGAGACGCCCGTCGGGACGGCTCTGGGCGGCGGCGTACACGGCGAGGAGCCGGGTGGCGGCGCCCGCCTTCTTCTTCCGCAGCTTCCGGTCGCCCACCACCTTCTGCGCCCACCCCGACAGCCGCGCCCGGGTGACCTTGCCGAAGGGCAGCGGGCGCGGCTCGGCGGGCAGCAGAGAGGGGACGGTGACCTGGGTGGGCTCCTCGGGCCGGGAGTCCAGCGCGTCGGCGACGTCGACCCCCTCCGGCAGACGCAGCCAGCCGACGTCGACGAGTTCCTGGAGCACCCGCTCGGCGTCGCCCTGCAGCCAGCCGGCGAGATCCTGCCCGGTCACGTTCCCGGTGCCGGCGCGCGCGGAGCGCAGGGAGAGCATGAGCACCGCGAGCCTCGCCTCGGCCCCGGGGAGCGGGGCGTGGACCCGGACGTGCTCCAGCACGCCACGGGCGTGGGCGCCCTGCCCCCGGGTCAGCAGGCGTTCGACGACCGGCCCGCCCCCGTCGACCTCGATGCCGAGGCGGTTGGCGTTCATCTCGCGGGTGGTCCGCGCCGCGGCCTCCGCCCGTACGGCCTCCTCCCGCAGGGACGCGTCGTCGGTGACGTCGGCCCACAGCGCGAAGGCGCGGGCCTTGCGGTCGTGGAGTTCGGCGAGGACGGCGAGATCCGGTTCGGGGCGCCGCTGGTACGCGCGGAACGCGTCCCCGAGTTCGGTCAGCTCCAGCCGCAGCACGTCGGGCTGGAGGTCGTCCGGCACGATCCGCTGCGCGATCTTGCCCCGCCGCCCCGCACCCAGGTGCCCGGCAGGGACACCACCGGGCCGGGGACGCGGGGCGGGCCGGGCGCGCGGGACGGAAGCAGTCCCGGCACCGACCGCACCGGGACGACCCGAGGCGGCAGCCGCCGACGACCGCCCACCGACGCCGGGGGCGTCGGAAAACATCGCCGGCCCCCCACCGGTCACCGCGCCCCGATCCGGCTTCCCCCTGCCTTGACGCCCGCTGTCGGCGCCGTCGACGATCCGTCCGCCCCGGCCACCCGTGCCCGCGCTCACCCGATGCCACCTTCTCCCTTGTCGCCCTGCGACCTCCCGCTCGCTGCGGGCGCAGCCACCTGACGCTACGTTTCCCACCGCATCCGCCGGGGAGGGACCGCAATGGACCACACGTTCGGGTGACGCTCCCGTACGTGCACCGGAGCTGGGCCGTCCGAGTGACATGAGCCCTAAGATCCGTGCCGTGCAGGTGAATTCAGAACAGCACCACTTCGCCCACGCGGCCACGCGCCATTACAAGGACGCCGTCTTCCTGATGGACGCGGCACGGCTGCCGAACGCCGACCACCACTTCGGCGTGGCGGTGGAATGCGCCCTCAAGAGCCTGCTGCTCCGCTTCACGGCCGTCACCATGGACCCCGAGAAACCGGGCGGAAAACGGTCGAACAGGCCCTATTTCAAGGACCCGAAGACCGGCAAGACGCGCTACTACAGCCACCTGCCATGGGTCGCCACCGACATCGCCCTCCTGACGCACGGCAGGACGGCGTCCCCGCTGACCACGGCCCTTGTTGGCCTGTCCGCCTTCTCCACCTGGCGGGTCGAACACCGCTACCTCGACGGCAGCGAGGTCGTCGAGGCCGACGTGGGGCAACGGCGTACCGTGGCCGAGAAACTCATCGCCCTGCACGAACAGGCCCTGATCACCGGAAGGCTGCCGTGATTGACGCCCCCGAACCGGCCGGCGGACCCGTCCGCTTCGCCGAGGCGCGCCCGCGCGCTCTCGCCCTCGCCCACGAGCTGGCGTCCGGCGGGACCGACGTGCTGGCCGTACGGGACGTGCTGGGCCGGTTCACACTCCTCGTCGACGACCGTACGCAGCCGCTCCCACCGCCCCTGGAGAACCTGGAGGCCGACTACGAGCCCCGGCTCGCCCGCGACCTCGGCCCCTACGCCTCCGACCGCCCGCTCCTGCGGGCCTCCGGCCTCTTCTCGGCCGACACCCTGCTGGACTCGGAGCGGGCCGTACCCGACCCGCAGCAGCCCTCCGGCCGGGTCCGCATCCTCGACAACACCGTGGTGGGCGAGGACTGGGCGCAGGTGTCCACGCCCGCACCCGAAGCGGACGGTTCCCGCACCCACCGCACCGCGCTCTACGGCTTCAAGGGCGGCGTGGGCCGCAGCACGGCGACCGCCGTCCTGGCCCGCCACCTGGCCGACCAGGGGCACGTGGTCCTCGTCGTCGACCTGGACCTGGAGTCCCCGGGCGTCGGCACCCTGGTCGCCGCCGGGGCGGACCTGCCTCCGCACGGCGTGATCGACCACCTCGTCGAGTCCGCCGTGGGCAACGCCGAGGGCCTGGACCACGTGATCCGCTCCGGCTACACACCGCGAGGCGGCCGGGGCGAGCTGTGGGTGGCACCGGCCCGCGGCCGTGGCACGCCCGGCGTCCCCTACGCCTACGTCGACAAGCTCAACCGCACCTACGCCGACGTCCCCGGCGCCGACTTCGCCGACCGGCTGGAACAGGCCGTCCGCGCCTGTGAGGACGCGGTCGCCCGGGACGGGGACAGCGGACGCCGCCCCGACATCGTGCTGCTGGACAGCCGCGCCGGCATCCACGACATCGCGGCGGTCGCCATCTCCCGCCTGTGCGACCTGGCCCTGCTCTTCGGCACGGACAACGCCCAGACCTGGGGGGGCTACGGCGACCTCTTCGAGGCCTGGCTCTCCTCCGGGCAGGCACCGGCTGTCCGCGAGAAGCTCCGCATGGTCGCCTCGATGGTCCCCGACTCGCCGGAGGGCGCCTACCTCCAGTCCTTCCGCGAACACGCCTGGGAGTGCTTCGCCCAGCTCTACGACGACGTCCCCGCCGGGTCCGACGAGTACGACGCCGACGCCTTCTCCCCTTCCCTGGAGGACGAGGCGGCACCGCACCACCCCGTCCCGATCCTCTTCGAGCCGGGCCTGGTCGGCCTGGACCTGGTCACCGCCCCCGGGTGGCAGGACCGGGCCTTCGTGCAGGCGGCGTACCGGGACTTCCTGCCCACCGCTACGCTCCTGATCACCGCCGACCCGCAGACCAGCGAAGGACCGCGATGACCACCCCCCTGAGCGTCGAGGAGTACCGCGAGCTGCTGGCGGGTGCTCTTCCGGAGGCCCCGGACGGCGATACGGTGCCGCCGAAGGTGGAGAGTCTTTTCACCCCGGACACCCACCGCGCTGCCCTGTACGTCGACAGCACGGTGGTCCGCGGAGGCCGAGGCGTCGGCAAGACATTCTGGTATCGCTCGCTCCAGGATGAGTCGCTGCGCGACGTCGCCGCTCAGGAGTACGGCATCGAGCGGCTGCGCCGGGTGACCGTGTCGCAGGGATTCGGGGCCGCACTCCAGCACCACCTCTACCCAGGCCCGGGCACCCTGCGGCAGCTGGTCGAGGAGGGCGTCCGCCCCTATGACCTCTGGTACGCCGTCCTGCTCACCGCCTTTGACCAACCGGAGCTGCGTGAGCTGTCCGAGTGGAAGGACAAGGCCCTCTGGGTGCGCGCCAACCCCGGCGCGGCGGAGCGCACGGTGCAGAAGGTGGACGAGGAGGCACGGCAGCAGGGCGTCACCCACCTCATCCTCTTCGATGCCCTGGAGCACCTGCACCGAGTACGGGCCCAGGCCGACCGGCTGGTGGGCGGGATCATGGAGCTGGCGCTCGCCATGCGCCTGGGGACGCGCAGCATCCGCTTCAAGGTCTTCATCCGCCCGGACATGTACGACGGCGCGCTGCTGCACTTTCCGGATGCCTCCAAGCTGAGCTCCAACGCGGCGGCGCTGACCTGGTCCCGCGCCAACCTCTACGGCCTCCTCTTCCACACCCTGGGCAACCACGACAGCGAACTGGCGTCCCGTTTCCGGCAGCTCACGGGCGGCTGGCAGAGTGAGGCTTCCGGCAGACGCCACGTCCCGCCACCGCTGCTCAGCGGCGACGAGCAGTTCCAGTCGGAGCAGTTCACGCAGATCGCCGGCCCCTACATGGGCTCGAACTTCCGCAAGGGCCACACCTTCACTTGGCTGCCCAACCACCTGATGGACGGCGTGGAGCAGGTCAGTCCCCGCAGCTTCCTCAGCGCCTTGCAGAAGGCCCTGTTGGAGACCCGTGGCCAGTACGCCGGACACGAGTACGCGCTGCACCACGAGGGCATCCGGCGCGGGGTCCAGAAGGCTTCGGAGACCCGGGTGGAAGAGGTGAACGAGGACATGCCGTGGGTGGTGTCGGCCATCAGACCGCTGGCCGGACACCAGGTACCCATCGAGCAGGCGAAGGTCGAGACCCTCTGGCAGGAGTCCCACCTGGCGGACGAGCTGCGCAAGCTGGCCGAGCGCTATGAGCCGCAGGGCGACGACGAGATCAAGGTGCGGACCGGCCCTCGCTACCCCGAGGACCCGAAACTGCTGATCGAGGAACTGATCGGCCTGGGCGTGATGCGCCGCCGCCGCGACGGCCGCATCGACCTGCCGGACGTCTACCGCATCGCCTTCGGCGTGGGCCGCAAGGGCGGCGTCCCTCGAGTCGCCGGCTGACCCCTGCCGTCTGCCGTCTGCCGTCAGCGGCAGCGCGGGCAGTGGGTCTCGTCGCCCACCGGCCTGAACAGCAGCGGTTGGATGTGGTCGCCCGCGCACTCGCGGGTGCCTGCGAGGCGGGTGGAGAGGCGGGGGGCTGGGGGTTGCCGCCGGGCGGGGTGGTCGTCCTCGTCCGGTGACGTGGTGGTGGCGCGTTCTGGCTGCGTCGGCGGTGGCGGTACGTCGCGGAGCAGGTGGCGCAGGAGGCCGCCGGGGCGGTGGACGGGGGTCCCGTCGTCGGGCAGGCCGCGCAGGATGTGCGTGCGGACTGCGGTGGGCGGGTGTCCGGCGGCCAGCCAGCGGGCGGTGAGGCGCGTCAGCTCGGGGCGCATGGCGCGGGGGATGTGGCGTAGGTCGGGGGAGAGGGTGGGGAAGGTGTCGACGAGGGCGCGGGCTGCGGGGAGGTGGGGCTCGGAGGGCGTGCTGTCGTCGTCCGGCTGCGGGGCTCGCGCTTCGGCCTCGGGCTCTGCGGGGGGCCTGGGGGGTTGGTTGGAGGTGTTTCCCTCCGGATCTTGAGTTGGATAACCGTCGGTGGGCGGGGTGGTCGGCTGACCGACGGCCGGTGAACGACGACTCGGTGCGAGCTGCGGCGATACGCGCTCGGTGGTGGTCGTCCCGGCCGGGCCCACGGGCATCTGCGCGAGCAGCTTGACGGCTTCGCCTTCACTCAAGGGCACGCTCGACACGAGCTGTTGGGTGACCCAGAGTCCGCCGGACCCCTGGAGCCGCCGCTCGTGCACGAAGCCCTCGTCCTTGAGCTGCCGCTTGGCCCGGGTGAAGGCGCATCCGCCGATGCGGGCACGTTCAGCCGTACGGGACAGAGATTCCCGGGTGCCGGGCGGAAGGGAGAGCTGCCAGGTCAGGAGCCGGACGGCGTCGGAGGACAGCCGGGGATGCCGGATGAGGTCGTGGGAGAACTGGGTGAAGGCGCGCGGGGGCGCGATAAAGTGCCGGTAGATCACGGTGGAGGCCTACTTCCACTGATGGTTCAGGCCCTCGCGGACGGGTGCAAGCCGGACGCGGGGGCTGTTTCGTTTCCTGTGCTGAAGCGAAGGTAGCGCACGGATTGTGTCCGTATAGACGCGTTGAGTGAAGAAAGCTTTCACTGGTAGGCGTTCACTCACACGAGGCAACTTGCCCGCTCATGGCCCCTGTTGACGCACGCGCGTCCTAGCCTCCGGTTACGGAGAGTGGCTGGACGACGCTGAGGGAGCGAGGCGGGCATGGACGCGGGAGCGGATGCGGGCGGGGCGGAACCGGACTCCAGCGGGCAGTTCCTGCGCTGCTTCGGTCGCCAGATGAAGTTGCTGCGGGAGGTCGCGGGGCTGACGCAGGCGCAGTTGGGGGAGCGGGTCGGATACGGCGAGGCGCAGATCGCGGCGGTGGAACAGGGACGGCGCATCCCGAAGCCGGAACTCGTCGACGCGGTGGACCGTGCGGTGGGGGCGCGCGGGGTGCTGGTGGCGATGAAGGAGGAGGTGGCGAAGGCTCGGTATCCGTCGTTCTTCCGGCGGTACGTGCAGTTGGAGTCCGAGGCAGTTGAGTTGCACGCCTACGTGAGCCACGTGATCAAAGGGATCTTGCAGACGGAGGACTGCGCGCGGGCGGTCTTCCAGATGTGGCGCCCTTTGCTGGACGAAGAGGCCATCGAGCAGGGTGTATCCGCACGCATGGAGCGACAGCAGCTCTTCGCGCGTCGCCCGGCGCCTCTGCTGAGCTTCGTCTTCGACGAACACGTGCTGCGCAGGCCCCTGGGCGGACGGGACGTATGGCGTGGACAGTTGGAGCAACTTCTGATCTACGGCTACCAGCGCAACGTCCGAATGCAGGTAATGCCGACGGACCGGGAAGAGCACGCGGGGTTGGCCGGTCCCTTCACGTTGATCCACTCAAAGGATCAGCGCAGGATGGCTTACATGGAGGTGCAGGACGTGAGCGCCCTGTACTCGGAACCGAAGAAGGTCAGCCCGTTCGAAGCGACGTACGGCGTGCTGCGAGCCGAGGCACTGACGCCCCGGGAGTCGTTGGCCTTCATCGAGAAACTGTTGGGAGAGCTATGAAGACAGGCAGCCCCGCGCCTGCCGCAGGCGAACTGCGCTGGTTCAAGAGCAGCTATAGCGCGGGAAATGGAGGCGACTGCGTGGAGGTCGCAGACACCGGTACGGCGATGCTGGTCCGCGACTCGAAGCAGCCGCAAGCGTCTCTACTTGCCGTTCCTACCGCTCAATGGATGGCGTTCGTACGGATGGCCACGCGCGGCTGATACGACGACGAGGGGTGGCCGGTGTGCACCGGCCACCCCTCATCCGTGTCACGCGCTCTTCTTGCTTCCCCGCGTCTTCTTCTCAGGACGCCAGTTGGTCAGGTCGGACTCGGACAGACTCCGTTCCGTACGGCCGTTGTCCAGCGCGGCCTGGAACTCTTCGGCGGGGTTGCCGTCCCACTCCTCGTCGTGGCCGCCGTACCACTGGTGAACCCAGGGCATCACTTCACGCAGTCCGGCGAGCAGCGGCACGAACCGCGGATCTCCCTTCTCCCAGCCACCGCTCTCGACGCGGCTGCGGATGAGCCCGACGAGGGCGTCGGCCTGGTCGCGGTGATTCCAGCCGGCCCAGCCGAGGAGGAGGGAGGTGTCGGAGTCGGTGGAGGCGCCGGGGTAGGAGATGAACCGCTCTTTGGGCACATCGAGCTTGCCGCGGTTCGACCAGTAGGAGTTCTTGAGGAAGTCCGCACTGGTGTACTTCGGCGGCACCTTGATATCGAGCCGCTGGCCGGTCCGGTCCTCTTCCCGCTGCTGCTCCCAGACCTGCTCCCACTGCGCCCGCTTGCGGAGCCCGCTGTCCTTGTAGCGAAGAGCGGCGACATACGGCACGTGCTCGGCCTCAATGACGGCGGTGAGCACGGTGGCGAGGGAGGAGTCACGCTTACCGAGATGATCAGCGGCGTAGAGCGCGGCGACGGCCTGCACGTCCTCGTCATGACGGAGGGCATCGGCGAGCTGATTCACGGTGAGCGGACGAGGCACGGTGTACCCCTCCTGCTCCTCGAACCACAACTCCTCCCGCTCGGCGGCGTCCAGCAGCCAACTCCGCAGCGCAGTGGCCTCGCGCTTCTCCCAGGGCTCGATGGACCAACGACGCTTGTACTCGGGCCGTTCGATGAGCCGAATGTGCTTGTCGGCCTTGATGAGGTCGATTCGGGCCTGGACGACCTTGCGGTATTCCTCGGGCCAGTGCGCGGGGATCTCGGTGACCGGAGTCGATCCATGCCGATCAAACCAGGCGGTCTCTGCCCCGCTGGCTGCGAGCACCATCTCGAAGGCTCGCTGCCCGGGGAACACTTCGGGCAGATCACTGGCGGTTGTACATGCGACCTCGTTTAGTGTCAGCAGCCCGTACGCTCCGTAGACGGTCCAGTCGAGCTCCTCTTGTAGAGCGACCATTCGGGCACGGATGCCCTTCTGTGCCTGGCGGGCTTCGTCGAGGACTCTGCGGTCGGGAACGGCGATGCGGGCAAGAGTGCTGGGTTCGTGCTTGCCCAGTTCTTGGGCGAGGGCTTCGAGCTCTCGTCCAAGGAGGAGGGGGAGCTGGGCTGGGATGGGGAAATCCTTGAGCCTTGTCCCGTTAAAGGCGTATCGGTTCTCCCAAGCTTCATCCTGGACCCCGCGGCCAATCCCACTTCCTCCCTTCACGTGGCTTACCTGCTTCATCCAGAAGCAAGCAGCTGAAGAGTTCAACAGTCCCAGCAGTTCCAGATGCCGATCCTCGGTGGACTTGTCCAGCAAATTGATCACAGGTGCCGTCTGTTTGAAAACCTTACCGCCCCGATCAAGTGCAAAGTGGTTGTGCGTGGCCACTTCGCCGTAGGTAATGGACATCGGTGAGCGGTAGCGTTTAGGGAAGAACATGCTGTGATCGAACCACCGCAGTCCGCGTTCCTCGGGCGTCTGTCCGAAGTCCAGTCGCTCGCGGAGAAGCGTACGATTTGGCCACAGAAAGACCTCTTCGCTGAGAAGCAATTCTCTGGC
Organism: Streptomyces sp. cmx-10-19; assembly: GCA_049998335.1. Classification (GTDB taxonomy): domain Bacteria; phylum Actinomycetota; class Actinomycetes; order Streptomycetales; family Streptomycetaceae; genus Streptomyces. Next base: position 164,474 of record JAEBFB010000014.1, read on the forward strand.
GCTGCCACGTTCATCCGCTGGGGCGGTCGTATAAGGGAAAAAGGTGGCTGTCGCCGGGTTAATTCGATACTCACGCACCTCTTCACCCAACACGACGGGGACGGTGCTACCGGACATGCGGCGAGTATTTGCGGAGGCGGGCGACATGTAGTACGCCTCGTCGAGCCCGGTGTGAGTAGTTCGCCCCACCCCGTCGATAGCGTCGCTTAGTCGCTTAGGGGCGCCTTCCAGCTTGGTCATCACAGATGGTGCTCCACCGCCGGACAGCGACCACGGAAATTCTGCCAAACTTTCGCGATTCGCATTCTCGACAGACAGCCACTCCGACTCGCTCCCTGGAGCACCGGCCTGCGATACGATCGCCCGCCACACGAAGCCGTTGGCAGGCTCCTGTGGCTGACTAGGCTCCCCTCGAACCCCCAACACAGCCCGCACACTCTCATGCTGCCGAGCCACCTGATTCCGCCCCGCCAAAATAACGGTCGGCGTCCCATGCCCCGGAATATAAGCCCCAGACGTATCAATCACATGCGTAAGCTGAACCCTCGGAAAGAACTCCTCAATCAGCTTCTTCCCGAACTCCCGCTTCATAAATGAATTAGCGGTGATCTGCCCGGTGAACCCCCCATCCCGATGGTCACCCCCCGCCCGAACCGCCAACTCGAAGATCCGCTGAGCAAACGGCACCGACAACGCATACTGTCGATAACACGCGTCATACGCGGCCTTGTATTTCTTGTTCTCGTTCGCGTCCTTGACGGTGATGTACGGCGGATTCCCCACCACCACGTGATACGACCCCCGCCCGAGAAGATCCACCCCCCGCGCGTACTCCTCCACATCCTCCGTCCGGTAATAGAACGGCTCGTTCTCCGCGAACAGCGTGTCCAGCGACTCCGTCACCGTCTCCGCTCCCCGCCCGTGCAGCAACGAGTCCGCAACCGCCACCCGAATCGGAAGCCCAGGAGCCGCCCCCAACTCCCGCACACCCCCCGCCTTCAACGCGGCCACCAGCAACCGGAACCGCGCGATAGCCACAGCGAACGGGTTCTTGTCGGACCCGTGCACGGACTCCAGCGCCCGCCGCACCAGCACCCACGGCTCAGTCCCGGGCTCCACCTCCCGCCACTTCCCCAGCAGCCGCTCGAAGAGCCCCAGCAGGAAGTGCCCGGACCCGCACGCGGGGTCGATGCACCGCAGCCCCCGTACGACCTCCTCGCCACCGGGACCGTCGTCCCACAGCTCCCCGTCCCACGCCACCGGCCGGTGCTTCCACGCCGGCGTGAGTCCGAACTCCTCCACCGCCGGTTCCAGCGTCAGGTCGAGGATGAACTCCTCCACGAACACCGGCGTCTGAAGCAGCGCGTACGTCTTGCGGGCGTGCTCGGAGAGGTCCTGGTACAGGTCACCGAGGAACCGCGTGTTCAGCTCGGGGTCGGTGAAGTCGTGGACGATCTCGCCATCGGCGCCCCGCTCCCGCCAGAACGCGAGCAGCGCGGACGCGGCCTCGTACGACGGCGTCACCTCGTACAGCGGATTGTGGACGCGGTCGAAGAGCCCGGCCGCCGTCGGATGCGAAGAGCCCAGCGCGTCGAAGGCGTCGAGGAGCCAGTCGCGGTCGTTCTTCTCCGGGTGCGACCGGAAGTACGCGTCGTGCCGGTCCACGGCCTCCGCCAGCCGCTCACCCGGACCGGAGAGCCAGGCGTCGGGGATCAGCCCGTTGTCCTCGCTGAAACGGACGAAGACACACGCCAGCACCCACGCGGCGGCGATCTGGACGACCCGGTCGTCCCGCCAGGTCTCGTACATGGCCGCCGTACGCTCCGCGAGGACCGCCCGCTCGTATTCGGCGCGCAGCGCGGTACGGAATTCCGGCTCGTCGTCGGTCCGCGCCCGCAGGTCGTCCTCCAGCAGGCGGGCCCGCACCTGGAGATCCTTCAGCAGTCGTACGCGGTCCAGCGAGGCCCCCGACCCCACCCCCGGCGTCCCCTCAGCAGTCACTCCCGGCTCACTCCCTCACCACTTGCGCACCGGGCCCCACGGCCCGCGTCCCATCCTGCCAGCCGGTCCCGGTGACTCTCGGAGAGATCACCGCATCGGCGGCCTGTTGCTCCCAAGGCCGAGCGGGACGCAGGGTGGACCAGGCCGTCTGCTGTGGCTTCAGTTGACTCCATAGCATCGCGTTCACTGTTGCGCGTCCATGGTTGTTCCCGGCGGAGGCCCCGGTGTGGCGTTGATGATGGCGCACAGGGTGGCGCCGTGGGTGGAGGAACTGATCAAGGCGCCGTAACACGCATCCTTGGAGCAGTTGATGAGTCAGGCACTTCCGCCAGGGCAACGATTCTACGAACTCAGCGACCTGCTGGCGGCATACGCCCACGTTGATTTCACGTTCTCCGACACCGCAGAAGCCCCGGGACCCGCCCTGTCCGCCTACCTCAGGATGGCCGCACGTGACCCCGGGCGCGCCGCGACGGCGGTTCAGCAGATCGACGACCTGCTCTCCGTCGGTCTGTTCTCCGAGGAGATCGCGGACGAGGTGGAACACCTCCCGCACATCCGTCCGCCGATGGGTACGAGCGTCGAGGACTGTCTTCGCGTGGTGAAGGACCACCTTCACCGCTTCCTGCGCGACCCCTCACGCACCCCGCAGGCGAACCCGCAGAGCTCCTGGGAATGGAACGAGCGCTTCCCGTCCTTGGGTCAGCTGCTCGGCGCCTACTTCCACCGGGACTTCTCCTACATCTACGAGTCCCGCGAAGAGGCCCTCGACGAGTACGTCGGCGAAGCCGATCCGCAGGACCGCGAACAGGCGGCCCAGGAGATCGGTGAGCTTCTGGAAATGGTGTCGTCGGAACAGGAACTCCGCACCGCGACGACGGCATTGGGGCTCGACCTCCTGCCGCCGCAAGGGATGTCCCTGCAAGGATGGCTCGAGTCGATTCGTCGCAGGATCACCGCAGCGTAGTCGCCCTCGTCGCCCAGCCTCGTCCCGTATCCAGCCACCGGGGACCCCGAGGAGCCTTTCACCGACGTTCATCGGGCGTCAGTCGTTCCACGACTCGGGAGGCGGGCCGAAGGCGCGCCGACCGGCCCTCACCGCCAGGGTGGCGAGGGTGGCGTTGGCGCCGCCACCGATCACGGCGCCGATACCGAACGGCGCCACTCGACCGAGGACGATGATCCCCTGCTTGGTCCCGTACTTGGTGATGAAGTGCGGGCCCAGCACCTTGTTGATCTGACGCAGGGTCTCGACAGGCACCTTGGCGACGATCTGCCGTCCCCAGTGCTTGCCCGTGGTCCCGGCGACTTTGGTGATGGTGGAGTTGCCGCTTCCGCCGAGCATGATCCCCATCACGATCGTGCGGCGGCGCTCGACCTCGGCGAGGGGGACCCCGTGGACTTCGGCAACCGAGAGCGCGAAGAGGGCGCTCAGTTCGAGAGAGGAGAGGGTCTCACCCGCGGACAGCGCCAGGGCGACTCCGGTGCCGACACCCGGCGCGGCCGCAGCGCCTCCGACCGCGGCCCCCGAACCGGTCAGGGCGCTGACGTACATCCGCTCCAGATTGCGGATCACCTCTGCGGGCGTCGCCTCCGGGTTCCGCTGGCGGGCCCGCGTGATGTTCCTGCGCACCAGCGGACTCTGGAGGTCGATCGCCTTGTCCAGGAGATCAAGGACTCGCTGCCCACGTGGCGCTTCGTCCGGGACCGGCCCATCGAGGGCATCTGTTGCCATGTCCTGATCTCCTTAAGATCCTCACATCGCAACCGAGACTATCCAGACCGAACCTGAGCCCGCAGGCTCTTCAGGAACAACCCGTCCAGCACCTCCCACTCCGTCACCCGGTCCACCACCTCCACCGTCCGCCCGTCCAGCGTCGGTGTGGCCCGCGGGTCCTCCGCCGGAACCAGCAGCCACAGCCCGTGTGGCGTGTCGGCGGGACGACGCGCCGACCGCTGGAGGGCGGCCATCAGCTCTCTGCCGCCCGCCTCCCAGTAACGGGCGATCAGCCCCGCGTCATGGGCCAGCAGGATCGTCCGCGGCCCGGAGCTCTCCGCCAGGTCGAGCAGCCGCCCGCGCAGCCGCTCCGACGCCAACCGGGTGTACGAGGAGAGCGCAGCGCCCAGTGTGCCGGTGGCCGTGTACTTGGCGTCCGCCTTCAGCAGGGCCTGCCAGCGCACCGACTGCTCCTCGGCCAACTCCTTGAGCGCGCCCAGGAAGAGGCCGTTCAACGACACGGCGATCGCCTCGTACCGCTCCGCCAGGGACGCGGCGATACCCGGCACCTCCGCGCCCTTCAGCGTCAGCGCGAGGAACCCCCCTCGGCGACGGGCCTCGTTGAGGCGTGCCGTCAGCACCTCACGCGGGTCCCGGCCCTCGGCGATGCTGCCCTGAGCGGCGGCGTACAGGGAACCGGTGCTGGTCAGAACCGACGAGGACAGCACCGGCCGACTGCCCGCGCCGTCCCGTGGCTGCGGTACGAACCGGCGCCGGTCCTGGTCGTAGAGGAGGGGGAACCCCGCCTCGGCCAAGGCCTCGCCCAACTCCACGTACGTCGTCTCGGACAGCACGGCCAGACCGGGGAACCTCGCCCGGACACGGGACAGGAGATCCTCGGTGCCGATCCCGGTCTCGGGCCGCACACCCGCCGGGGCCTGCGAGATCCGCAGGGCACGCGCCAGGGTGAGCGAGAGCGGGAACAGTTCCAGCCGCGGGGAGACGGCGACGCCACCCGCCATCGACGCGGCCAGTTCCACCAGCCGGGTGTCGGCCAGCGGGGACATCCCCTCCGGCGCGAGCAGGCCCCGCAGCTCCCGCAGCACCGTGGCACGTCCGGGCAGGGGGTCACGGCCGGCCAGGTCGACGGCGCACTCGCCGAGGGCAGCGGCGTAGTCGGCGAGTTCCGCCGGGGTCGGGTCGTCCGCGCCCGGCTGGTCCTCCAGCGCGATCACCACGCGGCCCGAACGCCGCTGCACGGCCAGTCGCGCGGGCGCCTCCCCCTGGGTACCGGACTGTTCCTCGTCGCGTCTGCGGATCTCCGTCTCGACCGCGGCTCGCACCACCGCCAGCGCCCGTGCCTGTGTCTCGTCCGCGTCGCCGGAGCCCGTACCGTGCCGCGCGCGCAGCTCTGACGCCAGTTCCTCGGCCGTCGACACCCGGTCCCGGTCGGCCAGGACCGCGACGAGTTCATCGCGTACTCTGCCGAGCCAGGGCAGCTCCGCCCACTGCTCGACCGCCACCTGGAGGTTCTGGGAGACGGTCGGCTGGCTGATGCCGAGAGAGTGGGCGATCGAGCTTTGCGCGGGCCACGGCTCAAGCGACTCCCCGGCCTCCAGTACGGCCGGCAATTGCAAGGTCGCCCGGACGACGTCGGGGCGGGGCCGGGTACGGCGCTTTCCCGGAGGCGGAGTCAGCCGCGCGGCCAGTGTGTCGACCGACTCCAGCAGCTCTTCCGGAGCGTCCGCGGCAACGGCCGACGGCTTGGCGGCCGACGCGCGCCGACGGTGGACCTGCGTCCACTGCCGGTGCCGGCGGTTCAGCTCCTTGCGGATCGCGTTGCCGGCACCGCGCGCCCGCGAGATGTGGTGCGGCGGAATGTTCAGCAACTGCTCCACCGTGTGCGCCTTGAGACTCTCGGCGACCGACACGGCACGGGGAGACAGCCCTGCGGCGGCGAGCGGGGTGTCGAGCGAGGCCGCTTCGGCCGCCTGCTCGCGCGCGTCCTCCAGGTCGTCCGCACTCATGCCGACCGTTGCGGGAGTGGTGGCCGGGCGAGCGGCGTCCGCTGTCCGGAAGACCTGCCGCCACGCCTCCTGCAACTGCCGCAGGCTGTCGTAGCGCTGCTCGGCGTCACGGTGCAGCGCGCGCTCGAAGAACCGCTTCAGGCCCTCACTGAGCGCGGCGGGGAACAACTCCGCGGACACGTGCAGCGCCGCGTCCGGAGCCATGCGCGGGTCCCCCTGGCCGTCTCCCCAGACCGGCCTCTCACCTGCGGCCATCTCGTGGAGCGTGACGGCGGCGGCGTACCACTCGGCGTGGTCGTCGTAGCGCGAACGGCCGGCACTGCCCAGGAACGGGTCCAGGTAGCCGCGCGTCCCCGCGTGCAGGTCCTGGTCGGGGGCGTCGGCCAGCGAGAAGTCGAACAGCATCAGCTGCCACGAACCGTCGCTGCGCTTGAACAGGCCGAGGTTGTCGGGCTTGATGTCCCGGTGCCGCACCCCGCGGGCGGCGAGCGCGTCCAAGGCATCGAACAGATCGTTGCCGAACCTTTCCAACTGGTCGTATCCCAGAGGGCCTTGGTCACGCAACCGTGACCCCAGGCTCACCGGCTCACGGTCGTCCACCCCCCGGTACCCGCCCGCGTACTCCAGCTCCAGAACCGTGTGGCCCGCGAGATCCTGCGGTTCGGCGAGCAGCTTCACGATGCGCCCGCCACCCACCTCCTTCAGGGCCTTGGCCTCCGCGAGCAGCCGAGCGTCCTTCTCCTGGTCCAGAGCGACCTTGAAGACCCGCAGGGAGCTCTCCGCCGGGGAATCCTCAACCCCCTCATCAGCCGTACCGCGCACCAGCAGGGCGCGGGCCGTCGCCCCCGTACCGAGCACGCGCACCACCGACCAGGCGCCGTTCAGCCGCTGTCCGGGCTGGACCGTGAGGGGATCCGCCTCCGGCCCACCGGACACCTGCGGAGCCGCCGCGTCGACCTCGGCGGCGGCGAGGAGTTCGAGGAACTCGTCGACGGAGGCCAGACGGTCCTGCACGTCCGCCGCGGTGGCCCGGAACACGAGCGTGTCCAGGGCGGCGGAGACGGAGTCGGACACGGCGTAGGGACGCAATCCCTTGTCACTCTGCAGCCGTTCCAGCAACGCGCTGCGGCGATCGGCGGGCGGACGCCCCGTGAGCAGGAGATAGGTGAGAGCGCCGAGACCGAAGACGTCGAGGTCCACGGGATCGGCGAACTCCTGCTCCGTCTCCGGCGCCAGATACGTCTGCGCCGTGTCCGCGATCAGACCGCCGTCCAGAGGCGTGTCACCCAGCGAGCGGTGCAGGGTGGTCTCGAAATCGCGGGCCGCGGTCTGCCAGTCGGCGATGCGCAGAAGGGGAACGGTGCCGTCCTCGCGCGCCGATACGTACACCGAGCGCGCCGACAGCGCCCGGTGGTACAGGGACCGGTGGTGGGCATAACGCACTGCCTCGGCGAGCTGCCGCACCAGATCGAGACGGACCACGGGGGAGAGGAGGCCGCCGTACGCGTCGAGGTAGGCGTCGAGCCGCAGATCCGACTCCCGGTGCCGGAAGAGGATCGCCGGCCCGCCCTGGTGCTCACGGATCTGCACCGCCTGCACGATGCCGCGGTGGTTGATGCCCTGGAGTACCTGGTACTCGCGGCGGGCGGCGCGGTCCACCTTCGCCCGCTGCTCCTCCGACGCCGCGGCGCCGGCCAGGTATATACGGACACGGCCGCTCTCCTGGACGAGCCCGTCGTCCCGTACCGCCAGCCGGTCCTCCCAGTCGGGGCCCGCGTCGAGGGAACGGGGCGCGAGTTTCCAGTCGTCGCCGAAGCGCAGGTGCGCCGTGGAGTGGCTGATGCCGATCCGCTGCATCAGCTGTTCCAACCGCTGGCTGACCAGCGGGGTGATCCGCCAGTTCTCCCGCTCCGGAGGGCGGCTCAGCAGATCGTCCCAGATCCTCGGCAGGCCGCTCGCCCCGTCGTTGCGGCCGTAGACGGAACTGCGCTGGAACTCGTCCAGCTCGCTCGCGAGCCCCGGGTCGTGGAGGAAGACGGCAGGCTTGACGAACGGCACCTGTCGCGGATCCATACCGAGCGCCCGCGCCGCCCGTTCGAGCTGGCTCTTGAGCTCCTTGGCCTTGAGGTCGGTCAGGTGGAGCGGATTACGGATGGTGCGTACCCGGTCGCCGTGGAACTGCCAGGTGTCACCGTGATTGACCACCCGGCCGGGATGGCCCTTCAGTTCCAGCAGGTACAGGCCGCCCGGTACGGCGATCAACACATCGCACTCGTTGATACGGCCGGACGGGCCCGTGAACTGGAACGTGGCCCAGGCCCGGAAGGGCTCGGTCCTCGGCATCAGCGCCCGCAGGTGATCGAGCCCTTCCTGCTCCCAGCGGAAACCGGATTTACGCGGCTGGAACCAGCGTTCCCGGGTGACGGGAGCTGTTGGCTTGGGAGCGGCTGGCACCAAGCACCTCCGGGACGGCTGCAGCGAATGAGGAGAGCTCTGTGACACTGCCCGAACCCTCTCAATGACAGGAGAAGAATCCTAGTCCGCACATACGACAGCCGGTCCGGAGCCGGTTGCCCGACCGATGACGGAGAGACGTCGCTCGTCCCCTCCTCTTACCGCGGCCCGTACTTCCGCCCCGTCCGGGACGTCAGGCCGCCGAGCATCCCCCGCGGGACCAGCTTGGCCGCGCCCATCAGGGTCTTGTAGCGGGGGTCGGGGATCGAGAGGGACTTGCCTCGGGAGAGGTCGGTGAGGGCCGCCGCGACGACCTTGTCCGCGTCGAGCCACATCCAGCCCGGGATGCTGTCCGTGCCCATGCCGGCCCGCTCGTGGAACTCGGTGCGGACGAAGCCGGGGCACAGGGCCATGAGGCGGACGCCGCTGCCGGCCAGGTCCTTCGCCACGCCCTGGGTGAACTGCACGACCCACGCCTTCGACGCGCCGTACGTGCCGCGCGGCACGAAGGCCGCGACCGAGGCCACGTTGACGATGCCGCCGCGCCCCCGCGCCCGCATCGCGTCCGCCGCCGCCGAGGTCAGCCGGAGCACCGCCTCGCAGTGCACCTTGAGCATCGTCAGCTCGTCGGCCATCGGGACGTCGAGGAAACGGCCCTTGGTGCCGAAGCCGGCGTTGTTGATCAGCAGGTCGACGGCCCTCCTGCGGTCACCCAGCCGGGCGGCGACCGCCCCGATGCCCGCGTCCGTCGCCAGGTCGGCCGTCAGCACCTCCGCCTCGATGCCGTGCCGGTCGTGCAGTTCGGTCGCCTGTTCGCGCAGCCGCTTGGTGTCGCGGGCCACAAGGACCAGGTCATGTCCGTCGGCCGCCAGCCGCCGTGCGAACGCGGCGCCGATGCCCGCCGTCGAACCCGTAATCAATGCCGTTGTCATGGCGCAAGATTAGGGGGGACGGATGTGGCGCGTCCGCTTCGTTCCGCCTCGTCAGGCGCCGTACGCGGCCACGTACCTGCGCGCCGTCGCCAGCGCCTCCGGATGCAGGGCGTCGCCCGCCGCCAGCAGACGGGGCAGCAGCTCCCGCTGCGTGGTCACCGCGCGGAACTGCATCGCCACCGTCACCTCGTGGCCGGGCCGGTGCACGATCCGTACCGGGTCGCCCGCGCGGATCTCCCCGGGCTCGACGACCCGGAAGTACGCGCCCGGCGCCCCCTTCTCCGTGAAGCGCTTCACCCACCGCGCCTCACCCAGATGGCCCTGAAAGGTACGGCACGGGATGCGGCCGGACGTCACTTCCAGGAGCAGATCGGGGCCGACCCGCCAGCGCTCGCCGATCAGGGCGCCGGTGAGATCCAGGCCCGTGGTGGTGAGGTTCTCGCCGAAGGAGCCGTTGGCCAGCTCCCGGCCCAGCTCGCGCTCCCACGCGTCCAGGTCCTCGCGCGCCATCGCGTACACCGCCTGGTCGGCGCCGCCGTGGTGGCGGGTGTCGCACACGGTGTCGCCCGCCAGCCCGCTCCCCCCGACGCCCTTCGCGCCGGGCGCCGCCACCCGCACGGGCCCGTCCACGGGCCGCTTGTCGATGCCGGTCATGCCCTCGGGGTGGTCCGTGTACGGCACGGCCCTCGCGCGGCCCAGGTTGACTGAGAGAAGTTTCATGGCCGGAACGGTAGGTCAGGGGCGTCCAAAGGGGCGAGGTGATTTTCGGAGTTCGGTCAAAGAGGTGCTTATCCTCGGCGGTGTGATCGAGGCTCGTCATCTCCGCGTGCTGCGCGCCGTGGCATCGACCGGTTCCTTCTCCGCCGCCGGGCGTGAGCTGGGCTGCACCCAGCCCGCCGTCAGCCAGCAGATGAAGGCGCTGGAGTCCTCCGTCGGCACCCCCCTGCTCGTGCGCACCGGGCGTGAGATGCGGCTCACCCAGGCCGGTGAGGCGCTGGCCCGGCACGCCGCCGGGATCATCGCCGGGCTCACCGCCGCCGAGGAGGAGGTCGCCGCCATCGCCGGGCTGCGCGCCGGGCGGGTGCGCCTCGTCTCCTTCCCCAGCGGCAGCTCCACCCTCGTGCCGACCGCCCTGGCCGCGCTGCGCGCCGCGCACCCCGGCACCCGGGTCTTCCTGGAGGAGGCCGAGCCGCCGAAATCGGTCGAGCTGCTGCGCGAGGGCGACTGCGACGTGGCGCTCGCCTTCCGCTACGAGGGGGCGGCCGGCGCCGAGGAGTGGGACGACCTGGTCGTACGGCCGCTGCTGACCGACCGCCTCGTGGCACTGGTGCCCGAGGGGCACCGGCTCGCCCGGGCGGAGAGGTCCGGGCCCCTGGCCATCGGGGACCTCGCCCGGGAGGCGTGGATCGCGGGCTGCCCGCGCTGCCGAGGCCAGCTCGTCGAGGTCTGCGAGGGGGCCGGCTTCACGCCCCGCATCGACTTCGCCACCGACGACTACCCGGCGGTCGCCGGTCTGGTCGGTGCGGGTCTCGGCGTGGCCGTACTGCCCCAGCTCGCCGTCGAGTCCGTACGGCCCCGGGGTGTACGCACCGTGACGCTGGAGCCGGCGGTGCGGCGGGAGATCGTCGCGCTCACCCTGCCCGACCTGGCCCAGGTGCCGGCGGTGGCGGCGACGCTGGACGAGCTGGCCCGGGCGGGGGCGCGTCAGCCGGCGACGCGCTAGAGCGGGGGGCGCCAGAGCGGGGGGTGCGACGCGGCGCGTCGGCGTGCGCCGGTCGGTCTTCGAAGAAACGTTCCTTCAGTGGTGTGAGCGGCTCCCGTGGGTCAGTGGGGCGCGTGCGCCTCGTGGCCGGCCGACGCCGACGCCGTCACCAGGCGGTTGCGCGCGCGGCCCATCAGCTCCTCGCGCTCATCCTCGGTCAGGCCGCCCCATACGCCGTACGGCTCGCGTACCGCCAGCGCGTGCGCCGCGCACTCGGCGCGGACCGGGCACCTCATGCAGACCTCCTTGGCCGAGTTCTCGCGAGCACTCCGCGCCGCACCGCGTTCGCCCTCCGGATGGAAGAAGAGCGAGCTGTCCACCCCACGGCACGCGGCCAGGAGCTGCCAGTCCCACAGATCCGCGTTCGGTCCGGGAAGGCGGGAGAAATCTGCCATTGCGTAACCCCTTGTAGCCGATATGGGTAGATGCGGGGGGATACCAGCGTCCACGACCGTACAACTACGATCTAAGGAGATGAAAATATGACTCATTGCGAATCTAGCCGCAGACACCAGCGAAGTGGAAGAAAAGCGGCTGAATGGGGCATTGGTTGCGATGAAACGGGGCGGGTCCGTCGCGCATGTCTGCTGCGTGGCCGCCCCCTCACGTAGAGTGCCGAAGACGACACACAGCCCCGTAACTCTTTCGAGTGACCATCGTTGAGAGTGCGGAGGCGGTTGAAGGAACAAGTGCTCGGGCGGGCGTCCGGGACGGTCGACCGCACAGGTGACGATTTCGTACCAGCCTGGAGGCTCAACGTGACGCGCATCAGCTGCGGAGGACGGCCATGACTTCCGTCCTCGTCTGCGACGACTCCCCGCTTGCCCGAGAGGCGCTCCGCCGCGCGGTCGCGACCGTGCCCGGCGTCGAGCGCGTGACGACGGCCGCCAACGGCGAGGAAGTCCTCCGCCGCTGGGGTGCCGACCGCTCGGACCTGATCCTGATGGACGTGCGCATGCCCGGTCTGGGCGGCGTCGAGACCGTCCGGCGGCTGCTGTCCGCCGACCCCGGCGCGCGCATCATCATGCTCACCGTCGCCGAGGACCTGGACGGGGTGGCCCTGGCCGTCGCCGCCGGCGCCCGCGGCTACCTGCACAAGGACGCCTCGCGCGCCGAACTGCGCGCCACCGTCACCCAGGCGCTGGCCGACCCGACCTGGCGGCTCGCCCCGCGCCGGCTGCGCTCGGCCGAGATGGGCGCCGCGCCCACGCTCACCGCGCGCGAGATCCAGGTCCTCGAAGGCATGAGCCACGGCCGCTCCAACGCGGAGATCGGCCGCGAGCTGTTCCTCTCCGAGGACACCGTCAAGACCCACGCCCGGCGGCTCTTCAAGAAGCTCGGCGCCTCGGACCGGGCGCACGCCGTGGCGCTCGGCTTCCGGTGGGGCCTCGTGCGCTAGGGGGTGCCCTCCGGAGCCGGTCGGCAGCGCGCCGCGGCGCCTCGTGGCCGGTCCGAGCGGGGGCCGTCGTGTACGACCGCGAGGCGGCGGAGGTCGGCAGGGCGGAACCCTGGCGGCCGACGCCGACGCGACGGGTGTCCGGGCCGGGGCCCGCGACGCCGGCAGGATCCGGACGGCACCCCCTGGGACCCCCCGCGCGAGGGACGCCGGCCGGGCCCGTCGCGAGCGCCGGATCTGCCGCTCATCGCGAGGTGAGCACGGGTGGCAAGGCGGCCCGCCGGGTGCCCACTGCTCGTTTCGGCGCGGATGACGCATCCTTGAGGTGTGGAGTTCCTCGGGGACGAGTCGGTCGAGCGGAAGAGGAGGGCGCAGGGGATGAGTTCCGGCGCACCTGCTCATAACGCTTCGGTGCACAACAACGGGCGCGGAGGCACGGACCGGACGGCCGCAAGGCACCATGGGCCGATGCGTGACGACGAGGCGGCCCCTGACCAAGGGACGGTAAGTGGGCTCGTCCACCGCGCCGTCGACGGGGACGAGCAGGCCACGCACGACCTGCTCGCCCATGTCCACCCCCTGGCGCTGCGCTACTGCCGAACGCGTCTGTCCCGGCTGCCCGGCGACGCCCGGCACTTCGTCGAGGACCTCGCCCAGGAGGTCTGCGTCGCGGTGCTGCTCGCCCTGCCGCGCTACAAGGACACCGGACGCCCCTTCGAGGCGTTCGTCTTCGCCATCGCCGCGCACAAGGTCGCCGACCTCCAGCGCGCGGCGATGCGGCACCCCGGCTCGACGGCCGTCCCCTCCGACGAGATGCCCGAGCGGCCGGACGACTCCCTGGGCCCCGAGGAGCGCGCGCTGCTCAACAGCGACGCCGCCTGGGCCAAGAAACTCCTGGCCAACCTCCCCGAGAACCAGCGCGAGCTGCTCCTGCTGCGCATCGCGGTCGGCCTCACCGCCGAGGAGACCGGGCAGATGTTGGGAATGTCACCCGGCGCCGTCCGGGTCGCCCAGCACCGCGCGCTCAGCCGGCTGCGGGCCCTGGCCGAGCAGTAGTCGACGCCGGAGCGGGCCTGAACGAGCGGCCACCCGGCCTCGGACGTCCCTGCGAACCTGGAACGTACGATCCTACGAAGGCGACCGCCGTCCTTGATCGTGGAATGAGCCACGTCCATTCGCCGTTAGCATGGACATCCGCACCGATCAAGGCCATGTGGGGAAGGTGTCATGACTGCCAACGTCGACGGAGTGCCCGAGAAATTCGCGACGCTCGGGCTGACCTACGACGACGTGCTGCTGCTGCCGGGCGCCTCCGCGGTGCTCCCGAACGCGGTCGACACCTCGTCCCGCATCTCGCGCAACGTCCGGGTCAACATCCCGCTGCTCTCCGCGGCGATGGACAAGGTGACCGAGTCCCGGATGGCGATCTCGATGGCCCGCCAGGGCGGGGTCGGTGTCCTGCACCGCAACCTGTCCATCGAGGACCAGGCCAACCAGGTCGACCTGGTCAAGCGCTCCGAGTCCGGCATGGTCGCGAACCCGATCACCACCCACCCGGACGCCACGCTCGCCGAGGCCGACGCCCTGTGCGCCAAGTTCCGCATCAGCGGCGTCCCGGTCACCGACGGCGCCGGCAAGCTGCTCGGCATCGTCACCAACCGCGACATGGCCTTCGAGACCGACCGCACCCGGCAGGTGCGCGAGGTCATGACGCCGATGCCGCTGGTCACCGGCAAGGTCGGCATCTCCGGCGTGGACGCCATGGAGCTGCTGCGCCGCCACAAGATCGAGAAGCTGCCGCTCGTGGACGACGACGGCGTCCTCAAGGGCCTGATCACGGTCAAGGACTTCGTCAAGGCCGAGCAGTACCCGCACGCCGCGAAGGACGCCGAGGGCCGCCTGATCGTCGGTGCCGCCGTCGGCGCCAGCCCCGAGGCGCTCGACCGCGCCCAGGCCCTCGCCGAGGCCGGCGTGGACTTCCTGGTGGTCGACACCTCCCACGGGCACAACAGCAACGCGCTCAGCTGGATGGCGAAGATCAAGTCCAGCGTCGGCATCGACGTCGTCGGCGGCAACGTCGCCACCCGCGACGGCGCCCAGGCCCTGATCGACGCCGGCGTCGACGGCATCAAGGTCGGCGTGGGCCCCGGCTCCATCTGTACGACCCGCGTGGTCGCCGGCATCGGCGTCCCCCAGGTCACCGCGATCTACGAGGCGTCCCTCGCCGCCCGCGCGGCCGGCGTGCCGCTGATCGGCGACGGCGGACTGCAGTACTCCGGCGACATCGGCAAGGCGCTGGCCGCCGGCGCCGACACCGTGATGCTGGGCAGCCTGCTCGCGGGCTGCGAGGAGTCGCCGGGCGAGCTGCAGTTCATCAACGGCAAGCAGTTCAAGTCGTACCGCGGCATGGGCTCGCTGGGCGCCATGCAGTCGCGCGGCCAGGGCCGGTCGTACTCGAAGGACCGGTACTTCCAGGCCGAGGTCGCCTCCGACGACAAGCTCGTGCCCGAGGGCATCGAGGGCCAGGTGCCCTACCGGGGTCCGCTGGCCAACGTGCTGCACCAGCTCGTCGGCGGTCTGCGCCAGACGATGGGGTACGTGGGCGCGGCCACCATCGAGGAGATGGAGTCCAAGGGCCGGTTCGTGCGGATCACCTCCGCCGGCCTCAAGGAGAGCCACCCGCACGACATCCAGATGACGGTCGAGGCACCGAACTACAGCCGCAACAAGTAGGCGGCGAGCCTTCCAGGGCGGCCCCGCGGGCATCCGGGGCCGCCCTCGGCGTGCCCGCGGGGCGCATCGGCGATACTGGGAGGCGCTGCAACGCATCAGGGAAAGGCCACAGACGTGACTGAGATCGAGATCGGGCGCGGCAAGCGCGGCCGGCGGGCGTACGCCTTCGACGACATCGCCGTCGTCCCCAGCCGCCGTACGCGGGACCCGAAGGAGGTCTCGATCGCCTGGCAGATCGACGCCTACCGCTTCGAGCTGCCGTTCCTGGCCGCTCCCATGGACTCGGTCGTCTCCCCGGCCACCGCCATCCGCATCGGCGAGCTGGGCGGCCTCGGCGTGCTCAACCTCGAAGGCCTGTGGACCCGGCACGAGGACCCCGAGCCGCTGCTGGACGAGATCGCCTCCCTGGACACGGACAACGCGACCCGCCGCCTCCAGGAGATCTACGCCGCCCCCGTCAAGGAGGAGCTGATCGGGCAGCGCATCAAGGAGGTGCGCGACTCGGGTGTGGTCACCGCCGCCGCGCTCTCCCCGCAGCGCACCGCGCAGTTCTCCAAGGCGGTCGTGGACGCGGGCGTCGACATCTTCGTCATCCGCGGCACCACGGTCTCGGCGGAGCACGTCTCCGGTTCGCACGAGCCGCTGAACCTGAAGCAGTTCATCTACGAGCTGGACGTCCCGGTCATCGTCGGCGGCTGCGCCACCTACACCGCCGCCCTGCACCTGATGCGCACCGGCGCGGCGGGCGTCCTGGTCGGCTTCGGCGGCGGCGCCGCGCACACCACGCGCAACGTGCTGGGCATCCAGGTGCCGATGGCCACGGCGGTCGCGGACGTGGCGGCGGCCCGGCGGGACTACATGGACGAGTCCGGCGGCCGGTACGTGCACGTCATCGCGGACGGCGGGGTCGGCTGGTCCGGCGACCTGCCCAAGGCGATCGCCTGCGGCGCGGACTCCGTGATGATGGGCTCCCCGCTGGCCCGCGCGACCGACGCGCCCGGCAAGGGCAACCACTGGGGCATGGAGGCGGTCAACGAGGAGCTGCCCCGCGGCAAGAAGGTCGACCTCGGCACGGTCGGCACCATCGAGGAGATCCTCACCGGCCCGTCCCGCAACCCCGACGGCTCGATGAACTTCTTCGGCGCCCTGCGCCGCGCGATGGCCACCACCGGCTACAGCGAGCTGAAGGAGTTCCAGCGCGTCGAGGTGACGGTGGCGGACTCGCAGCACCGCCGCTGATCACCCGCACGGCGCAACGAAAGGGCCCGGAGCAGTCGCTCCGGGCCCTTTCGCGTCTCCGAGGGAGCCGGGGGGCGCCCTCAGAGCCGGTGCGCCGCCCCCGTCGGCGTGGCGCCCCGGGTGTCCAGGAGGAGCTGGGCCTTCACCGACAGGCCCTGGAGGTCGTACGTGCGGTGCTGCTGGAGCAGGATCGTCAGGTCGGCGTCGGCCGCGGACTCGTACAGGGAGTCGGCGCGCGGGACGGGGCGGTCGGCGACGTTCCAGGACGGGATGTGCGGGTCGTGGTAGCTGACGGCCGCGCCGAGGCCCATCAGGCGGGTCGCGATCTCCTCGGCCGGGGTGGCCTGCTGGTCGGCGAGGTCCGCCTTGTAGGTGACGCCGAGGAGCAGGACGCGGGCGCCGCGCGCGGACTTGCCGTGCTCGTTGAGCAGGGCGGCGGCGCGCTGGACGACGTAGCGGGGCATCTGGGAGTTGACCTGCTGGGCCAGCTCCACCATGCGCAGGCTGTGCGGGGCCAGGCCGGTCAGGTCCTGGGGGACGGAGTGGCCGCCGACGCCGGGGCCGGGGCGGAAGGCATGGAAGCCGAAGGGCTTGGTCTCCGCGCAGCGCAGTACGTCCCACAGGTCGACGCCGAGGTCGTCGCAGAGCACGGCCATCTCGTTGACCAGGGCGATGTTCACGTGCCGGAAGTTGGTCTCCAGGAGCTGGACCGTCTCCGCCTCGCGGGGCCCGCGCGCGCGGACCACCTTGTCGGTGAGCCGGCCGTAGAAGGCGGCGGCCGACTCGGTGCAGGCGGGGGTGAGGCCGCCGATGACCTTCGGGGTGTTGGCCGGGGTGAAGTCGCGGTTGCCGGGGTCCACGCGGCTGGGTGAGTAGGCCAGGTGGAAGTCGCGGCCGGCCCGCAGTCCCGAGCCGCGCTCCAGGAGCGGGCGCAGGAACTCCTCCGTCGTCCCGGGCCGCACCGGCGACTCCAGGATCACCGTGGTGTGCGGGCGCAGGTGCGCGGCCAGCGTGCGGGCGGCGGTCTCCACCTGGGTGAGGTCCAGGCGGCCGTCGGCGCCCGGCGGGGTCGGGGCGCAGATGACGGCGGTGCGGACCCGGCCCAGCTCGGCCGGTTCGGTGGGGGTGCGGAAGCCCGTGGCGAGCATCCGGCGCACCTCGGCGGGGGAGAGCGGCCCGGCCTCCGGGCCGGTGCGGTAGCCGAGCGTGGGGATGCCGGCGGCGACGGCGGCCTGGGCCAGGGGCAGTCCGTAGGGGCCGAGACCGATGACGGCGAGATCTGCGGGCATGGCGTGGGCCGTCCTTCCCAGTAGCCGAAGCGGGACAGGTGCGCAAGCCCGGTGGACAGGATGGGCGAGCACAACGTCAGACTAGGAGTAAATATGACCGATATGCGGGATTGGCCTGCCGTGATTCCCCGAGTGTCGACGGGGGTCTGAGCGCGAGTCGTCCACAGGCCGGGGAGCCGCGGCGGGCGGGGCGGTCAGAATCTGGGCATGGTGGGTACCAGGAACCGGGCTCGCCCGAGGTGCACCGGGCGGCGCCCGAGGTACCGGAACCGGGCATCGCCCGACGCGACCGACAGCGGGAGGCAGCAGTGAGGACAGCGACACTGGGGCCGGCGCAGCGCGCCGAGTCGCTCGCGGCCATGGCCGAGCGCGAACTGGACGTACTGGTGGTGGGCGCCGGCGTGGTCGGCGCGGGCACCGCCCTCGACGCCGCGACCCGCGGCCTGTCCACCGGCCTGGTCGAGGCGCGGGACTGGGCGTCCGGCACCTCCAGCCGGTCCAGCAAACTGATCCACGGCGGCCTGCGCTATCTGGAGATGCTCGACTTCGCCCTCGTACGGGAGGCGCTCAAGGAGCGCGGGCTGCTCCTGGAGCGGATCGCGCCGCACCTGGTGAAGCCGGTGCCGTTCCTGTACCCGCTCCAGCACAAGGGCTGGGAGCGGCTGTACGCCGGGTCGGGCGTCGCGCTCTACGACGCCATGTCGATGGCCCGCAGCCACGGACGCGGGCTGCCCACGCACCGGCACCTGACCCGCCGGCACGCCCTGCGCGTGGCGCCCGCCCTGCGCAAGGACGCGCTCACCGGCGCGCTCCAGTACTACGACGCCCAGATGGACGACGCCCGCTACGTGACGACGCTGGTGCGCACGGCGGCGGCGTACGGCGCGCAGGTCGCCAACCGGGCGCGGGTCACCTCCTTCCTGCGCGAGGGCGAACGCGTGGTCGGCGCGCGCGTGCGCGACGTCGAGGCGGGCGGCGAGTACGAGGTCCGCGCCAAGCAGGTCGTCAACGCGACCGGGGTGTGGACCGACGACACCCAGTCGATGGTCGGCGAGCGCGGCCAGTTCCACGTCCGCGCCTCCAAGGGGATCCACCTCGTCGTCCCCAAGGACCGCATCCACTCCACCACCGGGCTGATCCTGCGCACCGAGAAGTCCGTGCTCTTCGTCATACCCTGGGGCCGGCACTGGATCATCGGCACCACCGACACCGACTGGGACCTCGACAAGGCCCACCCCGCCGCGTCCAGCGCCGACATCGACTACCTGCTGGAGCACGTCAACTCCGTGCTCTCCGTGCCGCTCACGCGCGACGACGTCGAGGGCGTGTACGCGGGGCTGCGGCCGCTGCTGGCCGGGGAGTCGGACGCCACCAGCAAGCTCTCGCGCGAGCACACCGTCGCCCACCCGGTGCCCGGCCTGGTCGTCGTCGCGGGCGGCAAGTACACGACGTACCGGGTGATGGCCAAGGACGCCGTGGACGCGGCGGTGCACGGGCTGGACATGCGGGTCGCCGACTGCGTCACCGAGGACGTGCCGCTGGTCGGCGCCGAGGGGTACCGGGCGCTGTGGAACGCGCGGGCGCGGGTCGCCGCGCGCACCGGGCTGCACGTGGTGCGGGTGGAGCACCTGCTCAACCGGTACGGCACGCTCGCCGAGGAGCTGCTCGACCTCGTCGCCGCCGATCCCACGCTGGGTGAGCCGCTCGGCGGCGCCGACGACTATCTGCGCGCCGAGGTCGTCTACGCCGCCTCGCACGAGGGCGCGCGGCACCTGGACGACGTGCTGACCCGCCGTACCCGCATCTCCATCGAGACCTTCGACCGGGGCACCCGCAGCGCCCGCGAGGCCGCCGAGCTGATGGCACCGGTCCTGGGCTGGGACCGCGACCAGGTCGAACGGGAGATCCAGCACTACGAGAAGAGGGTCGAGGCGGAACGGGAGTCACAGCGCCAGCCGGACGACCTGACCGCCGACGCGGCCCGCCTGGGGGCACCGGACATCGTGCAGCGGTAGGGGCCGGGCCGAGCCGAGCCGGGCCGAGCTGGGCCGGGCCGAGCTGGGCCGGGCCGGTGCGGAGTCGGGGTCGGCGGGGCGGGTCTGACGGGGTGTCGGTCGGCTGCGGGGCCTGCGTCGGGCATTGCCGTCCCCGGATCCGGCCGTCTTCAGCCGCTCTGCGACCCACCCCGACGGGGCCGGAGTCCGGCGGCACGGGGCCGGCCGGCGCGGTGCCGGGGCCTGGGTGGGCCGTCGGGGCGGGTGTGACGGGGTGTCGGTCCGGCCGTCGGCCCGGGTCCACCGGGGATGCCGTCCGGTTCCGGGCCGTGGCGCTTCGCGGCCGGCCCGTGCAGAGGGCGATGGCTGCGGTGGCGAGGCCGGGTGTGACGGGGTGTCGACCGGGCCGCGGGCCTGGTGGTCGACCAGGGGCGCCGTCCGGACCCGTCCGGTCCCCAGCCGCTCGGAGACCTGCCCCGGCGGGGCGAGAGCGCGGCGGCAGAGGTCCGGCCGGCTGCGGACCCTGGCATGTCGAGGTCGGCCCGTGCGAGGGCCGGTGTCTGCGGCGTCGAGGCCGGGGGCGGGGAACGGGTGTGACGGGGTGTCGGTCCGACCGTCCGGTGGCGCCCACGAGTGTCCGTTTGGGTCGGGCCGGTCCCGAGTCGCTCTCCAGCCCGCCGGGTGGGGCCCGGTGGGTGCGGCGGCAGGGCAGGGCCGGGGCGGTGGTGGGCGCCGGTAGTCGTCGGTGAGGTGGCCGGGGTCCGGAGACCGTGCGGGCGTGGGGTGGCCTGCGGCGGTGTGACGGCGTGTCGACCCGGCCTCGGCCCTGGCGGACCCCTAGGGCATCCTGGGCGTGGAGCACTTGTCGCGTGAGGGACAATGAAGGCTCTGTCAGGGCGGGTTGCATGAGGGGACGCATGTCGGAGGCGGAGCGGGCGGGGACATCCCGTACGGACAAGAGCGCACGTCTCCTCGCCGGGCGGTACCGGCTGGGAGACGTGCTCGGCCGCGGCGGCATGGGGACGGTGTGGCGGGCCGAGGACGAGACCCTCGGCCGCACGGTCGCCGTCAAGGAGCTGCGGTTCCCGGGGAACATCGACGAAGAGGAGAAGCGCCGCCTCATCACGCGGACGCTGCGCGAGGCCAAGGCCATCGCGCGGATCCGCAACAACAGCGCCGTCACGGTCTACGACGTCGTCGAGGAGGACGACCGGCCCTGGATCGTGATGGAACTCGTCGAGGGCAAGTCGCTCGCCGAGGCCATCCGCGAGGACGGCCTGCTGGAACCGAGGCGCGCGGCCGAGGTCGGCCTCGCCGTCCTCGACGTGCTGCGCTCCGCGCACCGCGAGGGCATCCTGCACCGCGACGTGAAGCCCTCCAACGTCCTGATCGCCGAGGACGGCCGCGTCGTGCTCACCGACTTCGGCATCGCCCAGGTCGAGGGCGACCCCTCCATCACCTCCACCGGCATGCTCGTCGGCGCCCCCTCCTACATCTCCCCGGAACGCGCCCGCGGCCACAAGCCGGGCCCGGCGGCCGACCTCTGGTCGCTCGGCGGCCTGCTGTACGCCGCCGTCGAGGGCACCCCGCCCTACGACAAGGGCTCCGCGATCGCCACCCTCACCGCGGTCATGACGGAGAACCTGGAGGAGCCGAAGAACGCCGGCCCGCTGCGCGACGTCATCTACGGCCTGCTCACCAAGGACCCCGCCCAGCGGCTCGACGACGCGGGCGCCCGCGCGCTGCTCACCAAGATCATCCACGCCCCCGGCCGGGCCGCCGAGCCCGAACCCGCCGAGGCCACCAAGGTCGTCCCGCTCCCGGCCCAGCCGGACCGGCGCGGGCGGCGCGGTGCCGGTGCGGGGGAGACGCGGCCCGCGGAAGGCGGCGACCGGTTGCGCGGGGCGCTGCGGTCGGTGCGCAAGGCCGCGGCGGGAGGCGGTGCGGCGGGTGCCGCCGCCGGTGCCGCCGGTGCGTCGGCGGCCGCACCGCGGACTTCCGGGGCCCCGGGCGCGGGGGCGCAGGCGGGCCCCGGTGCGCGGGCCGGGGGCGGTGCCGCCGGCGCCGACGAGCCGGCCGGCGTGCGCAGTTCCGGATGGCCCGTCGTGCCGCCGCCGGATCTGCCCGCCCGGCCCGTGCGGCGGGCGCCGCTCACGGACGTGGTCTCGCGCCGGACGCTGGTCGTCATCGCCGTGATCGTGGCGCTGGCCGTGCTCGGTACGGTCCTGGCACTCACGCTCGGCGGCGGTGACGACGAGGGCGACGCCGGCGCCAAGCCCGCCGCCTCCACCGCCGCGAGTGGTGGGACCGGGCAGGACCCGGAGGGTGGCACCGGCACCGACGGTTCCGCCGCCACCCCGGCCGAGACCGGGGCCGGTGCCTCGGACGCCGCCCCGGAGCCCGGCGCGAGCGCGTCCGGCAAGGGCGGCGCGGACGGCACGGCCGGTGCCGACGGCGCCGGAAAGTCCGACGGCGACGACGCGTCCGTGGCCGCCACCCACCAGGGCGGCCAGGGGTACCGCATCGGGCTGCCCAAGGGCTGGAAGTTCGGCTCCTCCGGGTCCGCAGGCGACCGCTTCACCGGCCCGCAGGGGCAGAAGCTGCTCGTCGCCTGGACCTCCACGCCCCAGGACGATCCGGTCGCCGACTGGAAGAACCAGGAGCGCTACATGGTCCGCTCGAACTACCGGAAGATCCGCATAGAGCAGGTGGACTACCGGGGCTGGAACACGGCCGACTGGGAGTTCACCTACACCGAGGGCGGCACCGGGTACCGCACGGTGGACCGGGGGTTCGTGGTCAACGACCACCAGGGCTACGCGCTCATGTACACCGCGAAGTCCGGCGACTGGGACAGTGACCTGCGCCGGGACACCTGGCGGGCCCTGACGAAGACCTTCGAGCCCAAGTCCTGATCCGGGTCCTGAAAGGGCGGGCCCCGGGTTTGAGCGGTCCGATATCTGGCATCCCCTCTTTGTGGGTTGCCTCCGGCACGTATCGTGAGTGCTTGCGGACCGTACGCAGCCGGAACGGCCCGCAGGACGAACGGAATTGACCGACAGTGCCGGGGGTGGTGACGTGGACGACTACGCGGGTCGGGTGCTCGCCGACCGCTACCGCCTGCCCCTGCCGCCGTCCGACGAGTACGAACTCACCGAGACCCGGGCGTTCGACACCTACAGCGGTCAGGAAGTGCTGGTCCGGCAGGTGCCGTTGCCGGAGGTCGTCGAGGCGGAGGTGCTCGACGCGGACGGGCTGCCCGACGGGTTCACCGCCCGTGACGCCGGCGGCCGTCACCCCGGCCGGCGCCCGTCCGCCGCGAGCGGCGGCACCCGGCGGCCGGCCGACCCGGTGGTGCGGCGGGCCGTCGAGGCCGCGCAGGCCGCGGCCGCCGTCCCCGACCATCCGCGCCTCGACCAGGTCTTCGACGTGTTCGCCGAGGGCGGTTCGCTGTGGATCGTCAGCGAGCTGGTGGCCGCCCGGCCGCTGGCCGCGCTCCTCGCCGAGCAGCCGCTGACGCCGTACCGGGCGGCCGAGGTCGCCTCCGACATCCTCCTCGCGCTGCGGGTGCTGCACACCTACGGCTGGGTGCACCGCAACATCACCGCGCGCACCGTGCTGGTCTGCGACGACGGGCGCGTGATGCTGACCGGCCTCGCGGTCGGGGCGGCGGAGGAGGCGCTGTGCGGGTACGACCCGGTGCCGGCGCCGGAGGAGGAGCCGGGGGGTGCGGCCGGGCCGGACGCGCCGGCGGCTCCCGTCGCTCCCGGTGGGACGTTCGGCCCGGGGCCGGGCGCGCGCGCCGGTGCGCTGCCCGCGGCCGGGCCGCCCGGGGTGACCGGCGTACGGGCCGAGGCGCTCGGACCCGGAGGGGCCGGCCCCGAGGCCGCCCGCCGGGCCGCCATCGAGGCGCGGGGCGTCGGCGCGCTGCCGGTGTCCGGGGCGCAGGGGCCGGGCGGTACGCCCGCCGGGCTCGCGCCCGCCTCGCTCGACACCGCCGGTGACGTGCGCGCGGCGCGCGCGGGGGCCATCGCCGCGTACCGCGCGGGAGCACGGGCCGCGGCCCGTGTCCAGGAGGCGCAGAACGGCCGCGCCGCCCTGCCGGGCGCACGGCCCCCGTCGGACGGCGGGCCGGATCAGCCCGCCCTCGGTCCCGGCCAGGGCCCCGCCGCCGGCGGCACGGAGCCCGGGGCGCCTCCCCAGGGGGCCGGCCCCGCCCGGTCCCCGTACGCCGTCGGCCCCGACGCCGCCCCCGAGGCCGCCGCCCCGCCCCCGGGGCAGATCGCCGACCCCTACGGCGTCCGTACGACGTCCTGGCACGGCGCGGCACCCCGGCCGGCAGGCGGCGGTGCGGCGCCCGCGCCCCGGGCGGGTGAGGGCGCCGCGCCCTCCCAGACCTCCTCCGCCTCCCGCCCCGCAGGGGCACCGCACCCGGCCGCCCGGCGGCAGGGCAGCGCGGGCTCCGCCCCGCTGCCGACGCAGGCGCTCGGCGCCACCGGGGCCGTACCGGGCCGCATCGGTGCTCCAGGCGCTCCAGCCGCTCCAGGGGCCGTACCGGGCCCCACGGGCGCTCCAGGGGCCGCCGTACCCGCCTCCGCCGCACCCGCCCCCGCCACCTCCGGCCGCTGGGACGACCTGGTCGCCCGCACCCCCGCCCCGCGCGGCCCCGGTACCGCGCTCGCCGCCGAGCGGGCGCGGCAGACGCGGATGGCCGTCGTCGGGCCCGTCACCGAGCGCTGGGCACCGGAACAGGCCGGGCCCGTGCACGAGAACTGGCAGCTGGCCGCGCCCATCGGCCCCGCCACCGACCTGTGGGCGCTCGGCGCCCTGCTCTACCGCGCCGTACAGGGCCACGCGCCCTACCCGGAGGACTCGACCGCCGAGCTGGTGCAGATCGTGTGCGCGGAGCCGCCGGCGTTCGCGGAGGAGTGCGGCCCGCTGCGGCCGGTCGTGGAGTCGCTGCTGCGTCAGGACCCCACCGAGCGCATCGACTTCGAGGAACTGAGCGGCTGGCTGCGCTCCCTGGTCCGCTCCGCGCCCGAACCCGAGGCGGGCCTGCACGTCATCTCCGCCCCGCCCGCCGAGCCCGGCACCAGCCGGCTGCCCATCGTGCGGCGCCGGGGTGAGCTGGTGCGCAGGCGGCGCGCCGGGCTGCCCGCGCACAGCGGACGGCACAAGCGCGGCCGGGCGGAGGCGAACCGCTCCCCGCGCAGCCTCGGCCGCACCCTGCTGCTGCTGATACTGCTGGCGATGGCCGGTGCCGTCGCCTACGCCATGTTCTTCCTGCCCGGCAGCGGCGACACGAGCGGGTCCGCCGCCCCCGACCGCACCGGTGCCGCCGGCGAGGCGAGCCAGGCGCCGCCCGCCGGATCGCCGGATGTCAGCAGCGAGCCCCGGCCCGAGCAGACGTCCCCGGAGCCCGGCCCGAGCGGCGGCTCCACCGAGACGGAGACCGAGGTTCCCGGCGCCCCCGACGGGTTCACCCTGCGCAGGGACCCCGAGGGCTTCCAGGTCGCCGTCGCCGAGGGCTGGACCCGCACCCCGCGTAACGGCAGCGGCCAGGTCGTCTACCGCAAGGGCGACCTGGAACTCCTCGTCGTGCCCGGCCGGGACGGCACGTCCGAGTTCGGCACCGACCCGATGGCGTACCAGCGCGACAGCGAGCCCGAGTTGGCGCCCTACCGCGCCTCCAGCTGGGCCACCTCCAGCGGGCTGAAGACCATCGAGGTCGGCGGACGGACCTCGGCCGAGGGGCAGTTCACCTGGACCGGCGCGAACGGCGGCGAGCTGTACGTGCGCAACGTCGCGATGCTCATCGACGGCCGCTACCACGTCCTCCAGGTCCGCGGCCCCGAGACCGAGCGGGACGAGGTGAGCCGGCTGTACGAGCAGGCGTCCGCGAGCTACCGGGCCACGCGCTGACGGATGTTGGGCCGGGTGGTTGCGTTCCGGCGAGGAAAGCGACAACCGTCACAGAGCGGTTTCCAAGGCACCCCAGGCGTTCCCCGCAGGGGCACCGGTCCCTAGTCTGACCCTGACAAGACCATTGCGGGGCAACGTGAATCAGATGCAGGGCCGGCTCGTGGCGGGCCGTTACCGGCTCGACGACGCCATCGGCAGCGGCGGCATGGGCCGGGTGTGGCGGGCACGCGACGAGGTGCTGCACCGGACCGTCGCCATCAAGGAACTGACCGCCGCCCTCTACGTCTCCGAGAGCGACCAGGCCGTACTGCTGGCGCGCACCCGGGGTGAGGCGCGGGCGGCGGCGCGGATCAACCACTCGGCCGTCGTCACCGTGCACGACGTCCTCGAACACGACGGCCGGCCCTGGATCGTGATGGAGCTGGTCGAGGGCCGCTCGCTGGCCGACGCGGTCAAGGACGACGAGCGGGTCGAGCCGCGCGAGGCGGCCCGGATCGGCCTGTGGGTGCTGCGGGCCCTGCGCGCCGCGCACGCCGCCGGGGTCCTGCACCGGGACGTCAAACCGGGCAACGTGCTGCTCGCCGACGACGGCCGGGTGCTGCTCACCGACTTCGGCATCGCGCAGATCGAGGGCGACTCCACGATCACGCGGACCGGGGAGGTCGTCGGCTCCGTCGACTACCTCGCGCCCGAGCGGGTGCGCGGCCACGATCCCGGCGCCGCCTCCGACCTGTGGGCGCTGGGCGCGACGCTGTACACGGCG
Organism: Streptomyces sp. cmx-10-19; assembly: GCA_049998335.1. GTDB lineage: Bacteria > Actinomycetota > Actinomycetes > Streptomycetales > Streptomycetaceae > Streptomyces. The sequence continues at coordinate 190,703 of JAEBFB010000014.1, forward strand.
GTGGAGGGCAGATCGCCGTTCCGCCGCACCTCGCCGCTGACCACCATGCAGGCGGTCGTCGAGGAGGACGCCGACGAGCCCGAGTACGCCGGTCCGCTCGCGCCCGTCATCGACGCGCTGCTCCGCAAGGACCCCGCCGACCGGCCCGACGCGGCGGAGGCGGAGCGCCTGCTCACCGAGGCGGCCGAGGGACGCCGTCCGCAGGGGGCGCCGGGGCCGCAGGGGTACGTGCCGACGCAGTACGGCGGGCCGGCGCAGGGGGCGGGCCGGCCGGCCCACCCCGGGAACCCGGGGCCGCACACGTACCCGGGCCACCCGGGTCAGGAGGCGTACCCGGGCCACCCGGGTCAGGACGCGCATCCCGGTCACTCGGGCCCGCAGGCGTACCCGGGGAGCCCACCGGCCCACCCCGGGCAGTACGGCTACCCGGGTCACCCGGGCACGGCCGCGCAGGCGCCGTACGGGCAGGTACCCGGCCCGGTCACCGCGGGGCACCCCGTGACCGGCCCGACGGCGGGCGGTGTCGCGGCCGGCGGGACCGCGTATCTGCTCCACCCGTCCCCCGGTACCGCCGGCGCCCCCGCGCGCCGGCGCCGGCTGCGGAGGCTCGCCCTCGTGGTCGCCGTCGCCGCCCTGGTCGGCGGGGCCACCGCCGTGGTGCTCCAGGCGACCGGCGGCGGGGAGGGCGGGGACCGGGGGAGCGCCGTCAGCCAGTCGCCCACGCCGGACGCGTCGGGGTCCGGCTCCGGCTCCGGCTCCGGCGATCCTTCTCCGTCGGCCTCGGGCTCGGCCTCCCCGGACGAGACCTCCACCGGCGGCGTCCCCGCCGACTGGGTCCGCCACGACGACCCGCTCGGTTTCAGCCTCTCCCTCCCGCCGGGCTGGGAGCGCGAGAACCTCCAGGACGCCGGGGACCTGCGGCAGGTCGACTACACGCCCGACGGCGGCGAGCACTTCGTCCGCGTCGCCGTCGACACCGCGCCCGACTTCAGCGACCCGTACTCCCACCAGCTCGACCTGGAGCAGCAGCTCACCCGGCTCTCCGACTACCAGCGGGTGACGCTGGAGCACTCCACGTACCGCGACCGGGAGAGCGCCCGGTGGGAGTACACCTGGACGGCGTTGGCCAAGGACACGCCCTTCCCCGGGCCCCGGCGCGCCGCCGAGGAGATGTACATGTCCCGGGACGGCGTCGAGTACGTCCTCTACATCTCGTCGCCCGCCGAGGACTGGGCGACCACCAGCGAGCAGTTCGCCTCCCTGCTGCGGGGCTGGCAGGAGAAGTCCGCCTGACGGGCCGGGCCCCGGCCGCGCGCGGGTGCCCGTCGGTTGTCGGCCACCCGTGTGACAGGGGGCCGGAAGGGGTGCGTCCGGTGCGGCATCATGGGGCGCATGGTGACCGAGGGGGCGGGTGGGCACGTCATCGCGGGGCGGTACCGGCTCCATGAGCGGCTCGGGCACGGGGGGATGGGCATCGTGTGGCGGGCCACCGACCAACTCCTCGGCCGCGAGGTGGCCGTGAAGGCGCTGCCCCGCGACGAGACGCTCTCCGCGGCCGAGGCCCGGCGCCGCCGGGAACGCACCCTGCGCGAGGCCCGCGCGGTCGCGCGGTTGCACCACCCGCACGTCATCGTCGTGCACGACGTGGTCGAGGACGACGAACGCGCCTACATGGTCATGGAGTTGGTCGACGGCGGCTCCCTCGCCGACCATGTCCGCACCCACGGGCCCGTCGACACCGCCGGGGCCGCCCGGATCGGGGTCGCCCTGCTCGGCGCCCTGTCCACCGCGCACGCGGCCGGCATCCTGCACCGGGACGTGAAACCGTCGAACGTGCTGATCGCCGGAGACGGCCGGGTCGTCCTCACCGACTTCGGCGTCGCCCAGGTCGCCGGCGCCACCACCCTCACCGAGTCCGGCTCCTTCGTCGGCTCCCCCGAGTACACCGCCCCGGAGCGGATGTCCGGCGCCGGGACCGGACCGGAGTCCGACCTGTGGTCGCTGGGCGCCCTGCTGTGCGCGGTCCTCACCGGCGCCTCGCCCTTCCACCGGGACTCGCTCGGCGGCGTCCTGCACGCCGTGGTCACCGAGGAGATCCGCCCGCCCGCCCAGGCCGGTCCGCTCCTGCCCGTCGTACGGGGCCTGCTGGAGCGCGATCCGGGGCGGCGGCTGGACGCGGCGTCGGCCGAGCGGATGCTGCGGGCCTTCCTGGACACGGGCCGTACGGACCAGGTGACCTCGGCGGGCGGACCGCGACGCGTGCGGCGGGGGGTGCTCATGGCGGTGCTGCTGGTCGTCGTGGCGGCCGGCGCGGGCGTCTCGGCGGCGGTGCTGCTCGCGGACGCGAACGGTGACGAGAGCGGTACGCCGTCGAGTTCGGCGCCCGCGACCCCGACCACGGCGACGGTGCCGCCGGACCCCGCCCCGTCCTGGACGGCCCCCGAGCCACCCGTACCGGACCTGAAGGGGAGATAAGCGGCGGCCCGCGTCACGGGTCTGTGACCGCCGCGACCCGGCTGTGGAAAGGGGTGCGTCCGGCGCGATATGGATGGACCCATGACATCAAGGCCGACGACAAGACGAAGGAGATCCCGGACACCGCCGGCGCCAACGCCTGGGCCGACTGGGAGACGTTCGAGGACGGCGAGTACTCCTGGAACATCGCCGGCACGCCCGCGCCCACGGGCGAGCCGAGCGAAACCGAGTACAAGGGCCGCAAGGCCGCCGAGAACACCATCGCCTACACGACCGCGGACACCCAGAACCCCCGCCCGCGCGAGTTCCACGTCCTGTACTACCGGGCCGGCGACGGCGACATGTACAAGGTGTCGGTCGACTACCCCCGCAAGGGGTACTTCGCCGCCGAGGGCCGGGAGATCGCCCGCACGGTGATCGCCAACCGGGAGGTGGACAAGCTCTGATGGAACGCGAGGGCCGACTCGTCGGCGAGCGCTACCGGCTGCTGCGCCGGGTCGGTTCCGGCACGTCGGGCACCGTGTGGCGGGCGTACGACGAGAGCGCGGAGCGCGAGGTCGCCGTCAAGCGGCCCCGGCTGCCCGGCGATCCGGCGGACGAGACGTACCGCCGGGCCGCCCACCGCCTCTACCGCGAGGCGCGGGCCGCCGCCCGCGTCGACCATCCCGCCGCCGTCCGCGTCCACGACGTGGTCGTGGAGGAGGCCGGTCAGGAGGGGCTGCCCTGGATCGTCACGGAGTGGGTCCCCGGCGAGTCCCTGGACGCGGTGGCGGCGCGCGGCCCGGTCGCCGCGCCCGAGGCCGCCCGTATCGGCCTCGCCGTCCTCGGCGCGCTGCGGGCCGCGCACGCCGTCGGCATCGTGCACCGCGCGGTGCGGCCCGCCCACGTCCTGCTCGGCCCGCACGGCCGGGTCGTCCTCACCGACTTCGGCACCGCGCACCTCGCGGGCGGGTCCCGGGGCACGGGACCTGCGGCCGACCTGCGGGCCCTGGGCGACCTGCTGCACACCGCCGCCGGGGACGGCTCGGCGCTCGGTCCGGTGATCGAGGGGCTGCGGGCGGCGGAGCCGGACGCGGAGGAGGCCGCGGCGGAGGCCGCGCGGGGTCTGCTGGCGGTGGCCGAAGGGGGTCTGCTGGCGGTGGCCGAAGGGGGTCCGCGGGCGGTGGCCGAACGGCTCGTTCCGCATCCCGCCGCCGAAAGCGGCGACGGCGGCGATCCGGTCGAGGCCGTCCGCGTGACGCCCTGATCAGCGGGTTTGCTGCCAGCGATCACTGGCGGTGTGTGAGCACCCGGTGAATCACGGTCAATCCCCATTACCGACGGGTACACAACGCTCGCGCGGCGTCATACCCTGCGGCTCATGACGGACGCGCAGGCCCCGGCCATCACCGGCACGAACCCCCTCGCCCCCGCCCCCCAGGGCGCCCGCACCGCCGCCGACGTGGTCACGCCCGAGCTGGTCGCCCAGCTCACCAAGGGCGTGGCCGGCTCCGGCCGCACCGCCAACCACACGCCGTTCACCGGCGAGAAGCTCGCCGACCTGCCCGAGTCGACGCCCGGGGACGTGGCGGACGCCTTCGCCCGCGCCCGCGCCGCCCAGGCCGTCTGGGCCCGCGTCCCCGTACGGCAGCGCGCCGCCGTCCTCCTGCGCTTCCACGACCTGGTCCTGGAACGGCAGGCCGAGGTCCTCGACCTGATCCAGCTGGAGACCGGCAAGGCCCGCCTGCACGCCCACGAGGAGGTCCAGGCCGTCGCGGTCGCCGCCCGGCACTACGGCCGCAAGGCCCCCGCCTACCTGCGGCCCAAGCGGCACGCCGGCGCCGTCCCGACTCTGACGAAGGTCACCGAACTGCGCCACCCGCGCGGGGTCGTCGGCCAGATCGCCCCCTGGAACTACCCGCTGGAGCTGTCCGTCGGCGACGCGCTCCCCGCCTTCGTCGCGGGCAACGCCGTCGTCATGAAGCCCGACACCGAGACCTGCCTGACCGCCCTGTGGGCCCGTGACCTGCTCATCGAGGCCGGACTGCCCGCCGAGGTGTTCCAGGTCGTGCTCGGCGACGGCCCGGTCGTCGGCCCCGAGGTCGTCAGGCACGCCGACTACGTCTCCTTCACCGGCTCCACCCGCACCGGCCGCGAGGTCGCCCAGGGCGCCGCCGCCCGCCTGGTCGGCGTCTCCCTCGAACTGGGCGGCAAGAACGCCATGCTGGTCCTCGCGGACGCCGACGTCGAGAAGGCCGCCGCGGGCGCCGTCCGCGCCTGCTTCTCCTCCGCCGGCCAGCTCTGCATCTCCATCGAGCGGCTCTACGTCCACGAGTCCGTCGCCGACGCCTTCCTCGACCGCTTCGCCGCCCGCACCAGGGCCATGCGGCTCGGCACCGCCCTCGCCTACGGCGCCGACATGGGCTCGCTGGTGGGGGAGCGGCAGCTGGAGACCGTCCGGCGGCATGTCGAGGACGCGGTGGCGCACGGCGCGAAGCTCGTCGCCGGCGGGGTGGCCCGCCCGGACATCGGCCCGTACTTCTACGAGCCGACCATCCTCGACGGCGTCGCCGCGTCCATGACGGTGTGCGCCGAGGAGACCTTCGGCCCGGTCGTCTCCGTCTACCGCTTCACCGACGAGGACGAGGTGATCGACCGCGCCAACTCCACGGCGTACGGCCTGAACTCCTCGGTCTGGACGAAGGACGCCCGGCGCGGCCGCGAGGTCGCCGCCCGCCTGCGCACCGGCACCGTCAACATCAACGAGGGGTACGCGCCCGCCTACGGCAGCGTCCAGTCCCCGATGGGCGGCATGAAGGACTCCGGCCTCGGCCGCCGCCACGGCTCCGAGGGCATCCTCAAGTACACCGAGGCCCAGACGGTCGCCCACCAGCGCCTGCTGCCGATGGCGCCGTCGCTGGGGATGGACGACGAGGCGTACGCCCGCTTCATGAGCCGCAGTCTCCGGCTGATGAAGGCGTTCCGCCTCCGCTGAGCAGCCCGTCCCCCACCCGTTCTCGACGAGGAGAGCACGTGTCGCAGGAGAAGTCCGTCCAGACCCGGGACGAGAACGGGTACGACTACGACGTCCTCATCGTCGGCTCGGGATTCGGCGGCTCCGTCTCCGCCCTGCGCCTCACCGAGAAGGGCTACCGCGTCGGCGTCCTGGAGGCCGGCCGCCGCTTCACCCGAGAGTCCCTCCCGAAGAACTCCTGGGACCTCAGGAACTACCTCTGGGCGCCGAAGCTCGGCCTGTTCGGCATCCAGCGCATCCATCTGCTCGGCAACGTCATGGTCCTCGCGGGCGCCGGCGTCGGCGGCGGCTCCCTCAACTACGCCAACACCCTCTACGTACCGCCGAAGCCGTTCTTCGACGACCCCCAGTGGCGGGACATCACCGACTGGCACGAGGAACTGACGCCGTACTACGACCAGGCCCGCCGGATGCTCGGGGTGCGGCTGAACCCGACGATGACCCCCTCCGACACGCATCTGAAGGCCGCCGCCGAGCGGATGGGCGTCGGCGACACCTTCCACATGGCGCCGGTCGGCGTCTTCTTCGGCGACGGCGAGGACGCCGACGGCACCGTGAAGGCGAAGCCGAGCGAGCGGGTGCCCGACCCGTACTTCGGCGGCGCGGGCCCCGACCGCAGGGCGTGCACCGAGTGCGGCGAGTGCATGACCGGCTGCCGGCACGGCGCGAAGAACACCCTGAACGAGAACTACCTCCACCTCGCCGAGCGGGCCGGCGCGGTCGTGCACCCGATGACCACGGCCGTCTCCGTCACGGAGGACTCGCGCGGCGGTTTCGCCGTCGCCACCCTCCCCACCGACCGGCGGAAGAAGGACCCCGGCCGCGTCCTCACCGCCCGCCGCGTCGTCCTCGCCGCCGGCACCTACGGCACCCAGACCCTGCTGCACCGCATGAAGGCCGGCGGCCGGCTCCCGTACCTCTCCGACCGGCTCGGCGAGCTGACCCGCACCAACTCCGAGGCACTGGTCGGCGCCCAGACCGACGACCGCCGCTACCGCCGGGCCACCGGGGAGCCGCGCGCCGACTTCACCCGCGGTGTCGCCATCACGTCGTCCATCCACCCGGACGCCGACACCCATATCGAGCCGGTGCGTTACGGCAAGGGCTCCAACTCGATGGGCGGCCTGTCGATCCTCCAGGTCCCGTACGCCGGGCAGAGCGCGTCGGCCGCGGCGCGCGTCCTGGGCTTCGTACGCCACGCGGCCCGGCACCCGGCGCAGGTCCTGCGTTCGCTGTCCAATCGCAAGTGGTCGGAGCGGACCATCATCGGGCTGGTCATGCAGTCCCTGGACAACTCCCTGAGCACGCACCTGAGACCGGGCGGCGTCGGCAAGGGCCTGCTCACCGCCCGCCAGGGCCACGGCTCGCCCAACCCCAAGCAGATCGAGGCCGCGACCGAGGGCGCCGCCGCGCTCGCCGCCGAGATCAACGGCTTCGCGGGCTCCAACGTCGGCGAACTGATGGGCACCCCGCTCACCGCACACTTCCTCGGCGGCTGCCCGATCGGCGCCTCCCGCGAGAGCGGCGTCATCGACCCGTACCACCGGCTCTACGGCCACCCCGGCATCTCGGTCGTCGACGGCGCCGCGGTCTCGGCCAACCTGGGCGTGAACCCGTCGCTGACCATCACGGCACAGGCCGAGCGGGCGATGTCGTACTGGCCGAACAACGGCGAGCCCGACCCGCGCCCCGCGCAGGGGACGGCGTACGAGCGGCTGGCGCCCGTCGAGCCCACGTACCCGGCGGTCCCGGCGGCGGCCTTCGGCGCGCTGAAGCTGCCGTTCCTGGGGATGCCGTCGGTGCCGCCGAAGAAGTAGGACGGCGGGCGCGGGCGCGGGCGCGGGCGGGGGCGCGGGCGGGGGCGGGTTCGGCGTCCCCGGCTCGCGCCCCGGGTTCGGCTCCGGGAACGGGAAAAGGTGAAAGGGACCCGCACCCCCCTCCGAGTGCGGGTACCTCTCACCCCTGCCCGTGCGACGGCGGCTCGCGCCGCCGTCACCTGTCCGTCACGCGGTCACGCGGTCACGCAGGCACGACGTCACGCGCCCGCGTCGGCCTTGCGTCGCCGGACCACGAAGACCGCACCGCCGCCGACCACGACGGCGAGTCCGCCGACGAGGCCGATGGCGGGCAGCGCGGAGCTGGAACCGGTCTCCGCGAGGCTGCCGGTGACCGCCGGCGTGTCGGCGGACGGCCGCTCGGTGGCGACGGGCGCCTTGCCGCCGGTCTGCGGCTTGGTGCCCTCCGTGTCCGTACCGGCGGCGACGATCTGGAACTTGTAGGCGACCTCACCGAACCCGGTGCACTCGCCGTCCGCGTCGCCGTAGATGGTCGCGCCGAGCGTGAAGCCCGCGCCCACCGGGGCACCGGCCTTCACGTTGATCCGCATCGGGATGTCGACCAGATAGTCCGGCGGCAGTTCCTCGGTCACCCCGGCGTAGCCGAACGCGTACCCGAACTCGTCCAGGTCGTCCCAGACCTTGTCCTCCGGGTTCCAGGCCTGGAGGCCGACCTGCTTGTTCTGGAACAGTTCCTCGCCGTCGGCGTCGGGAGAGACGCCGGCCAGGTACTCCAGGTCGTCCAGCGTGGAACCGGAGTTGTTGGCGACGGTCAGCGAGAACTTGTGCCAGCCGCTGCCCGCCGCGATCTTGCCGGGCAGGCCGGTGATGTCGACGTCGACCTTGCTGTCGTCGCACAGGGACGGCTCGGGGAGCGGGGTCTCCGGGTCCTCGGTCGAGGAGGCGCTCGGCGACGGGCTCGCGGGAGCGGTCGTGCTCTCGGAGGCGGTCGGGCCGGGTGCGCCGGCGCTCTCGGACGCGCTCGGGTCGCTGGTGGGCTTGCCCGGTTCGGTGCTCTCCGAACCGGTCGGCGCGGGTGCGCTCTCGGTCTGCTCGGACGAGCCGGTCGGCGCGGGCGGCTCGGTCTGCCCGGACGACTCACCGGGGGACGGGTTCGTCTCGGTCCCGCCCGGGGCGCTCTCGGAAGCGGCGGCCGGGGACGGGGTCTCGCCGGACGCGAAGGCGGCCGGGGCCACGAGCAGCGCGACCGGGGCGATCGCCGCGGTCGCGGCCACTGTGGCCAGGGCACGTCGAAGTCTCATGCCTGTTTGGATCAGCGAAACCTGTGAAAGGTTGTCCCTGACCTGACAGAATCTTTATGTGGCCTGCGTCACATTTGTGATACTGGTGCTGGGGGAGTGATGCGAGCGACGCGGTCGGGTGGGAGACGACCGCTCTTCCGTCGGACGGCCCCGGGCGTCCCCGGAGCCGACCGATACCTGGGTGACCGGGCTGCTGTCCCCTGCCGTCCGGTCACTTCCCTGGAGCGAGGTCCCACGACGCACGGCACGATCCGTACGTCTCATCGCTCCAGCGAGCCACGCGTGGTTCTTTCGGGCCCGCCCCTGGCTGACACGGACACCGGTACCAACGAAGCCCCTCGCGTCCCGGTCACGCGCCGTACGGGTGAGACTGTGCCCGAACTCAGATAGGAGACGATGCGATACCGCGGGGCGGTGTCTCGTACCGCGGGGCGGTGTCTCGTACCGCGGGGCGGCTCGTACCGCGGGGCGGTGTCTCAGACGCGGCCGCGGCACAGCTCCAGCAGCGTCATGGCCAGCGCCGTGCCCGGCCTGCCCAGCGCCTGCCGGTAGTGGTCGAGGACCTCCATCTCGCGCGAGAGGTTCACGCGCCGGCCTCCGGAGCCGATCCGCGCGTCCTGGACGACGGCGGAGACGGCCATCCGTTCCTGGATCAGCCCGATGATCCGGTCGTCCAGGGCGTCGATGCGCTCCCGGGCGCCGGTGATCACGCCGGCGGCCTCGGGGGTGCGGGCGCCGGTCTCGTCTGCTGCCGCGGTGACGGTCATGTCGGGGGTCTCCTCGCCGAAGGTGGCGGCGCCCGGGATCCGGCCGGTCCGCAAACGCCAGGCGCCCCGGACCTTGTCGGCCCGGGGCGCCTGGGAAGTCGCTTGTCAGTTGCTCAAGCAGCACGACCTGTGGCAGCCGGTGGGCCCGGTGCCATAGGTAAAGACGAACGTCCGCTGCTGGTGCATGGGGCCCAGTATGCCGCCGGGACGCGCGGTGGCCAAGCCGGTTCGGATCGTGAGACATGCCGGGGATGACGTCCGCGGCGGCGGGCAGGGGCGTACCGGCGTACCCGGCGGGCGGGCAGGGACGTACCGGCGTACCCGGCGGACGGCGGGCGGGTCGGCGCACCCGGTCACCTCGGTAGAATCGGGAGCACAAGACCCCCGCCCGACCGCCGGAAGGCACCCCGTGTCATCAGCGACTCCCGCTGCCGCCGCCCCCGACACCGTCCTGGTCGTCGACTTCGGCGCGCAGTACGCCCAGCTCATCGCCCGTCGTGTCCGCGAGGCGCGGGTCTACAGCGAGATCGTGCCGAGCTCCATGCCGGTCGAGGAGATCCTCGCCAAGAACCCGGCGGCCATCATCCTCTCCGGCGGCCCCTCGTCGGTGTACGAGCCGGGCGCCCCGACCCTCGACCGCTCCCTGTTCGAGGCCGGCGTCCCCGTCTTCGGCATGTGCTACGGCTTCCAGCTGATGGCGCAGACCCTCGGCGGCACCGTCGACAACTCCGGCGCCCGTGAGTACGGCCGTACCGAGCTGGCCGTCACCAAGCCGTCCTCCACCCTCTTCGAGGGCACCCCGGCCGAGCAGGCCGTGTGGATGTCCCACGGCGACGCCTGCTCCGCCGCCCCCGAGGGCTTCACCGTCACCGGCTCCACGGACGTCGTCCCGGTCGCCGCCTTCGAGAACGACGAGAAGAAGCTCTACGGCGTCCAGTACCACCCCGAGGTCATGCACTCCACGCACGGCCAGCAGGTACTGGAGCACTTCCTGTACCGGGGCGCGGGCCTGAGCCCCGACTGGACCACGGGCAACGTCATCGAGGAGCAGGTCGCGGCCATCCGCGCGCAGGTCGGCGACAAGCGCGCCATCTGCGGCCTGTCCGGCGGCGTGGACTCCGCTGTCGCCGCCGCCCTCGTCCAGAAGGCCATCGGCTCCCAGCTGACCTGCGTCTACGTCGACCACGGCCTGATGCGCAAGGGCGAGACCGAGCAGGTCGAGAAGGACTTCGTCGCCGCGACCGGCGTGCAGCTGAAGGTCGTGGACGCCGAGGAGCGCTTCCTGAAGGCGCTGGCCGGGGTCTCCGACCCCGAGGAGAAGCGGAAGATCATCGGCCGCGAGTTCATCCGGGTCTTCGAGCAGGCGCAGCTGGAGATCATGCAGGAGGACGGCCCCGAGGTCGCCTTCCTCGTGCAGGGCACGCTCTACCCGGACGTCGTCGAGTCCGGCGGCGGCACCGGCACCGCCAACATCAAGTCCCACCACAACGTGGGCGGGCTCCCCGACGACATCGAGTTCGAGCTGGTCGAGCCGTTGCGCCAGCTGTTCAAGGACGAGGTCCGGATGGTCGGCCAGGAACTGGGCCTGCCGGAGGAGATCGTCCAGCGCCAGCCCTTCCCCGGCCCCGGCCTCGGCATCCGGATCGTCGGCGAGGTCACCAAGGAGCGCCTCGACCTGCTGCGCGAGGCCGACGCCATCGCCCGCGAGGAGCTGACCGGGGCCGGCCTCGACCGCGAGATCTGGCAGTGCCCGGTGGTGCTGCTCGCCGACGTCCGCTCGGTCGGCGTCCAGGGCGACGGCCGCACCTACGGCCACCCGATCGTGCTGCGCCCCGTCTCCTCCGAGGACGCCATGACGGCCGACTGGTCCCGGCTGCCGTACGACGTGCTCTCCAAGATCTCGACCCGCATCACCAACGAGGTCAAGGACGTCAACCGCGTCGTTCTGGACGTCACCTCGAAGCCGCCGGGCACCATCGAGTGGGAGTGAACGGGGTGTGAGCCCTAGGCGCGCCTGACGGTGCGCACGGGCTCGCCGGGCTGCCAGAACTGGACGACCAGGTATGCGTCGTCCTCGACGTAGGTGCGTACGACCTCCGTCAGCTCGGTACGGAAGAGGTGGAACGGCTCCGGCGGTTCCACCTCCTTCACGTACGCGCCCTTCGTCGCCGGGTCCTCGACCTCGACCGCCTGCCCGGCGATCCGTACGTCCCCGCCGCCCAGGGTGGCGCCCTCCGCCGGGTTGGCCTGGAGCGCGAAGCGCGGGTCGCGGCGCAGGTCGAGGGCCTTCAGCGAACCCGGCATCATCCCCAGCCACAGCTCGCCGCCCAGGAAACGCACCTCCAGGCCCGAGGTGCGGGGCGAACCGTCCCTGCGCAGGGTGGCCAGGACGTGGTGCGTGAAGGCGCCGAAGCGTGCCTCGACGGTGGCGGCCAGCTCGGGCGCGGCGGCGGTGAAGGCCGCCCAGTTCGCGGGTGTGCTCGATGTCATACGCCGAGTCTGACGCCGATACCCGACACCTTCTGTCGGCTATCCGGCGCGGATCCGTTCTTTCCCTTCCTCCGTCTGTCCTCCCGGCCGCACCACCGGTAACTTCCGGCCCGTACAACCACGCCCAAGGGGCATCAGGGACATCCCCAAGGGGCATCAGAGGGCCTCAGAGGACATCAGAGGGACGTCGGAGGGCAGAGGGACACATGCACGGGACGCCCGGGGCCACACCGCCCCCGCCGCTGCCCACCGACCGGCTGCGCTTCGCGATGCCGCCGATGCACGACTCGGTCGAGGACGAACGCCGGCACCGCAAGGAACGGCTCGCGGGCGCGCTGCGCGTCTTCGGACGGCACGGCTTCGAGGAGGGGGTCTCGGGGCACATCACGGCCCGCGACCCCGAGTACAGCGACTGCTTCTGGGTCAACCCCTTCGGCATGCCCTTCGCCCACATCACCGTGAGCGACCTGGTGCTGGCCAACTCCGAGGGGCAGGTGGTGGAGGGCCGGTACCACGTCAACCAGGCCGCCTTCACCGTCCACTCCCAGGTCCACGCCGCCCGCCCGGACGTCGTCGCGGTCGCCCACTGCCACTCGGTGCACGGGCGCGCGCTGGCCGCCCTCGGCGACCTGCTCGACCCGATCACCCAGGAGAGCTGCGCCTTCTACGAGGACCACGCCCTGTACGACTCCTACTCCGGTGTCGCCGTCGACGCCGAGGAGGGGCGGCGCATCGCCCGCGTGCTCGGCTCCGGCAAGGCGCTGGTGCTGCGCAACCACGGGCTGCTCACCGTCGGCGACTCGGTGGACGCGGCGGCCTGGTGGTTCCTGTCCCTGGAACGGTCCTGCCAGGTGCAGCTCACGGCCAAGGCCGCCGGCCGGCCCGTGCTCATCGACCACCGGCAGGCCGTCGCGACCCGGGAGCAGCTCGGCGGGGACCTGGTGGCCTGGATCAACTACCAGCCGCTGTGGCAACGGGTCAGCCGCAGCGAACCGGATCTGTTCGACTGACGGACCGGCGGGGACCGACGGATCGGCTCGACTGACGGCCCCGTCCGACCGGCCGGCGCCGCGGGGGTTCGCCAGCGGCGTCAACATCGTGCCGCGTACGCCACCCGCGCTGAGCTGAACCGGGCCGGGGGCGCCGGATGCGCTGGGTGCCGGGTACGGCACAATTCGCTGTCGTCGCAAGGGATTTGCGGGTCCGGCACGGTGCGGGTGCAGTGCGGGGTCGTACGGGTTCTGTGGGTTCGGTTCGGGTTCGGGTTCGGGTTCGGTTCAGGTTCAGGTTCAGGTTCAGGTTTAGGTTCGGTTCGGGAAGGCGGGCGTCGGGCGTGGCGGTGCAGGAGGCGAGACGCGGGAGCGGCTCGGACAAGGACGCGTACGAGTCGGCGCACGCCGGCGGCTGCACCTGCGGGGACTGCCCGCACGGCGCCCGGGAGGGGCATCGCCGGGCGGTCGCCGCGTTCCTTGTCCGGCGGGACCAGTTCGCCGCCGGACAGGGGTTGCCGGCCGCGGTGGCCCACTCCGCCTCCGCCTCCCGGCAGTGGGTCTCCGAGGAACTGACCCAGTCCGCGGAACTCGTCGCCGAACGCGGCCGTGCCGAGGGCGACGCCTGGCTCGCGGGCCTGGGCCGGCGCACGGCCGTCGCCGTCTGGGCGGCCGTGGTCCTGCTGCTGCTCGGGCAGGCGCTCACCGCGATCGGCACCGGCTGGACGGCGGCACGTACCGCCTCACTCGCGGCGGCGCTGGTCGTGGCCGGCGCCCTGACGGCGGCCTCGTGGTTCCACCGCACGCGGGGCGGCGCGCTCGCCCCGGTCATCGGCGAGGACAACCGCCTCTCCACCTCCCGGGCCGTGGCCGCCGCCTGGGTCCTCCTCATCGCCTACGCGGTACTCGTCCTGGCCGGCCAACTGGCCGCCGCCTCCGGACACCACCGCCGCGACGCGTTGATCTCCGGCCTCGAACTCGCCCGCGGCGCCGGTGCGGTGACCGTGCTCGCCGTGGTGTGCGGAATCGCGGTCCTGGTCCGCCGGGTGGTCGGACTGCGGGTACTGGGGCAGCGGCTCCAGAAGGTCCGGGCGGACCGGCCGCGCGCCGCCGACCTGCTGACCGACGACGCGGGCCGCGGCACCTTCGCCGACATCCAGTACGTCGTGATCAGTGCCGTCGCCCTGGTCTTCGCGGCGGTACGGCTGGCCCGGCGCCCGGAGCAACTCCCCGACCTGCCCTGGGGACTGGCGGTGGTCGTACTGGTGTCGGCGGCGACCTACGTGGCCGGCAAGTACGCGGAGGGTGGCCGCCCGGTGATCCTCTCCGTCGTCCGCGCCCGGGAGGCCGGCGACCTGGACGCCCCGATCCGCACCGGCGACGACATCGAGATCCGCGGCGCCGGCTTCGTCCCGCCCGGCGCCCAGCGTGCCGACCGGCTCTCCCGCATGGTCGTCCGCATCGGCGCGGTCAACGTCCACGTCCCCCTCGTCCCCGTCGCCGGCGGCTTCAGCAACCCGGTCGACGACCTCCTGACCGTCCCCGTCCCCGCCGACGTCGAACCGGGCCGGGTCGACGTCCAGGTGGTCACCAGCGCGGGCGTGGAGACCAACCGGTACACGATCGACGTCACGGACTGACAGGCTGACGGCTGACGGACCTGACGGCTGACGGACCTGACGGACCTGACGGACTTGACGGACCTGACGGGCTGACGGGCGGAAGGCTCGGTACCTGCCCTCCGGCGGCGAGAAACCCGTCCCGGAGGGTTGAGCCGCGCCCCCGTGCCGTACGTATGGTCTGGTGGGATCCCGGTACGGGCGGTGAGAGGCGGCTGGCAGTGACGACACACGGCATGCGGACGGACGTGTATCCCTCCCAAGGCGGCGGAGACCGGCGGGACACCGCCACCCGGTACGCCCTCCTTCCACTACGGATCTTCCTCGGCGTCACCTTCGTCTACGCCGGTCTGGACAAACTCACCGACAGCGCCTTCATGAAGGACGCCGGCGCCGGCTCCATCGGCGACATGATGCGCACCGTCCGGGACTCCTCGGCCATCCCCGCCCTGGTCGACCTGGCCCTGAAGAACCCGGCCGGCTTCGGCTACGCCATCGCCCTCGGCGAACTCGCCGTCGGCCTCGGCACCCTGCTCGGCCTCCTCACCCGCCTGGCCGCCCTCGGTGGCGCCCTGATCTCCCTCAGCCTGTGGCTGACCGTCAGCTGGGCCTCGGACCCCTACTACTACGGCAACGACCTCGCCTACCTCATGGCCTGGCTCCCTCTCGTACTGGCCGGTGCTTCCCTCTGGTCCCTGGACGCCGTGCTCAGGAACCGGCGCCGCCGGAGCGCCTACTAGCGTGGAGGACATGGGCGGCGGCGGTGCGACTGAGCCCGGTGCGCTCCGAGGCGGTCCCGATGCGAGCGCCGTCCGGGCCGAGCCCATCCGCACCCGCAGGCTGGACCTGGTCCCACTGCACGTCGAACACGCCGAGGAGATGGCCGCAGTGCTCTCCGATCCGGTCCTGTACACCTTCATCGGCGGCACCCCGGACACCCCGCAGTCCCTGCGCTCGCGCTACCGGCGGCTGGCGGCGGGATCTCCCGACCCGGCCGTGTCCTGGCTGAACTGGGTGATCCGTCTCCGCGACGAGTCCTGCCTGACGGGCACGGTCCAGGCGACGGTCGGCACCTCCGGCCACGACCTCGACGCCGAGGTCGCCTGGGTGGTGGGGACCCCCTGGCAGCGAAGGGGCATCGCCATCGAAGCGGTCCGGGGGCTCGTCGGCTGGCTCGGCGGGCAGCCGGTGCACACAGCCGTCGCCCACATCCACCCCGACCACCGGGCGTCCGCCGGCGTCGCCACAGCCGCCGGATTCACCCCCACCGACGCATGGCACGAGGGCGAGACCCGGTGGGCCAAACTCCTCGGCCCGTAGCCAGGCCGGATGGAGCTTCAGCCGTCCGGGAGCCTCAGCCCTCCGACGCGTCACGGGGCATTCCTTCCTGTCGCCTGTCGCCTGTCGCCTGTCGCCTGTCGCCTGTCGCGTGTCGCGTGTCGCCTGTCGCCTGCCGTCAGCCGGGGAGGTCCGCCCGGGGTTCGTCCGGCTGCGGGGCGTGTTGTGCGCGACGGCGGCGGTGGACGGAACGGGCCACCACCCCCGCGGTGCCGGCGAGGCAGAGACCGCCCATGACCACGGGGATCACCACGAACCACGGTGTCTCCCACAGGCCGCCCGCGTCGCCGCCGTAGAGGACGCCCGCCAGGATCATGAAGAGGCCGGCTATGAGGCGCCCGGGCTGGAAGCTATGACGCAGCACGGGTGACCTCCACCTGTCCGATGCCGACCTCCAGGTCGAGGTCGAGAGTGCCGGTGTCCGCGCCGCCCATCACGGGCGGCAGGGTCATCCGCTCGTGCCGGTCCGGTGTCACGTCCACGTCCTGCTTGTCGTCCCCGGGCAACTGGATGTCGCCCACGCCGACCTCGATGTCCAGCCGCACGGTCACGTCCCGGGGGACGACCACCCGTATTCGCCCCAGACCCACGTCCGTCCGGGTGGACACCGTCTGCCCGTCGGCCAGTCGCAGCCGGGACAGGTCGAGGGTGCCGCTGCCGGCTCCGATGTCGTAGTGGTCGCGGACCTCGGTGACGGACGTCGGGGTCCAGGTGGTGCGGACCCATTCGGTGCCGACGTTCTTCGGTACGGCGGACGTCCCGGCGAGCAGACCCGCGGTCGTGATCGCCAGGAACATCGAGCCCGCCCCGGTGCGCCCCAGGAAGGCGCTGACCGCGATGCCGAGGCCCATGACGGCGAGCGCGCAGGCCAGGCCGGTCTGGAGGCTGGTGCCGAGCGGGTGGTCGTCCCAGGTCAGCCGGGTGCCGAGGAAACCGGCGAGCAGCGCCAGCAGGAACGTCCAGCCGCCGATGCCGCGCGGGCCGCGGGCCGGCGCCGCCCAGGGGTGCCGGACGGACGTGGCGGAGCGGCCGGGGCCGGGGACGCCGCGGGCGATGTTGACGGCCGCCGCGACGTCGCGGTCCACGGAGTCCGGTGGCCCCCACAGGTATCCGGTGCCGCCGTCATGGGTGCCGTCCTTGACCAGTGGGTCGCGCCACCAGGACGGCCAGGTGTACATGATCGGCGGCGCCTTGGCCTCCGGCGGGGCGTCGGCGGCGGCCTGTGCGGAGAGCGGGTCGGGGTCGGGGGTCCGGCGCCGACGCGACCAGTACCCGGCGCCCGCGAGCAGGAGGGACAGTATGGCGGCGAAGGAGAGCACCCCGCTGTTGTTCAGCATGGTGAGGAAGACCCCGCAGCCGACCAGGGTGAAGAGGACGGCCGCCAGCGCTTGGCCGTCGACCCTGCCGGTCAGCAGCTTGCGCACCTCGTTCTCGTCCTCGTCCTCGTAGGGGACGAAGAGCCAGGCGAAGCCGTAGAAGACAAGGCCTATGCCGCCCGTGGCGGAGAGCACGGCGAGGGTGATCCGGAAGATCACCGGGTCCATGTCGAACTGCCGGCCGAGTCCGGCGCAGACCCCGGCGAGGGTCTTGTGCCGACGGCCGCGCCGGAACCGGTGCGGCGGCTCGGGGAAAGCGGTGCTGCCGCCGCCCGGGCCGGCCGCGGCCCCCTCCGCACCCGCGGCGGGAGCGGAGGACCGCGGCCCGGCGCCCGGCGAGGGGCGCGGGCCGGAGCCGGGTCCCGGACCCGTCGCGGCGTGCTCGTGATCTGTCATGTGTACATGGTGACGGCCGTGGTGCCGTCGCGGCAGCCGGTGCGACCCTGGTCGGACCCTGATATCGGCCCTGAGCCGAAGCCGGGGGAGCGTTCGAGGGCCCGGCGGTCCGAAGATCAGGGGAGTCTCGGGGGCCGACCCTGATGCCCCGGCTCCCGCCCCCGTGTGACGATCTGTGTCATGCCGGAAGCCGCTGCAGCACCACTCGTCGAACCGCGGCCGCCGCGCAAGCTCTACCGCAGCGGAGACGGACGCTGGCTCGGTGGTGTGGCGCGGGGGCTCGCCGGACATCTCGCGCTGCCCGTCATCTGGGTGCGGTTCGCCTTCGTCGCCCTGTTCATGGCCGACGGCCTGGGCGCGCTGCTGTACGCGGCCTTCTGGTTCTTCGTCCCGCTCGGCGTGGGCGGCGTCGACGCCCAGAAGCCGCCGTCCCTCGTCTCCACCGACACCTCGCCCGACGGCCGGCGCAGAATCGTCGCCCGCAAGCCGGACAAGGGCCAGATCGTCGCCCTGCTCCTCATGGTCGTCGTCGCCCTGGTCTTCGTGAGCAACGTCGACCTCGGCGGCGGCGCCAAGGCCTACCTCTGGCCGACCGTGCTCGTCGGCGCCGGCGTCGCCCTGGTCTGGCGCCAGGCGGACAACGCGCGGCGGGCCCGCTGGGCCGAGGTCGGGCGCCGCCGCCGCACCATGACCCTGCTGCGCTCGGTGGGCGGGGTGCTGTTGGTGACGGCGGGCGTCACCGGCGTCTTCGTACTCCAGGGCTCGGCATCCCACCTCGGCTCGGTGCTCCAGGCGGCCCTCGCCGTCCTCGTCGGCATCACCCTCCTCGCCGGCCCCTACCTGGTGCGCATGACGCAGGACCTCTCCGAGGAACGGCTGATGCGCATCCGCGCCCAGGAGCGCGCCGAGGTCGCCGCCCACGTCCACGACTCGGTCCTGCACACCCTGACCCTGATCCAGCGCAACGCGGAGAACGCGGGCGAGGTCCGCCGCCTCGCCCGCGCCCAGGAGCGCGACCTGCGCACCTGGCTGTACAAACCGGAGGGCAACGGCAAGGACGAGGCCGACGAACCCACCACCCTCGCCGAGGCGGTGCGGCGCAACGCGGCAGAAGTGGAGGACAAGCACGGCGTCCCCCTCGAGGTGGTGGTCGTCGGCGACTGCCCGCTCGACGAGAGGATCGCCGCACAGATGCAGGCCGGACGCGAAGCCATGGTGAACGCGGCCAAGTACGGTGGCGAGGGCGGCGCCGTTCAGGTCTACGCCGAGGTCGAGGGCAGGACGGTCTTCGTGTCCGTCCGGGACCGCGGCCCCGGCTTCGACCTGGACTCGATACCCGCCGACCGCATGGGCGTCAGAGAATCGATCATCGGCCGCATGGAGCGCAACGGTGGCACGGCGCGGCTGCGCGCGGTGCCGGACGGCGGCACGGAGGTCGAGCTGGAGATGGAGAGGGCGGAGAAGACGTCATGAGCGACCCGACCGAGGGGAACACGACGGCGGGAGCGGGCGAGCCCGCCCAGTCCGCGCCGCGGGCGCCGGGCGGCGCGGGGGAGCGGCATGTGCGCGTGGTGCTCGTCGACGACCACCGCATGTTCCGCACCGGCGTCCAGGCCGAGATCGGCCAGACCGCCCAGACCGGCGTCGAGGTCGTCGGCGAGGCCGCCGACGTCGACCAGGCCGTCACGGTCATCACGGCGACCCGGCCCGAGGTGGTCCTGCTCGACGTCCACCTCCCGGGCGGCGGCGGCGTCGAAGTGCTGCGCCGCTGCGCGCCGTTGATGAGCGACACCGAGCGGCCCGTCCGCTTCCTCGCCCTGTCCGTGTCGGACGCGGCGGAGGACGTGATCGGCGTGATCCGTGGCGGTGCCCGCGGCTACGTCACCAAGACCATCACCGGCACCGACCTCGTGAACTCCGTCTTCCGTGTCCAGGAGGGCGACGCCGTCTTCTCCCCGCGCCTGGCCGGGTTCGTCCTCGACGCGTTCGCCTCGACCGACGCCCCGCCGGTCGACGAGGACCTGGACCGCCTCACCCAGCGCGAGCGCGAGGTGCTGCGGCTGATCGCGCGGGGGTACGCGTACAAGGAGATCGCCAAGCAGCTCTACATCTCGGTGAAGACGGTCGAGTCCCATGTCTCGGCGGTCCTGCGCAAGCTCCAGCTGTCCAACCGGCACGAGTTGACGCGGTGGGCGACGGCGCGGCGGCTGGTCTGACCCGGCGCCGGCCCGGCGGCCGCGCTGCGTGTCACGCCACCCGCGCCGCCCCCGCGAATGGCATCTGGTCGACCGGGTCGACGCGGACCGGGGCCGAGGTATTCGGGGCGTGGATCATCTGCCCGTTGCCGACGTAGATGCCGACGTGGCTGATGCCCGAGTAGAAGAACACCAGGTCGCCCGGGCGGAGTTCGGAGCGGGAGACGCGGCGGCCGGCGTCGATCTGGGCGTAGGTGGTGCGAGGGAGGGAGACGCCGGCCGCGCGGTAGGCGGCCTGGACGAGGCCCGAGCAGTCGAAGGCGTTCGGGCCGGTCGCGCCCCACACGTAGGGGCTGCCGAGCTTGCGGTAGGCGTAGGCGACGGCCGCCGCCGCGCGGGAGTCGGGGTCCGGGGCCGGGGCGGAAGCGGACAGGACGGTATGAGGACCCGGGGCGGCGGCGCGGGAGGCGCGTTCGCCGGTGCCGCCGGTGCCGTCGGCGATGCGGGAGCGTTCCTCCGCGGTGAGCCGGGACAGCAGGCGGCGGGCCGTCTCCAGCTTGCCGGTGACACTCTCACGGTGACGTTTCAGCTCGGCCCGGCGCGAGGTCAGCGACGCCACCTCGACGCGGGCGGCGCCGCGCAGCCGCTCGATGTCCCGCAGCTCCTTGCGGACCCGGCCCACGGTGGCCTGCTGCCGGGACCCCGCCCGCTCGACGAAGGCGGCCCCGTCGAGATACCCGTCGGGGTCGGAGGAGAGCGCGAGCTGCACGGCCGGGTCGAGCCCGCCGGCGCGGTACTGGGCGGCCGCGACCGAACCCAGCGCCTCGCGCGCCGAGCTCAGCCGGTCCTCCTTGCGGGCCGCCTCGTCGCGGAGCTTCTCCAGGCGCTGTTCGGCGGCGTCCGCCTTCTCCTTGGCGCCGTTGTACTTCTCGGTGGCCACCTCCGCCTCCTGGTAGAGCCTGTCCACCCGGGACTTCACCTGCGCCGCCGTCGGCTCGGGAGCGGCCTGCCCGGTGCCGCCGCCCAGGCCGGTCGCGGTGGCCGCGCCCGCCAGGGTGATCGTGGCCGCCGTACGGGCCCTCGTGCCGCCCGTCACCCGCTGTCGCGGTCTGCGGTGCGCTCCCACCTGCGATCCACGTCCTTCCGTACGACTCGACTCGGCTCGGCCCCGGGGGTCCCGTGGGCTCCGGCCGCCTGGGTGAGGACGCTATGCGCGCCGGTAACAACCCGGTGACGGGATGCGCGTAACTGGCGGTACCGGACCGGAAGGCGACCGTAAGTGACCGTTAGTCCGTCCGGCGGCCGTCGTCTTCACGCAGGGTGATGACCGATTCGCCGTTCGAGAGGCGGCGGAGGGGCGTGAGCTGTTACGCGGGCCGGTGTCGGGCGGTGCCGGGGGCCTCATTAGGCTCCGGGCTCATGGACGTACTCATCCACATTTTCGTCGGTCTGCACATCATCGGCATCGCCTCGCTCCTCGGCGGGTTCCTGACCCAGATGAAGGCGATGGGCCAGGGCACGGCCCGTTTCTCGCCCGCGATGCTGCACGGCGCCCTGACCATGCTGGTCACCGGCGCGGTCCTGGTCGGCCTCAACCAGGCCCAGGACTACTCGGTCGACAACGTCAAGATCGGCGTCAAGCTCGCCGTGCTGATCGTGATCCTCGGCCTGGTCTACGTGAAGCGCGACGACGAGAAGGTGGAGAAGCCGCTGTTCGGGCTGGTGGGCCTGCTGACCGTGGTGAACATCTTCATCGCGGTGCTGTGGACCTGAGCCTCCCGGGACCCGCGACCGCCGAGCGCAGCGCCGCCCGCGCCTGGACGACGGCTCCCACGACCACCGCCAGCCACCCGGCCACCGCGATCCACAGCAGCACCCGCCCGGGCACGTCCAGCCACGAGGCGTCGACGGCGGCGGCCACGGACAGCGTCGCCGCCGCCGTCATGCCGAGTGGGAAGACCGTCGACCAGCGGCGCACGTCGTAGCGGAGCCGCGGCCACACAATCTCGGCGGCCAGCAGGACGACGTACCAGGCGAGGTCGAGGGCCAGCAGGAACACGGTCACGTCGTGCAGGACGGCCTGGTCGTCGGCGTTCCACAGATACATGCCGGCCCCGGCAGCGGCCAGCAGCTTGGCGCCCGCCAGCGCCGAGATGGCGAGCGCGCCCCCGGCCACCCAGTGGTCACCGGCGCTCCGGGCCACCTGCCGCAGATCGAAGCGGAACAGCGCGACCAGGTAGAGCACGATCCCCAGCCAGAACGGCACCAGCGACACATGCGCCAGCCACGCCGTGGAGGTCGCAGCCGACAGCGTCGCGCCGAGCACGGCCAGCCCCTGCGTCGCCACGCAGCCCAGGAACACGGCCCCGGGCATCCTGCGCCCCCAGCGCCGTACCACCAGGAACAGCAGCCCCGGCCACAGCAGGGCCGCCAGCGCCAGCAGCGCGCCCGCCAACGGGGTCCAGCCGAGCAGCGAGAACCGGGTGCCGAGCACCGTCGTCGCCGCCACCGCCGTGAGCGCCCCCGGCATCCCGGCCCGCGTCAGCCACTGGGTGCGCTCGGTCAGCATCAGGTAGAGGAAGTTCGCCGCCAGGGCCAGCCAGGCGGCCGCGGCCAGGACCAGGAAGATCCGGGACACCACCTCGTGGCCCGTCAGATGCAGGGCGACCGACACGATGCCGGTCGCCATCACCGCGGCCCCGGCCGCCGGCGGACGCTGCGCCCACCAGGCGCGCAGGGGGTGGGGAGAGCTGGCCGAAGACATGCGCCCGATGCTAGAGAGCCGGGCGGCTCAGGCCGGACGCACCACGCTGTAGATCGACGACTCGCCGTCGTAGTAGATCGACTCCTCGCGGACGTACGCGCCCGGCTTCGGGGCGTGGATCATCATGCCGTCGCCTATGTAGAGGCCGACGTGGCTGATGTCGTCGTAGAAGAAGACCAGGTCACCGGGCTGGGCCTGGGAAAGGGGGACGGTCGTGCCGGCGTTCACCTGGTCGTAGGTGACGCGCGGCAGCGACACGTCCGCGGCCTTCCAGGCGGCCTGGGTCAGCCCCGAGCAGTCGTAGGAGCCGGGGCCGGTGGCACCCCAGACGTACGGCTTGCCGATCTGGGCGCGGGCGAAGGCAAGGGCCTTTTCGGCCTTCGTTCCGGCCGAGGGGACCGGAGCGGAGGAGTCCGACGAAGAACCGGTGCCGCCGGACGCCGACGAGGAGGACGATGAGGATGAGGATGAGGATGAGGATGAGGAGGGGGAGGAGGACGAGGTCGGAGAACCGGACGAGGACTTCTCGCTCTCCTCCTGGGCGGCCTGTTCCTGCCGCTTCCGCTCCTCCGCCTGCCGCTTGGCCAGCTCCTCGGCCTTGCGGGCGGCCTCCTGCTGCTTCTTCTTCTCGATCGCCGCGAGCCGCGCCTTCTCCTCGGCCGTCAGCTCAGACAGCAGGTCCCGCGCGGTGGCGAGCTTCTTCTGGACGGTGGACTTCGCCGTCTTCAGGTCGTTCTGCGAGTCGGTGAGCGTCTGCAGGCTCTCGGTGGCCTCGCGGCGCTTCTCCATCGTCTCGGACTGCTGGGTGACGTAGTCGTCGACCGCGACCTTCTGCCGGCCGGTCAGCCGGTCCAGCAGCTGGTTCTGGTCGAAGTAGTCCTGCGGCGTGTCCGCCAGCAGCAGAGTCGCCGTGTCGGGCAGGGCCGCGCCCGTGCGGTACTGCGCGGAGGCGAAGGAACCCAGCTCCTCACGCGCGTCGTTGAGCTTCTGGGTGCGCTGGGCCACGTCGTCGAGGAGCGCGTCGACGTGCTTGCGCTGCTTGGAGGTCTTCTCCTTGGCCGCGTTGTACTTCTCGGTCGCCGACCCCGCCTGGCGGTACAGGTCGTCGACCTTCTTCTGGACCTCTTCTACGCTCGGCCGGTCGTCGGACGGCGCGGCGTCGGCCGTCTGGGACAGCAGGGCTACGGAGGTGAGGGCCGCGGTGGCGAGGACGGGGGTCCGTATGCCGGTGACGCGCGGACCGGCGGGGCGCGACTTGCGGTGCGACGCCAAGGAGGCGACTCCTTCCGATGGTCCGCCTCCCGGGTCAGCGACGGGGATCCCCCCCCATGCCGTCGAGGCGCTGGGGGAGGGCTCGGGCGGTGCGGCGGGCACGCCGGACTCGGCGGAGGCCGCACGGCCCGGCGGGGTTCGCCGGAGGGGGTCGCGCGGCCTGCCCGCACCGTAGCCAACTCGTGTGACGGCTGTGAAGGTTGGTGGGTGATATGCCCGATACATTTTCGTGACCTTCCTCGTCACGTCACGCTGCGTATCCGCCCTCGTCGCACCTTGTGTCGGGAGAGCGTCCGGGCCCCGATGTCCCGGGGCGGCACCGGGTTGTCAGTGGCGCGCCCTAGACTCGGAGAGCGATGAGCAGCCTCTTTGACGACAGCTTCCTGGCGAGCCTCCAGACCCCCCGGGGTCACGAGGAGGAACCCCCGCCGCCGCCCGAGGACGAGCACGGACCGGAGCAGGTCCCGCACGACCTGTTCGGCGGGAAGTTCGACGTGCCCCCGGACCGGGACACCCACTACCGCGACGGCGCCCCCCGTCCCGTCCTGGACGCCGCCGCGCTCCTGGACGGGCTGAACGAGAACCAGCGCGCGGCCGTCGTCCACTCCGGCACCCCGCTGCTCATCGTGGCCGGCGCCGGTTCCGGCAAGACCCGCGTGCTGACCCACCGCATCGCCCACCTGCTGGGCGAGCGGCATGTGCACCCCGGGCAGATCCTCGCGATCACCTTCACCAACAAGGCCGCGGGTGAGATGAAGGAGCGCGTCGAGCAGCTCGTCGGCCCGCGCGCCAACGCGATGTGGGTCATGACCTTCCACAGCGCGTGCGTCCGCATCCTGCGCCGCGAGTCGAAGAAGCTCGGTTTCACCTCGTCCTTCTCGATCTACGACGCCGCCGACTCCAAGCGCCTGATGGCCCTGGTCTGCCGCGACCTCGACCTGGACCCCAAGCGCTACCCGCCCAAGTCCTTCAGCGCCAAGGTCAGCAATCTGAAGAACGAGCTGGTCGACGAGGAGGACTTCGCCGCCCAGGCGGCCGACGGTTTCGAGAAGACCCTCGCCCAGGCGTACGCGCTCTACCAGTCGCGGCTGCGCGAGGCCAACGCGCTCGACTTCGACGACCTGATCATGACGACGGTCAACCTGCTCCGCGCTTTCCCGGACGTCGCCGAGCACTACCGCCGCCGCTTCCGGCACGTCCTGGTCGACGAGTACCAGGACACCAACCACGCCCAGTACGCGCTGGTCCGCGAGCTGGTCGGCACCACCGAGCACGCCGTCGACGTGCCGCCCGAGGCCGAGGTGCCGCCCGCCGAGCTGTGCGTGGTGGGCGACGCCGACCAGTCGATCTACGCCTTCCGCGGCGCCACCATCCGCAACATCCTCCAGTTCGAGGAGGACTACCCGGACGCGACGACGATCCTCCTGGAGCAGAACTACCGCTCCACCCAGACGATCCTCAGCGCCGCCAACGCGGTCATCGAGCGCAACGAGTCCCGCCGCCCGAAGAACCTGTGGACCAACGCGGGCGCCGGCTCCCGGATCACCGGGTACGTCGCCGACACCGAGCACGACGAGGCCCAGTTCGTCGCCGACGAGATAGACCGCCTCACCGACGCGGGCGAGGCGAAGGCCGGTGACGTCGCCGTCTTCTACCGCACCAACGCGCAGTCCCGTGTCTTCGAAGAGGTCTTCATCCGCGTCGGCCTGCCCTACAAGGTCGTCGGCGGCGTCCGCTTCTACGAGCGCAAGGAGGTCCGGGACGTCCTGGCCTACCTGCGGGTCCTCGCCAACCCCGAGGACGCGGTGCCGCTGCGCCGCATCCTCAACGTCCCCAAGCGCGGCATCGGCGACCGTGCCGAGGCGATGATCGACGCCCTTTCGCAGCGGGAGAAGATCAGCTTCCCGCAGGCCCTCAAACGCGTCGACGAGGCGTACGGCATGGCCGCGCGCTCCGCCAACGCCGTCAAGCGCTTCAACACGCTGATGGAGGACCTCCGTACGATCGTGGAGTCCGGCGCCGGACCGGCGACCGTGCTGGAGGCCATCCTCGAACGCACCGGCTACCTCGCCGAGTTGCAGGCGTCCACCGATCCCCAGGACGAGACCCGCATCGAGAACCTCCAGGAACTCGCGGCCGTCGCCCTGGAGTTCGAGCAGGAACGCGCCGAGGGCGAGGAGACCGGGACGCTGGCCGACTTCCTGGAGAAGGTCGCCCTGGTCGCCGACTCCGACCAGATCCCGGACGAAGAGGACGGCGACGGCGTCGTCACCCTGATGACCCTGCACACCGCCAAGGGCCTGGAGTTCCCGGTCGTGTTCCTCACCGGCATGGAGGACGGCGTCTTCCCGCACCTGCGCGCCCTCGGCCAGGCCAAGGAGCTGGAGGAGGAACGCCGCCTGGCGTACGTCGGCATCACCCGCGCCCGCGAGCGCCTCTACCTGACCCGGTCCACCCTGCGCAGCGCCTGGGGGCAGCCCTCGTACAACCCGCCCTCGCGCTTCCTGGAGGAGATCCCGGCGCCCCACCTGGAGTGGAAGCGCACCGGGGCGAACGGACCCGCGTCCTCCGCGCCGGTCTCGGGCGTGGCGGCCTCGCTGTCGTCGTCCCGTTCCCGCTCCTCGGCGTCCGGCGCGTCCGGGTTCGCCACCCGGCGGTCCAGCTCCGCCGAGCAGCTGACGGTCTCGCTGGCCGTCGGCGACCGCGTCACGCACGACCAGTTCGGGCTCGGCACGGTCGTCGGGGTCAAGGGCACAGGGGCGAACGCGGAGGCGACCGTCGACTTCGGCGACACCAAGCCGAAGCGGCTGCTGCTGCGGTACGCGCCGGTGGAGAAGCTCTGAGGGAGCCGCGCGCGGCGGGCGGCTCACGGCGCCCGCCGCGGGGCGGTCGGTACCCGGCCTGCCGAGACGTTACGGCGTCACTGCGGGTTGAGGCCGTGGCTGCGCAGCCACGGCAGCGGGTCGATCGCCGAACCGCCCGCGGGGCGCACCTCGAAGTGCAGGTGCGGGCCGGTCGAGTTGCCCGAGTCGCCGGAGAACGCGATCGTGTCACCGGCCTTGACGGTGGAACCGGAGGGTACCTGGTAACTGGAGAGGTGGCAGTACCACGTCTCCGTGCCGTCCTTCGCCGTCACGATCGCCATGTTGCCGTACGCGCTGTTGAACTGCGTACGGACCGTGCCATCGGTCGCGGCCTTCACCGTCGTGCCGTAGAACACGGGGAAGTCGATGCCGGTGTGCACGGACATCCAGTTGATGCCGGCCTGGCCGTAGTACGCGCTGAGCCCGTGCTGCTCGACCGGGAGCGCGAACTTGGGACGCAGCCGCTCCTTGCGCGCCGCCTCCTGGGCCACGCGCTTCTTCTCGGCGGCCTGCTGCGCCTTGAGGTCGATGCGCTCCTGGGTCCGGCTGGCCCGGTCGGCGAAGTCGTCGGCACCGGCGGCGAGGCTCGTGAGCTGGGTGTCGAGCTTGTTGTTGGCGGTGGACGGCCTCACCGGCGCCGCCTTCGCCTCGCCCGCGTCGGCCGCCGACGCCGTGGTCTCCGCGCCGTCCTCGCCGGTCAGGTTACCGACGGAGGCGGCGGCGATACCGGCGACGCTCATCACGCAGGCCGACGGCACCGCGATGGTCAGCAGCGCGGACCGCTTGGCGGGCTGGCGGCGACGGGACCGGGAGGCGGTGCGCGCGGCCGGGACGGGGGGAGCGGGGGCGACTTCTTCCTGGTCGTCCAGGAGCGGGGACACGGCGGGGAGTGCGCCGGTGTCGGCCGGACCGGCCTCGTGCGGGGCCGGTTCCCCGGCGGCCGGTGAGTGTTCCGGCACGGGGTGCTCGCCCGTGTCCGGGGCCGTCCCGTCCGGGTTCCACTGCGTGGCGTCGTAGGCGCCGGTGTCGTGCGGGGCGCCGGCGTAGGACGCGGTGTGGTGCGCGCCGGTGTCGAAGGTGCCGGTGGTGTACGGCGTCGCGAACGTGCCGGTCGCGAAGGCACCGGTGTCGAACGCGCTGGTGTGGAACGCGCCCGTGTCTGCTGCGCCTGTGGCGACCGCGCCCGTGTCGAAGGCGCCCGTGTCGAACGTGCCGGTGGCGAAGGTCTGTGTGCCCCACGCCCACTGCTGGGTGGCGTCGGCCGGGGCGCGCGACTGGTCGGGCTGTACCCAGGTGCCGGTGTCCCACTGCCCGGCGGCCTCGCCGTCCGGGCCCTGCGGCGGGACGGCGGCGGGCTGCTGGTCGTGTCCGGCCGCCCACGCGGACGCGTCGTAGGCGCCGGTGTCGTAGGCGGTGTGGTGCTGCGTGGCGTACGGGTCGTGACTCAGGTGCTGCACGGTGCCGTGGGTCCACTGCGTGGTGTCGTACGCGCCCGTGGCGTCGTAGCCGCCGGAGTCCTGGCCCGGCTGGCTGCCGTAGAGGGGGTCCGTGCCGTAGCCGGGGGCGGTGGTGGCGCCGGTGGAGAAACCGGTGGCGTCGTAGCCGCCGTACGTGGTGAGGTCACCGTAGTGGGCCTCCCCTGTGCCGTAGGACGCGTAGTGCGCCGGATCGGCGTCGGAAGCCGGAGCCGGGGTGGTCATGGTCCCCGACGGGTGACGGTCGTTCACCAACTTCTCTTTCGCCTCGACAACAGGGGCTGCCAGAGCAGTGCGGTGACTGTACCCGGCGGTATACGGGCGCGACAATCTTCGCCAAGTTTCACGTGCGAAGGAAACGGGCAATCGGCCGTGTTTTGGCGGAGGGCGGGCACGGCCTTGGCGTTGTGTTCGACGCGTGTTCGATGGCGAACGGGTTGTCCGGGGGTGCGGGGGGCCCGGAGGGGGCGCGCGAGGCGTGTGAGTGGGGTGTACGAGGGGTGCGCCAAGGGTGCGCGAGGGGCGTACGCAGGGTGTGCGGGGTGTGCGCGGTGGGAAGAGGCCGGTCGGGCAGGCCGGTCAGGCCACCGTGAGGCCCCCGGAGCCGGTGGCCCTGCCCGTCTCCTTCTTCCCCGCCGCTGCCGCGGCCGCCTCCCCCTCGACGACGTCGAGCGCCTGCCGGATGCCCGTGGCCACGGCGGGGTGCACGGGAAGGGCGAGATGGCCGACGCCGCTGACCCGGACGTTCTGCGCGACCAGGTCGGGATGGTCCAGGCAGGCCGTCTCCAGCGGGTCCATCACCCGGTCCAGGTCGCTCCAGAAGCTGACGAACCGCGTACGGCAGCCCGGCGAGGGCAGGGTCAGCTCTTCCAGCACCGCCGAGCCGGGGCGCATCTGGCGCACGATCGGGTGCGCGTTCGCCAGCGGTATCACCCGCGTGCCGGCGTGCGGGGTACCGAGCGTCACGAGCGTGCGGACGCGGTGGTCGCCGCCGAGGCGCTGCACGTAGTAGCGGGCGATCAGGCCGCCCAGGCTGTGCCCGACGACATCGACCTGGTCACTGCCCGTCCGCTCGCACAGCTCCTCGATGTGCCGGCCGAGCAGCTCGGCGGCGGTGCGGATGTCGCAGGTCAGGGGGGAGTAGTTCAGCGACTCGATGTGGTGCCTGCCGTGCTGGGCGAGGCTGCGGCGCAGGAGCAGGAAGACGGAGCGGTTGTCGATGAAGCCGTGCAGCAGCACGACCGGGGTCCTGGCTGCGGCCGGGAGCCGGGGCGGGGGAGGGGCGGGCGGCGTGTCCTTCGCGCTCCTCGGGGGGAGGACGGAGACCGGGCGGCGCTCCTGGACGATCCCCGAGGGATAGAGGAGGAGGTGTCCGGCGAGGATCGCGACCTCCAGGGCGCTGGCCCTGAGGAGGTTCAGGGAGAGGCCGGTCAGCCGGCCGGGGATGCCCGCCAGAGCCGGGAGCCCCGGAAAGCCGGGGATTCTGGGGATCGTCGGGAGCCCTGGAAGTGCGGACAGTCCAGGTAGTCCGGGCAGAAGACGCTGACACAGCGGGAGAAGGGGCGTTGCTGCCGTCGTGACCTTCATGGGGCCGACCTCCTGTCGGCACGCGCAGGGGCTCCTGTGTCCCCCGTGTGCCCTGGTGGAGCGCCGTGACACAGTTATCGGTGATGTTCAAGAGGTGTACCCGGTCGAGGCGGCTTGCATGCCCTGGCCTAGGGGCGGCTCTCCGTGTCCCACCGTGTGATTTCCCCCTCTGTGCCCGCCGCGAAACTGCCGGTCGCGGGACACCCGAGATAACGTTCGTTCACTTCCTTCCGGAGGTCGCTCCTGTGTACGGCACCGGCGAAGTGTGCGGTACTTGTCAGTACGGATGGATGTGCAGGGATGTCACGGGTGTAGTCGCATGCGTGTTGTCGCAGGTGTAGTCGCTTCATGGAGGCAGTGATGGGTGTGGCAGCCGGTCCGATCCGCGTGGTGGTGGCCAAGCCGGGGCTCGACGGCCACGATCGCGGGGCCAAGGTGATCGCGCGGGCCCTGCGCGACGCCGGTATGGAGGTCATCTACACCGGGCTCCACCAGACCCCCGAGCAGATCGTGGGCACCGCGATCCAGGAGGACGCCGACGTCATCGGGCTGTCCATCCTCTCCGGGGCGCACAACACGCTCTTCGCCGCCGTGATCGACCTGCTCCGGGAGCGGGACGCGGCGGACATCCTCGTCTTCGGCGGCGGGATCATCCCCGAGGCGGACATCGCCCCGCTGAAGGAGAAGGGCGTCGCGGAGATCTTCACGCCGGGCGCGACGACGGCGTCGATCGTGGAGTGGGTACGGGAGAACGTACGGGAGCCGGCGGGGGCGTAGGCCCGTATCTCACCGTTCCCCTCCCTCCAGCTCCTCGGTCATCGCCGCGCGCAGCCGCAGTGTCGTGACAAGGCGCTGGAACGCCTCCGCCCAGTAACCGCCGGCCCCCGGCGACGCGTCGTCCGACTCGTCGGGTATCGCCAGCAGGCCGTCCAGGCGGCTCGCCTCCGCGGGGTCGAGGCAGCGTTCCGCCAGGCCCATGACGCCGCTGAAGCTCCACGGGTAGCTTCCGGCGTCCCGCGCGATGTCGAGCGCGTCGACCACCGCGCGGCCCAGCGGCGGAGCCCAGGGCACCCCGCACATACCGAGCAGCTGGAACGCCTCGGACAGCCCGTGCGTCCCGATGAATCCGGCGACCCAGTCCGCCCGTTCGCCCGCGCCCAGTGTGCCGAGCAGCTTGGCCCGCTCGGCCAGGGACACCGCTCCCGGACCCCCGGCCTCCGGTGCCGTCGGCGCGCCCAGCAGTGCCCTCGCCCAGGCGCCGTCCCGCTGCCGGACGGCGGCCCGGCACCACGCCGCGTGCAGCTCACCCTCCCAGTCGTCCGACACCGGCAGCGCGGCGATCTCCTCGGGGGTGCGGCCGTCGAGCCGGTCCGGCCAGGTCGCCAGCGGGGCCGCCTCCATCAACTGGCCGAACCACCAGGAGCGTTCGCCCCGGCCGGCGGGCGGCCGGTCGACGACGCCGTCCCGCTCCATGCCCGCGTCGCACTCGTGGGGCGCTTCGACGACGATCACCGGCGGATCCGCGGAGCGGTCGAGGGACACGCAGGTCACGGCCCGTGCCGCCATCCGCGCGGCCAGCGCCGAGTCCGGCAGCGCGGAGAGCAACTCCGCCGCCGTCGAACGTACGTTGCGGCTGCGGTCGGCCAACGCCTGTTCCAGGAAAGGCTCGTCGGCCGGTTCCAGCCGTGTCCGCAGCGAATCGAGGAACATCAGCCGGTCCTCGGCGCGTTCCGTCGCCCAGGTCGACGCCAGCAGCCTCCGCGCACCGGCGGGGTCGCGGGCCCGCAGGGACGCCAGCAAGGCGACCCGCTCGGCGAACAGCCCTTCCTCCCACAGCCGCCGCACCCGCTCGCCGGCATCGGGGCCGGGCAGCGCGGTCCCGCCACCGGGTACGGCCCGCAGCGCGAACCGCCAGTCCGGATTCAGCCGGGCCAGCCACAGGGCCCGGGGCCCCGCGAACTTCAGCGCCGCCGGGCGCAGGTCCGTCCGCCCCCGGGCCGCGTCCAGCAGCGCCGGAAGCATCTGGGTCGGGGCGGCGAAGCCACGGGCGTTCGCCGTCGCGAGCCACTGCGGCAGCACTTCCATCAGGTCGGGCGCGCTGCCCCTGCGGCCACCGGCCGCCGGACCGGGTCGGTCGGTGAGCAGCGTCGCGAGCCGCCGCGCCGCCGGGGCGGGCAGGGGAGGGCGGCGGTCCTCGGGTGCCGATTCCGGCCGCGGGGCAGCGGGGGCGGGCCGTATCCCGGCCCGCCGCCGTACGGTTTCCGCGGCCGCCGCGTCCAGCAGCGCGGCGGGCGCCTCCCGTCCGGGCGCGCTCCCCGGGGGCGTGCGGCGGTCCGTACCGAGCAGCGCGGAGGTGACGAGCTCCTCCCAGACGCCCGGAGACGGCACGTCGGAGGGGGCGGACGGTCTGGCCATGCGGGTCCTTTCCGGTGCGGTTGTCGTGCGGTTGTCGTGCGCATTGCCGGTGCGGCCGCCTGGGCGGGGCGGGCGTGAGGGCAGCGGGTCGGTGGTGATGCCTCGGCGGGTCGGGTGGGCGTGGGCGCCGCACGAGCCGGTGCGCCCGCGTCAGCCGGTCGGCGACGGCGCGGTGACGGCGCGGTGACGGCAGCGGGACCGCCCTGCTCACTGCAACGGCACCCCCGCCCCCGCCCCCGGCGGCCAGGCCGTCAGGGGTGTGAAACCCCGGTGGCCGCACTCGCCGAAGACGGTGAGAGGGGCACCGCCGGACAGGGCGACCAGGCGCCACAGGCCCGCTCGGCTCCCGGCGGCCGGGGTGAGGGGGAGGGCCGTGTCCCCGTCGGCGTCGGCCAGTTGCCAGGCGTCGCCGTCCGGGACCGGGACGACGCGGTCCAGGGTCACCGGGACCGACTCCAGCCACGGGTCGACGGCGAGGGCATCGCCGTACCGGGTGGTCGCCGCGGACGTCGTCAGGCCTCGCGGGCGCATCCCCGAAGGCGCCGGTGGGGCGAAGTGTCTGCTCAGGGACACCCTCGGCTGCCCGGCACCCGGGTATGCCGACATCTCCGCGTCCAGGGTCAACCCCACGGGCAGGGCCAGTTCCGGGGCGCGGCCCGCGGCGCCGTAGGAGAGGAGCAGCGCCGTCCGGCCGGTCTCCGTACCGTGGAGCCAGATGCGACGGGTCGTCAGCCGGGTGTCCGCGGTGTCGTACTGGGCGAGGACCAGCCAGTGGTCCCGCACCGGCGGGCCGTCGGCGGACGCGGGCAGGCCGACGCGGGTACGGACCGTCGCCGCCAGTTCGTCCGGCAGGCTCTCGCGGCGTAGCCAGCCCTGGTCGAGGAGGTGGAGCAGGGCGCACTCCTCCAGCAGCCGGACCGGCCAGCCGGGACCCGACGACGGGACGGTCCCCAACTCCCGCACCCGCGCCGCCAGTCCCGGAGCCTGCGCGTCGACCATGCGGGCCGCCGTCTCCTCCCACAGCCCCGCCCCCGCCTGCTCCGCGCCGGCCAGACCGCCTCGCAGCAGATCCGCCAGCCGCTGCTCCAGCTCCGTCGCCCCGGCGGTGATCCGGTCGGCCCGCTGCTCCGCCCGGCGCCGCGCCGCCTCCGGATCGCCGGCCCCGGCCTGCGGACCGGCGTACTCCGCCACCCCCTCCGTCACGGCCGCACGCCGCCCCGCGACCCAGCGCACGGCCCCGTCCGGTACGGCCCGCCGCCGCCCCGCTCGCACCGTCCCCCTACCGCCCCGCACCGTCCCCATACCGCCCCCTCGTCCGCACTCCGCATCCCCGACCGAGTCATGCCATCGAAGGTAGGCCGCCCCACTGACAATCGGCTCGTGCGGAGCATCTCCGCAGGTCAGGGCGATTGTCAGTGGCGTGGTGCACCGTGGATGTCAGAGCGAACCGGCCGAGCTGGAGGGGGAGCAGCCATGCCTGTGCCCGTGGAGTCCACGTCCGTGGAACCGACGACCGTGCCACCGACGCCCGCATCCGCGGCGGAGGTCCTGCGCCCGCACGCCGAGCACGCCTTCGCGGCCGAACTGGCGGCGCTGGCCGCCCAGGACGACCGGGTGCGCCCGCCCCGCTGGAACCTGTCGCCGTGGGCCGTCGCCACCTACCTCCTCGGCGGCACCCTGCCCGACGGCACCGTGATCACCCCCAAGTACGTGGGCCCGCGCCGCATCGTCGAGGTCGCCGTCACCACCCTCGCCACCGACCGCGGCCTGCTCCTGCTCGGCGTGCCCGGCACCGCCAAGACCTGGGTCTCCGAGCACCTCGCCGCCGCCGTCAGCGGCGACTCGACCCTCCTCGTGCAGGGCACGGCCGGCACACCCGAGGAGGCGATCCGCTACGGCTGGAACTACGCGCAGCTCCTCGCCCACGGCCCCAGTCACGCCGCCCTCGTGCCCAGCCCCGTCATGCGGGCCATGACCGACGGCACAACCGTCCGCGTCGAGGAGCTGACCCGCATCCCGGCGGACGTGCAGGACACCCTCATCACGATCCTGTCGGAGAAGACCCTGCCGATACCCGAACTGGGCCAGGAGGTGCAGGCGGTCCGCGGCTTCAACCTGATCGCGACCGCGAACGACCGCGACCGCGGGGTCAACGATCTGTCCAGCGCGCTGCGCCGCCGTTTCAACACCGTGGTGCTGCCGCTGCCGGAGAGCGCCGAGGCCGAGGTCGAGATCGTCACGCGCCGCGTCGACCAGATCGGCCGCTCCCTCGACCTGCCCACGACGCCCGACGGCATCGAGGAGATCCGCCGCGTCGTCACCGTCTTCCGCGAGTTGCGCGACGGGCTCACCGGCGACGGGCGGACGAAGGTGAAGTCGCCCAGCGGCACGCTGTCGACGGCCGAGGCCATCTCCGTCGTCACCGGCGGCCTCGCCCTCTCCGCCCACTTCGGCGACGGGGTGCTGCGCCCCGACGACGTCGCGGCAGGCATCCTCGGCGCCGTCGTCCGCGACCCGGCCGCCGACCGCGTCGTCTGGCAGGAGTACCTGGAGACGGTCGTCCGCGAGCGCGACGGCTGGAAGGACTTCTACCGGGCCTGCCGGGAGGTGAGCGGATGACCGGCGCGACGTCGCGAACGCGAACGCCCTGCCGGGCCGACATCCTGGTGGGGGACGACGGGGACTCCACGTGGAGCCGCGGAGGGGGACGCCGTGAGCGGCACTGACGGGGCGGAGAGGAGGCCGGCGGGCGGGACCGCCCGTGACCACGCCGGGCCGCTCCTCCTGGGTGTCCGGCATCACGGGCCGGGGTCGGCGCGGGCCGTGCGGGCGGCGCTGGAGGCGGCGCGGCCGGGGACCGTGCTGATCGAGGGGCCGCCCGAGGCCGACGCGCTGATCCCGCTGGCCGCCGACGAGGACATGCGGCCGCCCGTCGCGCTCCTCGCGCACGCCGTGGACGAGCCCGGCCGCTCGGCCTTCTGGCCGTTCGCCGAGTTCTCCCCGGAGTGGGTCGCCCTGCGCTGGGCCCTGGAGCACGACGTACCGGTCCGGTTCATCGACCTCCCCGCCACCCACACGCTGGCCTGGCGGGCGGCCGAGGACGCGGAGGCGGAGACGGAAGCGGAGGCGGAGGTTCCCGGGGCCGACCCCGCCGGTGTACGCGGCGATCCGCTCGCCGTCCTCGCCGCAGCCGCCGGGCACGACGACCCCGAGCGCTGGTGGGAGGACGTCGTCGAGCACCGGGGCACCGCCCGGGACGGGGACGCGCTCGCGCCGTTCGCGGCCCTGGAGGAGGCGATGGGCGCGCTGCGGGAGACGGAGGGGACGGACGAGGACGGGCGCGACCTCGTGCGGGAGGCGTACATGCGGCTCCAGGTGCGGGCGGCGCGCAAGGAGGCCGGCGGGAGGGTCGCCGTGGTGTGCGGGGCGTGGCACGTGCCGGCGCTGCGGCGCGGGACGACGGTCGCCGCCGACCGGGCGCTGCTGAGGGGGCTGCCCAAGGTCAAGGCGGACCTGACCTGGGTGCCGTGGACCCACCGCAGACTGACCCGGGCCGGCGGGTACGGGGCGGGCATCGAGTCGCCGGGCTGGTACCGGCATCTGTTCGCCGCGGCGGACCGGCCCGTCGAGCGGTGGCTGACCAAGGTGGCCGGACTGCTCCGCGAAGAGGGGCGGCTCGTCTCCCCGGCGCACGTCGTCGAGGCGGTGCGGCTGGCGGAGACCCTCGCGGCGCTGCGGGGCCGTCCGCTGGCCGGGCTGGGCGAGACGGCCGACGCCGTGCGGGCCGTGATGTGCGAGGGCTCGGACGTACCGCTGGCGCTGGTCCACGACCGGCTCGTGGTGGGGGACGTGCTGGGCGAGGTCCCGGCGGGGGCGCCCGCGGTGCCGTTGCAGCGGGACCTGGAGCGGACCGGGCGGCGGCTGCGGCTCCGGCCGGAGGCGGCGGTACGGGAGCTGGAGCTGGACCTGCGCAAGGAGACCGACGCCGGCCGCAGCAGGCTGCTGCACCGGCTGCGGCTGCTCGGCGTCGGCTGGGGGGAGCCGGCCGCCTCGCGGGGGAGTACGGGCACGTTCCGGGAGACCTGGCGGCTGCGGTGGGAACCGGAGCTGGCGGTGCGGGTCGCCGAGGCCGGGGTGTGGGGCACGACCGTCCTCGCCGCCGCGACCGCCAAGGCGGAGGCGGACGCCGTCACCGCGCGGGGCCTCGCCGAGATCACCGCCCTCGCCGAGCACTGCCTGCTGGCGGAACTGCCGGACGCGCTCGCGCCGGTGATGCGGATACTCGCCGACCGCGCGGCGCTCGACACGGACGTCGGACACCTCGCCCAGGCGCTGCCGGCCCTGGCCCGTTCGCTGCGCTACGGCGATGTGCGCGGCACCGGCACCGGCGCGCTGGCCGAGGTCGCCGCGGGCCTCGCCGCGCGGATCTTCGTCGGCCTGCCCGCCGCCTGCGCCGCGCTGGACGCCGACGCGGCCGAGGAGATGCGCCGTCATGTGGACGCCGTGCACGGGGCGGTGGGCCTGCTCGCCGATGTCCAGGCGCCGGTGCCCGCGCCGGGGTACGGGCACGGACACGGTGGGCTGCGGTCCCGTTGGCGGGCCGTGCTGCGGACGCTGTCCGGGCGGGACCGGGTGCCGGGGGTCGTCCGGGGGCGGGCCGTACGGCTGCTGCTGGACGAGGGGGAGCTGGCGGCGCAGGAGGCGGCGCGGCTCATGGGCCTCGTGCTGTCCCGGGGCACCCCGCCGGCCGAGGCGGCGGCGTGGATCGAGGGGTTCGTCGGCGGCGGCTCGGGCGGCGGCATGCTCCTCCTCCACGACGAACGGCTGCTCGCCCTGGTCGACGCCTGGCTGACGGGAGTGACGGCGCAGGCGTTCACCGACGTACTGCCCCTGCTGCGGCGGACCTTCTCCGCGTACGAGGCGGGCGTGCGGCGCGGCCTCGGCGAGCTGGTCCGGCGCGGACCGGGAGCGCGCGGGAGCGTGACGGCGGCCGGCCCCGGCATACCGGGCTTCGCGGCGGAGCCGGACACCGGGCGCGCCGACGCCGTACTCCCGGTGGTGCGGCTGCTGCTGGGCCTGGCCGACGCGCCGGACGGACGTGGGAGCGACGGGCGCACGGGTGACGGCCGTGGGGGAGACGGCGGCGACGACAACGACCTTGCGCGGGTGGCGGTATGACGGACGGGGCGGTGCTCGACGAGGCGGCGCGGGAGCGGCTGAGGCGGTGGCGGCTCGTGCTCGGCGGAGACCCGGCCGACGGCACCGGACACGCCCTCTCCGGGCAGGACGCGGCGATGGACGAGGCGCTCGGCGCGCTCTACGGGAAGCGGGACAGACCGGGGGCCGGGCGGGACCGTGCGGCGGGGCTCGGGGCGTCGGCGCCGGGCGTGGCGCGGTGGCTGGGGGACATCCGGACCTACTTCCCCGCCTCCGTCGTGCAGGTCATGCAGCGGGACGCGATCGACCGGCTCGGCCTCGCCGCGCTGCTGCTGGAACCGGAGATGCTGGCGGCCGTGGAGCCCGACGTGCGCCTCGTCGGCACGCTGCTCTCGCTCGGCCAGGCCATGCCGGAGGCGACGAAGGAGACGGCACGGGCGGTCGTGCGCAAGGTCGTCGAGGACCTGGAGCGGCGGCTCGCCACCCGTACCCGGGCCGCGCTCACCGGCGCCCTGGACCGCGGCGCCCGTACCGGCCGGCCCCGCCACCACGACATCGACTGGAACCGCACGATCGCGGCCAACCTCAAGCACTACCTGCCCGACCGGCGGACGGTCGTGCCGGAACGGCTCGTCGGGTACGCGCGGGCGTCGCGGTCGGTGAAGAAGGAAGTGGTCCTCTGCGTCGACCAGTCGGGGTCGATGGCGGCGTCCGTGGTGTACGCGTCGGTGTTCGGGGCCGTGCTGGCGTCCATGCGGGCGATCGACACGCGGCTCGTCGTCTTCGACACGTCCGTCGTGGACCTCACCGACCAGCTGGACGACCCGGTCGACGTGCTCTTCGGCACGCGGCTCGGCGGCGGGACGGACATCAACCGGGCGCTGGCGTACTGCCAGACCCGGATCACCCGTCCCACGGAGACGGTGGTCGTGCTGATCAGCGACCTGTACGAGGGGGGTGTCCGGGAGGAGATGCTGAAGCGGGTCGCGGCGATGCGGGCGGCGGGGGTGGGCTTCGTGACGCTGCTGGCGCTGTCCGACGAGGGGGCGCCGGCGTACGACCGGGAGCACGCGGCGGCGCTCGCCGCGCTGGGGGCGCCCGCCTTCGCCTGCACCCCCGACCTCTTCCCGGAGGTGATGGCGGCGGCGATCGAGCGGCGGCCGTTGCCGATACCGGGTGACGCCCGGGACGTCGCCGGGTGACGCGCGGGCGCGGCCCCGTGAGCCTGTTTCCTGCCGGTAGGGCCGGATATGACTGACCGTCGGCGGGGGGTGTGCTTGCGCGGCCGGTGGCGGGGCGTGTAAGGATCGCGTGTTGTCGATGTGTTGTTCGATGCTCGACGCGTGAATCGTTCCGCCGCACGGGAGGAAACCTTCCCCCTTGGTCTCGTCCGCCGTTCTGCCCGGTGCCGCCCTGCGCGTGATGCGCACGGCGGCCGGGCGGCGTGCGCTGTACGTGGCGCTGCTGGTGGGCGGAGTGTTCGTGCTCGGGATGCTCTGCGGAGAGCGGGCGCAGGCGGCCGACGAGACGTCGCCGTCGCTGTCGCTGCGGGACACGGTGGGACAGGTCGCCGACGTACCCGGCGAGGTGCTGGGCCGGGCGAGTGGGCCGACCGGGTCTGCCGCCCGGGGGCGGGACACGCGGCAGAGTCCTCCGACGGGGCCGTCGGGGCTGTCGGGTCTCCAGCCCGTGGCCGACGTGGCCGGAGTGGCCGACGAAGTCGTCCGGACCGTCGGGGACGGCGTCGTGCGGCCGGTCGGTGACGCGGTCGGGCAGGTGACCGCGGGGCTCGGGACGGTCGTGGAGCGGACGGTGCCGGCGGTGCCCTCCGTACCGGTGCTGCCGACGCTCCCCACCTCGCCGCCGTCGGCAACGCCGGACCCGGCCGATCACGCGGACCTGCCCGGTCTGCCGGACCTCCCCGGACTCCCGGAGCTCCCCGGACTCCCCGGACTCCCCGACCTCCCTGGCGGCACCGACGCGACCGACACGACCGGCCCGAGCGACCCCGCCGACCCCGCCGACCTCCCGGACCAGTCGGCGCCCGAGGCCCCCGCCTCGCACACCGCACCCCCCGCCACCCCGCACACCACCACCCCGGCCAAGGCGCCGAAGACCCCGGACGCCACCGCCACCACCCCCCGCACCCCCGCCGCCTACGGACCCCGGCCCACCGCCACCCCCGTAGCCGACACCGCCACCCCGCACGCCGGCACCCACCGCGCCACCCCCACCCCCGCCGCCCCCACTCGGCACGCCCCCGCCCACCAGGGCCCCACCGGCGACCCCGACGGCGCCCTCGGCACCGCGTCCGGCGCCGGCCAGGGTATGCCGCGGCACGGTGACGCACACGCGGTCACCCCGCAGCACCGGATCCCGTTCCTCCTCGTGCCCGGCGCCCTGGAGCGTGTCGACGCCGCCGAGGCCCAGGACCGGTACCGGGCCATCCCCGTCTCCCCCGCGTAGACCCTCGGGCGCCCGCCCCACCGCCGTACGGACGTCTCCCTCGCCCGTCCCGGCTGCCGTGGCCGCCGCGCGCCCTCACCCGCCGCCGCCCGTACACACACGCGCCCCGCGCACGGCGTACCCGCGTGCACGCACGCACCCCGTACGCCCCGCGCGCCACCGGCTGCACCCGCACCTGCATCCGCCCCCGTGCCCCGTGTGTACCGGCACCGCCGGCGCCCCTCCGCCGTACCGCCGCCCCCGCAGGCCCAGCCCTGCACCCCCGCTCGCACCACGCGAGCCCTCCCCGGCGGCGGACAGAAGCCTCCGCGGAGCGGCAGCCGGACGTGACGGCCGAAATCCGTCGGTCGCCGTCCGGCACAGAACTCCGCGGACGGGTCCGGTCGACCCCCATTGGGGTGGGGACCGACCGACCCGCACCCCCGGAGACCCGCACCCCAGCGGGCCTCCCCGGGGATGCGACGGCCTCACCGGGCCGACCCCAGCCCGGTGAGGCCCCTCCCCAACACCTCCTTGCCCTCCCGGCCGACCACGCCGAGCCCTCACGATCCGCGCCGCACGGCGAGCAGGCGCTTCCACCCCGCACCCCCACAAAGCGCCGCCCCGCGCCCCGCACCCCCGCACGTCGCTGCCCCGCGATCCGCACTTCCGCAATCCGCGCCTCCGCCGACTGCGCCGTACGGCGAGCAGGCGCTTCCGCGCCCCGCGCGTAGCTGCCCGGCGATCCGCGCCTCGGCGATCCGCGCCCCCGCGCGTCGCTGCCCGGCGATCCGCGCCTCGGCGATCCGCGCCCCCGCGCGTCGCTGCCCGGCGATCCGCGCCTCGGCGATCCGCGCCCCCGCGCGTCGCTGCCCGGCGATCCGCGCCTCGGCGATCCGCGCCCC
>JAEBFB010000015.1:0-223095 GCA_049998335.1 Streptomyces sp. cmx-10-19
CCGATGTGGTACCCGCTCCGCGGGTACCACATCGCTGCGCGATGTGCAAGCGAACACCCGCGCTGCGCGCGGGTGTTGCGCTCCCGCTCCGCGGGAGCGCTGGCTGACCGCTGCGCGGTCAGCGCACCCGCCCTGCTTCGCAGGGCGGGTGACGCTCCCTCCGCTGCGCTACCGGAGCGGTGGGGGCTGCGCCCCCACCTGGTGCCTTCGCTACGCTCCGGTCACCAGGTGGCGCTGCGCGCCACGAGGCGCCGGCCCCGCTGCGCGGGGCGGCTCAACGGGCCTGCGGCCCGAGCGGCAGCAAGGGGTGGGGTCTCTGCGGAGGGCCGGCCTGACTCAGCGTCTACGGGACCAAGTGCTTCCGATTCCCGCAACGTGCAGGGCCAGTGCGGTCAGCCCCACGAGCATCACGTTGACTGACGAGAACGTGTGATTGGGGTGCTGATCTCGGCCGCGTTGATGAGGAACGCGATGAAGAACAGCACTGCCGCGGCTATGCCGAGCATGACAAGCCCCTCGCAAGGGAAGCCCGTATGCCCGGCCGCCGCCCCCACAGGCATGGGCGGCGCCTCCGAAGCGGTCTGCCAGCTCGTGCAGGCGGCTGACAGATCCTCAGGCGTGGATGTGGCGGGTACTTGCCGCCCTGTGCGAGGCGGCGTGATGTGCGGGCTGGCCTGTCGGGGGCGCTGGGAGGCGCCGCAGGGACAGGACCGCGGTGGCGAGGAGAGCGGTGAAGACGGCCAGGAGGAGGACCGACACCCACATCTGCCGGCTTCCGGGTGCCTGCCAGCCGGTCCAGGCGGCGGATGCCGCCCACAGCAGGACGCCCGCGGTGTAGAAGGAGCGGACGCGGTGCAGCTGCCGCACGGCCCGCAGGAACTGGATGCGTTCGGTCTTCGGTGCCATGCGGGGCGTGTACCCCAGTGCACGCTGTTCAGCAGTTGGGGTCGCCTGCCATTCTGCTCACTTTTACTCCTGCTGCTGGGTGCGTCCTTCGAAGTCGCGTCGCACTGCTGCGCCCTGGTCTTCCACGAGCCCAGCACTATCCGGGAGGTCCAGGACGGCGCCGCAGTGGTTGCACAGTTTTCCGTCCTCGGCGGGCGTGCCGCACGCCTTGCAGAACCGGTTGCCGTTCTCGTTTCCAGTCTTCTTTGTCATGACTCTCCCATGTCGGCGTAGGCGGTGATGCTTGTGGAGTACCCGAGGATTCCGTGTTGATTCTCCAGCGTATGCTTCATTTTGTGCTTGCGATAGATTCTGGAATTAAGCAGCTCTCGTTCTGTGATTCTGTGGCCCGCTCGAGGATGGCCGTCTGCGTGTCCGCATCGGAGGCGGCGATCCGTTGCCACGGTGCGGGTGATCTGACTGCCAACTCAATAACCCTGCCAGATGAGGCTAGTTGATTGCCTTTCGGTCGTGGGAGCTGTCGTCCGAATTGCAGGAGAGGGGACACCGAAGTGACCCTGAAGGAAGTCCGTCCGCATCAGCGAGAAGCCGTGGATGCAGTACTCCGGGCGCTCGAATTGCCTGCAAGATCGACTGTGCCCGAGTGGGGGCTGCGGACTCAGGTGGTCATGGCGACCGGATCGGGCAAGACCCTCGTCGCCGTGCGCAGCGCGGAGGAGCTCCGTGCCGGCCGTGTGCTCGTGCTCGTGCCCTCGCTGGACCTGCTCGCCCAGACCGAGACCGCGTGGCGCGAGGGCGGTCGTAGCGGCCCGATGATCGGGGTGTCGTCCCTGCGAAGGGAGGATGTGTCCTTCCCGAACACCACGGGCGTGGGCGAGCTCGTGGAGTGGACCCGTCACCTGGACAAGGTCACCGTGTTCGCCACGTACGCCTCGCTCGGGCTCGGCACCCTGGAACGCGCGCACGCCGCCGGCCTTCCGGGGTGGTCGCTGATCGTCGTGGACGAGGCGCACAGGGTTTCGGGTCGAATCGGCAGGCCGTGGGCGGTTGTCCACGACAACACCCGCATCCCTTCCCTGCGCCGGCTCTACATGACCGCCACGCCGCGGCTATGGCAGCTGGACGAGGACGCCGAGCAGGGTGCGCCGGGTGAACTGGTGGCCTCGATGGAGGACGATCCGGACGGGCCGTTTGGCAGCAGGGCGTTCACTTTGACGCTGTCGGAGGCCATTGACAGGGGAATCTGTGCCTCCTACCAGGTGGTGTGCCTGGACATCACCGACACTCAGCTCCAGGCGGCGCAGCTGCTGGGTATGGAGGGCCGCTCGGACGAGGTGCGTGGGGCGCGGCTCGCGGCCCTGCAGACCGCCCTGGTGAAGGCCTCGGCCGAGGAAGGCTTTGGCAGGACGATCGTCTTCCATCATCAGGTCAAGGAGGCCGAAGCCTTCGCCGCCGGCCTCGCAGACGTCGTCCATCGGCTGCATGCAGCCGATCCTGGGCTGTACCCGAAGGCGATCTGGGCGGACTGGCTGTGCGGCGACCACAAGCCAGGCCACCGGCGGCGGGTGCTAGGGGAATTCGCCGACGGGATCACCACGGACGGCACGGTCGTGGAGAAGAGCTTTCTGGGGTCCGTGAAGGTCCTGGGCGAGGGCGTCGACACCCGCAACTGTGACTCTGTGTACTTCGCGGACGTACGCGGCTCCATGCCCGACCTCGTCCAGGCCGTCGGCCGCGCACTGCGCATGCACCCCGGCGAAGGCAAGACCGCCTCCCTCGTCGTGCCGGTCCTGCTCGGGCCGGGCGAGACGACGGACAACATGCTCACCTCCCGGGCGTACGGCGGCCTCGCGAAGCTACTTGAAGCGCTCAGAGCGCATGACACCCGGGTCGTGGAACAGCTCGCCGAGCAGCAGGCACAAAGCCGCGTACGAGGCGTTCAAAGCCGCGGCGGAGCGGAAGGCGAGGGAGCCGAGAGCGACCGAAGCGACCGCCTCTCGGCACCGGCCCAGGAGCTGCTGAAGTTCTCCATGCCGCGCGACCCCGCGCAGCTGGCAGCGTTCATCAACCTCCGTGTCCTCAGCCCCGAACACCAGCACTGGCGACGCGGCATCGAAGCCGCCGCCATCTAC
Source organism: Streptomyces sp. cmx-10-19 (assembly GCA_049998335.1). Lineage (GTDB taxonomy): Bacteria > Actinomycetota > Actinomycetes > Streptomycetales > Streptomycetaceae > Streptomyces. The sequence goes on from JAEBFB010000015.1 coordinate 3,039, forward strand.
CACCGGCTCCACGACGACCTGAAGGTGCCGTTCACGTACCGCGTGCCCGAGAGCGGGGACCAGGAAGCCGAAGGCCAGGGGTGGCCGGCCTCCCTCGCCGCGTTTCCGCTGGGGCAATGGGTCGCCGACGCCCGACGCTTCTACGCCCGCGGCGACATGGACGCCGACCGCATCGCACAGCTGGAGAAGCTGGGCATGGTCTGGTCGCACTTCGACGTCGCCTGGGAGGAGGGCTTGGCCGCCGCGCGCGGCTGGGCCGCCGTAGCAGGCCACCTCCTGGCGCCGCTGGACGCCTCCTACCAGGGGTACCGGGTGGGTATCTGGCTGAAGAACGCGCGGGCCGCCGCCCGAAAGGCCGCCGTAATCGAACAACGGCGTGCCCAAGGGCTCCCGGTCGGATCGTCGGCCGGTGCTCTGTCGCAGGACCGGCGCGAACAGCTCGAGGACATCGACCCCTCGTGGTGCCCCACCTGGCCCGTGGAATGGCAACGCGCCTTCCACCTCACCCGACAGCACCTGGGGCAGGGCGGCGGGCTGCCGACCGAGCCGGGCGACATCGTGCACGAGGGCGAAGACCTCGGACGGTGGGTGCGCGCCCAGCGCCTCGGCTTCGACAAGCTCACCACCGTGCAGCAATGGATGCTGGAGCAGGTTCTCGGGATCGAGCCGGCCGCCGAGGACGAGAAGCCGAAGCCGCGCCGTACCCAGGCCGGCAAGTGGGCCGCCAACCTCGCCGCCGCCACCCGGTTCTACGAACGCGAAGGCCATCTGAACGTCCCGCGCAAGCACATCGAACCGATCGTCCTCAGTGGTGGGGACGGGTACGCGGGCAACCGTGAGGACGGCGATGGCCCGGAAGTCCAAGAGCTCAAGCTGGGGGCATGGATCAGCAACCAACGCAGCAGAGCCGCGATGCTGTCACCGCAGCGCATCGAGCAGCTCTCCGCGATCGGCATGCGCTGGGCCTGACCGTGAGCAGGACCGGCCGCCCCCGCCGCCAGCCGGACCTGCTGCACCGCGTGTGCCATCGTGGCGAGGTATGCGTCGCGCAGCCGCTGGTACCAGCCGTCCAGGTAGCGTCCGTTCTCGTACCGGACGTACGCCTCGACCGGCGCAACGTCGTAGCCGAGCTCCACCGCGTACGCCACGGTCGGCGTCGCATACCAGGCCGGCTCCTGCGGGCGCTCACCCTTCGGTGTGAACGGGCTGGGCAGCGGACTCGCGTCCAGCTCCGCCCACTTGTCCTTGCCGACCTTCACCCTCGGCAGGTCGGCAGGGGACAGGTCCACCAGCCAGGAGCCGGGCAGCTTCGGGTCGAACACCGGCGCCTTCACGTGCGTCGACTCGCCCAGGGCGACGATCAGACCGTCGGCGCCGGCGGCGAAGGCCGTGTTCACGTCGATGCCGACCAAGTGCCGCAGGGTGCACTCGGCATCCGTCATCGGCCGCGCCCAGTCGTACGCCTCCTCGAACAGCTTCTCCACCGGGCCGCGGACGTGGAAGCGCGGCAGGTCCTTCAGCAGCGGGTGCCCGTCTGGGGCCTCGCACGGCGCACAGTCCACCGGATGCTTGCCCAGCGAGCCGGGGTTGTGCTTCGGGGTGCCGCTTGCCCTCAATGTCCGGCTCGGAGGCGCGGGTGGGCGGATGCAGCGCGGTCATCAGCTCCAGGGGCGGTCACTGCGGTCGACCCGCGCGGCGTCATCACGCGGGACGCGTACACACCCAGCACACGGGCAAGTTCCGCGGGAGGGAGCTGAGCTGCCTCGCCCCGGTGCCGGATGTCCAGCGCGTTCCACGACGGGATGCACAGCTGGACGCAGGCCCGCTCCGAACCGGTCGCGGGACGGTAGACCCTCGCCCACCAGCCGAACCCCCCGCTTGGTCAGCTTCCATTCCGCTCACACCAGTTGCCTGATTACCTTGTGGCCCTGCGCAATCCGTCCCGGCGAGCCACTCTTCGTCGGTGAGGGCGACGGGCAGGCCGTAGCGCTCCAGCGCCGATTCGGTGAGCACGAGCAACGGGTCGGCGTCCTTGCCCGGCCCGGACAGCTTCGGCTGCCCCAGCTTCGCCTCGCGCAGCGTCCAGTCCACCAGGGCCGGGACCGACTTGGCGGGCACGTCCAGGACCAGCCCGCCGACGCAGTACGCGTATGCCTGGCCGTCGGCGTCAACGTCAATGACGGCGAGCGGTCCGTTCTCGAAGCGCGGGTCGGTGCTACCGGCGGGGGCAGCCGTCCGCGCGGGCGGGCGGCGCGATGTCGGCCTGGTCGTGGCCGCCGAACGCGTTACCGCGGCAGGGCGCAGTGCGGTGTTCTCAAAAGCGGGCTCCAGGATCGGGCCTGGGGGTTCGGTGCGGGCTTTGGCCGGTTCCGCTCGCGTTGACGCTGGAACGGCTGGGACGGCAAGCGGCTCGGGTACCGCCGTGTCCGTGGCGACGTTAGGGTCGGCGGGGTGGAGCTGGGCACGTTGCTTGAGCATGCGGGCGTAGGCGTCACGCTCCGGCGGCCGCGGCTCGGTCTTGCCGGATTCCCAGCCGCTGGCCCTCGCCCGCCGCGCCTGCAGGGCAGGGGCCGCCTCGTCCGGCGTCAGGCCATGTGCCTGGCGCAGCCGCCTGCGCTCTGCCGGGGGCGGGAGTGGGGAACGGGACGCAATGAGCGCGTCAGCCGCGTCGAACAGCTCGGACATACAGAACCTCCTGCCCCTGACCCTGGCGTGAAGCGCACACAGCGCGTACGAAACGCGTACGGATGGCGTTCACGTCGTGATCTGTAGCGGGGCAGCGGTGAGGACTAGCAAGAGCTCGCCAAGAACCCGGCGGTGGTTGTTGTGTGGTGAGCCCCTGGCTTGGCAACAGCGTAGAAACCAGAGTTGGGCGAGGCTCGCACAGTTGGCCAGGACGCTTCGATGCTGGTGGGTGTAAGCCGTACCGCGCCCGCAGCAGCGCCTCCCCAGGTGACGTCGCACCAACCGGGGACTGAGTCGGCGGTCCCCTGTCCAGTGACAAGTGCTCGATCCAGCCGCGACCGGCGGAGGGCTCCGTGAGTCGGCTTACGGAGCCCTGGGTAATGCAGGGGCGGCCCATCCCGCGGGCGCGGGGACGGGCCGCCCCTTCAACGAGTCGTCCGGCCTTCTCGCGTGAAGGCCTCATGGAGGCTGGTCTACAAAGACTCTCCCGTCTGCGGGCGCGTGACGCGCTGTCGTGTCAGCGCCGTGGGCCGCCGGTGGTGTGGTCCAGGTGCGCCAGGAAGTCCTCAATCTCACGCACAAGAGCTTGTGTTGCTTCAGACAGGTCGGCTCCGGCTTCCCCCAAGGCCCAGTCGACCCTGTCGCGAACTCCATACCGACGTCGTCGGGCAGGGGGAGGTTCGCGGCGGCGTGAGTGAGGATCGCGCAGCCGGGCTGCCGGAAGCCGAGGACCGCGCTGGTCTCGCAACGGAGCCGGCCGCGTTCGGTGTAGCCGAGCCGGCGGCCGTGGAGGTAGCCCGCGGCGTGCGGGGTGTCGGGGTGGACCAGGGCCACGGCGATCAGGTCGGGGCCGTGGTCGCCGGGCCGGGTGTGCGCGCGCTCGATGAACGGGCCGACGCGGACGGCGATGTCCTGGGCGGCGCCGGGCGTCCAGGGCTGCGGGTTGCGGACGGCGGTGAGCATCGCGCGGGACTGGTCGACGACGGCCTGGTCCTGGGGGGAGATGGCGCCGGGGGCGTGGCCGCAGCGGCGCAAGCGACGGATCATCGGGGGCTCTCCTGCTCGAAGGTGGGGTGGGTGCTCGCGGGGCGCAGGTAGCGGGCGGCGGTGTTCACGAAGTCGTCGTGGGCGGTCTTCGCGGCCTCGCGGGCTGCGGTCAGGTCCTCGGTGGTGGCGTACGCGTCCCGGATCGCGTACGTGAGCGTGATCATGCGGTCGGCGGCGGCGCGCACGGCCTGGTCCTCGATGAGGACGCGCAGGGCGACCAGGGGGCGGGTGACGGCGCTGCGGGTCATGTGGCTCTCGCCGTGCAGGGCCTCGATCCGGTCGGGGCCGGCGCCCTTGAGGATGGCGTCGCCGCGCATCCGCATCGCCGTGCGGTGGTCGCTGGCGGCGCAGGCCAGCGCGGTGACGGCTTCCAGGCGATCGCGGCGGATGGGCGAGGTCTTCGACGCCTGCGCCGACTACATGGAGAGCGAGTACGGGAGGCTGGACTGCGACTACGTGTTCGTGAACCTGTTTCGGCCGCCGGTGGGGGTGCCGATGACCCGCAGCGCGGTCGAAGACCTGGCGGCCCGGTTGCGCAGGCGGACGGGGACCGGGCACTTCACGCCGCATGTACTGCGGCACAGCTGGGCGACCCGGCTGCTGCGGGCCAAGGTTCCCGTCGAGGTCGTGGCCGAGCTCTTGGGGCATGCGTCGTCGCAGGTCGCGGAACAGATCTACGCGCATCTGACGGTCGGGGATCATCGGGGAGTCCTTGTCTCGGCAGGGCTGTTGAGGAACGGGGGTGTGGAGGCGTGAGCACGCAGGAGCGGGTCCAGCCGACGGCCGGACTGCTGGAGCGGCTCATGGAGGTCGTGCGGCCGGAATTCCGGGGCGAGGAGTTCTCTCCGCCACGCGACAGCCGGGTGTTCTTCCAGGGCGAGTGCCGCATCCCGTCGTGCGAGCGGGATGCTGAGCTACTCGGTCAAGCAGCTGTGCACCGCGCACTACCAGCGGTGGGTGCAGGCCGGCCGTCCCGAGTTCGAGGCGCAGGTGCCCGGCGAGGACGCTTACCACCGGCACCACCGCGTCATCGGGGGCTGGGCGGTGACGGGCTGTAGCCGCTCGGTGAACGGGTGCCCGCCGCGGATCTGCACCCGCCACGCAGAGCTGTGGCAGGCGGCCGGGTCGCCGGACCTGGACGCGTGGCTGGCCACGACGCGCTACGAACCGCCGCCGCACGGCGAGCGGGGCTGCGTGCTGCCCGACTGCCCGACTGCCCGTGGTGGACGACCGGACCTGGTCCGGTGGTGTGCCGGCGGCACTACATCCGCTGGCGCAACAACGGCCCCGAGCTACCGGACCACCAGTTGATCGACTGGTTCGCACGCCGCGAGCTGCGGCGCGACCCTTACATCCGGTTTCACGGCCTGGGGCGCCAAGTCCGCCTGGAGGTGCAATGCGGGCTGCAGCACCGCGCAGACATCGGGGACCGTCACACGGCCCCGCGCACGGTGACCCGCGCGCTGAGCTGGATCCGCGAATCGGGCGTACACAGCCTGATGGACCGGGGCGAGACGCAGTGGCTGGATTTCTGCCACGTAGCGCGCAAGGGCTACCAGCCGCTGTCCTACGCGTTCATCCGCGACACCCGCTTCGAGGGTGCAGCGGCTGCTGATCGCCGACGATCCGTGGGCCGGCCTTCCCTCGTGACAGCTGGGATCTGCGGCTGCTCGACCTGGCCAACGAGGACTGCTGCCGCCTGCACTTCGGCGGCATTGCCCAGCCCTGGCTGCGGGATCTGACCAAGCGCTGGGCCCGCTGGCGGCTGACCCGCGGCAGCAACCCGGCCGGCTCGACCACCAGCGCCCAGGCCATCACCCGCCTGGCCTGCCACTTCGCCGACATCGACGGCGTCAATGCCGGACCGGCAGCACTCGATCGGGCCCGCATCGAGACATGGTTCGCTGCCCTGCAGGCCGAAGGGCACAGCGAGCACTTCCGCTCGCGCGTCATCAGCTGCGCCGGTGTCTTCCTGCGCGACGTCCACCGATACGAGTGGCAACCGAACCTGGCCCACAACGCGCTGATCTGCGATGATGCGCCGAAGCCGCGCGGGCTGAAGCCGCGCTTCATCCCTGAGCACCTCATGCGGCAGCTGGAGGCTCCCGAGGCAGTCGCGCAGTTCCCGTCCGGCGACGGACGGGTGCTGCTGAAGATCCTCATGGCCTGCGGTCTGCGCACGAAGGACGCCCGCTAGCACCAGGCCGTCCCTGAGCGCTTCCCGCAGGGCTGCAAGTGGCTCTTCCCCGCCTCGCTGAAGAACGTCGACGGCAGCAAGCCGGTCAGCGACCGCCGCATGCGCGATCACCTGGCTCTCTGGCTGGAGCGGCTCAGCCTCACCGACGAACACGGCCGCCCAGTAAAGGTGACCTTCCACCAGTTCCGGCACACCCCGGCCACCCGGATGATCAACGCCGACGTTCCCCAGCCCGTGATCCAAACCCTGCTCGATCACATGCCGCCGGCCACGACCACCATCTACGCCAAGCTCCATGACAAGACGCTGCGGGACCGGGAGAATGCCCTCAAGGTCAACCACGAGGGGCAGAAGGCCGAGATCGCCGCCGGCCACCCGCTCGCCGGGGCAGCTTCGGCGAAGATGAGTCTGGTCCGCGCGAAGGTGACGCTGCCCAACGGCTACTGCGGAGCCCCGGTGCAAACCGACTGCGAGTACGCCAGCCCCTGCCTGGAATGCCGGTTCTTCATCACTGCTGGTGACTTCCTGCAGCAGCACCGCCAGCAGCGGCAGGAGACCAGTGAACTCATCGCTCAGGCCGAGGAAGCCGGGCTCGCCCGGGTCACGGAGAAGAACCGCCGTACCCTCGGCAAGCTCGACACGATCATCAGCGCGCTCGAAAGGACCTCTGAGAACAGATCGTCGTCGGAGGTCAGGTGGAGGACGTCAATGCCGCCGGCCGACAACACCACCGCACTGGCCGAGGCCACCCGGCGTCGCAGCGAACGCGCCCGCCACGACGCCGAGAAGGCCATCTCAGCAGCCCGACGCACCAGCAGCCGTACCAGCTTCGTGGGGATCGCGAAGGCGGCCAGCGTTTCAAGATCATGGCTATACACCCAGCCCGACCTCGTAGCCGCCATCCGGCAGCTGCAACGCCGGCAACCCGCCACCGAGCGAACCGGCGCACAGCCCGCGTCAGTCGCATCCGTCCAGCGACGGCTGGAAACCGCACTCGCACGGATCAAGCAGCTGCGAGCGGAGAACAGCGACCTCGCCAGACGCCTGGAGACCGCACACGGCGAGATCCGCAGGCTCCCTGGCACGTCTCCTCGAGATGACTACGCCCTCGAGAACGGACAGCAGACTGGGACCGCTTCGGGAGGCACTACCACCTGACGCGGCAGCTCGATCACCGAATACGGCCTTGGGAGAATCCGAAGGAAATCAGCGGTAGGCGCCAAGCGGAGCCCGGCAGGAACCCCTGTGCCGCTTCCGGCGCTTATCGTCGACCGGGACGCCTGGCCATGACGGCCACACTCGCCCCACTCCACTCGTCCGCGGGAAGCCGGAGTCCGGCGACCGGTCTCCACTCGTCCGCGGGAAGCCGGAGTCCGGCGACCGGTCTCCACTCGTCCGCGGGAAGCCGGAGTCCGGCGACCGGTGCAGTCCGGCCTGCGCGATCAGGTCCACGAGCTGCTCCGGCCGCGGCTCGTGCGTGGTCCAACGAACGGACACTCCTCCGCATGCCTCGGTGCGCACCGCGCCCTCGTCGCCGACGTGTGTGCCGGCGACGAGGTGCCCGCCCGGCTTCAGGACGTGCGCGAAATGGGCGAGGACCTCGGGAAGGACGTCACGGGGGAGGATGAACAGTCACCACCACCCGAGGACGCCACCGGGGGAGGCTTCACCGGCGTCGACCGACGTGCGCCCTCATGCGGGCTGACCGAGTGCACTGACCAGGGCGCGTGGGTCATCGGCGTGGAAGCGGATGGTGTGGGCCTTTTCCGTTGCGCCAAGCGGGCGGGTGAAGGGGAGCGGCCGGTTCAACTCGAGGGTCACCGAGGTCTGGCTGCCCGCAATCAGGTCAGGGACCCCATCCTCGGAGAGGGTGATCAGGCGGCCTTCGGGGCAGCGCCGGTCGACCCGGACCGAGGCGACCGCGTCCTGCGGTACGGCAAGGCCGAAGAGGGCTCCGCAGCGGACCCGCAGAGAACCGTCGGGGTGCACGACGTGCGGCCGAGTGACGCAGGCGGCGTGCAGGGCCAGCACAAGGACGACGCCGTACAGGCCGAGCACCAGGATCACTCGGTGGACCACCGGCCAAGGGATGAGGAAGGCCAGGCCCACCGTCTCGATCACCATCACGAAGAGCAGCCCGTACATCATCGCGGTCTGAGGCCCGGTGTACGCGGCAGCGAGGTCCCCGGGGCGCACCCCGTGCGTGCGGCGCCTGACCCACCGGCCCAGGGAGGCGAGAGCGCGCAGCCCGTGGAGGACCGAGCGGCGGACCGTCACTGGCACCGCCTCCTGTACGGCGGCCTGCCGCGCTGCCCGGCGCTCCGCGCCACGGGCGCACGCGGCGACGGTCCTTGAGGCGGCGTGCGCGCAGGCCGGCTGGAGCCACCGGCGCCTTGAGCCGCTGGAGAGGACGCTTTCGGCGAACCTGAGATGGCTGGCCGGCTGCCGCCACCCCCGCAACGCCGGCCATCCCCGTCTCGCGGCCGCCCTGCGTGAGGTGTTCGCACAGCCGCAGCCGCTGATCGGGGGCGTCGAAGCGGTGGGCGACCCGATCGAAGTCCTGCCCGCCGTCTTCCACGCCCTGTGGCACGGACACCTCACCGCGCCCCTGGACGTACCGCTTGACGAGCGGGTCCTCGTCAGCACCGGCGCCGGCGGTGCGAACGGCCACGGCGGCCCGGGCAGCGGGGAGGGGCAGTGAGCGTGCGGCGTGGCGGCCGGACGGTGCTGCAGGTCGGAGCGCACGTCCGCTTCCGTGACCGCACCTGGCAGGTCATCGCGGTGGCGGGGCAGCAGGTCCACCTCGCCGGTGAAACAGGCGAAGACGAGACGGTCGTGGCCGGACACCTGTTCGCCGGCCCGTCCTTCACCGTCGTGGGCGCCGAGATGCCCCAGGCCGCAACGCCGTGGGGTCTGTTCGAAACCGCGCCCGAGGACGCGCGGCACAAGGCGCTGGCCTGGCAGCGGCACATCCGCGAGGTGGAGACCGGCCTGCCCGGCGGGACGGACAGCGACGAGATGCCCCGGGCCGAGTACGACCCCGACCGGTTCACCCTCGCACAGCACGAGGAGGCCAAGGTTGCGGAGCTGACCGCGATCGGCTTCGGCCCTGTCTCCCGGACCACGGTGCAGCGCATGCGCCTGGCCTACCGCAAGCAGGGACTGTGAGGGCTGGTCGACCACCGCACCATCCGTCGGCCCGTGCCTACCGGGCGCACCGACGAACGCGTCATCGCCGCCATCGAGGAAGCGCTGCGCCGCCAGCGCGGCCGTTCCAAGGACACCGTCAAGGGCCTGATGCCCCTGGTCACACAGATCCTTACCGACCGGCACGGCCGCGGCACAGTGCCCGCCCCCTTCCCAGGCCACCTTCTACCGGCTCGTCCACCAGCTCGCCGACCCCTTGGAACACCCCCACCGCCCCGCCCGTACTCTCCCCTCCCCCACCGGCGGACGGGCTTTCACCCCGACCGTGGCGCTGCGGCCGGGCGAGCAGGTGCAGGTCGGCACCACACGCCTGGACGTCCTGGCCGTCTACGACGACGGCACCACCGGCCGGCCCGAACTCGCGATTGCCGTCGACGTCGCCACCCGCGCCCTCCTCGCCGCCATCCTGCGCCCGGCCGGCACCAAGGGCCGTCGACGCGGCCCTGCTGCTCGCCGAGAGGGCCGTCCCGCACCCGGCCCCTCCCTCCTGGCCCGACGCCCTGCGCCTCGCCCACACCCGACTCCTCCAGCTACAGCGGCTGATGGACCTGGACGAACGCCTCCAGGGCGCAGCCGCCCGGCCGGTCGTAGTGCCCGAGACGATCGTCATGGACCGCGGCAAGGTCTCCCTGTCCACGGCGTTCAGCGCCGCCTGCGAAACCCTCGGCATCAGCGTCCAGCCCACCCCGCCCCACGCCCCCGCCGCCAAAGGCATCGCCGAGCGCACCTTCGGCACCATCAACGCCCTGCTGTGCCAGCACCTGCCCGGCTACACCGGCTTTGACGTCACCCGCCGCGGACCGGACGCCGGACACTAGGCCTGCTTCAGCGTCGCCCAGCTGCAGGACCTGCTGGATGCATGGCTGATCCACTACCACCACCGCCCCCACGAATGCCTGCGCCACCCCACCTGCCGAAGAAGGCTCTCACCACTAACCAGATGTGGGCCGCGCTCATCGCCGTGACCGGCCACGTGCCCCTCCCCCTCAGCGGCAGCGACTGCCTCGAACTGCTGCCGGTGCGCTGGCAGGCCATCACCGAACGCGGCATCCGCGCCGACCACCGCACCAACGACCACGATGTCCTCGCCCCCTGCCGCGGCCAGCCCTCCCCCGTCACCGCGCGCGGCGGCAAACGGGAAGCCACACCAACCCCCACGACGCCCGCCAGGCCTGGATCCGCCAGGCCTGGATCCGCCAGGTCTGGATCCGCCTGCCCGACGGACACCTGACAGAGATCCCGTGGATCCACCGCGACCACATCCACCAGCCGTTCAACAGCGCCACCTGGCAGCACATCAAAACGATCACCAGCCGCCACAGCGACCGCGACACCCACGAAGCCGGCCTCGCCGACGCCCTCCACCAGCTCACGCGCCGCGCACACACCGGCACCGCCACCCCCGGGCGAACAGCGCCTGATCACCCGCGCCGCACCACTGGAAACACCCCCGCCCGCAGCCGGCACCCGCCCTCCCCACGATCCGGCCCCGCAGGCCGACGCCTGGGACGACGACAGCATCGACGACCTCGACGACCAGCCCGACGAACCAGAACAGGCCGACAGCGAAGACGAACTCCGACCCGGCGACACCAGCGACGTGCCCGTCCCGTACACCGGACTCGGCCTCTACGACCCCGCCCAGGAAACCCTCAACTGGTGACCAGCCCCGCACGCAACCACCACGCCCCCGCCGACACCAAGGCACCGCTGCCCGGCACGCACACAGCCGAGCCGGAGTGGCCGATCACCACCTGGCAGGGCTGGCAGCACTTCGCCACCACCCCACCCCTCACCCCGCCACAGCAAGGCGACACCCCACGCAGCACGGAAGAACACCTCGCCTACCACTGCGCGTTCGTCACCGTCCGCACCCCCGGCCATCAACACCCTCGCCACCCAGGCCCGCCCTGATGCTGCTCGGCCGCCACCAGCAGACCACCGCCCGGCCCTCACTGATCGTCACCGGCCCCGCCCCGGCCGGGAAAACGACCGCACTCCTCGAAGCCGGACGCACCTGCCACCTCGCCCACACCTGCAAACACCCGGCCCCGCCCGGACGCACCCATCAGCAGATACCGGTCACGTACCTGCTGGTGCCGCCCGCCGCCACCGCGAAAACCCTGGCCACCGGATACGCCCGCTACCTCGGCATCCCCCTCCACCCGCACGACCCAGACCCAGATCACCGAGGCCGTCTGCCACACCCACACCACCACCGGCGTCCGCCTGGTCCCCATCGACAAGACCGCCTCAACCCGCGCACGACCACCGGCACCGAAGCCGCCGACCTCCTCAAAGACCTCACCGAACGCATCCACGCGACCCTCGTCGACACCGGCATCGACGTCGCCTCAACCACACTGATCGCCGGAGTACGCGGCGCCCAACCCGCCGGCCACGCCGTCCTCATCACCTGCGGCCCCCTCCCCGCCCGCCACGCAAACACCCGCCCCTTCACCGACCACATCACCGACCACATCACCGGCATGGACAACGCCCCCGACCTCACCCAGCACACACCCGGGACCCTCCCCCGCCACGCCTCCTACCTCCACCAGCCCACCGCCGGCCGCATCGGCAGCCTCTCCCGCCTCATCCGCCAAGCCGCCACCACCGCCATCTGCGACGGCACCGAACACATCACCAAGAAAACCCTCGACGCCATCCAACTCGACCACCTCGCCGAAGAAGCCAGCCGCCCCCGCACCCGCCACCCGTCCACAACGGCATGATGCGGACATGAAGAAGACCACGGACACGCCAGCCGACGAGGAGTTCGCTGCCCTCTGCGGCCGGGTGTGGGACATCCCGGTCCCCGCCCGCGCCGGCTACCCGGCAGGCGTCTCACCCCACTACAACGAAGTCTTCCACGACATCGCGCAGCGAACCGAACACACGGGCAGCCTCGGCACGACGGACATCGCAGCCCTGGCCATCTGGAAACGGCTCTCCACACAAACCCGCCGGGCGACAGAACTGATGCCCCTGCCCGACACCCACATCCGAGCCGTCACCGAACGAGTCGTCACCGCCGTCCGCGACCACACAGTCCCGCGCAGCGAAGCCGCCCGCACGGGCCGCGGCATCACCTGGGAACAGCCCGGCCTCCGCACCGGCGACACCCTCGCCTCAGCACTCCTCACCGCAACAACACCGCACCGGATGGCCGTCCACAACCGCCACGCCCAACACACCCTCGACACCCCCACCCCCACACCGGGACGCCACGGCCGCTACCTGCACCTCCTCGACAACCTCCTGCACCACGGCGCGGCACCCGCCGACGACTGGACCGCACACGACAACGACACCGCCCTCTACCAGACCGGCACCCCCACCCACCCACCCACAACGACACAACGACACAACGACACACCACGCAGCAAGCCACTGACCAACACAAACCCGCGTCAGCCCTCCCGATACCAAAGACCACCGCCCACACCACACCACCGATATCCACCAACAACGAACAACCCCAAACCAAACACCCCACCCACCACCACTAAACACCCCCCAAAAGCACCTACCCTCCTCTCACAAAACCCTCAACACCCCAGCCCACACCCCACCCACCACATCAACCACCAACCCCGCAATCACACCCCTGGTGGGCCCATCGTTTGCGGCGGGGTGCTGGACCTGAGCCGAGCCGTCCTGTCCTGCCCGATTCGCATACGGATCGCCGCGGCGCAAGTTCTCCTGGAGGCTGCGCAGATTGACACGGCGCTCACCCTCGACGTCCGCTACGCCGACATCAACCTGCTGGACGCCGTGCTCTCCCAGCCCGTCGCCATCAACTTCCACCCACGGCCGTTTCCCTTCAACGACACCCTGGTCCCCGAGGACCCGCTGACCGGACAAGATCCTCAGCCGTCGGTCGCCATGCTGGCGGGCGTGGACGTCGCCTTCCTGGCGGTGTCCGGAGTGGACCTGACCGCCTGCCCGTTCACCGGCGCCCATCACCTCGACCAGCTGACGGTGCCGTCCAGGTCGGAGCGGGTGTCCGGCTGCCGCGGCCCGCTCCGGTGCGCTGCTCGTGTCGGGGGCGGGCAACATCGGGAGTCGAACAAGTGGCGGCCAAGGGAGTTGAAGTGCCGGTCTTTCGGCGCCGGCCTTTGAGCGGACCGGGCCGGGCCGATACCGGCGCAGGCAACGCAGGGGAACTCCGGCCCGCCGGCGGAAACATGGCCGGCCGGGGTGAGCCGGACAGCGTCTTCTCCTGGCCGGAGCGTCAGGGGGCCGGAGAGCGGCGCGTCCGTTCGTCGGAGGTGGCGGTCAGCCGGGCGGGCGTCTGCCCGTACTGCTTCTTGAAGGCGCGGATGAAGTGGCTGCTGTCCGAGAAGTGCCAGCGTGCCGCGAGTTCCGAGACGGTCGGCCGGCCGAAGGGCGCGAGCAGTTCCAGTCGTGCGCGCTCCAGCCGTCTGCGGCGGACGTACGCCGTCACCGACTCCTCCGCGGTGGCGAACGCCCGGTGCAGGGTGCGCACGGAGACGTTGAGGCGACGGGCCAGTGCCGCCGGGCAGAGGTCGGGATCGGTGAGGAGTTCGTCCGCGAGGTCCATGGCGGCACGAGCGAGCGCGGGAGCCAGCCGGGGTTCGGTGTCGTCGAACTCGTGCCGCAGGGCCGCCCTGACGAGTTCGACGAGGGCGTCACGCGCGCCGCGCAGGCCCACGGGACTGAGGTCGTGCGCGGTCTCGCGGACCATCGCGGCGTGGGCCGTCAAGAGGCGCATCTCCCCGGAGCCGGTCGGCCCGGCGACCGGCCTCCCGCCGCTGACCCGGCCGAGCGCGGCGGTAGGAAGGAGCAGAACGGTCGCCTCAGTACCGGGCCGCACGTCGAACAGAAGGGGCGGGTTGTTGCGACGGGCGATGAAGGTCCCTGCCGCGACGGTGACGTCGTCTCCTCGTCCGGTGGGCGAGGAGAAGCGCCAGGAACCGCGCCGCACCAGGTGCAGCTCGAACCGGTCGCCGCTTTCGCGGGCCACCGTGGGCCGGCCGAGAAAGCGTTCGCTGTAGACGTCGGAGATCAGCGTGTCGTGCGCGACGGCGCCGCGGACCCTGATCCGGAAGTCTCCGCGCTCGCCGAACTCGAGCGAGGGCAGGGGCCAGGGCTCGCCGGTCTGCGCCTCGAAGGACTGCCGGAAGGCGTCGAAGCCGTCCCTGCCCGTCCTCGCCCCCGTGACGTCCAGGGTGAACGTCCTCTGCTGCCGCCCCGCCGCCCGAGCTGTCTCCACGCCGTCCTCTTCCGTCAGGCACGGAGATCCACCGGTGTGACGCTCAGGTCCAATCGCTCTCCGCACCAGGGAGATGAAACTACAGGTTCCGGCAACACGTCAGTTGAATTGAGGTCCCCTTTCCATGACTGAAACGACCCCCCACCAGGCGATGGACGAGACCACCGCCGATCCGGCAGCGGACACCGCGAGCCTGATCAACCTGATCGGTGGCGGTGTGACCGTCCAGATCCTGCACGCGGTCGCCGCACTCCGCATCCCCGACCACCTCGCCGCCGGAGCCCGTACGGCGGCCGAGGTGGCCGACCGGGAGAGCTGTGACGAGCGGGCCGCCTACCGGTTGATGCGCGCGGCCGCGTCGCTGGGCGTGCTCAGCCATGAAGGCGGGGGCCGCTTCGGCCTCACCGGCCGGGGCCGACTGCTGCGCACCGGCGTGCCCGGCTCCCTGCGTTCCCTCCTGCTCGTTCAGGCCGGACACGCACACTGGCAGTCCCTGGGCCTGCTGCCCGAGGCGGTGCGACGGGGCACCAGCCAGACGAAGAGCGCGCTGGGCGCGGACATCTTCGACTACCTCGCCCAGCCGGAGAACGCTGACCAGGCCCGGCTGTTCGCCGAGGCGATGGGCGAGCTGTCCGAGGCGGTCACCCAGGGCGCTGCCGCGGCCGTCGACACCGACGGTGTGACCAGCGTGCTGGACGTCGGCGGCGCGGATGGACATTTCGTCCTGGCCCTGCTGGCGACCGCCCCCGCCCTGCGCGGCGGAGTGCTCGACCTGCCGCACGCCATTGAGGGCGCGGTCCGTGAGGCCGAGCGGCGCGGCCAGACGGACCGGTTCTCCGCGGTGGCCGGCGACTTCTTCACCGAGGTGCCCGGCGCCGACCTCTACCTGCTCAAGACGATCCTGCACGACTGGGACGACGAGCGGTGCCTGACCATCCTGGGCAACTGCCGTGCCGCCACCCGCCCGGGCGGACGCGCCCTGGTCGTGGAGACCGTCGTCGGTGAGATCGGCAAGCCCGACTTCGCCACCCTGTCGGACATGACCATGCTCGCCGTCACCGGCGGCGTCGAGCGGGACCTGGGCGAGTTCGACGCGCTCTTCGCGGCTTCCGGCTGGCGCCGCGGCCGGACCTACCCCGTCGGCGGCGGCTACTTCGGCCTCGAACTCGAAGCCGTCTGACCGGTCCTCTCACCGGCCGCGCGGACCGGCCGCGCGGACCGGGCGCGGATGGATCGGCCGCGCGGACCGGGCGCGGATGGATCGGCCGCGCGGATGGCCACCGGGCCCCGGGCCGGATCGTGCCTGCCCGCCCTACGGTGGTCCGCGGGCCACCGGGGGCGTGCTCAGCTCGAATTCGAAGAGGCCCGCGGTCGCCGAACAGGCCGTCCACGTGGGGGACTCCAAGGACGTGACCCGCCCGCCCGTCGCCGTGGGGCGATCCCACCGGACCCCGTTCCAACGGTCCGCGTCGAGGCTCTCGGAGGGCTGACGCAACCGGTCACGGGTGAGAGCGCTCCCACCTCCTCGTCGGGTGTCAGTCCGGCGGCGGCCGACCAGGCGAGTGCGCCGGCGATGGCGGGTTCGATGGGGAAGTGCTCCAGAGGGATCTCGTAGCTCTTCGCCATCTCGCGGTTGAGCAGGCCCTCCCAGCTGCTGCCGTCCGGCGTGAGGGCTTCGACGAACCCGACGTCGCTGTTCAGGAAGGACACCATGATCGCCGGCGTCCCTGAGCTCTGGACGAGGTTCGCCAGGCTGCGCCGTCCGGCGTCGGCGAAGTCCGTCACCTGCCAGCCCTCCGCCAACACCTGCGTGTCTTCAATGCCCGTGAACCCGGTTGCCCGCATGCGTTGGTGCAGTTCCCCCGTGGACGACCGGGTAGTCAATGATCCGCCTGAGTTTCCCATGGCCAGGAAGCTAGCGGGTGCCTCTGACAAGCCCGCTCGCGGCACTGGGACGCCAGCATGGGAAGCCGCGACGGCGGGACCCTAGTCTTCCGAGTCAGGAATTCTGTCCAGAAGTGTAGGGTTGCCTGATGGCGCGTACTGGGCGGCCGAAGGCCGAGTTGATCCTGTCGGATGCAGAACGGGCTGCGCTGGAGGGATGGGTGCGGCGCCGTTCCACGCCGCAGGCGTGGGCTTTGCGGTGCCGGATCATTCTGGCCTGCGCGAGTGGCGCGTCGAACAAGGACGTGGCCGCCCAGCTTGGTTCGACACCGCATGCGGTGGGCCGCTGGCGGAAGCGGTTCGTCGAGCACCGGATCGCCGGGCTGGGTGACATGCCGCGTCCGGGCGGCCCCCGGACGGTCACCGACGAGCAGGTCGCCGCCGTGGTCACCAAGACGCTGGAGTCGACGCCGAAGAATGCCACGCACTGGTCGACGCGGGCGATGGCGAAGGAGATGGGCCTGTCGCAGTCGACCGTGTCGCGGATCTGGCGGGCCTTCGGCTTGCAGCCGCACCGTACGGAGACGTTCAAGTTGTCGACGGATCCGTACTTCGTCGACAAGGTCCATGATGTGGTCGGCCTGTATCTGGATCCGCCCGAGCGGGCACTGGTGTTCTGCGTGGACGAGAAGTGCCAGATCCAGGCGCTGGACCGCTCCCAGCCGGTGCTGCCGATGATGCCCGGGGTCCCGCAGCGCCTCACCCACGACTACGTGCGCGCCGGAACCACCACGCTGTTCGCCGCCTTGGAGGTCGCCACCGGCAAGGTGATCGGCTCACTGCACCGCCGGCACCGGGCCGAGGAGTTCAAGAAGTTCCTGATCAAGCTCGACCAGGAGGTGCCGGCGGGCCTGGACGTGCACTTGGTGCTGGACAACTACGCGACCCACAAGACTCCGGCGATCAAGACCTGGCTGGTGGCCCATTCCCGCTTCCACCTGCACTTCACGCCCACCGGATCATCCTGGCTCAACCTGGTCGAGCGGTGGTTCGCCGAGCTGACCAACAAGTGGATACGGCGCGGCGTCCACAAGAGCGTCCAAGCGCTGGAGAAGGACATCCGTACCTGGATCGCCGCCTGGAACACCGATCCCAAGCCCTACGTGTGGACCAAGACCGCGGACGAGATCCTCGAGCGCCTCGCCAGCTATCTGAACAGAATTCCTGACTCAGAAGACTAGTACTCCAGCCGTAGATCGCTGGTGCGCCGTCCGAATCGACCGCGCCTACGGGTGCGTATCCGTGATCACGATGACCTCGTCGAGGCGGTCCAGGGCAGCCTGCAGGTCGTCGATCTTGGCCTGGATGCGGTCGCGCTCGGCGCGCAGCATGGCTCGTTGCTCGGCGTCGGTGTGCCCGGAGTCCCAGCACGGAAGGAGTTCCGTGATCCTTCGGCTGGTCAGGCCGGCGGCGAACATCTGCTGGAAGAAGCGGACCAGGGTGACGGCGTCCTGCCGGTAGAGGCGCTGGCCGGATGGGCTGCGCTCGGCGATGAGCAGCCCCTGCTGCTCGTAGTAGCGCACGGCGCGTACCGAGACGCCGGCGCCCCGTGCCACCTCGCCGATGCGGATCAGCCGCTCGCCCGCGGCCTCCGTGACGGTCATGGCGATTCCTCTCACTCCGGCCCTGATGATCAGCACTTGCCTCTGACGTTAGCGTCAGGTTTTAGCGTACAGGCATGGACATCAACAACTCAGTGGCCCTTGTCACCGGAGCCAACCGCGGCCTGGGCCGCGCCTTCGCCCAGCGCCTGCTCGAACGGGGCGCCCGCAAGGTCTACGCGACGGCCCGCCGACCGGAGACCGTGGACCTGCCCGGGGTCGAGGTGCTGCCCCTCGACATCGCCGATCCCGCGTCCGTGAGGGCCGCCGCCGAGGCCGCCGCGGACGTCTCGCTGCTCGTCAACAACGCGGGGCTCCAGACGGGGACCGACCTGGTGACCGGCTCGCTGGACGCGGTGCGGCAGGAGCTGGAGACCAACGTGTTCGGCCACCTGGGAATGATCCGGGAGTTCGCGCCGACGCTCGCCAGGAACGGCGGGGGCGCGATCGTAAACGTCCTCTCCGCCATGTCGTGGTTCGGGGGCAAGGGCGCCAATGCCTACCACCTGACCAAGGCCGCCGCCTGGGCCATGACCAACGGCGTCCGCCTGGAGCTCACCGAACAGGGCACACTCGTGACAGCGGTGCACCTCGGCCTGGCCGACACCGACATGTCCGCAGGCTGGCCCGTGGACAAGATCGCGCCGTCGGACTTGGCCGACGCGGCGCTCGACGGTGTCGAGGCGGGCTCCGCCGAGGTCCTCGCCGACCAGTGGAGTCGGGACGTCAAGTCCCGACTGCCACTGACGCCGGAAGAGTTCAACGCCGCGATGGACCGAGCCCTGGCGGCGCTAATGGCAGGCTGAGGGACCCTCGGGCCACGCTGGCTTCGGTCGGTTGCTTCTGAGGTCGGTCACTTGATACTCCATCCGCAGTTGTGGATCTTCATGTGGTGGCCGCGCGTCGGCGGTAGTGGCACTCGCGGGCGCGTGCCTCGTGTCGGCGACGCCATAGCGACCAGCGCAGGCGATGGTCGCGTTGGCCATTCGGGGATGCGGCGGGCAGGCCGAATAGTCGCTCTATTTCGTTGCAGGTGAGGGCGATGAGTCCGGTGGGGGCCGGGTATTCGCGGTGCTCGTCGGCGCGGATGACGGCCAGGAAGGCGTGGGCGAGCATTGCGAGGGTCACCCAGCGCAGCCCGGGGGGGGTGGCGGCGGACCTGGTGCTCGCCCAGACCGGCGAGGCCCTTGGCGGCTTGGAAGGTCTCCTCGATCCTCCAGCGGGTTCCGGCGACGCTGACCAGGGCGGGCAGCGGTACTGGCCGCGGGCTGAAGCAGCGGTGGTCGGCCCCCTCACTGGTGGTGCGGTTGCGGCGGATCAACAGCTGGCAGGTGCCCGCCGAGTGGGCGGGATCAAGTCCACGGCGGTCCAGTCGTAACGGCGCGGGCCTTGTGCGCCGGCGCCCGCGGACAGTTGCTGTCATCCATGTCGAGGGACCTAGCTGTTGCGGGGCAGGAGGTTGGTGACGGTCGGCGAGGCGTCTCGGGCTACGAAGTAGGCGTTATGGATTCTGTCATCCAAAACGTGCTAGGTTCACCTCATGGCCAGACCTCGCACGTTCGACGAGAGCGCAGTGCTTGACGCCGCGGCGCGTGAGTTCCGCGTGCACGGCTTCGCCGAGACCTCGACCGAGCAGCTTTGCGAGGCGGCGGGTGTGCGCCGCAGCAGCCTGTACAACGCGTTCACCTCCAAGGATGAGTTGTTTGTGCGGGCCTTGCAGCACTATGTCGCGACGACCGGAGCGCGCCAGTCGATGATCCTCGCCGACGACGAACTGACGGGCGCGGAGAGGTTGCACACCCTCGTCGACGTCGTAGTGGACGAGGAGCTGCAGGCGGCGAGCCGCGGCCACGCGGCCGGCTGCATGGTCGTACAGAGCCTCATGAACCCGGACCTGCGCGAGCGAGACGAGCGCGTGGCCCGGATCCTCGACCGCGACCTACGCGCGAGGCTCTCCCTTCTGTCCGGAGCGATCCGGGCCGGTCAGGTCGACGGGTCGATTGCCGAAGGCGTGGATCCCGACGACGGGGCAGTGCTCGCCAGTACCGTCATCTCGGGCCTGCGCGTGACCGCACAGACCGGCGTCGACGTCGAGACGCTCCGCCGGATCGCCCTGGCCGGATTGAGCTCCCTCCTGCACTGACAGCACCGCTGCCCGGCGGCGCTTCTTCATGTCTGCATTTTGGATAACAGAGTACAGAAAGGCTCTCTCTTGATCACAGCAACAGCACCAGCCGTGAAGAAGGCCGTCCCACCCGTGGTGTACGTCCTCGCCGCCGGGGTGTTCGCGATGGTGACCAGCGAGTTCACCGTCGCAGGCCTGATGCCCCAGCTCGCGGAAGGCCTCGTCACCGGGATCCCGCAGATTGGCTACCTCGTGACGATCTTCGCCGTCGCAATGGCCGTCGGAGGCCCACTGCTCACCTATGCCCTGCTCAAGGTTCCGCCGAAGAACGCGCTCATGGCCATCTTCGCGATCTTCCTCGTCGGCAACGTCACCGCAGCGCTCGCGACCGGGTATCCGATGATGGTCCTCGCCCGGATCATCAGCGGGGCCGCCTCGCAGGCGTTCTTCGGTATCTCCGTCTCGATGGGCGTCCAATTGGTCGACGAGCGGGTGCGCGGACGCGCGGTCGCTGTCGTGATGAACGGGCTGATGCTCGGGACTCTGCTCGGCCTGCCGCTCGCGATCTTCGTCGGTGGCCGGTTCGGCTGGCAGACCGCGTTCTGGACGATCTCAGCGATCACCCTGGTCGCCGCCATCCTGACGCTGGCCTTCGTGTCGAACCCCGCCGCACCGGCCGGCGGCGGGGTTGAGCCCGCCGCATCTACCCGTTCGAATGCGGCTGTGCTGCGAAAGCCACAGTTCTTACTCGCCCTCGCCTCCAGCACGCTCATCATCGGAGCGACGTTCTCGGCCTTCAGCTTCTTCACCCCGATCCTCACCGAAGTGGCCGGCTTCTCGGACAGCCTCGTGCCCGTTCTTTTGCTCATCTACGGAGCGGCGACCCTGGTGGGGAATCTCGTCGTCGGCCGCCTGGCCGACAAGCACACGATCTCCACGGTGCTGTTCGGCACCGCGCTGAACGCCCTCTTCCTCACCGGCTTCGCTCTGTTCACCGACATTCCGTCACTGGCGCTGGTGTTCATGCTCGGCATTGGCCTGGTCGGCGTCACCATGAACCCCGCCATGGCTGTCCGCATCCAGCGTGCAGGAAGCACCGCACCACTGGTGAACACGATCCACGGCTCGTTCATCACCCTCGGCGTCATCCTCGGGTCTGCTGTCGGCTCCGCGCTCATTCCGCTGCATGGCTTGCGAGCACCGATCGTCCTCGGGGTCGGCCTGGCAATCCTGGCAATCGCCGCCATCCTGCCCGCCCTGGCCAGCCCGTACTTGCGACGCGGTGCACCCGATGACGCGTCAGAAGCGGAATCGGACCAGTCCGTCCTGTCTGCCTTGGCCGCAGACATCCATACCGATCGGGAGACCACTGTGAATTGCGTGCTGCCAAACCGCTCCGGCGAGGTCAAGGCATGACCCATGCGAACGCGCCGCTCAGCATTGAAGGACGACGACGTTTGGTCGAGCGATGCAAGAACCGGCCTATCGCACACGTGGCCGCCGAGATGGGAATCTCGCGGGCGTGCGCGTCGAAGTGGGTCAACCGATGGCGACGTCACGGTGACGCAGGCCTTCAAGACCGCGCATCGACTCCGCATCGGAGTCCGCAGGCGACACCTACATGGGTCATAGAGCACATCGAGACCTGGCGGCGGGAACACAAATGGTCGGCCTACGAGGCGCCAACGGTTGCTGACGTCCGTGCTCGTCGCGCCGTACTACCCGGCGCTGGTGCTCGCCAACCAGGCGGCCAGTCTGGACGTCGTGTCCGGCGGCCGTCTGATCCTGGGTGTCGGCACCGGCTGGAACCCGGACGAGTTCGACGCTGTCGGCGTACCCGCCCGCGAACGCGGCGCACGCACCGACGACCACCTCGCGGCCGCCAAGGCCCTGTGGACCCGGCGCCCCGCAGACTTCGACGGGCCGTTCACAACACTGCGCGCTGCGCATCTGGGAGCTCCTCCGGTCACCCCCGGCGGCCCGCCCGTGTGGGTCGGTGGGCACAGCGATGCCGCCCTACGCCGCGTGCTGCGGTTCGGCGACGGTTGGTACGGCACCGGTGCCGATCCCGCGGAGGTCACCGACGTGCGACGCCGTCTGCACGAACTCGCAACTGACGCAGGGGAGGCCGACCGCCTCATCCTCGCCTCCGCTGCATTCCTCACCCCGCCCGGTGTCCCCGCGGCCGTGCCACCACCGGGACGACCACTCGGCGGCGTCACGCCCACGGCAGCGAGCGTCACCGACGACCTCGGGCAGCTCGCCGAGGCGGGACTGACTGCCTGCACCCTGTGGCTGCCCGTCGCGGCTGAGCATGTCGGAGAGGCGATGGAATGGATCGCAGCCGAGGTCGCGCCACAACTCGCCTGAGGCGGGACCGGAAAGATTGGCCGGGGCGCTCAGGCCGCGGCGGCGAGGGGGCGTCCGCCCCAGCGGATGCCTCTCTCGCTGCGGATGCGGGCGCGTTCCTTGCGTTCGGCGGCCAGGACGTCGCGGTGGCGGGCGTTGGCGTTGCGCCAGCGCGGGTACGCGTGCAGAGCGCGGGTCTGGACGGTGTGGTTGGGGTGGTTGGAGTTGGCGATGGTGAACTGCCTCAGCGGCCCGAAGTGGGCTTCTCTGGGGTTCGCCCAGGGATTCCGGAAGGACTTCGCCTCGGCCGTACATGGCGACGACCTCGCGACAGCTGAGCAGCTCCTCCAAGAACTCATGGACATGGCCGCTCCCTGGCGTAACCACCCTCACCACCCGGCCAATCACACCCGGACCACGCGCGCCAGCTCGTAAAGCTCGCTGTGGCCCGGATGGCGGACTCGGAGCTCGTCCTCGTCGATGAGCACGGTCACACGGCTGTCTGAGGTGTCCGCGAACGGTCCGAACTGCTACTGGGCAGCCTCCGATCCGAGTTCACGGCATTCGACGGTGTGCAGGGCGCGCCTCAGCACGGTCGCGATCCAACCGGAGTCGGCGTCCACCGGCAGAGGAGGCATCCCCCCGTCCGGCAGGTCCGAGAAACGTTGCCGAGTCCGGCAGTAGATCGCTCATCGTGCGGTTCTCCACTTCCGTGGGTCGGTGGAGTTCAGGCCTGGTCGAGGTGGTGTTCGTACCAGGCAGTCAGCTGGGTGGGGTCCTGCGGCAGAGACCTGACCAGGCGGAGGAGCCGTTCGCCGACGGGCCTGATCTCGGTAACGGCCAGAGCGGACAGGTCGGTGATGCGCAGGGCGGCGAAGCCGGCGAGGTGACGCTCTTCGAAGGTGCGCTCACCGGGGGGCTGTCGGCGGCAGCGAGGTAGCGGGTGACGAACGGGTCGAGCGCCGCGCGGTGGTCAGCGAGGTGGCGGAGGTAAACGGAGTTGTCGACCGAGGTTGTGTTGGCGGCTTCTTCGTGGCGGGGTGAGGGCAGTGCGAACCAGTCGCTGACGAGAGCAGTGAGGGTGGCCGGGCAGTCGGGCCTGTCGGAGCGGGTATCGGCTCGCCCGTGCCCGTCGGCTGCTCCCTGGGTTGAGCCCACCCGGTCGAGGAGGCGGCCGGGGACGCTGGCGAGGGTGAAGAGCCCCAGAACGTAGTCGGCTCCGGCGATGACGGACCGGATGGTCGGCCCGGCCGACACCACCGCGGGCAGCAGGAGGCGCTGCTTGCGGTGCTCGCGCTGGAAGGGCAGGCAGACCGCGGCTTCGATCGCGGCGTGCTCGGCCAACAGGACGGCGGCAGCCTGCGAGGGCGCGGCCTTGCGCTCCCACTCCACTGTGTCGTCCTCGTCGGCGAGGTCGCTCAGCCCCAGTGCGTCCAGACTGACGCGGTAGACGCCGGTAGCGGTCGCGGTCAGAGTCAGGACTCCGTCGCGGTCGGGCAGTGGCTGCGTGTGCTACGCGTGCCGTCGGCGCTGCCGCGGGTCCAGTCCGGATTGGCGGGGCGGGTCGCGGCGGCGAGCGCCCAGTCGAGCAGGTGGACGACTTCTTCCGGGCAGCGGGGCGGACGTCGGCCGCCTGCCGGGCAGCCCGGACAGGGGCCGCCCGGCGCCAGTAGTGGAAGCTGGAGCGGGCGATGCCCAGGGTGGTGCACAGCCGCTTCACGCCGTAGCGGCGGTGGTGGTCGGCAACGAACTGGAAGCGGTTCACCAGCACGTCTCCCCGGCGAGATACTTCGCCGCCTTGCGCAGGATCTCGCGTTCCTCCTCCAGCTCACGGACCTTCTTGCGCCGAGCGGCGTTCTCGCCTCCAGTGGTGTCGGCGGCGCGGCCGGCACCTCTACCCGGCGTCCTCGCGGCCGGCTCACGCCAGCTGCCCGCACCCGGTTCCGCAAGGTCTCGGGGTTGACTCCTGGATCAGCAGCGACCTGCCGGGTCGTCGCCTCGGGCCGCGACTGGTACAACGCGACCGCGTCCGCCTTGAACTGCGGCGGACAGTTCGTCATGACCACGAGATGTCCGTTCTCAGATCCTCGGGATCCAGTGTCTCGAGTGTCCAAGGTCAGGGGCCAAGGCCCCGCGGAGACCTCCCCCACGAAACGAACACGCCACTCGATACAGCTGGGCCACAGCAGGCCACGATCAAGATCATTTAGCAAGCCGGCAGCTACGCCACACGCGGGCCGGGCCGCGTAGTTCCTCGTTCGGCTCTGAGCGGCGCGCCGGCCGATGGCCGCGTCCTGGCCCTTCCCGGCCCGTCTCGGGCCGCTCGCCGACCCGTCCAGTGGGTTTCCACTCGCCGTCAAGTGTGTCCGCCCGCCACCCGTCCCGCGCTAATCCCCCGCATACGCAGCATCCACTCGCCATCAATTCGGTCTTCGTAATCTGCCGCAGTCAGCACGTCGACGGAGCTTCTCACCCGGGAAGCAAGAAGTGAGGTAACCGTGTTCAGCATCAGGACGATGTCGAGAAGGATCGCTGCGCCGCTCGCCGCGTTCGCTCTGGTCGCCGGAGTCTCCACCCTCGCGGCGGCCCCCGCGTCGGCTTCCACCATCAAGGACGGCTGGATCCAGCTCTGCCCCTGGGGCAATTACCGAGTCCACCTCACCTACGACGTCTCCGGGCGGCCGCAGCAGCTCAGCCCCGTCCTCAATCCTGGCGATGCCTGCTGGTGGGGCCCCATGCCGGCCGGTGTCGACTCCGCACTGATCGACGTGGTGGGGCATTTCAACACCAGTGACGGAACGTTCGGCGTTATCGGTCCGGACCGCAACTACGAGACGTTCTACCACGGCCAGGGCATCGGATTCGCCGCCGAGGGCACCACCGAGTCCCACGGTCTGGCGGCTCACTACTACCGGTACTGAGCCGCCGGTTCCGCCACCGTCCGACATCAGCAGTCGACATAAGGAGAGGACCACGTGAGATGGTCCCGAACAGCGGCCGTTGTCCTGGCCGTTCTGTCCCTCGCGTGGTCCGCGACGGCGCTCCCGCCGGGGGAACCGGCAGCCGCCCCGGCACCGGTCGCCTCAGTGGCGGCCGGGCCCGGGGCAGACGGTCCGGACCTCGGACACACCAATCGCGCGGCCCCGCCGCCCGGCATGCCGGACTGGTCGCGGGTGGGCTTCCGGGCGGGCGCACCCCTGCCCGGTGACGCGAACCTGACCGGTGACACCTCCTGCCGGATCACTCCGCAGCGGCTCGCCTCCGAGTTCGGGGTCGTCGCGAACGACGGCGGCGACGACAGCACCGGGCTCCAGAAGGCGATCGACCACATCAGGAGCCGGTGCTCGCCGGGCGCCGGCTTAGACCGGCTCTCCCTCATCTCGCTGCCGTCCGGGCGCCTCGACATCACCCGGCAGATCTCCGTCGACGCCGGTTTCCTGATCCTGCGGGGACAGGGATCGGGCGACGGCGGTACGCGGCTGGTGTTCCGGCCGGACACCGACACCCGGTACGACACTCTGGTCAACGGCCGCTGGGACCAGACCGGTATGACGGCCGGAAGCGGCAGCGACATCGGCTCGGGCGGCTGGATCTGGCCGGGGCGGGGCATGTTCCGGGTGCAGACCCGGGAGGTGGCCGACCGCTATGTGGACGACCACGCGGCGGCCCCGGCGAACCGTAAGGATCTCTTCGAGGGCAGCGTCAACCAGCACTGGGTCTCCGGCATCAAGCTGTCCGCCCGCGGCGACGACCCGGGGTACTCGGCCCGGCAGGGGGACAACGTCGTCCGGCTGGCCTCGAACGCCGACATGTCCAAGTTCTCGGCGAGCGGCTACGTCTGGGTGGGCGCGGCCAACAGCGTCGCCTTCTACGCGAAACAGGGTGTCACGGACCGGAGCATGATGGAGGACCTCCACATGCGCCAGCAGATGTTCCGGGTCGCCACGGTCGACACCAGGGCCAAGACCCTCACCCTGGACCGCCCCCTGGAGTGGGACCTGCCGGTCGACTCGGTCTCGGACGGCTCCGATCCGCTCGGCACCAAGCCGTACGCCAGCAAGGTCACCCCGCTGAAAGTCGTCGAAGGCGTCGGATTCGAGGACTTCGCCTACACGCAGGACCTGAACGGACTGCCCGCGTCGGGCGGCGGGACGTACCGTTTGACCCCCGAGCAGGCCAGGAACAACTACGGCAACATGGCGCCCGAGTACGCCATGCACGGCATCGTCTTCAAGTGGGCCGCCAACAGCTGGGTGCGGGGTCTGCGGGCGACGATGACCGGTTCGCACCCGGTCGTCACCGAGAACGCCCGCAACCTGCAGATCGAACGCAACAGTTTCGACGGCGCCTGGAACAAGGGCAAGGGCGGCAACGGCTATCTGCGCGGCAGCCGGGTCTGGGACTCGCTGTGGGCCCACAACCTCAGCCGCAACCTGCGCCACTTCACCTTCCAGTGGTCGGCCAGTGGCAACGTGGCCTTCCGCAACGACCTCGACTCGGACCTCAACCTGCACGGCGGCTGGGAGCACCACAACCTGTTCGAGCAGAACACGGTGCGCATCCCCTACGAACACCGCTCGGGCAACTGCGCCAGCAACTGCGGCGGTGAGGCCGGTGAGGTCGACGACGGGACCTGGTATCCCATCTGGTGGGCGGCCGGCCCGAAGGCGGCGAAGTGGTCCGGCTCCTCAGGGCCGCAGAACGTTTTCCACGACAACACGCTGATCAAGCAGACCACGCCGGGCGGGCCCTTCGAACCGTACGCCCCGTACTCCTCGGGCAGCGCCGGTTCAACGGCCGGCACCGCCTTCCAGTTCGGCTCCGACAACGACACTCCGCAGCTCTTCCGCCCGCTGTCCCAGGGCGGACAGGCGATCGCGGACTGGACGGGCCGGGAGACCCTGGACTTCACGGGCCGGGGCGTGGTGCGCACCGATGTCGGCAGACGGTCCTCGCTGTTCCTGCGCGACACCGGCGGCGGACTCGATCCGCGGCAGAACCACCGCCGCAAGGTGATCACCTGGAACATGCAGGGCGCCAGCAGCGGGGGCGAGAACAAGTACAGCACGGTCCTGCCCCAGATGGTCCAGGGCAACGGCAGCCCCACCAGGACCGACATCGTCCTCCTCCAGGAGGCCGGAGCCCCGCCCTTGTCAGCCACCCGGCGCAGACAGCTGTCGCAGGAGAAGTACTGGTTCCGCGACGGGGTGCGGCCCGACGTCTTCGAGTACCAGTTGGGAACGAACCGGTCCGGCCAGGGATGGCTGTACTGGATGCAGACCGAGTACACCGAGAACACGTCGGTCGGCAGGGTGAACCTGGCCATCTGGACCCGCAACCGGGTGGAGCACGATGCCGACGTGTTCGTCGCGAACCCCGCCTTCCACGACGACCAGACCGGCATCTGGAACTCGCGGCCCGCACTCGGCGTCAACGTCGACGGCGTCGTCTACTTCACCGTGCACGGCCTCTCGGGAAGCGGCAACGACGACCCCCGTCTGCTGCGCAACATCCAGGAGGACATGAACACCGCGCGACTGCCGTGGGTTGCCCTGGGCGACTACAACCGCGCGCCGTACAACCCGGAGGCGGGCAACCTCAACGCCAGGCTGCAACTGGACTACCCGAACCAGTTCCACGTGTGGGCCCCGCCGCCGAACCAGCCCACGCACCCCACCAACGGCGGCACGACGCCGAGGATCCTCGACTACGCGGTCGCCCCGGCCAACCAGGCCACCACCTTCGAGAACGTGAACCGCGTCGACGGAGTGACGGCGTCGGACCACTACCCCGTCGCCGTCAACCTCGGCCAACTGCCGAACGCACCCACCCTTCCGCAGTCGACCGTGGACCAGGACCTGCAGGGTACGCGGGTGATGCGCAACGCCGGCACCACCAACGGGGCGGGCCCCTCCGGCGGCTCCAGCACCGCGGTCACCGGCCAGCCGGTCAGCCAGACGAGCCTGCCGGGACAGGCGTACACGCTGGCAGCCGATCCCGAGTACCCCGGCTACTACCGTGTGCTTCACGAGGCGGACCGCCGCTACCTGGGCCAGGAAGGCGGCCGGCGGAACGCGGGGATCGTGCTGTGGCCCCAGCCGTCCGTCGACCAGCTCTGGGCACCGGTCGACCAGGGCGACGGCACGTGGACCCTGCGCAACTACTACACCCAGCAGTACCTCACCGAGGTGAGTGACGGAGGGGCGATCGTGGCCCGCGACGAGGACGGCTCGGCCGGTCAGCGCTGGTTCCTGCAGAGCCCGCGGGACGCACTGGCCGTCAACGAGGTCGCGTTGCGCTCCTCACCGGTGGACTCCCAGGTCCTCGGCCTCGACGACACCCAGGCGGGAGCCGGCCACCGGATGGGCGTGGCACTCGACGTCGACGACCCCGACCAGAGGTTCCTCACCATCCCCGCGGTCCGGACCGACAACGAGCAGTGCTACTACCTCTCCTTCGACGGCAAGTACGTCGACTCGACGGCGGAGCACCCCTATGAGCCACGGGACGGCAGCGAGGTCACCCTGGACCCGTTCCGGCCCGCCGACGACGGCTACCTGTGGTGCGCCCTCGCCCACGGCACGGACGGGGTCTACCTGAGCAACCCCACCCTCGACGACGAGTTCATGTACCTCACGGCCGACGAGGCCGGCGGGGTCACCGTCGAGGCGTACGCCCCCGGCATCCCGGTGACACTGTGGGAACTGACACCACCGGAATGACTCCGTGGGTCCGTCGGCGACAGCCCCTGGGAGGTTTTCAGCACGGTCGTGTCCGGTGGGCCGGCGCGCGCCGTCGGAGTCGACCGCCACCCGTACGGGTCCTGCTCCTGTGCGCCGCCCGGGCTGCAGGCGCGGACCTGGCGGGTGACCGGGGAGCCCGCGACTCGGAGCGTGTCCGGCCACGTCTCGATCTTCTTCGGGCCGACCCGATTCCGTGCGAGCGGCTCCAGCACCCCGTACGTCCCCGTCACCACCCGGGCATCGTGGCCCGCCAGAACCGCTGGTCGTCCAGGTCCTTGCAGCGGGGCCGCGCATGAGCCCGAAGTGTTTCGGGAGGACGCCGCGCTGATCATGAGGACGGGAACGACGAACCGCAGTCCGTCGGCCGAGGCCGGCAGCCCGTCCGAACCGCACAGAGCCCGGCCGATGCGGGCCCGCACCGACGGCCAGGTCGGTGATGTGGTTCGGCCGGGCTCCTCCTCTGTTACGTGCTCTGTAACGTGGCGAAAGCGGTAGCCCTGCGCCAAGGAGCCCACCTCTTCGCACAACGCGCCGACCGACTCCTCGACCGACTGGGACGGTGAGACACCCGCCGGAATCCGAGCCAGGGTGACCCGACCAGCGCTACCGGCCCCGCTCGCCCGCCTCCTCCCCCGGCTCCTTCGGGTGCGTGCCGAGCCGCCGGACGGCGGACCGTCTGCCATGACCGGCGGCCGCACTGCCGTACGCAAGATCGTCCACCAGCCAACACACCCCACCCTCACCCGTACGCCCCGTCGTAGACTCCGGCAATCATCCGCGCTGACGGCCCGGTAACCGGCCTTCACCGTCGGCTTCGGATGTGCGTTCTGAGGGGGAGACCGATGGAAGAGCGGTTGTCGTTTTCGGTCCTGGGGCCGGTCAGGGCGTGGCGTGGTGAGGGCGAGGTCGAGCTCGGGTCGCCTCAGCAGCGGGCAGTGCTGGCTGTGCTGCTGTTGGCGGAGGGTTCGCAGGTGTCGGCGGGCGGGTTGGTCGACGCCGTGTGGGGGACCTCGGCACCGGCTTCCGCGATCAATATCCTGCGGGGCTATGTGCACCGGTTGCGGAAGTCGCTGGAGCCCGGCGGGAACGCCTCGTCGTCCGTGATCCGTTCCACGGGGGACGGCTATCAGCTTCAGGTGTCGCCGGACGAGTTGGACTTGAGCGCTTTCCAGGACCTGTTGGCTCAAGCTGAGCGGGCGCGCGGTGCGGGGAACGCCAAGGGCGTGGTGGAGTACCTGCGCGATGCTCTCGATCTGTGGCGTGGAGAGGCGCTGGCCGGTGTCCGGGGCGGGTACGCGCAGAGCCAGCGGCAGCGGCTGAGCGAACTGCGTCTGTCCGCGCAAGTGGCCCGCTGCACGGCCGAACTCGACTTGGGTGCCCATGCGCAGGCGACCGGGGAGCTGACCGGGCTGGTTGCCGAGAACCCGCTGGACGAGCGGCTCAGTGAGCTGCTGATGCTTGCCTTGTACCGGTCGGGGCGGCAGGCGGCGGCTCTTGCCGTCTACCGCGAGGCGCAGACAGTGCTCGCGGATGAGCTGGGGGTCGATCCCGGCCCGGCGCTGCAGGCCATGTACCAGCGCGTCCTGCGGTCTGATCCCGGGCTGCTGGCTCCGCCGGAGCCGACGGCGCCAGCCCCCGCCCCTGTCCGGGCTGCCGCCCCGGTACCTGTCCAGGCTCCGGCTGCCCCGGCCCAACTGCCCGCCGGTCTGGCGGCCTTCGTCGGCCGGGATGCGGAGCTGGCCGAGGTGGCCCGGCTGCCCTCGGCCGGTGCGGTGGTGATCAGCGCCATCGCGGGCATGGCGGGCGTCGGCAAGACCACCTTCGCCGTGCACTGGGCGCGACAGATCGCCGACCGCTTCCCCGACGGACAGCTGTATCTGAATCTGCGCGGCTTCGACCCGGTCGGTCTTCCGGTCCTGCCGGAGCACGCCCTGGGGACGCTACTGGAGTCGCTGGGCACCGAAGCGAGCAGACTGCCCCAGGACATCGACGTGCTGGCGGCCCGGTACCGCACCCTGCTCACCGGCAAGCGCGTACTCCTGCTGCTGGACAACGCCCGCGACGCCGCCCAGGTGCGGCCGCTGCTGCCCGGGGCGCCCGGCTGCCTGGTCATCGTCACCAGCCGCAACCGGCTGGCCGGACTGGTCGCCGTGGACGGCGCCCACCCCCTGAACCTGGACGTGCTCTCCCTGCCTGAGGCCCGCGAACTGCTCGCCCGCCGCCTGGGACAACAGCGCGTCGTGGCCGAACCGGACGCGGTCGAGGAGATCATCGCCCGGTGCGCCCGGCTACCGCTGGCCCTGGCCATCACCGCGGCCCACGCCGCGACCCGGTCCACCATCCCGCTGGCGTCGATCGCGGCCGAACTGCGCGACAGCGCCGACGTTCTGGACGCGTTCCACGACGACGACCCCGCGGCCGACGCACGCGCCGTCTTCTCCTGGTCGTACCACGCCCTCACGCCCGACGCCGCCCGCCTGTTCCGGCTGCTCGCCCTGCACCCGGGCCCCGACATCACCCTGCCCGCCGCAACCAGCCTGGCCGGCCTCACCGTCCCCCGCACCCGGCAGCTGCTCGGCGAACTCGTCCAGGCCCACCTCGTCGACGAAGCCGTCCCCGGCCGCTATGTCTCCCACGACCTGCTGCGCGCCTACGCGACCGAACTGACCGAAACCGTCGAACCACCCGAACAGGTGCGGGCCGCACGGCACCGAATGTTCGACCACTACCTCCACACGGCCCACGAAGCCGCCGCACTGACCACCTCACGTGTACTGATCTCCCTGGCGCCCGCGGCCGAGGGGGTGCTCGCCGAACATTTCACCGAAGATCCCGAGAGGGCGGGGGCCTGGTTCGCCGCCGAGCAGGCAGTACTGCTGGCAGCCCTCGAAGAGGCCGCCACCCGCCGATATGACGTCCACACCTGGCAGCTCGCCTGGGCCGCCGCCCACCATCTGCACCTACGCGGCCTGTGGCGGGAGCAGGAGGCTGTGCACCGCGCCGCCATGGACGCGGCGTGCCGACTGGGCGACCTGACCGCCCAGGCCCACGTACACAACGGTCTCACGCTTGCCACGGGGAACTTGAGCCGCTTCGACGAGGCACGCATTCATGCCGAACGGGCCGTCGAGCTGTTCACGGAATCAGGCGACATGAGGGCTTACGCGGAGAGCTATTACAACTTGGCCTGGGTGAGGCTGCGCCAGGGCGATCCGGAAGCCGCGCTCGGTGCCGTACAGCAGTCCCTCGTGCTTTTCCGGTCCTGTGACAACGGCTTCGACGGCGACGACGGCCGCGTTCAACGGGCCGTAGCGGTCGCGCTCAACGCGGTCGGCTGGTGCCACAGCCTGCTCGGACAGCACGAACAGGCCCTCGACCATTGCCGGCAGGCGCTGGCCCTGCAGGAGAGACTCGGACACGACGGCGGCACGGCGGACACCTGGGACAGCATCGGCAACGCCCTCCACCATCTCGGACGGTACGACGAAGCCGTGGCCGCCTATCGCAACGCCCTCGCCCTCTACCGGCGGCTCGATGCCCCCCGGTACAAGGCCATCACGCTCATGCACCTCGGGGACACCCACCTGAGCGCCGGCCACCCCGATGCGGCCCGCGCCACGTGGACCGAGGCACTGGACGGCATGGAGCAGATAGGCGACGCCGACGCCGAGCAGGTCGCCGAGCCCCTGCGTGACAGATTGCGCCGACTCGACGAGCCGAGCGGCCCTCCAGAGACGGACGCGGAACTCACCGATTCGGAGTCAAAGGCGCGACGACAGTGAGTGGCACAGTCCCTCCATGACCTTCCGGGCCGGGCAGTGCGGAAGGCCGGCCAGCACACCTGCCGCCTCCTCGACGCGTTGGGTGAGACGGCGTTTCGTCTCGGCCATGGCCCGGTGGCCGCACAGCAGTGTCAGCGCCTCGTCGACCAGGTCGTCGCTGTCGAGACCGCCCGCGAGCAGGGCGCCAGCCGCACGTCCGTCGGATCGCCGGAGTCGGGTTCCGTCCCCCGCAGGATGAGCAGGGGAAGGATGTGCACACCTGGGGCGCAGATCGGTGCCGGGGGTCTTCTTCCGGACCCCGCTGCCGTGCCGGTGATGTCGAGGATGTCGTCGGTGATCTGAAAGGCCGTACCTATCCGTTCGCCGAACGCCCCGGCGGCCCTGACGGTCGCCCGGTCGGCACCGGCGACGAGGGCGCCGATCCGCGCGGCACCGGCGATGAGCGCACCCGTCCTGCCCGCGACGACCTCCAGGTAGTGCGCCATCGGATCCCGGTCGGCACCTGCGCCCGCGAGCTCCAGCGCCTGCCCCCCTGACCAGTTCCGGCAGAAGCGCCTGATGGGCCTGGATGACCTCCTGGCCCAGTCCGGCGATGATCTGAGCGGATCGGGCGAGCAGGAAATTGCCGGACCTGATCGACATGGCGTCGCCCCTGAGGGCGTTGACGCTCGGTACCCCGCGGCGCAGCACCGCCTGGTCCATGACGTCGTGGTGGTGCAGGGAGGCGATGTGGAGGAGTTCCACCGCCGAGGCGGCCTGGACGACGTCCGGGTTGCCCGGGTCGCCGAAGTGGGCTGTGAGGAGCGTCATGACGGGACGAGAGCCGTTCCCGCCGGCGGTGATCAAATGCTGTGCTGCGGCTTGGAGTTCGGGCAGGTGGCTCTTGATGGCGCCGCTCAGGACGGCGTCGACCGCCGTGAGCTTCGCGTCGATGTCCTTCTTGAGACCGCGGTGCCTGAGGTCGCCCCGGCGGGATATCCGTGCTGACATGTTCCTTCACCGGTGTGGCGGACGCTGGAGAGCGGGAGGCGCGCCGGGACTGCGTCCGCGGCGCTCCTCCCGCCCGTGGTGCGGGGCCTACGGGGGTCAGCCGCGTGCCATCGCGTAGATGTGCAGAGCCGGACTGTTCTGCTTCGGCTGGTCCGTGATGTCGGGCAGTGTCACGCTGACCGGTGTCCGGCCGGTTTGGAGCGTCACGTCGACGTAGTGGACGTAGGCGGCGTGCTGATAGCGCTGGTTGTCCTGACGGTTCTGGTACGCGGAGGTGATCGCCACGGCGGTGCTGGTCTTCAACCAGTCAGGGCCCGCCAGAGTGAACTGCTGGGTGGCGCCGTCGGAGTAGGTGATCGTGGCCGTGCCCGACGCCGTGCCGTTGGCTCCGGAGACGAGGAATCCGAGCTTGGTGCCGTGAGTCCCGCTGACGGCGACCGTCTGACCGGCGGCGAGGGTGGTCGGGCTGGGCGAACGCCCCGACGGTGTCGGTGTCGGTGACCCCGGCCGTGGTGGGCCAGGTGAAGGACAGGCCGGCGTGGGTGATCGTGCCGCCGGGCTTCGCGCCGCCCGCGGCCAGTGAGTGCCTGGGCGGACACGCTGCTGCCCCAGCCGTCCATGTCCCCGTGGTTCGTCGCTGTGTTCTGGGTGACGGAGACATTGC
The DNA here is from genome assembly GCA_049998335.1 of Streptomyces sp. cmx-10-19. GTDB lineage: Bacteria > Actinomycetota > Actinomycetes > Streptomycetales > Streptomycetaceae > Streptomyces. Next base: position 37,612 of record JAEBFB010000015.1, read on the forward strand.
CGAAGGTGTCGGTCAGTTCGGACGCCCGCTTATCCAGGGCCATGGCGAACACGTGCAGCATCGGTGTGCCGTTCGCCTCGGCGCGTTCTCCCTTCGGCAGTTCCACGCTGACGGGAGTCTTGCCGGAAAGCAGTGAGATTCCGCGGTACCGCAGAGCCGTCGCAATGTTCTGCTTGGTGTTGCCGGGAGCGTTGCTGTAGTCCAGCGCGACGGCCGCGTCACCTGCGCCGGCGTGCCAGTCCGGGCCTCCGAGGAGGAACCGTTGCTCGGTCTTGTCGGAGTAGTGGATCGTGCCGGTGCCCGAGACGGGGCCGGTGCTGGAGGAGAGCAGGAAGCCCAAGGTGTCGCCGCCGCCGCTGAGTGCGATGTACTGGCCGTTCGCGACCGTGTTGTCGGCGGCCCCGGTAACCGCCTGGCTGGGCCAGCGCAGAGCCACGCCGCCATGGGTGAGGGTGCTCGCCGGTGTGACGCCCGCCGCTGTCAGCGCCTGGGCCGACAGGCTCCGCCCCTTTCCGTCCATGTGCGCCCCTGGCGGTGTTCGTATCCTGCGACACGGATGTGTTGTTGAAGGTGGCCGCCAAAGAGGCTGCGACCGGTCCGGGGTCGGCCGACGGGATCGCCGCGACGACGGAGTCGAGGTAGCCCTGTCCCTGCTCCACGGTCATCCCGACCACGTGCTGGGCATTGCTCGGAGTCCCTGCGCCGCTGGTACCGCCGGGCCAGGGCCGACCAGGGCGAGGGTGCCCCGGGCGAGCTGACCCTGCTTGGCGAACGTGACCGCCGGGCCAGTCGCCCGGACGTTGGTGACGATGACCGCAACGTCGGCGCCGTGGACCTGGCGGGCGGTGCCGTTGAGCACCTGAAGGTCCGGTGTACCGACCGGTGAGCCGTGGGCGCCGTTGCGGCGGTGCTTGCACTGGATCACCCAGCGCCGCCCGTACGGGTCGGTGGCTTTCACGTCGGCGCCGAGGTTGCCGCGGCCGCCGACCCGCTGGGCATCCTGGCAGCCGTCGCGCTGCATCGGGTCCCGGACGGCGTCCTCGAACCGGGTGTGGTGCAGCGAGTCGAGCTGCGGCAGTCCGTAGCGCAGGCCCTGCGCGCGTACCGCCTTCCACCGGGCGCGTTGCTGTCGGCTGGAGAGCCAGCCGGCGCCCGCGAGGACCAGGACGGCGACGAGGGCCCACCAGTGGGCCAGCAGCCAGTTGACCACCATCACCACCATCCCGATCCCGGCCGCCGTCACCACGGCGAAGGTGAGCAGCTGCGCGTCGCGCTGCTGCTGTCGTCGGCTGGGCCGCCGGGTGCGTCGCCGGACCGGCCGTCGCCGGGTCACCGCTCCCACCTACGCGGATGCCTACCAGGAATCCGTTGGCGGGGAACCCGGCGCGGCTGGCCGGGAAGTGCCAGCCGCGGGACCGGTTCGCGGCCGTTCCCGTGAGTCGTTGCCATCGGCCCGCGTGGGCGCTCCGGAGCGCTGACCTCCTACGGTGCGTCGACTTCGAACGCGTTCCGTTCGTTCGGCTCCCTGGGAAGGAGGGATTGGTCTGGCGTCTCATGGTCACGCGCGGCGGGAGGCCAACGGGCACATTTCGTCGTCCCCGGTCCCGGTGAGCGGCCGCGTGGATGGGCACTCGGCTTTCCGCGAGGGTAGGAGCTTGTGATGAACCGCCCAGACCACGAGATGTCTCATCCGCTGGAACGAGTCACCGGAGAGAAGAACGTGCCTCCGCAGGAGCAAGCGACGGCGCCTCCCGAGCGGGCCGAGGAGGGCGAGGACGAGCGCGCCCCCGAGAGCGGCGAGGCGCCGGGTGTGGAAGAAGGGGAAGAGCCGTGACTGTCTCGATCGCCGAGCAGGAGGCCGCTGCCCTGGGGGGTCGCAGAAGCATTCTGTGCCGCCAGCGCCGTGACCACGCGGAGCTCGACGCCATGATGGACCGCTACCGCTCCGGTGGGATGACCGATACAGAGCGTGACGCCTTGTGGCTGGACATCGTGCGGCTGGTGTTCAGCCACGCCTTCGCTGAGGAGACCGTGCTGTGGCCGATCCTGCGGCGCGTCCACCCCGCGGGCGAAGAACTCACTGAACAGGTCGAACAGGAGCACCAAGCGATCAACGAGCTGATCGCCCGAGCCGAACGGACGCCGGACGACCCCCGCCGCGTCGAGTGGATCGAAGAGGCCTTCGTGCTGATCTCACAGGACATCCGCGACGAGGAAGACGAACTCCTGCCCTGCCTGAGAGACGCGTTCCGCGACCGCGGACTGCGGAGCATCGGCGCCGCCTGGGAAGCAGTACGGGCCACGGCACCCACTCGTCCCCACCCTGCGGTGTCGCGCCGTCCTCCGGGCAATGCGCTGAGCGGCGTTCCACTGAGCATGCTCGACCGGCTGAGGAACCCGTCCCCTCCTGCTTCGCCGCCCGCCCGCCGTGCCACCCTGCTGCTCGCAGGCATGGCCGCGGCGGCTGGCTGCTTCGTCGTGATCCGACGTGCTGTCCGACGTCAGAAACCCTGCTGAAGACCACGGAGGGCTTGCCATGCCCCACGCGATATCACCACCCACGCCCACTCCGGCGCGCCATGACGCGAAGACGCTCGCGGAAGCCGGGCGCCAGCAGATCATCGGTCTGCTACTGCTTGTCGTCACGATGGGGCTGATCGTCGCGCCCTGGATCGTGGGTTATCCGGACACCGCCAAGGACGCCCACCGCAACGAACTTGCAGTGGCCATCGTCGTGTTCCTGGTCGTCCTGTGGCGCTTCGCCCACTATCCGAGCGCACGCCCCGACCTGCTGGTGCTGGTGGCCGGTATCTGGCTGGCCGTCTCGCCGTGGGCACTGTCCGCACAGAAGACCGCTGTCTTCGACGGCGCCGAGATCGCCGATATGATCATCGGTTGCCTCTACGTCACGCTGTCCCTCGTGTCGCTGGCGATGCTGCGCCGCATCCGCACACGTGACGGGGCCAATTCCGGTCTCGGCTGACAGCACCGGCCGATCTGCCCCTCCCCGCCATCCAACCCCGGCGAGGAGGGGACTCTCGTGCCCCGGGGGGGGCCGGTTGCTTGTTGCCGCGACCGGCGTGTGGAGCGGCGTCTCACGGTTACACAGCATCCGCCTGGATTCACACCGCGCGTTGAGGTGCGCACAATGCGTGTTTACGGGATGTTGTCTCCTGAATACAGGGTTTGCGACGTATGTAGGGAAGCTGATGACTGCACAGACGGAGCCGGTCACTCTGGTGCCCACGGAGGGCAAGCGCAGCCGGGGGCGGGTGGTGGTGTCCTGGCTGACGACGACCGATCACAAGAAGATCGGTCACCTGTACCTGATCACCTCGTTCGCGTTCTTCCTGATCGCCGGTGCGCTGGCGATGGCGATCCGGGCGGAACTCGCCCGGCCGGGTCTGCAGTTCCTGTCGACCGAGCAGTACAACCAGTCCTTCACGATGCACGGCACGATCATGCTGTTGCTGTTTGCCACGCCGACGTTCGCCGGTTTCGCCAACGCGATCATGCCGTTGCAGATCGGCTCCCCGGACGTGGCCTTTCCCAGGTTGAACATGCTGTCGTACTGGCTGTTCCTCTTCGGCGGCCTGATCGTGCTCGGTAGTTTCCTCACTCCCCAGGGCGCCGCGGACTTCGGCTGGACGGCCTACACACCACTCAGCGGCCCCATGCGAACCGGGTACATCGGCGCGGATCTGTGGATCATGGGACTGGCGCTGTCCGGGTTCGGCACGATTCTGGGGTCGGTCAACTTCATCACGACGATCGTCTGCATGCGTGCGCCGGGCATGACCATGTTCCGGATGCCGATCTTCACGTGGAACGTGCTGCTGACCTCGGTACTTGTCCTGCTCGCCTTCCCCGTACTGGCGGCAGCCCTGCTGGTGCTGGAGGCCGACCGCCAGTTCGGCGCCCACATCTTCGACGCCGACGTCGGCGGGGCGATCCTGTGGCAACACCTGTTCTGGTTCTTCGGTCATCCCGAGGTCTACATCCTCGCCCTGCCCTTCTTCGGGGTCATCAGCGAGATCATCCCCGTGTTCTCCCGTAAGCCGATCTTCGGTTACATGGGCCTGATCGGTGCCACCATCGCCATCGCCGGCCTGTCAGTCACGGTGTGGGCGCACCACATGTTCGCCACCGGCGCGGTCCTGCTGCCGTTCTTCGCGTTCATGACCTATCTGATCGCTGTACCCACGGGGGTGAAATTCTTCAACTGGATCGGCACCATGTGGAAAGGATCGCTGTCGTTCGAGCCGCCGATGCTGTGGGCGGCCGGGTTCCTGGTCACGTTCCTCTTCGGCGGCCTGACCGGTGTCATCCTCGGCTCGCCTCCCCTGGACTGGCACGTCACCGACTCGTACTTCGTCGTCGCGCACTTCCACTACGTGCTGTTCGGCACGATCGTCTTCGCCATGTTCGGGGGCTTCAGCTTCTGGTGGCCGAAGATGACCGGCACGATGCTCGACACCCGTCTGGAGAAAATCCACTTCTGGACGCTCTTCATCGGCTTCCACACCACGTTCCTGGTCCAGCACTGGCTCGGCGCCGAGGGCATGCCCCGCCGCTACGCCGACTACCTCGCTGCCGACGGCTTCACCGCCCTGAACACCGTCTCCTCCATCGGCGCCTTCCTTCTCGGGCTGTCCACCCTGCCCTTCCTCTACAACGTCTGGAAAACCGCCCAGCAGGGCAAGCGGGTTGAGGTCGACGACCCCTGGGGCTACGGACGCTCACTGGAATGGGCGACTTCCTGCCCGCCGCCCCGCCACAACTTCGTCACCCTGCCCAGGATTCGCTCCGAATCCCCCGCCTTCGACCTCCACCACCCCGACGCCGCCCAGCTCGACCAGGCGGAGAACACCGGACAGCGCGACGCCCTGGACCCCGCCGGGCACAAGGGCGACCGATCGTGACCGCGGACCCGCCCGCGGCACGGCAGCACAGGCGGGACGGCCTGCTCGCCAACCAGGTCGAGGGCTACCTCCTGATCCAGGCCGAGCGTGCAGAGGCGCTCCGCGAAGCCGCATCTCTGTGCGAGCGCCTGCCCTGGCTGACCAGCGCCCAGGCCGAGGACCTCACGAGCCGTTACTGCGAGCAGCGCCTCCATCTGACCCACCGAACGCTGCAGGCCGTTGCCGCCCGGGCCGACCAGCTGAAGGAGGAGTACGAGACCCGGTACGCAGCCTTGCGCCGTATGCTCCTGAAACGGCTTACCGTCTGTGCCTCGCTCCTGCTGATCTGCGCCGGCGCCCTGAGCGCAGGCTTCCAGATGCTGCCCCATTGACCCGGCCCCATCGTCGGCAGCTCCGCCCCTGCCTCACCTCACAGGAAGGCAGAGCCGGGACCATCGCTGCACCGACGGTTCAAGGTCGATCCGGCCGTCGCCAGACGGCCCGTCCCTGGCGGGAGCCCGCGTAGGCGGCGTCGCGCAGGCGGCGTAGTCGTCCGGTGGGGTGCAGGCCGGGAAGGCTGTGTGCTAGGGGTCGTAGGACACGGTGCTGGTGGCCGGGGCAGCGTGCGCGGCTTCCAGGGACAGTGACGCGAAGGTGGTCCAGGGCTCGTCGGGGGCGGCCGCGCGCAGGTCGAAGCGGACGGGCCGGCGGGCACCCGTCATGTCCTCACAGCGCGGTCTGATCTCCAGAAGCCCGTCGACGGCGCGGGTGTCGAAAGCAGGCTGGGGCGCCATGTGGCAGGGCCACGGACGTTCCAGCCTCCGAGAACCGGAAGACACTCCCGTGCCAGGGGCACTGAACACACCCGTCGGCGAGCGTGCCCTCCGACAGCGGTCCAGCTCGATGACTGCACCGCTCGGCCGGTGCGTGGAAGGTCCCGCCGGTTTCGCGCGCCACCAGAACCGGCACGTCGGCTACGGCACGCCGTACGGCGCGGCCGGCGGGGAACTCGTGGTTGGCGCCGGAGGCCTGCCGGTAGGCCAGGTGGCCGCCCAGCATGCCTCCCAGACCGACAGCGGTCAGCCCGGGGAAGCCGTAGGCGCGGCCCGCTCCGGCCCGCCCGGTGGGCCGGCACAGGAGCGAGGCACCGTACAGTCCGACGGCCGCGGTGTCGGCCACGGCGTGCACCAGCCCCACCCGGGTCCGCTCAAGGCAGCTCGGCCCAGTAGACGGCGCCCGCCAGCGCGGCGGGGACCGGCCGCGGCCAGTCCGACACCCGCCAGCACGCCCGCTTCCCGGGAACGGCCGGGCCACAGGTCGAATGCAGCGGCGGACATCCAGCTGCCGACCGGCACTGCACCTGCACCTGCACCTGCACCTGCACCTGCACCTGCACCATCAGGGGGTGCACGGGAGGGCCGAGCCATCTGCCGTGCAGTGCGTCCCGTGCGCGGTCCGCGGGAGAGGCCGCACCCGTTTCGTCAGCACGTCGACAGCGGCGTCCGCCCTGGGATCACGTTCCAGGACGTCGAGCATCACAGCATCCGGTTCTGGCCCCTGCGGCGAGGGACTGGCTTCTTGCTCATAGGCGTAGAGTCCCCCCGGCCGAAGAAGAAACGAGACACATGCAGGTCCGGCCGAGGGGTGAGAGCGAGGGAGTGTGCAGGGTCAGCCCTTGCCCAAGGCTTTACGGACGGTGTCCTTGGTGCGGTCCATGAGGGCGGCGACGGGGCCGAGGGCCATGTTCTTCGCCCCGGACTCGACGCCGGGGTGGGGACGGGTCGGCGCCATCGCCTCGGCAGCCTTGATGGCCTTCGCCATCGCCGCGAGGCCGGCGGCGTCGGTGCTGCGGCGGAGGTGGGTGAACTCGTAGCGTTCCTCGGCCCGCGCGTGCTCCTGGACGTCCTTGCGCAGCTTGAGCAGCTGGGGCATGAACTTCGGGTCGCCGGTGTCCATCTCCTCCAGGGCGGCCAAGGTTTGCTTGGCCGCCTTCTCCTCGACGAGGCGTTCCTTCACGACCTGCTCGCCGCCGGGGAAACCCTTGCGGGCGAAGGGGTGGACGACCTCCTCCTCGGCGGTCTCGTGCACCGCCAGCAACCGCACCAGGCGGCGGAAGGCGTCGCGGCGTTCCTCGCCCGCGGTGGCCTCGACCTCGTCGAAGAGGTTGCGGATGTCGCCGTGCTGGCGCATCAGCAGGGCGACGACGTCGTCGTCCCCGGCCATGTCGTCTCCGGCGTGCGGGGTGTGCAGCTCGGACATCTCGGCCTCCCCTACTTCTCGCGCTGTGCGGGGTCGGGGTGCTCGCCTTCGGTCTGGACGCGGTACTCGCGGCCGAACATGGCGTCGTGCTCGGTCATCACCCGGTCGCTCGGCGGTGCCTCGCCGCCGTGAATCCGCTCCTGCATCTTCTCGAACCGCTCGTGCGCCTCGCGGACATAGCCGGCACCGAGCGTGGTCAGGTCCATCTGCGTGTCGAGCAGCTCGCGCAGGTAGCCCTTGTTCGGCTCGAAGGTGAGCACGTTGGGCAGCTCGGGGGCCAGCACCGAGGCGGGGTCACGACCGTCGTGCCGGCGCATCAGATCGCAGGCGGCGTGCAGGTGCTCCAGCTCCATGTTCAGATGCAGCTCCCAGATCGCCTTGACCCTGGGGTCGCTCTCCTGCTCCATGAAGGAGTGGTAGAGGTAGCACTCGTTGTACTCGTGGTTGACCAGCTGCTCCCACCAGGTCTCACCAGGGTCCACGAGGGACTCGTAGTGGGTGACGTGCTCCTCCTCGATCAGCCCGATCTCCTGGTAGAGCTGCCGGGCGATCGGCTCCATGTAGGTGGGGCCGGTGTTCAGGTAGAAGTTCATGGTCTGCTGCTCCGCCGACATGATCGTCAGCGCGTGCAGCTTGGAGAGCGGGTTCGTCTCGTCCTTGGCGTACGGGTCGCGGACGTTGTCGATCGGATCCCGATGGTGGAACCGCGTGGGGCGTCCGGGCATGACCTCGGTGAGGCCGTCGACGATCGACTCCGCCTTGCGGTGCTCGATCATCTCGTACAGGTTCGCGTACCGGTACAGGTGGTCGAAGTCCTCCAGCACACCGAACTGGTACGCCTGCTTCAGGTACGGGTCCGGCTCCATCCGCGCCACCCACGCCGTCAGGTCCACCGCCACCTGCTCGTAGGCGATCGTCGTCTCCAGCACCGAGGAGACACCTGGCAGCAGCCAGTTCACTACCTTCTGCTGCTGCGCCTCGATGTAGCGCACCCGTGCCAGCTGCCGCTTGATCTCGGGATCGGCCGTGTGCCGGGCGAGCTGGTGGCTGAACAGGATCGCCTCCACCTCGATCCCGTTCATCGTGATGATCCGGCAACGGGTGTACGGGTCGCAGTGGTCCGGGTCGATCGGAGCCACATTCAGCTCACGCCAGTTGCGCACCTGGCGATCCAACGGGATACCCCGCTGCTCCAGCGGATTGAACGTCATAGGGCACTCTCCTCAGTGAAAGGCCGAGCGGGCTGAGTACCCCGCGCTCGCCGTTCCGCATCCGCCGAGTCGGCAAGACAGCGTCCATGCTTCGCCGGTCGACGAAGCCACGCCACACCCCACGCCCAGTCGGCTGCCGCTGTACCCCTTCTGACCTACTCAAGGGCGCGTTCCACGAGGCCGGAATGTGCCGCGTGCCGCAGATTCGCTGCTACACCATCCACGGGTGGTGACCGGACAACGACGGACGAGTCGGGTGCCGCTCACCCGGCCTCGGCATCGAGCGGCCACCCCCGGTTCTCATGGAACCGACAAGACCAGTGCACTCACCCGGACGTCCCCTGACGTCCCCTGACGTCTAAAGGCGGGGAATGCGGTGCCACCGAACGTCACGGAGACGCAGGCCGGTCGTCACCGGGCACCAGGCGGACATGATGACCTCGCGGGCAGTGGACAAGTCGTTCCCGCAGACCGAGCCGGTCGACCTCGCCCAAGAAGTCCTGGAGGGGCGAGCGGAAGACCGAGTAGTCGTCGTAGTGCACTGGCAGGACACGGCGGTAGCCGAGGCGCCGGACGAGTTCGGCACCCTGCGCACCGTACATGGTCACGATGAATCCGCCGGGGAGACCAGTACCCCCCAGATGCAGCACGGCCAGGTCGGCATCGGGGAAGCGGCGGGTGATCTCGTCGAGCCCGTCATACAGGAGAGTGTCGCCGGAAAGGTAGACCCGGAGGCAGACTGCCCCGTCGCGCCCACCGAACTCCAGCATGCTGCCCATCACCGGCGGCAGCAGCCGGCGCAGCACGGGTTGCAGAGAGTGCCTGCCGGGAAGTGCCGTGATGCGTACCTGGGAGCGGCCCTGCCGGAAGATGCAGCTCTCCCAGACCCGCAGTCCGCCGGCCCGGTCGAAAGCCTGCCAGGTACGCAGGCGCCGGGCGGCGTGTGGAGTGGTGACAATCGGCACCGAAGGCTCCAGGTATCGCCCGGCCCGACGGTCCCAGTGGTCTCCGTGCAGGTGGGAGAGGACAACCGCGTCCAACGGCGGCAGATCCCTCACATCGATGGCGGGCTCGGTAAGGCGTCGGCTCACGAGCCCATAGCCCAGATGTGCGCGCTCACCGTGGTGCAGGAAGTTCGGGTCCGTGAGCAGGGTGAGATCGCCATACCGCAAAAGCACGGTCGCGGTGCCGATGAAGTGCGCTTCGAGAGCGTCGTCTGAGGCAGCCATGGGTCTCCTTGCCTGACGGGAGACCGTCCGTCGCCTGCGAGCTGAAGCCCGGTCGTCCCGCACCCTTGCGGAGTACCCGGCAAAAGGGTGCGGCACATCCCCGGGAGCGAGGCTTCACGGTCGGGCCCGCGGTCGCGCCGAGCGCGGAAGAGTGGACGGCGCAGCGGCGTAAGGCGTACGCCGACGACCAGGGCGCGCAGGCCTCGCTGGTGGCTGCCACGGCGTGTCCGTCCGCCGACCGGTGCGCGCGTGCCCACACACCGCGCACGGAGGGGAATTATCCGGCCGTCGTGACACAGCCCATCGAGGTCATCAGAGCCAGGCGAGCGCGGTGACCACTGCTTGGGAGAGGACGGCGAGGGCCGAGCCGGGGGGCGGGGCGGGGTGGGAAGGGTCCGCAGGACGGCCGACACGGCGAGCACCGGCACGCGCGCGGCCGCAGTGCGAACGGCGCCGCGTACGGCCGTCCGGGACGGCCGAATCCTGCGCCGTGGTCGGTGTCGCCGACGACGAGCGGACGTCGTCAGGATGGTCGCGGCGAGGCGGAAGGACGGCAGCCGCAGGATTCGCGGTGGACGAAGTCCGGTTGGATGGTGACCTTGCGCGGCGGCAGCTTCGGGTCCCGGATACGGGAGAGCGCCATGCCCACGGCCTGCTCACCGAGGGACAGGGCGGGCTGGGCGATGGCGGTCAGCCGCGGATGGAAGAGATCCGCCCACTCGAAGTCGTCGAAGGAGACGAGCGGGATGTCGTCGGGCACCCGCAGGCCGGCGTCGCGCAGGGCGCGCATGCTGCCCAGGGTCATGCGGTTGTTGCCGGCCACGATGGCCGTCGGCGGTCGCGGGACGGCGAGGAGCCGGCGGACCGCCTCGGCGGCGCCCTCCTCGGTGGAGTCGCCGCCGGCCACCAGGTCCGGGTCCGGGTCGATGCCGTTGCGGATGAGGCCGGCGTGGTAGCCGTCGAGCCGCTCGGTGGTCGTGGACAGCCCTTCGCGGCCGGTGATCATGGCGATACGGGTGTGCCCCAGCGTGGCCAGGTGCTCGACCAGGGTGGCCGTGGGCTCGACGTTGTCGACGGCTGCCTGGTCGACCGGCGCGGCGACGAAGCGGTCGATGACCACGATCGGGATGTCGACCTGGCTGGCGTAGTGGATCGCGGTGGAGGCGTCGCCGGTGGGAGCCAGGATGACGGCGCTGACCCGGCGGCGCAGCAGTTCGCTGACGGCCCGGATCTCCTGGTCGCGCTCGTCATGGGTGTCGGCGAGCAGCAGGGAGTAGCCGGCGGCCGAGGCATGCCGGTCGATGCCGTGGACGACGTTGCTGAAGTACGGGTTGGAGAGGGCGGACATGGCCAGGCCGATGGAGCCGTACCCGTTGCTGTCCAGCGCGCGGGCCACCGCGTCCGGCACGTAGCCGGTGTACGCCACCGCGTCGAGCACGGCGCGCACGGTGGCGTCGGCGACCGGACGGGTCTTGTTGAGCACGTGCGAGACGGTGGAGACCGAGACGCCCGCGTGGCGGGCGACGTCGGACATCGTCGGGGTCTGACGTGGAGTTCTGCCTGCCATGCCCGCAGCCTACCGAGCTTCGCTGATGGTCAGGTCGGCCCGCCCGGCGGAGGCCCGGATGAGGACGCTGGTCCGCTCGTCCACTCCGGTGGCCTTGGCTCTGGCCGCCTGCGGGGTGAAGCCGTAGCGGATGTAGCGGCGCGTCAGCCGCTCGCGCCGGGCGTCGGGGGCGGCGTCGAGGAACCAGGTCTCGGTCAGCAGGTCCTTGACCCGGTACCAGGGCTGCCGGGTGCACAGCAGGAAGTTGCCGTCCACGACGACCAGACCGTGCCGGGGGGTGATGCCCAGCGCGCCGGCGACCGGTTCCTCCAGGTCGCGCCGGAACTCCGGCCACCACACCGTGGCGTCGCGCTCCTCACGCACCCGGTGCAGCGCGGCGAGGAAGCCGTCGGCGTCGAACGTGTCGATGGCCCCCTTCCGCGGTCCGTGTCCGCGCGCGTCGAGCACCCTCTGGGCGAGGTGGAAGCCGTCCATCGAAACGGCCGTCGCATGACCGGGACGACGCGTCTCGATGATCTCCAACAGCTGTTCGGCGAGCGTGGACTTGCCCGAACCCGGCTCGCCCGCGATGCCGACCAGCGTCCTCGTCCGGCCGCGGGCCAGCGCGAGCGCCCGGTCGGCGAGCCGGTCGGGGGAGGTGCCGCCGTACAGCCAGGAGGTGGGAGGGAGCCGATCAGTGTCGTCGTCGACCGGGTTCACGTGACCGCCTTCGTGGTGCCGGGAGCGTCGGGGTGCTCGTGCGGCATGGGATGCCGGGAATTCTCGGCCAGGGTGCCGTCCGGCCGCAGGTCCAGGGCTCCCGTCATCAGCCCCACCACCTCGGTCATGGTGCAGGACGCCGGACTGACCACGGCGACCCGGCGGCCCAGCCGGTGCACATGGACGCGGTCGGCGATCTCGAAGACCTGCGGCATGTCGTGGCTGATGATCACCACGGGCACGCCGCGCTCCCGGATCCGGCCTATCAGATCGAGCACTTGACGGGATTCGCGTACGCCGAGGGCCGCGGTCGGCTCGTCCATGATGATCACCCGGGTGCCGAACATGGCGGCCCGGGCGACCGCGACCGCCTGCCGCTGTCCGCCCGACAGGGTGCCGACTAGCTGCGTGATGTCCTGGACGGTGGCGATGCCGAGCTGGTCGAGCTGGTCGGCGGCCCGTTCGCGCATCACCCGGTGGTCCAGCATGCGCAGCGTCGAGCCGAGGAAACCGGGGCGGCGCAGCGGCCGGCCGAGGAAGAGATTGCTCGCGATGTCCAGCTGCGGGGCGACCGCCAGGGTCTGGTAGACGGTCTCGATACCGGCGTCGCGAGCCTCGTCGGGACCGCTGAAACGCACGGGCCTCCCGTCCAGGGTGACGGTGCCGGCGTCCGGGACGACGGCACCGGTGAGCGCCTTGATCAGGCTGGACTTGCCGGCGCCGTTGTCGCCGACCACCGCGAGCACCTCGCCGGCGCGCAGCTCGAAGTCCGACTCCCGGATGGCGACCACGTTGCCGTAGCGCTTGACCAGACCGCGGGCGCGCAGCACCACCTCCGGCTCCGCGGCCGCCGAGGGCTCCGTCCCGGTGGGTGCTCCGGCCTGCCCGGTCATGTGGTCCTCCCGCGTACGACCCGGTCGACGGCGACGGCCGCGATGACCAGGATGCCCGTCGCGACCTGCTGGTAGAGGCTGTCGATGCCGGCCTGGGTGAGGCCGTTGGCCAGAACCGTGACGACGAGGGCGCCGAGCGCGGTGCCGACGATGCTGCCGCGACCGCCGAAGAGGCTGGTGCCGCCGATGACGACCGCTGTGATGCTCTCCAGATTGCCGGTCTGGAAGACGTTCGGGTCGGCGTTGGGGATGCGCCCCAGTGCCTGCCAGGCGGCGATGGCGTAGACGAAGCCCGCCAGCACGTACACGCTCACCGTCGTGCGGCGGACGTGCACGCCGGTGAGCCGGGCGGCCTCGGCGTCGTCGCCGACGGCGTAGACGTTGCGGCCCCAGGCGGTCTGGGTCATGGCGAACCACAGCCCGGCGCCGAGCACCAGCAGCACGCCCATGCCGTAGGTGACCTCGATCTGCCCGAAGAGGTACGAGCGGGTGCCGAGCCAGGTCAGCACGCCGGGCGGGACCGTGAAGCTTTCGCCGTCGGCGTAGAGCTGGTTGGTCGCGGTCAGCACGCTGAGCACGCCGAGGGTGACGATGAACGGCGGCAGCTTCAGCCGGGTGACCAGGGTGCCGGAGAGCGCGCCGACCGCCGTGCACAGCACGATGCCGATGACCAGGGCCAGGCCGGCGGGGAGCGCGTCCTGGCTGAGCCGGGCGATGACCAGGGTGCCGAGCACCATGGTCGCGGCGTTGGCGAGATCGATACCCGCCGTCAGGATGATCAGCGTCTGGCCGAGCGCCAGCGTCCCGATGACCAGGAACTGCTGGACGATCAGCGAACCGTTGTCGATGTTGAAGAAGGTGTCCGTGGTCAGCGCGAACACGGCCACGGCCACGACCAGCGCGGCGAACGGCCCGGCGGTGGGGGTGCGAACGAACAGTGTCACGCCGCGCGCCGCCGCGGCCGCCGCCGAGGCGGCTGCCGTCGTGGGGGAGGGCGTAGGGGTCGAGGTCACCGTCATCTCCTAGCCCCAGCAGTGCTGCAGGCCCCAGGCGGTGTCCTTGGACGCCACCGAGCCGATCTGCTCGTCGGTGATGATCTCGGATCCGGTGTCGGTGAACCCCTTCGGCTTCTGCCCGTTCTCGGCGAAGTCGGCGATCGCGTCGACACCCATCTGCGCCATCTTCTGCGGGAACTGCATCACGGTCGCGGCGAACTTGCCCTCGGCCACGTTGCGTACGCCGGTGCAGGAGCCGTCGATGGAGCCGATCACCACGCCCTTGCGCGCGCCGATCGCCTGTGCGGCGCCGGCCGCGGCGGGTTCGTTGATGGTGTAGACGGCGTTGACGTCGGGCTCCCGTTGCAGCAGGTTCTCCATCGCGGTCTGCGCCTTGGTCTGGTCGCCGTTGGTGACGGCGGTGCCCTTGATCGCGGCGGACTTCTCGGCGGCGCCGAAGCCCTCCAGGAACCCCTTGTGCCGCAGGTCGTCCACGGAGGAGCCGGGGGTGCCGTCCAGCAGTACCGCCTTGGGCTCGGCGCCCTTCAGCGCGGCCTTGACGTACGTGCCCTGGAGCACGCCCGCGGCCTTGTTGTCGGTGGCGAAGGTGGCGTCGACCGCGCTCGCCGGATCGGTCGCGGTGTCCAGGGCGATGACGAGGACACCCTTGGAACGGGCCTCGGCGATGGCATTGAGGACACCTTGGGAACTGCTGGGGGTGATGAGGATGCCGGTGGCCTTCTGCGTCACCAGGTTGTTGATGGCGTCGACCTGCCCCTGGTTGTCACCGTCGAACTTGCCGGCCAGCGCGACGAGTTCCGCCCCGCGCTTGTCCGCCTGGGCCTTCGCCGACTCGCGAAGCTCGACGAAGTAGGGATTGCTGTTCGTCTTCGTCACCAGCCCGATGACGGCCTTGCCGCCGGAGCCGCCCGAGGGTGAGCCGCCGTCGTCACCGCCCCCGGCCTTGGTGTCACTGCAAGCGGTCGCGGTGCAGGCCAGGGCCACGGCGGCGACGATCGAGGCGACCCTGGCGGGTGCGCGTACCTGTCCCATGCGTTTCTCCTTCTCGTGACCGGGCGGTCCCCGGCAGGACGGCTGCACGGCAACGTACTGGGCGGGAGGGCGTCTGCATAGACATTGCGCAAACCTTTGCTCACTCCCAACGGTACTGCCGCAGGCGGAGGTTGCCGAGCTTTCCGGTGCGCTGCGGACTCGCCCGGAAACTTCTGCGCAATGCATTGCGAAACCGTCCGTGCCGGGGCAACCATCTGACCTGTCCCGTTCAGAACGACGTACCGGAGGCGAGTCGCATGCACCAGGAGCGAGGCACCGCACCGCACCCGTCAGGGCAGCACCCGTCCAGACCACGTTCGTCCGAGCCGCCCCTGTCCGCCCCGGAGCCGGTCGAGCCGCCCTTGTTGGCCCCGGTCCCGGTCGAGCCGCACTCGTCCGCCCCGGACCCGGTCGAGCCGCACTCGTCCGCCCCGGTCCCGTCTGCCGCGGAGCTGTCCGGCCCGCGGCCGGCCGCCCCGGCCGGGCCCGGGCGCAGGGCCGTACTGCGGGCCGCCGTCGGCGCCGGCGCGGGTGCCGTGCTCTGGTCGGCGTTCGGCGACCGGACACCGGCTCGGGCCGCCGCCAGCCGGACGGACATCGTGGTCAACGACTTCGACACCCCGGGCTGGGGCAACTGGAGGACGTCGGGGGCAGCGTTCGGCGCGGGCCCCGCCATCGGTGCCGAGCTGCTGCGCAGATTGGAGATCACCAACTACCGCGGTCAAGGCGTCGCGTGCAGCGAGCGTGACGGCGACGGCCCCACCGGTACCCTCACCTCACCCGACTTCCGGATCGAGCGCGACTACCTGTCCTTCGGCATCGGCGGCGGCGACTACGAGCGGGTCACCTGCCTCGACCTCCTCGTCGACGGCGAACTCGTACGCAGCGCCACGGGCCGCAACAGCGACGCGCTCGCCGCAGCCAGCTGGGACGTGCGGCGCTGGGCCGGGCGCACCGCACGTGTGCGGATCGTCGACACCGCGACCGGCCACTGGGGCCACGTCAACGTGGACCGGATCATCCAGACCGACCTGCCGGAGCGGCTGCCCGTCACCACCGAGCCGCTGTACCGGGAGAGATGGCGCCCGCGCTTCCACTTCACCGCGCGGCAATGGGTGATGGACCGGCTCAACCCCGGGCAGCGCCAGGAGGGCTGGCTCAACGATCTCAACGGCCTGATCTACTACGAGGGCGAGTACCACCTGTTCGCCCAGCGCTGGAACAAGTGCTGGATCCACGCGGTCAGCACCGATCTGGTGCACTGGACCGAACTCCAGCCCGCCTTCTGGGAGGAGGCCCTCGACACCGGGGTGCAGTCGGGCTCCTGCGTGATCGACTACAGGAACACCTCGGGCCTGGGCCAGGCCCCGGACCGACCGCCCATGGTCGCCTTCTGGTCGAGGAACGACAACCGCAGCCAGTGCCTGTCCTACAGCCTCGACCGCGGCCGCACCTGGAAGCACCACGAGGGCAATCCCGTCCTGGTCGCCCCCGAGCGCGACCCCAAGGTCTTCTGGTACGAGCCCGCGCAGCACTGGGTCATGTTCCTCTACGGTGACGGGAGGTACCACACCTACACCTCGTCCGACCTGCTGCACTGGACCGACTCCGGCCATGCCGTCGGCGGCTTCGAATGCCCGGACTTCTTCGAGCTGCCCGTCGACGGCGGCACCGGCCGGAGCAGATGGGTACTGGTCCGCGGGGACGGCAGGTACTCCCTGGGATCGTTCGACGGCACCCGGTTCACCGAAGAGACAAGCCAGTACGTCTCCGATTCGGGGCCGCACTTCTACGCCACGCAGACCTGGGGCAACACGGAGACCGGTGACGGCAGGCGTATCCAGGCGGCGTGGATGCGCGGCGGCTCCTACCCCGACATGCCGTTCAACCAGCAGGTCACCTTCCCCGCTGAACTGACCCTGCGCACCACGCCCAACGGCATCCGGCTGTTCCGCAACCCGGTCGCCGAGATCAGTCGGCTGCACACCGGCGGCACCCGGTACAGCGGAACCGTCGGCGCCGGCATGAGCGCCGAACTGGCTCATGCGGACCAGCAGTTGCACATCACCCTCCAAGTCAGTATCCCGGAGGGCGCCTCGCTGACCTTCGACGTCCGCGGCACCCCTGTCGTGCTTGGCCACCGGAGCGTCGACAACGGCAGCGGTGCACAGCGCCTGTCCGGCCCGCTGAAGAAGGCGGAGATCCTGGTCGACCGCACGTCCATCGAGGTCTTCGCCGGGGACGGCGAGATCTCGGTCTCCCGCTGCTTCCTGCCCGCGAGCGGCAGCTTGAGGGTGTCCGCGGCCGGTGGAGCCGTAGCCGTGTCCGACCTCACGCTGTGGACGCTGGCGGACATCTGGCCGACCGGCGCCAACGTGGGGCGGAACCCTTCGCGCCCTCCGCGGTTGCGCCGCCGGGCACTCGACGCGCGCTGACGGGCCGCGGGGAGAGCCGCCGACGGACGACGCCCGGCACGACCGCGGCCACGGGGCGTGTTCGCGGCCGAGGCCGTCGAGGAGAAACCCGTCCTCGGCGCGAGACGTGCGCGGACTCCGGACGGGTCGCTCCGCAGGCGCGTGTCCCGGGCCGATGGAGGCAGGAAAGGCAAGGGGGCCCCGGCCAGTGACTCACCGGCCGGGGCCCCGCCCCCCTCATGGGATTGCCCCGCACCATCTGGATCTGGACCGGCGCCATCAGCTTCGGCCTGGTCACTTCTCTGAACTACGCGATGAGGCCGACAACCGAGGATCGGTCGTCGGCCCCTTCTGGGCTCAGGGCTACGCTTGTGCGGGCGACGATCTGGTTCAGGGAGCCGAAGAAGGCACAGGCCCGTGCTGCCGTCGGCGTAACGCCATAACCTGTTCGGACACCGAGTGGCCGACCGCGGTGAGGTGCGCGACGGGACGCAAGGTGGCCTCGGCGGCGATCCGATTCGTCAGCCCGACGGTGCGGTCCGGGAGGAGCAGCTTCGGCGGCCTTCTCGCGGGCGACGTCGTCGGCGCGGCACGGGCCGCACACCGACTTGTTCCCGGCCTGTACGGCGGTGCGGTGCACGGTGGTCTTCCTTCCGGCGTCGATGCCCTGGCCGGTGACGGGGACGCTGGTGGAGGTTTTAGCGCTCTGGGCGTCGATCATGCAGGCCGACGGCTCGGCGTCACGCCCTTCCTTCTCGCGTAACAGCTGCCTGAGCAGGCCGTTGAACTGGGGGAACACGCCCTCGTCAGCCCATTTGGCGAAGGAGCCGTAGACCGTGTTCCGGTGCGGAAAGCCGTGCGGGAGGTAGCGCCACTGAACCCCGGTCCGGTCCACGTACAAAAGTCGTCCCGGCCTGACGGTGCCGAGACACGGGATCAACGCGACGAGAACGGCCGATGCGTCATCGTGCGCAACGGCATCCACCAGCCGATGGACGTCCCGAGCGGCACGCAGAGCGGTCGCGTCGTCCTGGCCGTCGCGCATGGCGGCATCATCGACAGACCTCGGAGGAACCCCTCCACCCTGGCTGGGTAGGGGGGTTCGCTGTTCGGCGGCTGCTTACTAGCAGGAGGACGCCGTGTCGATCCTGATGCCGGTCACCGTCTGTGATGAGTTGAAGGTAACGCCCGAGTTTGGGCTGAGACAGTAGTAGTAGGTCCCGCCGTTCTGGACGTAGCGGAGATAGGCCCGGTCGTCGTTGCGGGTGTTCCACACGTGGTTGGCGCCTCGGCTGTTGGTGCCGAGGTTCTGATAGGAGGTGGTGACTTCCTGGTACGCGGCATTGGGCGCCGCGGCGTTCCAGTCGGTGACGGTCTGGTAGAAGCAGACTCGGGGATACGCGCATCCGTTGTAGGACGTGGCAGAGGCGGACGGAGCCGCGACGGCCATGACGCCGGCGAACGCAGCGGCCGTCACGCTCACGGTGGTGAGCTTCCTGGGCATCTTCATAACCCCTGAGTCTGGTGGCCGCCACGCCGGGAATAGAAGGGAATTTTCGGACAATGAAGCGACAAGAGCCACAAGTGGACTTTTTTCTTGAAGGCACCATCCACTGGGACACCACCCCGACGCGTCTGTTTCGCGCCGGACACCAGGCCATCCGCGCCGCCAAGCTGGCGAGCACCCGCACATCGTCAGCGTCCACGACGCGGTCTTCATCGACGAGGCCCCGTGAACAGTGAGGCGACTGCCTGTCTCGCCGGGCTCCACGCCCAAGACGGCATGGGGGAGTGATCACTGAGTGATTACGCCCGGCACGCGTGCTTCAGGGGCAGCAACCAGCAGGCTTCGGCGGGCCGGACAGCATCGCGGCCACCAGCGACCGCACACCACCGAGGACCCCGTTATCTTCTTCACCGTCCTGCAACGGGGCCGCCGGCCTCTGGGCCCGGCGGGCCGGGCACCACCACCCGCCGCTGACCGCCGTTTCCCGGGGTCCACTTCAGCCAGAGCATAGACAGCCCATGTCCCAGGCCGCGGTCCGCTATTCCCGCTTGATGGTCGCGCACCACGCCAGGAACAACACCACGGCCTCGGCGTACGCCTTCGTCGTCGTCTCCGTCCGTCCCCGGGCCAACCTCAGCTCCCGCAGGAAGCGGTCGGCTTCCTCCACCACTTCCCACTCGTCGTCCACCACAGTCCGGTACCGGGTGCCTGACGGCAGCTGTACAGGGAATGCACGCACTGATGTACCTCTACTCCACGAGTCGATCACAACGATCCACCGCAGAGCCGCACCCCCTGAGAACCGTCGCGACCTCCCCAACGAGGAGGCTCCGTACGACGTCACGCCACAGCCGGGGAACCCCCGGAGAACGTGAGGATGGCCGTCCGAGTGATCGTCCTCGACCAGGGAACCGTCCGGGGCGCAGGGCTCCTTCGACGAACTCGTCGCGACCGAGGGGAGTTTGCTCGGCGAGCTGTACGCCCTCGCCCAGGACCGCTGGCCCGCGGCCCCCAGCAGAGGTCCACGCGGGGCCGCGCAGCCAGCGCGGCCCCGCCACTCCCCCGACGCCAAGGAGCGCCATGCACAGCACCGAGCCCGAAGCCGTCAACGCCCGCGCCTGGACCACGTACGGCACCCATCATGCTCCCGTGACTGCCGTGTACGACGCGGAGGCCCCGTCATACCGTTTCGAGGGCCACCGCGGCGACGGGAGCGCGGGCCCTCGGGGCCCTGCCGTGCGAACGGCCCACGATCCGGCTCCGCCCCGGACTCTTCCGGTCCGTTCCGTCGTGCGCGCGACCTCCGACCCTCGCCGGTATCGAGCCGCACGGGCCATGCCGGCACCGGGGCGAAGTCGCGCTGCCAGGTCGAGGCCGAGGCGCCAACACGTGCGAGGACTCCCGGCTCAGCCTCCCTCCGCGTATCTGACGAACCAGTGTCGTGCGGGGTGTCCGCCCGGGATGGACCGGTAGAGAAGGTGGAACAGCGCCGCCAGTCCCTGGTCGACGGCCTTCCACGGTGCCGGGGTACCAGGTCCTGTCCCGTCGCGGCTTGCCGTGTCGGCGGCGGTGACGCGCGCGAGGACCCCCAGGGCGTCGGCCGCCCCGAGCAGGCGGCCCGCCACTTGGTGGACGGCCTCGGGCGGCATCCTGGTGGCGGACACGGAAGTCGCCAGTCTCCAGCACGCCTCGGCCACGTCCTCGGCAGCCGCCACCGTCGCCGCGGACGGGTCAGGAGGGGGCTCAGCGGGGTGAGGAACCGCTTCGCCCGTTACAGTCCGGGGCTCTGTGCCGTCATGGGCGCTCATCCGTCAAGACCGCGCGGCAGGGTTGAGGGCACCGGGTTCGGTTGCCGCCGCTTCCTTGCGCCCGTGCGGGCCGAGTAAGAGGAAGGCGACGCCGGCCAGCGCGCCGCCGGCGAGGTCGGCGGCCAGGTACACCCACAGGTCGGACCAGTCGAACAGTCCCATGACGGAACCCCCCAGCGCGACCGCGGGATTGAACACGCCGCCGGAGACACCGCCCACTGACGCCGCGCCGGCGAGCACCGTGAAACCGATGGCGAGGCCGTAGAAGGAGTTGTCGCTGTGGCTCGCGACTGTGGCGACGTTGAGCACCACGTAGGCCAGGGCGAAGGCGAAGAGTGCCTCGACCATCGATGCGGAACCCAGCTGTCGCCCGCTCAGGGACAGGGCCGTCACCGATTCGGGGTTGGCCGCCCACCGGGCGAGCGGTGCCGCCGCCAGGGCGGCAGCGAGCTGCGCGGTGACGTACCCGGCGGCCACGGGTGCGGTGATGCGGCCGCGGACGAGAACCGCAAGGGTGACGGCGGGATTGTAGTGGGCGCCGGAGACGTGTCCTCCGGCGTAGACCATGACCATGAGCACTGCGCCTATGGCCAACGGCGCCAGCGGGGACCCCGACAGAACCGACGTGCCAACCGTCAGGACGAGGAAGAACGTTCCTATGAACTCGACTGAATACTTACGCAAAACGACTCCTCCAAGAACGACGGATGATTCGTGCGGGCTCAGCGGTTTTCGGACGAACAGTCGTGCGTGGCTTGATTGTCGTACAGTGCTGGACGCGGGAATGGACGGGGTTTTCCATCCGCAGGCTAAGCGGACGAATACGGAATCCCCCAGCCCTCCACTTCTTACGGAATTGTGACGCTGCGGCAAATTCGGGTATTTTCGCGCATATCCCGACACATGGGGCGTCCTTGCGATTCTCGCCCATTCTTATCCGTGAATTCACTGGCGCTGTGACCGTTCAGCGGCTCCGGACCCAGCGAAAGATGCCCAGGCCGCAGCCGTGGGACTGATCGCGTTCCGCGATCCCGGGCGGGATGCCGCGTTGCCACAGCAGTCACCGGTGCGTGCCGTGGTCGTGGCGCGGTCGGCAAACAGCATGTCGGGTCCCCTGCGTGGCCGCCCGACCGTGCCGGCCACGGGTTGGACCTTGTGCGGCAGTGGGATCAGCCGGGTGACGTCGTGAGCACCCCCACTCGCCAAGGCGTCGAACCGGACACCGGCACCGACACCGACACCGACACCGCTATGGGCTGTCCCGGAAAGATCTCGGCTCCGAGTACGGAGCGACCTGAAGAGCCGGCGAGGTGCGGTGGTTCGTGAGGTGTTCAGGGAACTGGCGAAGTCGGCGAGCGTGTGGAAATCGTTCTCCCGTAGGCCGATCCGCGGGTTGACGTGGTGCAGGAGTCCGGGCCCTTGATGGCGGGCGGTCACGTAGGTCTGATCCAGCTCACTCTGCTCGTCGTCCACCCGGGCGAAAGGACGGCCGCCTGCGTAGTCCACCAGCGGCCTGGTCTTCCAGTGGACTCCGTCAGGGCGTTCTCGGAGTAGGACGTCGCCGAAGTCGACGAAGGGAAGTTCCGGAAGGCCCAGATCCGGTGCGATCCACATAGGGGTTGAGCGGCCCGTCGATGTCGAGGAACAGTAGCGGTCGGTTTACGGTTTCCCCGGTCTTGCGCCCTGTGGACTGCCCCGATCAGCTTAGCTGTGGGATTGTCTCGGCATTAGGCTGGCTTGAGTGATGATCACGACGTGGCGAGTGTGATCACGGCGTCGGAGCCGTCCTGGACAACCCCGTTCGCGGGGCTGAGCCCGCGCTGCTTCGGCAGACTGCTGACCACGCTGCGGCGCGATGGAGCAGATGTGGTCCACCGGGGCCGGCCGTGGAGTCTGCCGCTGGAGGACCGGATGTTGCTGGTCACGGCCTACTGGCGCACCGATCTGACGTTGCGGCAGCTCGCTCCGCTGTGCGGCGTCTCGAAGTCCACGGCCGGTCGGGGCAGCAATCACCTCGGCCTCCTGCTCGCACTCCAGCCCCGCAAGCGGTTCGCCGCGGACACCGTCCTCATCGTGGATGGCACTCTGGTCCCCACCCGGGACCACGCCATCGCCGAGCGGTCGAAGAACTACCGGTACTCCACCAACCACCAGGTCGTCATCGACGCCCACACCCGCCTGGTCGTCGTGGTCGGCCGGCCGCTCGCCGGGAACCGCAACGACTGCAAGGAGGCATGGGAGGAACAGGCGCCAAGGCCGCAGTCGGCAAACCCACGACGATCGCCGACGGTGGCTACCCGGGCACCGGACTCGTCGTCCCACACCGCCGCGAGCGTGGCCAGGCCGAACTGCCGACCTGGAAAGAGGCACACAACAAGTCCCACAAGCAGGTCCGGGCCCGTGTCGAGCACGTCTTCGCCCGCATGAAGACCTGGAAGATACTCCGCGACTGCCGTCTCAAGGGCGACGGCGTGCACCACGCCATGCTCGGCATCGCCGCCGTGCCCGTCCTCGTCACCCTGCTCGTCCAGTAGCAGGCGACCGCACGTAACAGGCGACCGCACGTAACAGGCCCGCACGGCCCCGCTGGCCCGGCCGCTCACCTTCGTCCCCGCCCGGTCGGGCCGCGTCGGCGGCTCGTCAGGCGATGACGGCACAGCGGCGGGTATACCGGCTGCGTGCGCCCGGCCCGAGAGTGCCTCGGGGCGGAGACTCCCGGCGGGGTCTCCGCCCCTCTTCATGCGGCCGGCCGTGGGTTCGCGGTCAGCAGCTCTGTGTGGAACCGGCGGTGTTGACGCGCAGGGCGCCGCCGCCGGTGTTGGTGCCGTTGGTCACGCAGTAGCCGTTGACCGTCTGGAAGCCGACGTCGTACGCGCTGGAGCTGCCGCGTTGTGCGGTGAAGCGGTCGAAGCGGACGGGGCCGCCGCCGTTGGCGATCACGGCGGGACGGTCGTCGTTGGTCGCGAACCGCACCGAGGAGTTGACGAAGCGGATGTTGTCGGCGTTGTGGAGGTACCAGCCGTAGGCGGGCCGGGTACCGATACTGCTGGGATCGTAGTTGGTGACGTTGTTGCTCGGCACCGTGGTCGCTATGGCGGGGCTGCCGCCGGGGACGGTGATGTTGACGTTCGTGAACGTCACCCCGCTGATGTGGTTGCTGCCGGACTCGCCCCACAGGGTCGGGGTGAGGCTGGGACTGGCGCCGGTGGCGGTGATGTTGTCGTAGGTGATGTTGCTGATGTGGCCGACGCCGGGATTGTTGCCGCAGCGCTTTCGGGTGCTGATCTTCTGGAAGATCGGTGAGCGGACTCCGGTCATGGTGATGTCGCGGTAGTGGACGTCGGAGATGTTCGCGCCGTCCATCGAGACCAGGCCGAGGCCGGACTTGTTCGCGCCGTTGATCCTGATGTTCTGGAACTGGTAGTCGGTGAAGTCGCCGCAGGTCTCCGAGCCGAACATCAGCGCGTTGCAGCACCCGGCCTTGAGCGTGGAGTCGGTCACCGTGACGTGCCCGTTGGGCAGCTTGGCGCCGAGGGCGTAGTCGCTCTTGAAGGCCAGCGCGTCGTCGTTGGCGGAGATGTTCGCGTTGGTGATGGTGACGTTGGTCGTGTTGATGATGTTCCAGCCGTCCTGTTCGCCGGCCGTGTCGATGGTGAGGTGGTCGGAGACGACGCGGTCGCAGCCGTTGATCAGCGCGGCGAAGTGGCCGCCGCGGCGCAGGGTGATCCCGCTGAGGGTGAGGTCCCTGCAGCGGGTCAGCGAGATGATCTTGTCGGCCTCACCGGGGCCCGGATCCCTGGTGGCGGTGACCAGGAAGCCCATGCCGTCGATGGTGCCGGAGCCGGTGAAGGCGATGTTGGACAGGTTGTCGCCGTAGAACATGGCGTCGTGGAAGTGGCTGTGCCCGTAGTCCTGGTACCTGTCGTACGGGTTGGGTTCGGCGGCGTCGTACGTGTCGGCGACCGATCCCATGATGGTGGCGCCGGACTCCAGATGGATGGTGATGTTGCTCCGGAGGTGGACGGTGTTCTTCGACTTGTAGTTCCCGGCCGGGAACTGCACCGTGCCGCCGCCTGCGGCGTCTGCCGCGGTGATGGCCCGGGCGATGGCGGGGCTGTCATTGACGTGGCCGTCGCCCACCGCTCCGTAGTCCCTGACGTTGTAGACGGCGGTGGCGCCTTGCGATGCCGCGGTGGCATCGCTCACGGCGGCCGACCCGAACAGGCCGATGACCACGGCCATGATCACGCCTAAGAAGGTGCTGGTCCGTTTCATGTCTCCTCAACTTCTGTTGGCCGTGCCGGCGCCCCCGAGCTGTCGGTGCGTGATCGGAAGCGCCCTGGACCGTGGAAGTCATGAGGCAGGCCGTGACGAACGGCCCGATGACAGCCTGGAGCGGAATGCGCGGTGTCATTCGCGGCCCCGGAGGGGCGGGCGCCGATCATGTTCCTCCTCGCCGAGGGGGGGCACGGTGGTGCCGACGGGGTTCATGACGTGACGACAACGTTGTCAGAACAGCGAACGCATCTCTTGGGGGAAGCTAGCCGGAAGCGCCCGACTGTCAACCGGGTGGGAGCACCCAATTATGGCGACGATGCTTTTGGCGGCTCACGGAGCCGCCAAAAGCACCACTTACGACGCGCTCGCCGGCGGGGGGGGTGCCTTGTCAGCGTTGGGGATCTCGCCCTCCATGAAGCGCTGCAAGTGGTCCTGGCGGTCCGAGAGTTCGTCCAGTGGCGGCAGCCCAGCGGCCTCGCCTGCGTGCCAGATCACTTCGGCCATGATCCCTGCCGCCTCGTAGCACTCCTCGTTCCCGCGGAATGGGATGGCGGTCGTACGGGCTACCGCGCGGGCGCCCTCCCGGCGGCCACGGGCGGTCGACGTGACGGCGCCGGTGAGGTCAGCGGCAGTGTCGTACGTGAACGAGTACCGGCCGCGGGAGCGACTGATGTCGGAGCACCACGTCGGGTCGGCGACGAGGACGCACGGGCAGGGGTTCCGCCGTCGGACAGCGGGAGGCGGACATCACCGACGGGGACAGGCGGTGTGCGCAGGCTGGTGAGGGAGTCCTCGAGGACGGCGAGGACTGCCGACCGGTCGTCCGGCGAGGCCGGCCCCAGGGTGTCTTCGGCTGGTTCGTTCCGGACACGGGTGGCGCGGGTGTGGAGCGTGACCGTCACCCAGGACGAGGAGGTCCTGCGCCGGTCGGCCGGTGGCGCCGTCGACGCGGTGGATGGCTCCGGCCGGATCAGCGGCGCCGCAGCGGGGGTCGGCCCGGAAGGCGAGGGTGACAGCGCCGAGGGTGGAATCCCTCGCCGAGGCGCAGGCAGGCGCTCCAGCGGGTGCCTGCGCCTCGACGGCTCGACCGTGAGCGCTTCACGAGCCGGCGGCCGATACTGCCGACCGAAGCGTGTGCGGTGCGGGTACGGCGCCGGGACTCCTACGCGGGGAGCACGGAGAGAGTCCTGAGCCGGGCGTGCGCGCCGCTCCAGCCCGACACGTCGAGCGCCACGTAGCGGGCGGTGGCGCCGACGGTGAGACCGGTCGTGGTGTTGCGGCCCCGCAGGGTTCCGCCGGGCCTGTAGGCGACGCCGTCGTCGCTGAACTCGACCGTCGTCCGCGGTACCCTGCTCGTCGTCCACTCCGCGAGTACGCGCTCGACGGGTATGACGGAACCGAGGTCCACGACCATCCGCGCCCGGTCGGAACCCGGGGTCCAGGACGTCCGCATGTCGCCGTCCACGGCAGCCGACGGGTCCGACATACCGGTGGGCCGAGGCGCGTTGGGGAACGTGTCGCACCCCAGCGCGGCGTCGTCGAGCGGATAGGGGGTGATGTCGCGTACCGTCACCGTGGCGGTCCGACCGTGGCGTAGGCGGACCTTCGTGCGTCGGCCGTTGCCCGCGGTCACGAGCAGATCGCACGACGGCCCGGTCAGCCGCACGGTCGCGGCGTCGACCACATCGGCCCGGACACCCGGTGGCACCGTCCGTCCCGTCGCAGGGAGCAGGGTGAACCTGGCCGCGGCGACGGCCGCGCTCGCCCCTTCCAGTACGGCTGTGAAGTTCGTGCCGGAGGCGGTCACCGTCTGCGAACCGGCGTAGAGGACGGAGCCGGTGCCCTGCCGGGGCAGGGCCACCACGGTCGTCACGGCGTCCCGGGAGAGGTTGAACAGGCTCAGATGCCCGCCGACCGTGCTGGCGTGAACGGAGGGGTCCGCGGCCCGCGGCGCCTCCAGGGATGCCGCCGCCTTCAGCGCGGTGGGATCTCCGGACGGATGACCTTCGACGGTGAGTGCCTCGGCGGGACCGTCGGACAGCACCACCGTGTCACCGTAGACGGCGAGCGGATGGGCGGCGCCGCGTACCACCAGTCCGGCCCTCCCGTCCACCGACAGCCAGCCGCCCCGGCTGGTGAGGTCGGCCACGGAGAACCGGGTCAGTTCGGTCCAGTGCTCCCCGTCGTCGGACCCCTGGATCAGGTAGGCCCTCCCGGCGGCGGACTCCCAGGCCAGGGTGACGTGGTCGAAGACGACACTGCCGCCGAGATCGACCGTCAGCCAGCTGTCCTGGCGGTTGCGTTCGCCCACGGCGACCGCCCATCGGGTGGTGTCGTCACCGTCCACGACGAACGCCGCCTCGCGCCCCGGCGCCGCCGACGAAGCGGTGGCGGTGGCCCCACGGGCGATGTCGGCGCCGGCCGCGCCGTCCCGGACGGAGAAGGTGTAGAGGGAGTACCCGTACTGAGAATGGCCGGAGACGCCCTGCATCCGGACGAAGCGGTGGGAGCCGCGGGGCAGGACGAGGGTGTCCACCCGGGGCCCGGCCCCGCCCGAGGAGTTCCCGCTGTCCTTCGACTTCACCCGGACCGATCCCTCGGCCGAGTGGTACGTGCGGCTGCCGTTCAGTCCCGCCAGCCCCGGCATCGTCAGGTTGTGTACCTGCAGGCGCCCTTCACCGGCGGCCGTACCGCTCGTCGCGTAGACGACCGCACCCGACGGGAGGGTGGTGAATCCCGCCGTTCCGGTGTCGAGTTCGAGCACGCAGGCGGTCGCGTCGATACCGTCGCGGACCCTGCGGTAGGTCGTGACCGAACGTCGCAGCACCTTGCCGCCGGTCGAGGGCAGGAACATCGGGGTGTTGCCGCTCAGGGCGAACAGCCAGTCGTCATGTGCGGGCTGCCAGGCGAACTTGACGAAGCCCGGCTTGCTCACCGAGGCCGCCCAGGCCGTCGGCGTCTGCTGGACCACCAGCCCAGGACCCTCGGCGAAGTCCCGCACCCCGGAGGCCTGTGCGTAGAACTCCGTGTCGGACAGCGGCTTCACCACACCGCCGTTCGCCGCTCGCCAGCGGTGCAGCAGATAGCTGATGGCGATCTCGGCCCGGGCCTCGGGTTCGTACTTCGCCTCACCCGAGAACTTGGCGAGCCGGTACTCGGGCGCGTATCCCTGGTAGGGCGTGAGCCGCTCGGCCATCGCCGCCTCCGCCCACGCGGCGGCGCGGTCCTCGGTCACCTGGGCCAGGAAGGCCAGCGGGATCACATCGCGTCCGTAGAGGTGCTCGCGGTCCGCCACCATCGGCATCAACGGCTCGCCCGCGTCGCTCATCACCATCAGCAGAGTGCGCCACAGCGGTCCGGCGTTCGGCTGCGCGGTCAGCACCTGCGGCAGGGGACGGTCCGCGGCGATGAAGTGGGCCGCGTTGCGGCCCGAGGTACGCCACAACTCCGCCTGGTAGTGCGGGCCGAAGGAGTTGTGGTTCTCGACGATGAACGTGTCGTAGAGATTCGTCGCGGTGTTCGCCTGTACGGCGACGCCGTCGACCAGGGCCGGGTTGGCCAGGTCCGCCGCGGGCAGCCCCGCTTCGTTGCGGGTCCACCGTCCGAAGGCGGCCGCCCACTCGTCGTACCGGGAATCGGTGGGCGCCCAGGCGAGGCCCGGTGCCAGCGACTGGGCATAGACGCCCATCTCCTCGAGCTTCGTGTCACCGACGAAGCCGCCCTTCAGCCCGTTCGGCGTCCAGCTCCCGGAGGCGGGGTCGTTCTTGCTGCCGAGGGACGTGGTGTATTGCGCCTGCTCGCGGCCGATCGTGTCGACGTTCTCCCGCGTGGCGGGATCCAGCTGATCCCAGAGCAGCCGGGCGGCCAGCACGAAATACAGTTGGAAGGTCGTGTCGAAGAACAGGGTGCGGCCCCACTCCGTGCCGCCGGTCAGGCGATTGGAGGCGGCGAAGTGCTTGATGGTGGCCAGCGTGCGGGACCGCAGTTCGTCCTTGCCGACGCCGGCGGCCTCGGCATCGTAGGTGCCGTGGGTCAGGAGCACGGCGTTGCCGAGCACCACCGCGAAGCCGAAGTCCTTCGCCGTGTAGTGGCCGAGCGCGGAGTCCCACTGCGTCTCCGCCCAGCGGGTGTGCGTCAGCAGCACCTGGTAATAGGTGTCCGCTATGCCGTCCTGCTCCTCGCCGCCGTGGTGCGGGGCGCCGTTGGTGACCCGAAGTTCCGCAGCTCCCGCCGTGGCGGGGAGAGCCAGGGGGCCTGCGGACAACAAGCCTGTCAGCCCGGCGAGTTGGATGAATCTGCGCCGGTCGTAAGAGGCCGGGATGTCAGGCATGAAGTCCTCCGGGTTGTGACAACGTTGTCAGATCGGGTCATCCTTGCTCCTGGCCCAATGACTCGTCAAGGGTTCTGCGCTGTCGGGAACAGGTGCCTGTCGACGGCGCGTGAGGGCGGCTCGGACCTGTGCCGGGACGATGTCGGTCACGGGGGGGGCGACGGATGGGGTCTTGCTGATCGTTTCAGAACGAGGTTCGGAGGCGGCGGAGGCATATGAGGCCGCAGGCCGGTTCGAGCAGGCCCTGCTGGAGATCGGCGCGTCGTTCGTAGCGGATGCGGAGTCGTTCGAACTGATGCAGCCAGGCGAAGGCGCGCTCGACCACGGCTGACGGCACCGGCCGCCACGTTCGCGGTGCTGCGCACGGCCACCGGCGATGGGCAGCCCGCCGAGCGAACCGGAGACGATGTTGGCGGCGCCCTGGCCGAGCGGTTCGCGGTCGAGGTCGGAGCGCTTGACGCGGCCGGTCAGCTCGGCGCGTCCGGCGACCAGCTTGTCCACGGCGACGGCGCCGAGCAGGGACTGCACGCTGCACACCAGCGTGGTGGTGAGGACCGCGGCGACGAGTCCGAGCACCGGGCCCTCGGGCAGCCCGGCCAGGGCGTGGCTGCTCCAGGAGGGCAGGTCGACCTTGGGCAGGCGGAGCCCGGCGACGACGGCGACCGCGGTGGCGCCGACGACCGCGGTGGCGCCGACGACCGCGATCAGGGCGGCGGGAACCTTGCCGAGGAGCCGGCCCGCGCGGCCCGGGAGGCGCGGCCAGAGCGTCAGCAAGGTCAGCGTCAGCACGCTCACCGCGAGGTCGGCCGGTCTGAGGTCGGCCAACTGGGCGGGCAGCGCGCTCAGGTTGTCGGGGACGGAACTCCGCGGGGTGCCGCCGACGCACCTTGCCCAACCCGGAGCCGTGGGGGACACCCCGTCGGGCGATCAGGGGCTCGATGCCGCGTTTCCACACCAGGCGGCGGTACTTGTCGAAGTCGTGACCCGGTCGGCGTACAGCCGACGGGGCCGGTGCCGAGGGCGTCCCCGCAGGCCGCGGATCGGCGGGACCGCGTCCAGCAGGGGCCAGGAGCTGAGTGACATCGTGCCGGTTGCCGCCGGTGAGTGTGACGGCGGGCGGGGTGCGGAGCCGCCTCAACCGCCCCCGCGCGCTGACCATCGCAGGGGGTGGCCGCCGGTCGACTTGGTGGTCGGGAAAGGCAGACGACGCCGAGGCGAACGGTCTGGCCGCGCGGCAGGCTTCCCCGCCCGTCCAGTCCGCGGTCGGTGCGCCATGTCCGGACCTGCTCCAGCCCTGCGCCGGCGGCTGCGGCGACGCTCTCCAGGTCGTCGCCGGCACGGGGCTGTCGCCAGCAGCCGGACCGTGAAGTCCTGGCCGTCGTCGTCCACCCACAACTGGGCCCCGGCAGCAGCTCTTGGTCCAGTGCGGCCGCCCACGGGGCCAGCGTCCGCAGCAGCCCGGCCGATGTCGACGTCGCGCGGAGCCTGGGCGCGGCCCCGCGCACCGGAGTGTCCACAGCGGTGTGAGGCGGACCACCGAACTGCTGCCGCCCTCTGTCCTGCAAGACCCTGCACACACCGGTGCGCCGGCAGTTCGTTGACAGGGAAGGTCGCCGGGCGTTGACTGGCGGGACGGTGGAGACTGGCCGGGCGGGCCAGGGACGTAAGGAGTCCGCCCGATTCGGATCACCTCGCAGGTTGCGCCTTCCGGACGAGAGCCCGGGTGGCACACCGCCGGCGCCAAGCGACAGGAATGTGGCCCACGATGATGTATGACCAGGCACGTGCCCAGCAGCCTCCGGACAATGGCGCCGGAGCGACCGCCCGCCCGGCCCGTGGGCCGGAGCCGCTGCTGTCCGCCGACGAGCGGGAAAAGGCTTCCCAGCGCCTGCGCCAAGCCCTCCTCGACTTCGCCGACACTCCGCGTGAGGCGCTGGAAGCGGCCGAGAGCGCCTTCGACGATGTCACCGCGGAACTCGCGACCGCACTCGCCGAACGGCGCCGTGTCCTGCGTACGGAGTGGCAGGGCCAGGACCCCGAAGAACAGGCGGAAGCGTTCCGGCACGCACTGCGGCAGTACCGGGAGATCACGGAGCGCATTCTGCGCCTTTAGACCGTGCCACATGGTGCGCTCGATGACCCACCGTCGATGCCCTACTGAGGATCTCGGATTGTCGTCGGGTACTGACGGTTGATGTTCCCTTCGGCATGCCGTTGGTGGGAGGTGTCCGGAGGGTGGGGATCTGAGCGTCGGGCGTTTCGTGAGGGGATCCGGCTCCAGGCCGGTGAACGGTTCGCGGCGGGTGAGAAGACCGCGGTCATCGCGGAGGACCTGCACTCAGTTCGGCGACCTCCTATGCGATCAGAGCGGGCAGGCGGGTGGAGTCGGCCTCCTCGACCCGGACGCAGCGATATCCCTTGCCCGGCTGTCAGTTCGCCGCGGTCTCCGTCAGCCGGGCGAGTCCGGGCAGGTCGGGGGGGGTCGAGAGCGGGCCCGCCCCTCCTCTCGGCCCGGACGGGCGCTGTGGCGAGGACGCGGTGTCAGGGCTGGTCGATCTGCGCGGCGGCCTCCTCCAGGTCCGTGACGGTCCCCGACATGATCGTCCGTACCTGCCTGGTGATGTGCTGTACGGGTCAGTCCCACCACGCCAAGGCGAGGAGCCGGGTGATGTCCGCGGCGTCGTAGCGGGTACGGATGAGCCGGGCAGGGTTGCCGCCGACGATGCCGTAGTCGGGGACGTCGCCGAAGACCACGGCGCCGGCGGCGACGATCGCGCCGTGGCCGATGCGTACACCGGGCATGACCGTGGCGCCGTGACCCAACCACACGTCGTTGCCGACGACCGTGTCGCCCCGGCCGGGCAGGTCGGTGATCAGGTCGAAGTGCTCCGCCCAGGCGCCCCCCATTGTGGGGAACGGGAAGGTGGAAGGACCGTCCATGCGGTGGTGGGCGCCGTTCAGATGAACCGGGTGCCCGTCCCCAGCGCGCAGTACGTGCCGATGACAAGCCGCTCGGGACCGTAGTGGTACAGGACGTTGCGCGTTTCGAACGCGGTGGCGTCGTCAGGATCGTCGTAGTAGGTGAAATCGCCGATCTCGATCAGCGGCGACTTCACCAGCGGCCTGAGAAGGACCACGCGCGGGTGCTCGGGCATCGGGTGGAGGACGGTGGGGTCAGCGGGAACGGGCGGCGTCGTGGAGGCGGTTCCTTTCCAGGAGTGGTGTGTGCGATATACGGAAGAGGCGGATCACAGGATGATCTTGGTCTAGGTCGGGCTGTTCGCGGATGCCTCGCTGAGGGCGGTGACCGCACACGGATCGGTGGAGCGTTGCGGCCCCGCGGAGCCTTCCGCAGGCTCGGAACACACCAGCCACAGGCCGGTGGACACAGCGGCGGCCAAAGTGACGGTGCCGGCGACGAGGAACGCGCTGTCGAGGCCGGCCCCGAAGGAGGCGCCGCCGGACTGCCGACTGCGGACCACGGCTCCGAGCACCGCCACCCCGAGCACCGCACCGATCTGCCGGGTGGTGCTGCTGATGCCCGATGCGAGGCCGCC
Organism: Streptomyces sp. cmx-10-19; assembly: GCA_049998335.1. GTDB lineage: Bacteria > Actinomycetota > Actinomycetes > Streptomycetales > Streptomycetaceae > Streptomyces. The sequence goes on from JAEBFB010000015.1 coordinate 70,313, forward strand.
GTCCTGCGGACTGACCGCCTGGATGGCGGCTCCCGTCAACGGGGACATCGTCAGGGCGAAACCGGTGCCGACGACTCCCAGCCGCCACCACACGTTCCCGTAGCCGGTGTCGGCGTGCACCGTACCGAGCGCCAGCAGCCCCAGGCCGGCCAGGGCCAGGCCGGCGGTGACCACCCTGCGGAAGCCGTACCGGGCGGCCAGCCGTCCCGCGTACGGGCTGACGATCACCATGCCGAGGGACACGGGCAGGGTCTGCAGGCCGGCGCGCAGGATCGAGCTTCCCTGGACGTACACGAAGAACTGAGAGAAGAAGAACGACGATCCCATGAGCGCGAACCCCACCACGGTCATGGCGGTGTTGGACACGGTGAACAGACGCTGCCGGAACAGCCGCAGCGGCAGCATCGGAGCGCGACGGCGCGCTTCGACGGCCACGAAGGCGGCGAGGAGGATCACCGCGGCGGTGAAGCTGCACAAGACCACCGGCGACGTCCAGCCGCGGGCACCACCCTCGATCAGCCCGTAGGTCAGCGCCCCCACCCCCAGGATGGACAGCGCCGTCCCCGGGACATCGATCGCCGGGGCACTCGGATTGCGGGTCTCTTCAAGGCTGTGCCGACCGACCAGCAGAAGGACCACGCCGGCGGGCAGGTTGACCAGGAAGATGGCGGGCCAGCCGAAGGCGTCCGTCAGCACGCCGCCGGCCACGGGGCCCGCGGCCAGACCGATTCCGCTGAATCCGGCCCACAGCCCGATCGCCTTGATCCGTTCCTGCGGCACCTGATGGGCGGCGGCGAGCAGGGCTAACGAGGCAGGGCTCAGCGCCGCGGCCCCGATGCCCTGCAGCACCCGGCCGGCGACCAGCCAGCCGAGCGAGGGCGCGAGGCTGCACAGCACCGACGCTGCGGTGAACACCGCCACGCCGGTCAGGTACACCCGCTTGCGGCCGAACCGGTCGGCGAGGACGCCGCCGAACAACAGCAACATGGCGACCAGCAGTACGTAGGCGTCGACGATCCATTGCAGTCCGGTCAGCTGAGTGTGCAGCCGGTGCTGCATATCGGGCAGCGCCGCTCCGACGATCGTGTTGTCGAGCAGGATCATGAACTGGCCCAGGCAGGTCACCGTGAGCAGAGCGGCCCGGCTGGGTCGACTGCTTACGGGCGCGGGTGATGCAGCCAAGGGGACTCCGCTCCATTGTCGATTGCGCCCCTCCGCGGCCGACGTGATCAGCCTCCGAGCGCCCTAAAGCAGCCTGCGACTGCGTTTAGCCGACCATAGAGGGGTTCTCCCACAAACGCAAGTAGTAACTGCGTTAAGCTGAGGGTATGAACGAGCGACAACGAGCCCGGCGGCCCGGCGGGCGCAGCGCCCGCGTCGGTGCGCAGGTGCACCAAGCCGTCACCGACCTGATCAATGAGCGCGGTTACGGCAACTTCACCGTCGGCGAGGTCGCAGCCCGCGCGGGCGTAGCCGACAGCAGCATCTACCGCCGGTGGGGCAGCCTGGAGCCCCTGCTCACCGACGTGGCGCTCACCCGCCTCAACGCGCAGTCACCGATGCCCGACACCGGAAGCCTGGCCGGCGACCTGCGCACTTACGCAGCCCAGGTGGCTCGCGAGATCACCGGACCCGACGGTCTGGCGGTGCTGCGCCTGGCCTTCGCCCTGTCGAGCAACGGTCAGCAGGGCCTGAAGGCGCGCGACGGCCTCCGCGCCGAACGCACCCGGCAACTGCAGTCCATGCTCGATCGCGCCCGCGAACGCGGCGAGCACGCACCCGACGCGCTCGACGTGCTGGACCACGTCCTGGCCCCGATGTACATCCGCGTCCTGTTCGGCATGGGGCTCACCCCGGACTATGTCGACGGGTTGGTTGCCCGAGTCCTGTGACCTCGGCCCCCATCCCCACCCCGCGATCAGCCCCCTGACGCGGCGCCAGAGCTCCGTGAGGTGCTCGACAACTCGCCCGGCCGGCCCAGGCATCCCGCTCAAGGTTGAGGCCGGCGGAGTCCATGAAGGAGCCCCTGACATCTCCAGGTGTGGTTCGCCCCTCGCTTCCCGGGGGGCGAGCCCATCGCACTCCCGAGTACGGGGGTGTCGAGCGCGTGACGTGGGGTCACACACAGCCGGGCAAGACAACCCGGATCGCGCCCCGGCCATGCGGTGTGACCTCGAAGGACGGTACGGGGTCTCCCACCGGACCAGGCTGGTCGTCTCACCAACGTGACACACCAGGAGCGCCCGGCCCCACCATAGAACCGGACCACCGCGCGATCCGCTACCGCGCAGCGGTAGCAGGCGCTCCGACGGCGGAGACCGTGCCCGGGATTACCCGGGACAGGTCGTCTTCCGCCGGATCGTGCGGGCAGTCAGCGGTGCCCCGGGAGAGGGCCGCCGCGTTCGGCACGAGCCGCCTGCCGGCTCTCTCGCCTACGCGGCGAGGATCTGCTGTCCGACGGAAACGCCGGTGCGGCCGGCATGCTGCTCGAGCAGGGTGTCCGCCGCCAGCAGCGCCTGCTCGGCGGTACGGGACCCGGTCATCACACACAGCGTGTAGGTGGCGTCCTCCAGGGCCCTGCTGGTGCGGCCGGTCGGCCGCACGTCGTGTTCGATACGTGCCTGGTCGAACCGGGCCAGCACCGCACGCAGATCCTTCTCCGCCGGAACGAGCATGGTCATGTCCTCTCCCTTCGGGCACAACGCGAATACCCCCCGTCGGCCCGCGCAAGCAGGACGCTCCCAGCCAGTTTCGACGAGCCCTCACCAGAACGCAGCCGCACCCCGGCCCCGGCTTGCTCCGCCGTATCCGGACCGGCGCCCTGCCACCCGCCAGGAGGCCACCGGCAAGGTGATCGGTTCCCTGCACCGTCGGCATCGCGCCGAGGAGTTCGGGCGGTTTCTGATCAAGCTGGACCAGGAGATCCCTGCGGGCCTGGACGTGCACTTGGTGCTGGACAACTACGCCGCCCACAAGACGCCGGCCATCAGGACCTGGCTGCTGGCCCACCCACGCTTCCACCTGCCCTTCACGCCCACCGGCTCGTCCTGGCTCGACCTGGCCGAGCGGTGGTTCACCGAGCTGACGAACAAGCAGATACGACGCGGGGTACACCAATCTGTCCATGCCTTCGAGAAGGACATCCGTGCCTGGATCGCCGCATGGAACACCAACCCCCGGCCCTACGTCTGGACGAAGACCGCGGACGAGATCCTCGAACGCCTCGCCAGCTATCTGAACGGAATTCCTGACTCAGAAGACTAAATCAGGCCGGTTTATCGGGGCCGAAGGTGGCTGCGGGAGCCAGAGTGAACTGGCGCATCCCCGCTCGGGGTAGACAGAGCGTTCCCGCCCCAATACAGTCCGTGCCGGGGCCTGCTAGTGCAGGTAAAGGGGGGAAAAGCGTGTGCCGCGGCGGTATTCCATGCCATCTCGCACTTTGGCGGACTTCTCAGTTCACGATCAAGGGTAGTCGACCACCGGTCTGTCAGGGCCGTTCGGTTCAGCCCAGAAGATCTCCGCCGCGACGCGGGAGGCGCTGCACGGGAACCTCCCTGCAGCTCCGCCATCACCTCATCGCATCTGTGCCGCGCAATGCGCCGGCTGCGGTGCCCATCTCCTTCGCCCGCGATATCTCCAGACGGAAGGAACGGCCAGCATGGCTTTATCTGAAGCCGACATCGCGAAACTCGGGGACACTCCGATCACGATCCAGTCGGCGCACTACCCGAATGTGTATCTGCGTATGGACGGGACTGGCGTGACCGCCCCCAGCGATCCCGGTGGTGGCAAGGTCAACTGTCAGTACGCCACCGGTGCCTGGACGAAGTTCAAGGTTCGGCCGCAGGCCGACGGCTCGTACGCTTTCGAGTCGGTGGCCTTTCCCAGCGTGTTCCTGCGCATGGACGGCACCGGCGTCCCCACCGACAAGAGCGCTGGGGGGACGGTCAACTGTCAGTCCTTCATCGGCCCCTACGAGAAGTTCCGTGCGCGCGCCCAGCCCGACGGTTCGTTCTCCTTCGAGTCGGTGACCTTCCCGAACATCTTTCTGCGCATGGTGACCGGCAGCGGGGTCACCACCGCCACCGGTCCCGGCGGAACGGTGAACTGCCAGTACAACGCCAACGGCGGCGGCGACGAGAAGTTCTTCCTCGACAAGGCATAGCTTGCTCCGTTCTGGCCTTGTAACCTCATAGAGGCCAGAAGGGGATTGCCGCAGTGGCGTGGCCTGCAGTGCCGCACATGCGCCACGCGCTGCCCGCCCCGGGAGCTGGTCGAACTCGCGTGACCGTCCGGACCGGTCCGGACGGTCACGGTCGGGGGAAAAAGCCGTCGTGGCGTCGTGGCCCCGTTTCCTGCTGCGGTGGTGAGGAAGGCGTGTGCCGTGCCCGCAGTGTCGGTGACGAAGGCCGACAGGCCGCGAGCCGACGCGACCTCCTCGGCACCTGCGTAGACGGTCGCCGTCACGATGTCGGACAGTCGCGGCACGAGAAGCCGATGAGGCTGCTTGGACGGGTGCGCAGGCCTGCGGTCAACGGGTCGGGGCCGTCTCCTGCTCCCGCCAGAGTTCCCCTTCGTGCCGGAGACAGCCGCCTTCCCCACGAGAGGGGTACATGTCCGTTGAGGGGCCATCGGACGGTCACGAGCCGGGCATGCTCCAGCCGGAGGAGCGTCGACCGGGAAGGGCAGCCGGATGATGAAACTCGGGGCAGGGGTGTTGTTCCTGTTCTGCTATGTCGACGTGGTCGCCGTACTCGCCATCGGGGACTGGATCTCCGATGTGGGTCCTCCTTTGCTCTACGGCGGTCCCGTGGCTTTCGTAGCCGGATTCGCGGCTCTTGCGGCGCACGACGCGCGTCGGCGCAACGCGGAGCGCGAAACGCGCCCGTAGGTGCTCCCTCGGACGGTGCGGTCCGGGAATGCCGGTGTGGTACCAGCCTCGCGGGCTGTCGCGGTGCTGCCGGCTCACCCCTTCCGCTCCCCGTTCCCGATACGCGCGCTCGGAGCAGACGGCTTCTCGCAAGCCCGCTGCCGCCCACGCTGCCGGACAGCGCGGGCGGCAACGTCATGAGGGGGTGGGGCGGGGGTGGGGCCGGGTCTTCGGCGGCGCCCCACCCGTGCCGGGCGGGCCGCAGGGCGGCGCGGCCGCCCGGGTGCTGCGGGAGTCCGGTGTCGAACCGAGTCGGGCGGCTACGTCCTTGTCGGACGCGCCGGCCGCGCACGCCAGAATGATCCGCGACGCAGAGGCCGCGCCTGCGGGGCGGAGGCGCCACACCCATCCCTCCAGCGTAGTGCGCCCCTCGTCCGACAGGACCAACTCGGCCTTCGGCCGCCCAGTGCGTGCCACCGGGCAAACCCTGCATATAAGTTCTTGCAGTCGCCGACGGGTTCCGTCTTCTCCGCATCCACGCTGATCACCGGCTGACCGGCTCTCATGTGCCCTCCGACCCGGGTCGTTGATCGGCGGCATCGGGCGTCGCGGTCCGGGTGCTGCCTGCCTTCGAGGGTCTTGGCGCCTGCCTGCAGGCTGCAGCCCTCCTCACGCATCAGGTCCCCGACCGTGAACGCGTTCACCCGGTGCCCCCGACGGGTGAACGCGGTCACCAGGCTCCTGGTCGGCTTCACCGTCCAGCGCAGCGGCGACACCGGATCGCCGCGCTCGTCCGGTTCCTAGGGCCAGCAGCGCGGGCCGCAGACCCGGATCAAGATTCGCAGCCCTCTTCCGGCCACCACCGGGCCTGCACACCCTACCCAGCAGTTCTTCGCCGGACACCGACTCGTCCATGTTCTCGCGGACCGTCGTCCCACCGGCCTGGGTCGCCCGCCGGATTCAGTAAGGCGTGTGAGCCGCCCAAGAGCTGGATGCCTGAGCCGGCCGGGCGAGTTGTCGAGCACCTCACGGAGCTCTGGCGCCGCGTCAGGGGGCTGATCGCGGGATGGGGATGGGGGCCGAGGTCACAGGACTCGGGCGACCAACCCGTCGACATAGTCCGGGGTGAGTCCCATGCCGAACAGGACGCGAATGTACATCGGGGCCAGGACGTGGTCCAGCACGTCGAGTGCGTCGGGTGCGTGCTCGCCGCATTCGCGGGCGCGAGCGAGCATGGACTGCAGTTGGCGGGTGCGTTCGGCGCGGAGGCCGTCGCGCGCCTTCGGCCGCGTCGAGCTCCGCCGTCGCATGCGTGACTACGTACGCGGGCTGCTCGCCCCGGTGGCCCGCAAGAACAGCTGGCGGTTGGCCGAACAGGCGGGCCACTCGACGCCCGACGGGCTCCAGCACCTCCTTGCCGGATCGAAGTGGGGACCTGATGACATCCGCGACGACCTGCAGCTCTACGTCACCGACAAGCTCGGCGAGACCGGCGGCGCCCTGATCATCGACGAACCGGGTGCACCGAGAAGGGCACCACCTCGGCCGAGATCCAGCGCCAGCACTCCGGAACCGCGGGAAAGCCAGTCAGGCGGCGCTGGCCGGACCTGGATATCGCGCTCCCGCTTCCGCTCCCGCTCCTGCTGCTCGGCCAGCGCGATTGCCGCGTCCAGTTCAGTGAGGAGCACCGCTACGAACGTCCGCAGCGTACGGAGACGGGTGCCCTGTGCCACCGAACCGTGAGCGTGTGCCAACGAGGTTTGGATGGCACGGCGGTACCTGTCGGCAAAAGTGGTGACCGGAGGATTGCGGGTGCGCCGGGCCCTCGCCAGCCTTCAGCCGAGTTGCTCGGCCAGTCCGACGATGATGCCCTCAGGACCGCGGACATAGCAGAGCCGGTAGCTGTCCTCGTACTGTGCCAGCTCGCCCACGAGCTCGGCGCCGCGGGTGCGCAGGCGGGCAACGGTGTCCTCGATGTCGTCGACGGCGAACATGACGCGGTGCGTGCCCAGAGTGTTGTGCGGCCGGTTGCGCGGCCCGTCGCTGATCGCCTCGGGGCTGTGGTACTTCGCCAGCTCGAGCCGGCTGTGACCGTCAGGGGTCCGGACCATCGCGATGTCACAGCGGACACCGTCGAGTCCGGTGCACTGGTCGGCGACGAGGCCCTCGACCTGCGCCCTGCCCTCCAGCTGCATACCGAGTTCCACGAAGAACGCGATGGCGGCGTCCATGTCCTCGACGACGATGCCGACGTTGTCCATCCGCTGAATCGCCATGCTGGTTTCTCCTTCTTCCGTGTGCGGCCGGTGGTAGCCGCTGATGTCCCTGGGACGGAGCCAGCGGCACGTTCTCGACATCCTCCGCCACGAATCGCAGCGAGCGGCCTGCACCGCTCAGACTTCGTTGGCACACGCTCAAGGTTCGGTGACACAGGACAACGGGACGGTGCCCTGTGCCATCGAAGTTCGAGTGGCGTGGATCAACAGGGATCAGTCGCGTCGTGCGCAGAAGACGAACTCTTTGCCTGGCCGGTCGGGCGCATCACGAACGTCTTCCACCACGTAGCCGTGAGCGATCAGGTCCGTCTCGGCCTCTTCGCGCTCTCGGAAGCGCAGTGTCGAGTCCGAGGTGAGCACCTGTCCGTCCGTGGCGAAGATGTAGGTCCGGCGGAAGGTCACCAGGGCCGGCTCACGTCGATCAGCTGGACCCAGTTCTCGACGGAGCCGACGCCCGGGATTTCGGTCACGCGGTAGGAGTTCTCGCGGGTCCACTCTTCCCGGGCGCGTCTGGCCGGATCGCGGGTCTCGAAGACCAGGTGCCCGCCGGGCCGTAGGGCCTCGTTGGCTCCCCGCAGCGTCTTCTGCCAAGTGCCGGGATCTGCGATGGCCTGGGCGACGTTCGCTGTCATTGTCGCGAGGTCGACCTGCAGCGGCGGGAGGGCTGTGGCGTCACCGCAGATCCAGCGCACTCGTTCGCTGCCCGGATTGGCCCGGGCGACGTCGACGGATGCCTGGGCGGGGTCGATGCCGACGACGTCGATCCCGAGGTCGGCCAGGAGAAGTGCGAACACCCCCGTGCCGCAGCCGATGTCCAGCACTTGGCGCGCCCCGAGCTCTTCCGCCATACGGAGGTAGGCATCGAGATCGCTGCGGTCGGGGTCGAGCGGATCGTAGATCGCGGCGAGTCGTGGATGCCCGAAGCAGTCGTCAGCCATGCGGCCGAACGTATGCAGAGTCAGCCTCGAAGAGCTACTGGGTTTCGCCTGGCCCCATCGAACCTTGAGCGTGTGTCATCGAAGTTTGAGTGGTATAGATCTCCTTCGCCATGCGGGGATGACGTTTCCTCGCTCTTGGTCGAATGCACCGAACTGACGTAGGACGACGGCGCTAGTGATTCAGGTGTCGTGGTTGTTGACGACGTCGCGCCATGCCGGGCCGGGAGTCGCGCCCTGGTGGTAGTGGGCGGCGAGCAAGGAGTAGTGCTCATCGGAGAGGTCGGTTGTCCGGCCGGTGATGATCGGGTTCATGTCGGGGAACGTCGGGTTGAGGATCTTCTTGATGAGCCAGCGCGGCAGTCCCCACGTGTCGGCGATCTGACGCGGGCTGCCCCTGTTCCTGAGTGCGTCGTGTTTGATCTGGCCGACGATGTGGGAGCTCCGGTGGCGGGACTTCTCGGTGGGGAGTCGGGCCAGCCGGATAGCCGACTGGGTGGTGACCGGCAGCGCTAGCGGACCGATGTCCGCCAGTGTGTTTTTGAGCGTGGCCATGGAGCGTGCGCTGAGGGTGGCCAGTCTGCCGATGTCCACGGCCGTGGCGGATCTTGCCGCGAGAGGGGCGTTGAGGATGCTGAGGAGGTGGGTCGGTTTGAGGGCTTTCCCCCAGTCGGGGCCGGACATTGACGGGCAGCGGGGACAGTGGCTTCGGCAGGGTGCCTGTCACCGCGGGACCGGGTGGTGGTGCGGTGCGTGACCGGGTCCGAGGTGGTCCAGGGGGATCGCGACGATGGACTTCTCGCGGACTCGCTGAGACACTTCTCCTTTGTGGTCAACTCTCCTGTCAGGTATCGCATTGCAGGGCTTATGTGTGAGTACGGGCACACACTTCCCCTGGAACGCAACGAACCGAGACCCGGCCGGAAAGTGTGGCTGGGCCCCGGTTCGATGCGTCACTTGAGGATGCGGCGGAAAGTCTCGCGGAGGTCGGTGGCGAAGGCCTCCGGATTCTCATAGTGGACGAAGTGGCCGCCCTTCATGTGTGCGTTGACGTTGACCACATTGAATGCGCCGTAGGTGGGACCGTTTTCGAACGCGGCAATACGCTCCTCGACCGTATTGATCGCCGGCGGGTAGGCGTCACCCAGCAGGAGGGTGAAGCCCGCCTGGGGCTCGACAACCGGCTGCCGGTCGTGAGACGGAACCCACGGATAGCGGACCGCGTTGCGGTACATGCGGATGGAACTGCCGATGGACTGAGTGGCCCAGAAGATGGTGGCCTGGGTGAGGATGAAGTCGCGGGAGTAGTTCTCCTCGAAGTTGCCGCGCCTGTCGCTCCACTTCTTCCAGCGCTTCAGCAGCCAAGACAGCATGCCTATGGGGGAATCGTTCAGGCCGTGGGTCAGCGTGGACGCGTCGAGCATGTGCACAGTCACATGCGACACGTAGGTGTCGATCAGGTTCTGCCAGCCCTCGCGCCACTCCGGTGAGGCGTCCTCGGGAGTCTTGGCACCGTCGGTGAGGTCCCAGTAGCGCTCGTTGGCAAACTGCCCGGGAGGCATGTCATGGCCGTAGTGCAGACCGATGAGGTGGTCGGCGTACTTATGGCCGAGCTGGCTGGTGACCAGGGCGCCGTAGTCGGAGCCGGCGGCGGCGTACTTCTCGTAGCCGAGGACGTCGGTCATCAACTTGTCGAGAATGTCGGCGATCTTCCAGTAGTTCAGGTCGCCCGGAGCAGGGGTGGAGAAACCGAATCCCGGTAGGTCCGGAAGGATGACGTCGAAGGACAGGTTGGGGTCGCCGCCGTGCGCGGCGGGATCCGTGAGCAGGGGGATGAGACCGTAGCTGAACTCGCCGGGCCACGGCCAGCCATGCGAGATCAGCAGAGGGATGGGGTTGGGACCCTTGCCGTGCTCGATGACGAAGTGCACGGGGGTGTCATCGATCTCGACGCGGCGGTGGTCGTAGGAGTTGAGGCGCTCCTCCTGGGCTCGCCAGTCGAAGCCGTTCGCCCAGTACTCCACAAGGGGCTTGAGGTACGCCGTACTCAGACCGTAGTACTCGGTCTCGTTCTCGAGGTCCTCGAAGAAGCGGGTCTTCTCCAGGCGATCCTTGAGGTCGTCGAGGATGTCCTGAGAGATGTTGATCTTGTAGGGCTCGGGCTCGTTGTGGCTTTCGTTGCTCACCGCTGTGCTGCTTTCTCTACGGGGCTGCGGTCTGGGTCAGTCGGAGAAGTCGAGGCGGACGCGGGTCTGCTTGAGCTCCTTGATGCGCCACTGGCCGTCCTGGTGGACGAAGTGGCCGTGGTAGTGGCCGAAGCCGTGCATCACGCGGAAGGGGATGACGTCGGAGACTCCGGCGTCGTCGGGACGGGTGACGATGTCTTCCATGGAGAAGACGCCGTGGGCGCTGGTAGTGGAGTCGGCGTCGATCTCGTCGGAGAAGAGGTGGTGGACAAGGGTGACGCCGGGCCCGCCGCTGGAGCCGACGGTGGCCTTGATCTCGTCCTGGCCTTCCATGTGCAGCCAGACGGATCCGTCGACCTTGTGAGGGGTGAAGGTGCCGTCCCGAGTGAAGAGCCCAGCCAGGTCGTCCCAGCGCTGCTGGTCGGCATAGCGGACGTAGCGGGCCATCAAGCGGCGGATGTCCTCGATGACACGCAGGCGCTCCAGAGTTTCCATGATCGACCTTCCGTCTTCTCCATGTCGCGAACGGATGCTTCGCCCAGTGCGAAAGCGAGGCGTTGACTGCCCGGCCTCGATTTGCCCGAGGTCGACGCTTCGCCTTTTTGGACTTCCTGGTCCATTCATCATGCGGGAGTGAAGTTTGGACTAGCAAGTCCATCTGAGGTGATGTGAATCACACGGCGTGAGCTCTTCGGCCTAGTACTGCAACGGTGCTTGCCGTGACTGCCGGCCAGGTCAGGGGCTGTGTCCGCGTCGTCTGTAGTGACTGGTGCGGGCTTGGTGCTGACATCGTCGGCGGCCGTGAGCCCCGGTGCCGCGGGAACGGCGCTTCCATTTCTGCCGGGCAAGGCCGTTGAACAGGTCGTGGACGGGGTGGTCGATCGCCCAGCGGGTGACGACGGTGTCGTGACGGGTGGTGGTCGTGACGTGGAAGACGTCCGCCCGTTCCAGCTCCGAGCGCCGGCCCTTGGAGAAGACGTAAGCGGCATAGCGGTCACCCACCGGAACGGGAACTTGTCCGCGATGGCGCGGCGGACCATCGCCTTGGCCATGTCCACCTTGGTCTCGAAGGCGACCTCATCAGTGATGCCTGCCCGCCGGCACCGGTCGCGGTCATCAGTCCAGGAAGTGGGCAGATACAGACGCCGGTCGATCAGTGTCCGCCCGCGGTCGGTCGCATAGGCGAGGAAGACGCCGACCTGGCAGTTCTCCGTGCGTCCGGGGGCTTGTTTCTGAATAACTGTCAGGGTTGATCTTCCTGGTGGTTCTCGTCAGGAAGGCGGACTCGAAGCTTTTCGAGAGTCCGAGCGGGTGATCCGGGCAGGGGTGTGACGACGATGCGATGCAGGTCCAAGAGGCGATGGCCGTCTTGGCACTAGGAATCGCAGCCACGGCGGAGCTCCGTCCGGCCCTGGCGGCAGCCCTCACGGGGCCGAAGACGGCAGGGAGCAAGGCGGAGGCGGCGTTCCAGCGGGGCCTGGCAGCCCTGGCGCAGTGGGTGGAGAAGGACGGGCAGCGGTCCGTCCCGCGCGGCGCGGCGCGGTCGTGGAGGTCGCGGTCGACGGTGAGGCGGAGCCGGTGCCGGTGAAGCTGGGGGTGTGGCTCTCGAACACCAAGTCGAGACGGGACAAGCTCACCGCGGAGCAGCGCGCCGCCCTTGCGGCGCTGGGCATGGAGTGGGCGGGCGTGGTGCCGGTCGTCGACGCCGCCCCGGAGCCGTCCGCACCGCAGCCCGCGCCGCCGGCGGCCCCGAAGAAGCGGCCGGTGCGGGAGCACCACGGGGAGTGTGACGAGGAACTGTACGAAGGCGGCACCTGCACCTGCTGGTCCATCAACCGGTTCGGGCAGCCCTCCGAACGCGAGAGCTACCGGGACAGCCTCCGACCGCTCACCCACCGTGTACTGACTGTCGCTTCACTGCGCTGAGCATTCTCACGAGACATCGGTCAGCCGTCTCACCAGGTGCCGAAGAAGGGCCGCTCAGGGCCCGATCTCGCAGACGCCGGAACGAGAAGACGCTCCGGCGCTGAAGCGAGAGTCAGCACCTCAGGTCAGTTGCCCCCGGCCTCCTGCGCGTTGCGCCAGATCTGCAGGTCGACGGTGACGTAGGAGCCGGGGTCGTTCTCGCTCGACTTGCCGCGGTAGGTGGCTACCGCCACATGACCCGCGTCGCTGAGGACGCACATCTGCGACCCCTGGGTGAGCTGGGTGAGGTCGATCTTCTCGGTGTAGCGCGTCTCCGTGCGGCAAGTCTCCAGGGAGCCCTTCTGGGCGTTGTTCAGCAGGACGAGCTTCCCGTTGTCGGTGCCGATCGACGCCTCGTCCAGGAAGTTGACGACGCTGAAGTAGAGATCACCGCCGCCGTAGGCCGCGTCCTCGCTCTCCACCGGCCGCGGCGGGTTGTCGGCGAGCATGAGCTGGTAGCCGTCCGGCAGATCGACGCCGGTGTACGAGACGGGCTTCGGGTCCTTCCTCTGTTGTCCCGCGCCCGGGCCCCCGTCGCCGTCTGCAGGGCTGCTGCTGCCCGCGGGGGTGTTGGCCCCCTTGTCGTCCTTGCCGCCCCCGTCCGACAGCAGGGAGCCGATGACTCCCAGGACGACCAGCGTGCCCACGACCGACGCGGCCACGATCAGCCCCGTCCGCTTGGACTTCCGACGCGTCGGCGGCCCGGCGGGATGGTAGGTGACGGGCGGTGGCGTGTGGTGGCCCGGGTAGCCGGGGGCCGGAGTGTGGTGGCCCGGGTAGCCGGGGGCCAGGGTGTGGTGGCCCGGCGCGGGGTGTCCCGGGTACCCGGGGTGTGGCACCGGGCCCGAAGCACCCGGCGCGGGGGGCGTGGCGAACCCGGTCGGCGCGTACGGGTCCACCGTGCCCGGCGGCGGAGGCGGTGGTGAGACCTGGGTCGGCGTCGGGGTGACGGGGGGCTGCGGCGGCGGGGTCCTGGCCGGTTCGGGAAGGCGAAGTCGCTCGGTGATCGATCCGGCGACCGTCTGCGGCAGCCAGTCCTCGCCCTGGCGCAGTGCGGTGGGCGACAGTTCGTGGCACAGCTCGATGATCTCGGTCAGGCTCGGCCGGCCGGCCGGGTCGCGGCTGAGGCAGCGGGACACCAATGGCAGCAGCTCCGCCGGCAGCCGGCTGAGGTCGGGGTCCTCGTGGACGATCCGGTAGAGCACCGCGTGCGAGGAGCCTTCACCGTAGGCGGGCGAGCCGATCGCGGCGAAGGCCGCGAGCTGTCCCAGGGCGAAGATGTCGGTGGCGGCGGTGACCGTACCGGCCGACGCCTGCTCGGGCGCCATGAACGCCGGGGTACCCACGCTGACGCCGGTGCCGGTCAGCGCGGTCGTGTCGGCCGCGCGGGCGATTCCGAAGTCGATCACGCGAGGGCCGTCGGAGGCCAGGAGGACGTTGGCGGGCTTCAGATCACGGTGCACGATCCCCGCGCCGTGGATCACGTTGAGCGCCTCGGCCACCCCGACCGTCAACAACAGCACGCTGCGCAGCGGCAGTCCTCCGTACTGGGCCACGGCGTGCGCGAGGGAGGGGCCCGGCACGTAGGCGGTGGCGAGCCAGGGCTGAGCGCCGTCCGTGTCGAAGTCGATGACCGGCGCCGTGTACAGACCCTGCACCCGCTGGGCGGCTTGGACCTCCTGTGTGAACCGTCGCCGGAACTCGGGGTCTTCGCTGAACTCGGACCGGATCACCTTGAGTGCGATGGGCCGGCCGCCCGGCGTGTAGGAGAGGTACACCTTGCCCATGCCTCCCGTACCGAGGACGGCCGTCAGGCGGTAGCCGCCCACATCAGCGGGGTCGCCCTCCAGGAGTGGCTTGAAGAGGTCGGCAGAAGGCGTGCTACTCATGATGAACCATCCCCTGTTTGCGGCATTCCGGCTCCCGCCGAAGCCGCGAAGCCAAAGGGGAGCGTACCGACTGCCCCTCGCCGCCCCCGGCGCGTCACGCAACGGTTCCGCTACGAAGTGGCCGGACCAACCCGCAACACCGGTGCCGCGTCCGCCGGCCGAGGCCTCCACAGGCTGGAAGGGAGCGGGGCGGCCAGTTGTTGACTGGAGCCCTTACCGCTGGCACCCCGCACGGCCATAGAGACCCACGAGCCGGTTGATCAGCCACCTGCCTATCGAGCTCGTGCACGGTAAGCGGTGAGACGTCGAGGACCTCAGCGGGGCTTGCTGATCGCTCCTGCCGTGCCGGGTTCAGGTCCGCGGCCTGGAGGGCGGCCCGGCAGCCGAGACCCTCCCGGATGCCGGCTACCAGGGCCTGGGAGCCCAGACCGGTGGGCGCGTGGTGACACCGCCGCACCGCAAGTTGAAGAAGAACGCTCCGGATTGGTACGAGGAGATGCACGAGCGCCAGCGCAAAGCGCACTCCTCGCGGCGCATTTCTTCAGGTGTGCAATGCCGTGCCCCACGCGAGAGCTTGACCAGCCCTAACTGGCGGGCGTGGGTGATGTCCGCGCAGCTGCCGTGCCGAGTCGGGCTGCAGAAGAGCATTCGGCCGTCGCCATCCGTGACGACCACGGTCTTGACCGCGTTCTGCTTGCTCCTGCCGGAGATGAACTTGTCCCGGTCTTTGCGTCCGGGAGCCGGGCGCCTGACTCGGATCTCGGTGCCGTCGATGATGCCGGTCTTCCCGCTGGCGCCGATATGGTCGATGACCTCGGCGAGGGTCCGCAGCCGCACTCCGGTGCTGATGGTGCGGCTTCGCTCAGCGAGCAGGGGCCGCACCTCGGCGATGGCCCGGGTGATGGTGGAGCGGTCGACGCCGAACCAGCAGGCCAGCACGTCATGCGTGGCGGCGTGGCGGAGATGCACGAGCGTGGCCAGGAGACGGTCGACGAATACCAGCTGGCGCTTCGCACCGGCGCCCACCGCACGCTTCCGTGGCCGGGACGCGAGCTTGGCCTGGTGCCGCTCGTGCCACAACGGTCCTACCTCAGCAACGAGTTCAGCGATCACAGCAGACGACAGGCCCGTGATCTTCCGGTTGCTGATGATCGCTGCACGAGGCGCGTTCCCCGCCACATGACCATGACCGACGATCAGGAGCTCGACGTCTCACTGCTTACCGTGCACGAACTCATATGGGCTGTCCCGTAAATGATTTTCTGGTCGCTCCGGATACGGCGGGCTGCCGTACCGCCCGTCGGCCTATCCGGCGAGGGCGAGGTTGTGGATCCTGGCGTGCCGAGCATGGCGTGGTGGACTCCGTCGCCTTTGAGACGGCAGTCGCGGAGGATCGTCCAGGTCTTCATGCGGGCGAAGACGCTCCGCCGGGCCGCGGACGTCGTCGGCCAGGTCCTCGTGCCGGGAATCCTGCCGCGTCGAACCGGGCGTCCTCGAGGGCCGCCGTGACGGCGCTGGCGTCCATGCCCTTCGCCCGGCGCCGTACGACGCGGCGGCCGATCAGGGCCGGGTCGACCGCCTAGCGGGGCGCGGCGATGCGCGGGGGTGAGCGGTCGACGGTACCGCCGCCGGGCGGCCACATCCTGGTCATCTCGACCTTGCACTCATGGTGAGGCCCCTGCACAGCTCCGGTCATGTCCGGTGAGCGGTGTGTGCTCATGTGACGAGGGCGGCCGTGACGGCGAAACCGGCGAGGAGGAGCAGGACGGGGCCCAGCGGCAGGCCGTGGTCGCGTCGCGGGCTCGCTTCGGCAGGCCGCAGTTCCGGGTGGGCGTGCAGAGCTGAGACTTCTTCGGTCATGCGGATGTAAGACGGGTGTAGTCGCAGTCGTCGTTCGAGGCGCGGCTCTCCCAGCCCGGTCAGATGCCAGGTGGTGCCGTCCATCCGGTGTATCTCGACGCTGCCCTGGTCGGTGTACTCGGCCTTCCGTAGTCGTCCCCATGGCACGTGCTGTTTGGTCCAGGCTCCGGTCAGCCACAGTCCGGTGCTGTCCGCGGTGGCGCGCCAGTTGAGGAGGAGGGCCGTGAAGTGGATCCATACCGGCAGCGTGAGGAGGGGCGGGAGCAGGTGCCAGTCGAAGCCGTCCGTGGCGAGCAGGCGCGTGGTGTAGAAGGCTCCGGTAGTCACTGCCGCGGTGAGGGCCGCTCCGGCGGTTCGGGCGGGGGGGCCCGGTCCCCAGCGCATGGGGCGGTCGGCGGGTGTCAGGGTGGCGGCGGTGCGGTCGATCCGATCCCGCCGCTGGGGATCTGAGGTATCGGGGCCGGTGTCCGAGGGGGCCTTCAGGCGGGGTTTCTTGCCGGTTCGGGGAAGCCGGACCGGGCTGGCCGTGCGGATCACGACCGGGTCCCCTGCCCGGTTCGTCATGACGAGGACCAGTTCGCCGCCTTCGTAGGGGGCGCCGAGCAGGACCGCTTCGTGCAACCGTGTGTCGACGCGTGCCCCCTCCTCGCCCCCGTCCCCGCCTTCGTCTTCGATGCGGCCCGTCACCTTGTCGTCGTCAGGGAGCGTCGCCGTCGGCAGACAGCTGAAGAGCGGGGTCCGGCCGGCTGTGTCGTCGGCCGCGTAGACCCAGGTCCGTCCTTCATGGTCCATGCGGTGCAGGACGCGCAGGGCCGGCACGGGTGCGCGGCGCAGCGCCGCGGCACGGCGGCGGGCGAGGGCGCCCACTGTGAGGAAGGAGAGTCCGGGCAGCGCGGCCGCCAGGGCCAGCGCCTGCCAGCCGAAGGCGTCGTACGGTTCCGCCGACAGGCGCCGCCACGAGCCGTCCTCCAGCACGGTCACCGTGCTGCCGACGCGGTAGTCCTCCGGGTAGAACGCGTCGACGGTGAGGCGCCGTCGGTCGGCGGTGCGCACCCGCACCGTCTCTTCGCCGCGGTGCATCACGGTCGCCGTGATGCGCTCGGCCCGGTCCGCGTGCCGTTCGTCCGTATGGATGCCGCTCAGCCCGGCGAGGATCGCGCCGGCGGCCAGGGCGCACAGGACCAGCCCGGCAGCGAGCGGGAACGTGCCGCGTACGAGCGGGCCGGCGGGCTGCGGCAACCGGTGCCGCACTCCGGCGGCCCGTTCCGCGAGCCGCCGCTGCCTGGATCGGGCCGCCAGCCGCTCGAGGGCCGCGGCCCAGCCGAAGCCCAGTGCCACGAGTACGGCGAAGTTCGCGACGTGGGACATCCGGTCGGCGCCCGGCACCTTTCCCCACTCCACCATGGCCGCCACCGCGGGTGCCGCGATCAGCGTGAGTTCCGGAAGCCGGGCGAACCAGTACAACAGACCGGCGGCAAGTCCCACTTCCGCCATGCTGCCCCAGTCCGGGCCGCAGGGAACGGCATCGCTGCACGACGGTGCCGGTTCCGCCACCCCCGCCCAGGCGACGGTGATCACCAGCGCCAGCATGGACCACACGGGCCTGGCCCACGATGCGGGACGGGCCCGTGCCCACAGGGCGGCACCGGTAGAGGACCAGACGGGCGTTTGGTCCGGAACGGAACCGGACGGTATCGGTACGGGGGACTCGAGCATGTCCGGATTATGCGGCAAGAGATCACCCCCACCGGAACCGGCTCCGCGCCCTCCTGCCATCCGGCGACGCAGCGGTGAGCGCCGGCTCGGAAGGACCACCAGTCCACGACAGCCAGTCCACACCACCCTTCATGAGCTTCCCGCGCATTGTGACCGCGTTCAACGAGCACCCCGCGAAGACGTTCAGCAGCCGAGACCTGCACCAACACCTCGGCCTGCCCACGGACGGGCCCTGGCCGTGGCGTACCGGGTCGCCGGCGCGGCCCGCATCGCGACGTCGGCCGTGTTCTCGTCCTCGGGCATCAGGGTCACCACGGTGACCACCGCGCTCAGCACGGCGGCGCGCGGGGTGACTTCCTCGACCGCCGCCCACAGCGCGGCCACGTCCAGGTCCGCACCGTGCTCCTCGACCAGCTCCAACTCCTCGAACAGCACCTTCGCCGCCCGCGCGAGCGTCCGCGACGCCTTCTCCGGCTGCGGCAGCGTCGACCACCGCTCCTTCTCCGTCTTCCGCTTCGCCGTGTTCAGCAGCCGGGTGGCCATCAGGACCTGGAACAGGTCCAGGGCCTCACCGATCGCTTTCGCCTCCAGATACCGCGCCACCGCAGTCGGCATCGCCGTGCGCCTCGGCTCGGAGGCCCTCTCCAGCAGCGGCACCTTGAGGACAGGCTGAGAACAGTGCACCGAAATCGTGCTCAGGCTGAGCCTCACTTGGGTGGGGGGCGATGCCGGAAGTGGCTAAGGAGGTAGTGGGCAGGGATGAGCATGAGCCAGAAACACATGGCGGCTTCAGTGTGGACGAAGGCCAAGGGAACGGAGAGACCGAAGATCAGAACGCTGGAAGCGAGCTGGGCGGTGAACCGGCGGCGGGCCACAGCGGCGGACGATGCGGGCGAGGGGTGGACTTGGTGTTGCGTAAGCAGCAACAGGGCTGTGTGCACTGCGTGGATGGCGGCCATCGCTCCGGCGTAGAGGGCGACGGCTTCGGGCTGAGAGGCGTACTCGGCCAGTAGTCCAGTGGGAAAGGGAAGCAGCGCGACGAGGCCGAGGCCGAGAAGGACCAGGCGGGTGACCACGACCGTTTCGGTAGGGAGTGCGGTGAGGATGCGGCGATGGTCACGCCAGAACCCGGCGATGAGAGTGAAGCTGAGAGCGAAGGCGCCGAGGCTGGGCAACGCATCGCTCAAGGCTCTGTGGAAGGCCGCATCGTCCAGATGTGCGGGGACCGCCACATTGATGACCAGCAGTGTCATCGCGATGGCGTACATGGCGTCGGACAGAGCGGTCAGGCGTGCCATGTTCCGGGCACTCCTGCGCGTGCGCGTCTGCGTCGATGGCTCCATCATGGCGACGAGAGTAGGACGTTCTTTCCCTGTGGTGATGTACCGGCCAGGGCTTGCGTGTGCGTTCTCGGCGTTGACGCTCCCAGGTGAGCAGGCGGGGGCGATGGCGGCCATGCGGCTGGGGCTGTGGCGGGCTCCACGCAAAGATCCGCCGGTGCTTCAGTCGCTCGATGTTCCGTTCGACCGGGGCGTCCGCTGCCGGCAGAGCCCGGGGTCTCGTGCGTCAGCAGAGTGGCGCTGCGGCACTCCTTCCGGACCGGCCGGCAGGAGGACGCCGGCGCCGCCGAGGCGACTCTGCCGGGCCGGAGAGCCGGAGGAGCGGCGCAAGACGCTGCTCGACTCGCCGGAGGTGTGCTCGGAACGCCTCGCTCCATCTGCGTGAAGGGCGTCGGACCTGTGGCGGCTCCCTGTCCGCCGCGCCTGACCTGCGGACACTCCCGATCGCTGAACCCGTGGCACGGAGGGGGTGACGGAGGGGTCCACGGAGGGGGCCTGTCCGGTCCGGGACCAGGACCAGCGGCACGAGAGTCAGCCGGTCGACCCGTACGCCCGAGGACAGGGCGAGTTCACGGTCGTGGAGCAGGCAGCAGCGCGCGGAGATCGACGCGATGGTCCGACGGCCTCAGCCGGAGGTCTCCCGGTCGGTGGAGGAGATCCGCGCCGGGTTCAGGGCGATGACGGGGGAAATGATCGTCCCGGCTGGGATCCGCACCCGGGCTGCGACGCTCGGCGATCCCCCCGCGGTGCTCGTCGAGCCGGTCGGCACTCCGAAGGCCGGTACGATCCTCTACTTTCACGGCGGCTCGTACGTGGTCGGCTCACCGGAGACGGCGATGTCACTGACGGGGAACCTGGTGACCAGAACGGGGTTCAGGGCGTTCTCCCTTTATTACCGGCTCGCCCCCGAGCATCCGTTCCCGGCCGCGATCGAGGACGGAGTGAGCGCCTGCCGCGCACTTCTCTACAGCGGCGAAGACCCTTCGGCGATCGCGTTCGCCGGGGACTCCGCCGGCGGCGGCCTCACCGTCACCATCTGCCTCGCCGTCACCACCTGCCTCGCCGGGCCGACCGTGCCTCCGCGAAAGGGGGGTGAGCCGGCGCTCCGAGACGCCGTCGCCCGGGTAGCCATCGCCGACATGGCACTCCGTCCGACCCGCCCGATGGGCAGAGACGCGTCAGCATCAGGGCTCGGAGCCCGAGATCACAGCGCCTGGCGGCCGGCGGTGTCCGCGCCGGGATCGTCGGCCAGGGCGACGGCCGCGGTGATCCGCTTGCCCACCGGTTCCCGGTGTACGCGGAAGGTCTGGCACACCGCCATCACCAGTTCCAGGCCGTGCTGGCCGATCCGGTTGGGGTCCGTTGCCCGCACCGACGGCGGCGTGGTGTTGCTGTCCCAGACGCTCACCTCGACGGCGCCTTCGCTGACCTGCAGGTCCAGCAGGCACGGGCCCGGCGCGTACTTGCGGGCGTTGGTCACCAGTTCACTCACCACCAGCTGCACCGCACCCATCGCTCGCCCCGACACCGGCAACCCGTGCACAGACTGCACCGACGCGAGGAAGTCGCGCGCCATCGCACGGGCCTCGGCGATCTCCGCACTGCCCTCGAACGCGGCAGAGACCGCCAGGCGACGGCCGACCAGCGGCTCCCGACCCCCGTCCTGCGCAACAGGCTCCACCGATCTGCCTCACTTCCGAAGCACAGCCAGGTACTCACCCCCCGCTGCCCCCGAAAGGCCCACATATTCGACCCACGACCCTCGCGTGTCCGTCCTGCCGGACCAGACACGTCCGGGTGTCGATGCCGTTGCGACCCATCTTCCTCGACGAGTTGCTCCTGGCCTCCCTGATGCGCCGTCACGGTGACGGCAGTCCACCACGCGTCGCGGTAGCCGCACACGCCGCCCTGGACGGGTGCCGTCACCCGGCCGACGGCACGATGAGAACGGCCGCGGACCGCTCCTTCCGTCCGCCGGGCGCCGCCGCCCGTGTCATGGCGAAGCCGGCGACGCCGGCGCACAGGGATGCCGCTCCGGTCAGGAGGAACAGGTGGGGGACGCTCGTGCCCGCGGAGACGGCGACTCCGCCCGGGACGGGGCCGACGATGCCGCCGATACGGCCGATGCCCATGGCCCACCCGACGCCGGTGGCGCGCAGGGACGTCTCGTGAGCACGAACGCGGTTCCGGTGGCGCCGGTGGGTGAGCGCCGGTCGGCGAGGCGGCCGATCACGAGCTGGCCGGCGATGGACCCGAGGTTGGGGGCGGCGACGGCGAGGACGGCGCCCGACGCGCCGATCCCGGTGTCCCGTGCGACGAGCGGGATCCGGTTGATCAGCAGACAGGTGAGCAGCAGGCTCATGGACAGCGTCACCCACAGCCCCGGGACCGGTGGCCCTCGGCCGCCTCGGTGAGCCCGCCCGGCCGGTGCACCTCCGCCCACTCCCGACGAACCGCGTTGCCCCTACGGCAGGAGGGAGGCGGTCAGCATCCGGTACAGCCATTGCCGGTACGCTTCCGCGTCCCAGTGCCGGGCGCCGGTGAGCCGGGCGTGGACGTGCGGTCCGGTGAGAACCCAGCAGGCGTCGGCCTCCCGGGCCGGGTCCGCTCCCGCGTGCAGCATGCCCTGTTCAGCGAGGTGGCCGACGAAGGCGGTGACCCCGGTCAGGCG
Organism: Streptomyces sp. cmx-10-19; assembly: GCA_049998335.1. Lineage (GTDB taxonomy): Bacteria > Actinomycetota > Actinomycetes > Streptomycetales > Streptomycetaceae > Streptomyces. Next base: position 92,021 of record JAEBFB010000015.1, read on the forward strand.
CTCCCGCTCCGTGACGGCGAGGAGCTGGGCGACCTCGGGCCCCGCCTCGCTGAGGAGGGTGAACAGCGGGGCGGTGCGGGTGTGCACGCCGCACACGAAGGCCGCGTACCCGCGCAGCTTGGCATGCGGGTCCGACTCGGCCCACACCTGCCGCAGGACGGCGCGCTCGGACATCGGCACCGGTTCGTCGTCCCCGGCCAGCGTGGTGTCCCAGAGCGCCTTCATCAGGCCGGGCTTGTTGCCGTACGTCTTGTAGACCGTCTCCGGGGAGACGCCGGCCTGTGCGGCCACCGCGCGCATCGTCGTGGCCTGGTACCCCTCGGCCAGCAGCAGCTCCCGGCACGCCCGCAGAACGGCGGCACGCCTGCGCCGGGCCGCGGCCTGCCGCCCACTGGCGTCGTACGGCCTGCGCGCTGCCGGATCACTTGACGGCACGTGCGGAACCCCCAATATTGATTACAGTTACTCGTATTCAAATGTGGTGCGAACCCGACCACCGCCCCCACCCCGTCATTCTCCCGCCGCCGGAGCCCGCAATGCGCACCACCGCCCCCGTCCGCACCGTCGCCCCGGGCATCGACCGCCTCGGCGACGACGTCGTCAACTTCTACCTGGTCCGCCGCCCCGGCGGCCTCATCCTCGTCGACGCGGGCCTGCCGGGACACCTGGGGCAACTGCGCGCCCACCTGTCGAGCACCGGCCACCATCTGTCCGACATCGCGGCCGTCCTGCTCACCCACTCCCACCCCGACCACACCGGCCTGATCACCGCCCTGCACCGGACCGGCGCCCAGATCCACGTCCACCGCAAGGACGCCCCGACCCTCACCGACGGCCCGCGCAGCTCGATGCGGCACGCCAAGCCCGAGCGCTCGATGGCGCCCTACCTCCTGCGCCGCCCGGCCGCCCTCGGCACACCCCTGCACATGGCACTCAGAGGCGGCTTCACCGCACCCCCCTTCCCACACGCCCACACCTTCGACGGCGACACGACCTTCGACGCACTCCCCGGACACCCCACCGCACTGACCCTCCCCGGCCACACCCCAGGCAGCGTGGCATACGTCTTCCCGGACGCCGGCACGGTCTTCACCGGCGACGCCCTGGTCACCCACGACGGCATCACCGGCCACCACGGCCCGGCCACCGTCTGCCGCGCCTTCACCACCGACAGCACCACCGCCCTCGCCTCACCCGACCGGCTCGCCGCACTGCCCCAACCCCTGCTTCTCCCCGGCCACGGCGAGCCCTTCACCCGAGGCGCCGCCACCGCGGCCCGCGAGGCCAGGGAGCACGGCACGTCCTGACGACGAGGGATGCTTCGATCCGGCATCTCCCGACGAGCCCACGGGCAACCGGGCCGCCCCCTCCTACAGCGGGGCACGCCCGGCCTTCCCCGTGTCCGCACGGATGCCCCGGCCCCACATCACTCATCCGCTCCGGAGGATCCATGTCCCGGCGCTTGCCGACCTCCTTCCCGGCCGTGACGGCCGCAGCGGCCGTCACCGTGACCGCGGGGTGCGTGGCGCGAGCGTCGTCCCCCGGGCGTACGCCCGGACTCGCGGTCGGCAGGGCGCCGTGGAGGATCTCGCGGCCCGGGTGCGGGGGACGGCAGGTGGCGACTTTCCGGCCGCGACGCTTGCGGCCGGGCCTGTGCTGCCGAGCACCGGGGCGCGCCCCCGGTCCGGCCGCCGCTGCCTCCTGACGGGGGCTCACGAGTCGAGACCGTCCCCGCGCGGCCCGTACTCCGACGCCGCTGCCGGCCCGCGGGCGGGTGGCATCTGCTCGGACTACGGGGTGTCGTAACCGGTTATGAGGTCGGTCAGACCCGAGATGGTCAGGACCGGGGCCAGCAGTGGGTTGGCGATGAGTTCGATCCGGTCGGCGTGGGAGAAGAGCACGCTCAGTCCGGCGCTGTCGAGGTATTCGACGCCGCTGAGGTCCAGCACGAGGGACCCGGGGCTGCGGTCGAGCGCGGCGGCGAGGTCGGCGGTGTTGCTCATGTCGATCTCGCCGACGGCGGTCAGTACAGCGGTCCCGTCGGGCCGTCGGCCGGGGGTGAGGGTCAGGGGCGTGGTCATCAGGCGATCCTCGTGTGCATGTCGACGGTGGTTCCGTCCGGTCCGGGGGTGACGGTGACCTGCTGCATCAAGGCGTGCATCAGTCCCATCCCGCGGCCTCGATGGGCGTTGCGCTCGGGCTGGGGAGTCTTCCAGCGGCCGCTGTCGGCGATGGTCAGGCGGAGGTTGTCGACGAACGCCTCGGCGCGGAAGTAGACGGTGTCGCCGGGGGCGTCACGGTGTCCGTGCTCGATGGCGTTGGCACAGGCTTCCCCCGCCGCCACCAGGATGTTCTGCAGGGTGGTCGTCGGCAGGTCGCACTGGACGAGCCAACTGCGAAGGGCGTTGCGGACGGGGGCGAGTTGGGCCGACTCCGCGGGGAAGGTCATCTCCAGCGGGGCGGGGTGCCGGTAGAGCAGCAGGGCGACGTCGTCGTCGTAGCCGTCGGCGGGGGCCAGGCGGGACATGACATCGGTGGCGAGGTCGTCGATGGCGGTGTCGCGGCCGTCCTGGAGCGCTTCGCCGGCCTGGTCGATGCCGGCGCTGAGCGGGCGGCGGCGGCGTTCGACGAGTCCGTCGGTGTAGAGCAGCAGGGTGGAGCGGGCGGGGATCGTGCAGGTGCCTTCGGGGCGTGGGCTGCCGGGGCGGACGGCCAGGGGGAGCGAGCGTCCGTCCTCGAGGAGCTGGGTGGTGCCGTCGGGGTGGACGAGGATGCCCGGGGGATGGCCGGCGCTGGAGTAGGTCAGCTGTCCGGTTCCGGAGTCGAGCACGCCGCAGAAGACGGTGGTGCACATCGCGCCGGGCACTCCGGCGGCGAACTGGTCCAGTGCCATGAGCGTCTGGGCGGGGCTGGCGTCCTGCAGCAGCAGGGCGCGGCAGGCGCTGCGGAGCTGGCCCATGACGCTGGCGGCTTCCAGGCCGCGCCCGACGCAGTCGCCTACGACGATGCCGATGCGTTCGTCGGGGAGGGTGACGGTGTCGTACCAGTCGCCGCCGACTTCCAGGGGGCGGGTGGCGGGTTCGTAGCGGACGGCGAATCCGTCGGGCAGGTGGGAGGGGCCGAGGATGGCGCGTTGCAGGGCGATGGCCGTCTCGCGCTGCTGGTCGATCTGGTGGGCGCGGGCCAGTCCCTGGGCCAGGTGACCTGCCAGCAGGGACAGCAGGAGCTGGTCCTCGCTGGTGAAGGGGCGCTGTTCCCCGAGGTCGATCCACAGCACCAGCGGGCCATCGGGGTAGTCCAGCAGGATGCCGGCACCGCCTTGGTCGGTGGTGAGGGTCAGCGGCGGCTGCTTGCGCAGGTCGGCGAGCGTGCGACGCCGCTCGGCGGGCAACTGCTGCCAGGTGAGGGAGGGGACGGTGGCGGTCAGGGTGGCGTCGTCGCCGTGGTCGAAGACCGCGGCGACGACGCACCGGGCCCGCCACAGCTTCTTCAGTTCCTCAAGGGCTCCGGCCACCGCCTCGGGCAGGCTGGTAGCCCGGGACAGGCAGGTGCCCAGCGCGGCCAGGGCGCTCTCCCGCTGGATGGCGTAGTGCTCGGCGGTCACGTCGCGGAAGGTTCCCACGATCACGCTGCGATCCGTGTCGGGGTCCTGCACCTGGTTGAACGTGGCGGTGACCCACAGGCGGTGCCCGTCGCGGTGGCGGACGGGGATCGTGTAGCTGCCCCGGTCGCGGCCGAGCAGCGTCGTGAACGCGTCGGCGACCTGCCGGTGGGCTTCGGGGTCGGTGGTGGCGTCCGGCCACCACGGGTGGATCGGCCGGTAGGGCAGGTCCTCGGCGCCGTAGCCGAGAACGGTGGTGAACGCGGTGTTGATCTCGATGACCGAGCCCTCCTCGTCGCAGACGAAGAAGGCTTCCTGGAGGGAGTCGACGAGCGCGGTGCGCCAACGGGCATGGTGGTTGCGCAGCCGCGCGAGCTCGATGTTGGCTCGGACGCGGGCGAGCAGTTCGGCGGCGGCGAAGGGTTTGACGAGGTAGTCGTCGGCGCCGGCCTGCAGGCCCTCGATGGACGCCTCCTGGCCGGCCCGGGCGGACAGGAGCACGATCGGCACCGACGCGGTGCGCGGATCGTTGCGCAGCATGCCGACCAGGGCCAGACCGTCCACGTGGGGCATCATGACGTCGCTGATCACCAGATCGGGAGCGTCCGCCCGGACGGCCTCCAGGGCCTGGCGGCCGTCGTTCACGGTGCGGACCTCGTGACCGGCCCCGCGCAGCAGTCGGCTGAGGTAGTCGCGCATGTCGGCGTTGTCGTCGGCGATCAACACCCGCGCCGCGGCCCGCTGCTCGGCGGCCGGCTGGGGAGCGTCGTGGCCTGTCGGCTCCAGGGACGGTGCCGTACCGGTGCGCTCGTCGGGTAGCCAGCGCAGGGCCTCCTGCACGAAGGGGTCCGCGGTGCGGGGCACCGTGTCCCCGGCCGGGTCGGTGCGGATGGCGTCGTCGGGTAGATGGGCGGGGCCGAACGGCAGGCGAATGGTGAAGCGGGTGCCTCGGCCCTCGGTGCTTTCGGCGGTGATGGTGCCGCCATGCAGGCCGACCAGCTCCTGCACGAGTGCCAGGCCGATGCCGCTGCCCTCGTTGGAGCGGGAACGGGCGTTCTCTATGCGGTGGAACCGCTCGAACAGGCGCGGCATCTCGGACGCGGCCACACCGATCCCGGTGTCGGCGACGCTCACCACGGCGTGCCGGCCCTCAGCGTGTACGGTCACGCCGATCGAGCCGTCGAAGGTGAACTTCAGAGCATTGCTGAGAAGGTTGAGGACGACCTTCTCCCACATGCTCCGGTCGATGTAGACCGGCTCGGGCAGCGGTGAGCAGTCGACGCGGAAGTCCAGGCCCGCTCTGTCGACGGCGGAACGGAACACGCTGGCCAGTTCACCCGTGACCGTCGCCAGGTCGACCGGTTCGTAGGTGGCCTGCATGCGGCCCGCCTCGATGCGGGAGAAGTCCAGAAGGGTATTGACCAGTTTGCCCAGCCGCAGTCCGTTGCGGTGGATGACCTCCAGTTCGTCACGCACACGCGGCTCCGCGTCGGCGAACTCCTCCTGCAGCTCTTGCAGCGGCCCCATGATCAACGTGAGGGGGGTGCGGAACTCGTGACTGATGTTGGAGAAGAACGCCGTCTTGGCCCGGTCCAGCTCGGCCAGCTCTTCGGCCCGGCGCTGCTGGGCCTGGTAACTGCGCGCGCTGGCGACCCCGGCGGCGACATGCCCGGCGACGAGTTCCACGAACCCGCGGTAGCCCTCGTCCAACTCCCGGTAGCGGTTCAGACCTGCCACCATGAACCCGTACGGTGCTCCGCCCTGTTGCAGCAAAGGCACCACGAGGGCCTGGTCGGGGACTTCGTCCCACCCTCCGGTCGGCAACTGCCCGAACCGCGCGGCGCCGAGGTCCACCTCGACGCTCTCCCCCCGGGCCGCGGCAGCGGTCGGCCACAGCGTTTCGGACCCGGACGGGAGGATGCCGGCCGCTACCGGGTGGCCGGCCGGGATCCCGCTCGTGGCGGCGAGACGGGCGCCGCCGTCGTCCTGGAACAGGTACGTGAGGGTGAAAGGCAGGTCGTGCGGATTGCGGGCGAGTTGCCCTCCGACGAAGTCGAGCATCTCCTGCTCGGTGCGTACCACGCTCGGGTCGGAACCGAGGTCCCGCAGTGTGGTCATCCGGCGCTCGCCGATGACGCGTTCCGTGTCCTCGCTGACCACGCACAGCATGCCGACCACGTGCCCGGCGTCGTCGCGCAGGGGACTGTAGGAGAAGGTGTGATAGCTCTCCTCCGTGTAGCCGGAGCGCTCAAGGAACAGCAGCAGTGCCTCGTCCCAGGTGGCCTCGCCCGTGGTCAGCACCGTGTCGATCCGGGGACCGATGTCGTTCCAGATCTCCGCCCATACCTCGCTGGAGGGGCGGCCCAGCGCCCACGGGTACTTCTGGCCCAGGGTGTCGCGACGGTAGGCTTCGTTGCAGAAGAAGGTCAGCTCAGGGCCCCAGGCCATCCACATGGCGAACTTCGACGACAGCAGGATGCTCACGGCCGTCTTGAGGCTCTGCGGCCAGCCCTCCGGCTCCCCGAGCGGGGAGGCCGCCCAGTCGACACGGGCCAGGTCCGCGCCGACCTTCGTCTCCGCCGTGAAGACGTCGGCCTCGACCGCCGACGGCACGGTGAGCTCTCCGTCGTTCGCATGCGTCACTGAAACACCCCTCTTTCTCACCCCAGCCCGTGTGCGACGAGCCGTCCCGGCCACTCCATTGTGACCTCGGCCGGTCTGTGCCCTGGTGCGGGCATCACAGGCGCTTCCCACGTCCGTCCGGGAGTTCCTGACGCGTCCCGTAGGATAAGGCAGCCGCGCGTGAGGGCGGCACTCGCATCAGTCGGCATCGGGCGGAAGGCAGCATGACGGCGACCCAGCGCCCCGCCCCGCGCGACGTGGGCCTCGACGAGGCGGTGACGGCAGAGCAGCGGCGGCCGGTCGCGGTACGCCACTACTGCGCGGCGGACAGTGCCTCCGGTGGCACCTTCGACAGGATCGCTTCACTGGCCGCCCGCGCTTTCGGGGTACCGATGGCCGCCGTGACGATCGCCGACGGCGATCAGGTCCGGTTCCTGGCCGCTTACGGTTTCGAGGCCCTGCCCGAGATCGGCCGCGAGCCGGGCCTGTGCGCCTCCGCCACGGCGCACGACGGCTTCTGCGTCATCGCCGACACACTCACCGATCCGCGCACCGCTGCCCACCCTCTCGTCCGGGACCTGGGCGTGCGCTTCTACGCCGCCGCGGCGATCACCGACTCCGACGGACACCGCCTGGGCGCGGTCAACGTCCTCGGCACCCGCCCTCGAACGCCCACGCCGGACCAGATCACCACACTGCAGGACCTCGCGGCGCTGGTCATGGACGGGCTCGACGTGCGCAGGTCCACCCTGCGTACGGTGGCCGCCGAACGTCAGCGACGCGCGGAGGCCGAACGTCTGGCCCGCACGCTGCAGCGGACCCTGCTGCCTCCGGCCCTGCCCACCGTTCCCGGCCTTCGCGCGGCCGCCGCCTACCACACCGCCTCCGTGGACGAGGTCGGCGGCGACTTCTACGACCTGTTCCCCCTCGACGACGGCCGCTGGGCCTTCTTCCTCGGCGACGTGTGCGGCAAGGGCGCCGCCGCCGCGGCCCTGACCTCCCTGACCCGCTACACGCTGCGCGCCGCCGCCATCTACGACCCTGACCCCTGCACCGCCCTGACCAACCTGGACAGCGTCCTCAAGGGCGAGTACCAGGGCGACGCTCCCCGGTTCTGCACCGCTGTGTTCGGTGTCCTCGACGCCGCCTCGGACGGATCCTTCACCATCACCGTGGCCGGCGGCGGACATCCCCCGGCCCTGGCCCTGCGAGCCGACGGAACGGTGGAGTCCATTTCCACCACCGGCGGTCAGCTCATCGGGCTGCTGCCCGACCCCCAGTTCGTCCAGGCCACCACCCGCCTCGCCCCCGGCGACGCGTTGCTGCTGTACACCGACGGCCTCACCGAGGCCCGCACCGCCGACGGCCGCATGCTCGGTGAGGAGGGGCTGATCCGCCACCTGTCCGCGCAGGGCTTCGCGGGCGCCGACAGCCTGCTGGCCACGGTGCACGAACTCTTCACCGGCCTGGGGGCTGGAGTCAGCGACGACACCGCCCTGCTCGCCCTGTCCGTCCCACCCACCGGCCTCAGCGTCCCCGAACAGGAGAAAAGGTGACCGACCACATCCTGACCGCCACCCGAGTTTCCCACCCCTCGGGAGTCGTCGTGTTGACCGTGGCCGGCGAACTCGACCACCACACCGCCCCCGAACTCACCCGGGCCGTAGAAGAGACCTCCTTCACCTCCGAGACTCCTGTGGTCGTCGATCTGACCGGCCTCATCTACTGCGACTCGACCGGCATCACCGTGCTCGTCGCCGCCTACAACCGTGCCCGGCACACCCAGACCCCCCTCGTCATCGCCGGACTGAACCACGACCTGAGGCGCGTCTTCCGCATCGTCGGCCTGGACCAGATCTTCACCTTCAGTCCCAGTGTCGACGAGGCCATCGATGGCCTGCGCACGTCCATCCAGCCGTGATCCGCGGCGCCGGCGCTGACGGATCGGCCGCCTGCCCTTGAGACAGCCGGTCAGCCCGCGCCCGTACAGCAGGTTCGCGGCGGGCCACAGGTGTTCGTTCGTCCGGACACCGTGGTGGCGGACCGCCAGACCGGCCCAGTGGGCCATCGCCTCCGGGTCGTCGGCGGTGCGGCCGACCCGGTTCAGGATGGTGGCCAGATCGGCCTCGTCGTCGACGGCGCCGATACCCGCGGGGTCCTCGGGTCCGGCGGGCCCGGGTCCCTTCGGTTCGTCGGGGAAGTCCCGCGTCGTCCTGCGCCCCCACCACTTCGCCATCCGACCCACCCGCCCGTCGTGTCCGGTGACGACTCGGCGTCCGACCGTACGCAAGTCTCCTGGAAGCGGGGTGAGTTATGCGAGTGTTCTCACCCGTTCGAGGGCGAGCGGTTGCCGAATGAGACATGGCTCGGGCCCCCGGGAGCGCTCACCGGGCCGGGGCCGCGGGGTCCGCGCCGGGTCATCACCGGCACCGTCGGTCCGCACGCCGCTGCCCCTCCGGCCGCCGCGGGAGCGAGGTCCGGGCGGCGTGGGTCCGGTAGAGGGCATCGACCCGCCCTGCGGAGCACTGTTCGACCTGATCGGAGAAGCCCGCGAAGCCCGCGAAGCCCGCGAAGCCCGCGAAGCCCGACTGAAGATCCGCGACGTCGCGGACACCCTCCGCCCGCGACGCGCACGCGGCCTACGCCGACGACGACGCCGACGCCGACGTCGCCGAGACTGCCTCACGCCCTTCACACGGCGCTGTCCGCACGGTGGGCGACACGTCCGCGGAACGCACGACGAGGGCCCAGGCCAAGCGGGCGTGCGGCTGCGCTGCCACCTCGATCCGCGTCGGGCGGTACCGGTGGGCCTTACCCGCACCGCGGCACGCCCTCCCCCCTTCGGGAAACGGCGTACCGCGACGACTGGGAAGCGGCTTCCTTCCTCGGCGACCTCGTACAGCGGCCCTCAAGGACGACGTGGCAGATCCCCCGGCCCGTGGTGGTGAACCGAGGGCCGTGCGGGTGCGGGTCTCAGGGGATCATCACGCAGTGGTTCTCGATGACGCGACCACCGCGGTCGAGGCCGCCGCAGACGGCCAGCCTCGGGTAGGCCCTGATCTCCCGGTTGACGATGAACCGCGCCCGCGAGACGTTCGCCTTGCTCCCCCGGTAGTCGCCGACGAACGCCCGCAGCGTGCCCGGCAGGCCGTCCCTCGTGGTGACGGTGATGTCCTGGACGTAGTCGCGGCCCTGATACGCGGTGGCGACACAGATGTACGTACCGCAGGTCGACTTCACCTCGGCACTCGCCGGCGCCGCCGTCACCAGCAGCAGACCGCCGGCCGCCGCGAGCGCGGCCGCGACCGTCGACATCCGGAATCGGGTCGTTCGTGCTTCGGTCATGAGTCTCTCCGTGAGGTGTCAGGCGGCCCGGGAGGGCCGGGTGTGGCTGGTGGGTTCTTGCCTTCAGTGGCTTCCGGCAGCGGCTCCCCGGTCGTTGGCATCCGCGTCACGGCGCCGCGCTGACCAGGTCGAGGCACTGTCCCAGACCCCGGCCAGCGGGCCCCTGTGGTCGACGTCGGGACCGCAGGCCGACGAGACCCGCACCTGGTCGTAGCAGGATTACCAGCGGCCTCCCGTCGGACGGCACCTCGGCCCACCGTGGGCGGCTCCATCGCCCCGGCGACGAGAACCTCCCCGCGCGTGCCGCTGCCGGCCGGCGGATCATCGCCGTTTTGCCAGTGCCGGAAAGCGGACGGGAGAGGAGACGGTCTGGGGCACGTCAGCGAGGGGAACGGCGGCCGGGCCCCGCAGCACAGACTTCGGCATGCGTCGTTGATAACGGTCCTGTGGGGGCGCTCTCAAGCATTCGGCGAGTGCGCCGCCCGTGTGGGTGTAATCGTCGTACGCAACACGTCTGCCCGCCCTCGTACGCCGAAGGGACGGATGGGACGCGGCGTACGCAAGAGCGTCCAAGCCCTCGACAAGGGCGTCCGCACCTGGCTTCGCCGATGAGTTTCCGGCGGTTGGGCCGTCTACCCGTCGAGGAAGGGAGCGCACCATGCGCAACATCATCGTTTGCACGTTCCTGACACTGGACGGCGTCATGCAGGCGCCGGGCGGTCCGGACGAGGACGCCGAGAGCGGCTTCGAGCACGGCGGCTGGCAGAAACCGGTGGACGACGACGAGGTCGGCACGGCCATCGCCGGTTGGTACGAGCATTGCGAAGCGATGCTGCTCGGCCGCCGGACGTACGAGATCTTCGCGTCGTACTGGCCGACCGCCGACCCCGACAACCCGTTCACCGAGCGGATGAACAGCATGCGCAAGTACGTGGCGTCCCGGACCCTGGCGTCCGTCGAGTGGCGGAACTCCACGCTGCTGGAGGGCGATGTCGTCGATGCCGTACGTCAGCTGAAGGCGTCCGACGGCGGCAACGTCAACGTCGTCGGCAGCGGGGACCTCGCCCAGACCCTCATGCGGCACGGCCTCGTCGACGAGTACCGGCTGACCATCCATCCGGTGATCATCGGCACCGGCAAGCGGCTGTTCGCCAGTGGGGCGATCCCCACTGCCCTGGAGCCGGTCAGTGTGTCGACCACGAAGGGCGGCACCGTCGTCGGCGTCTACCGGCCGAACGGCGAGCCCAGGTACGACAGCTACTAGGGCCTGTATCGCCGGGCGTCGGGGCGCAGACGGGGAACTCGATACAGGCCCTCGAGGTTCGCTGACCCGGCACTGCGGGAGCCGGTCCGGGCTGGTCGCGCTCAAGCGCGCCGATTCGCCCGATGAGGATCTGTCTCGACGACAACCCCGCGGGCATCCGTGGGTCCTCAGGTGCTTGTCAGTGGCCCGGTGTGGTGAGTCCGTTCTCGTAGGCGAAGATGACTGCCTGGATCCGGTCGCGGAGCTGGAGTTTGGCCAGGACCCGGGCGACGTGCGTTTTGACCGTGGTCTCCGACAGGACGAGGCGGTCGGCGATCTCCTGGTTGGTGAGGCCGGACGCCATTTCCGCGAACACCTGCCGCTCACGCTGGGTCAACGGCGCCAGGACGTCCGCCGGGGGTGCGCCCGGACCGGTGGCACGGAAGGTGCCGGCGTAGGTGTCGAGCAGGCGGCGGGTCGTGCTGGGAGCCAGGATCGCGTCGCCTGCGGCTACCGTGCGGATGCCTGCGACGAGGTCCTCGGTGCGGGCGTTCTTGAGCAGAAAGCCGCTGGCGCCGGCGTGCAGAGCGGTGAAGGCGTACTCGTCGACGTCGAAGGTGGTCAGGATCAGCACCTTCACCTCGGGCAGGTGGGCGGCGATGTGGCGGGTGGCCTCGATCCCGTTCGTCCCGGGCATGCGGACGTCCATCAGGACGACGTCCGGCCGCAGCGCTGCCGCCCGCGCGATCGCCTGGGCGCCGTTCGCCGCCTCTCCCACCGCTTCCATGCCGGCCTGCGCGTCGATGATCATCTTGAAGCCGCGGCGCAGCAGGTCCTGGTCGTCGGCGAGCAGTACCCGGATCGTCATGCGGCACCGGCCGGGCCGTTCACGGTGAGGTCGGCGAGGACTTCCCAGCCTCCGCTGCGGGTCGGGCCCGCGTGGAACCGTCCCTGGTAGAGGGCGGTGCGTTCGCGCATGCCCGCCAGGCCGTGCCCGGCCGCGGGGTCGTGGGACGGTGCGGCGGGTTCGCCGTCGTCGGAGACCTGGATCCGCACGCGGCCCTCGCGGTGGGCGAGGGTGACGACGACGCGTCGGACGTTGTGGCTGTGTTTGAGCACGTTGGTCAGACTCTCCTGGACGATACGGTAGATCGTGAGCTGGGTGGTCGGCGCCAGCCGCCCCGGTTCGCCGGAGATCGCCAGTTCCACCGTGAGGCCGGCCGAGCGGGCGATGGCGACCAGGTCCGTCAGCTGCTCGATCCCCGGTGGGGGCATCAGATCCGCCGGTCCGGCGCCGCGCAGGACGCCGAGGATGCGTTGCATCTCAGCGAGGGCTTGACGCCCGACCTCCGAGGCCTGGGTGACGGTCTCGCGTACGGGCCCTTCGGGGGCCGTGGCGGCGACGGCGTCGTTGAGGGTGATCATGACTGCCAGGCTGTGGGCGATGACGTCGTGCATCTCGCGGGCCATCCGGGTGCGTTCCTCGGCGACCGCGATCCGGGCCCGGTGGTCGCGGTCGCGTTCGGCGGTCTCGGCCCGCTCGATCATCGAGGCCAGGTGGGCGCGCCGGGTACGGACGTACAGGCCGAGGACCAGGGCGGCGGTGACGGTGCCGGTGGCCATCAGGCCGTCCAGCCACTGGTGGACCTGTGGCGTCCACCGCACGGCAGCCATGATCACGCCGGTCTCGGCCACGGCCAGGGCCGCCGCCGGCAGCCAGCGTCGCTGTTCCCAGACGCCTAGGGAGTACAGCGTGATCAGCACGGCGAGAACGGCGCCGACAGCCACCACGTCGGTCAGCCACGTCGCCAGGCAGATCGCTGCGACCAGCGTCGCGGCGGTCGCCGGGGCCCGGCGGCGCAGGACCAGCGGCGCGGCCAGCGCCACATCCCAGTATGGCGCGGAACCGGTGCGGTGGTCGGGGCCGTAGCGGTCGGCCAGCGCCGCCATCAGGGCGACACCGCAGGCCAGCAGCACGTCTGCCAGAAGCGGACGTGCTGCCCGAAGGGCGCTGCTGCGGTCGGCGGACACGGTCTCAGCGTCTCACTCAGGCGTCGCGGCGGCGCAGCGTGACCGAGGCCGCGACGATGGCGATGACAGCCCAGGCGCACAGCACGAGCACCCCCGCCCCCGGGGACAGGTGCGGTGCCTCGGGCTGGGCCACCGTGAACGCCTCTCCGGCCTGGGAGGGAAAGAACTGCGCGATGTGCTTGCCCGCCGAACCGAACAGGCCGAACAACTGGGGCACGACGAAGATCAGAGCGAAGAAGCTGACCAGGGAACCGGGCGTCGACCGCACCATCCAGGCGATCATTCCGCCGATCACCCCGGCCAGGACCATGTACAGGCTGGTGCCCAGCACATACCGCCACACCCCCGGGGCGGACAGCGAGAACCCGGGGCGGGACTGGCTGATCACGGCCTGCGACACGAGGAAGGTGATCACGGTAGCCGCGGTCATGACCACCGCGGTGATCACGAAGAACACCGCCAGTTTGGCCCACAGCACCGGCAGGCGCCTGGGGACCGCGGCGAAGGTCGAGCGGATCATGCCCGTGCTGAACTCGCTGGACACGAACAGCACACCCAGCGCCCCGATCAGCAACTGCCCCAGGAAGAAGCCCTGCAGCGGCGCCGAGGACGCCAGGTCATTGGCATCCTGGTTCCCGGTCAGATGGCGTGTGTTGAAACCGATGACCAGCCCGATGGCCAGCATCCCGACCACGGCTGCGCCCAGCATCGCCCAGGTCGAGCGCAGACTGCGCCACTTGATCCATTCGGCCTTGACGGCCCGCGCGAGGGAGACCGGCCGGCTGTCGACCCGGGCCGGGGGGTCATGGAGCACGGCGGCGGCATCGGTGGTGGCAGTACTCATGCGGCGTCCTCGGTGAATTCGACGGTGGAGCGGTAGTCGACCGCATCATCGGTCAGGGCCATGTACGCCTCTTCGAGGGAGGCCGCGTGGGTGGCCAGCTCGAAGAGCGTGATCCCGGCGCCCGCGGCGGTCGAACCGATGTGGTCGCTGGTCAGGCCGTGTACCTCCAGGGTCTGCTCCGCGATGTCGCGGACGGTCACCTCGGGGCCGGCCAGCAGCTGGGCGAGCCGGCCTGCCTGGGGAGAGCGGACCGTGACCAGGTCGGCGGACGCCCCCGCGATGAACTGTGCCATCGACTGGTCCCGCAGCAGCCTGCCCTTGCCGACCAGGATGATGTGGTCGGCGGTCAGCGCCATCTCGCTCATCAGGTGCGAGGACAGGAAGACCGTGCGTCCCTCGCCCGCCAGTTGCTTGAGCAGGTTGCGGATCCACCGCACCCCGTCCGGGTCCAGCCCGTTGACCGGCTCGTCGAGGATCAGCGTCTGCGGATCGGCCAGCAGCGCCGAGGCGATGCCCAGCCGCTGCCCCATGCCCAGGGAGAACGCGCCGGCGCGGCGACCGGCGACATCGCCCAGTCCCACCATCCCGATCACCTCGTCGACCCGCTGGGCCGAGATCCCCGCCGTGGCCGCCATCGCCAGCAGATGATTGCGTGCCGAGCGGCCGGTGTGCACCGCCTTGGCTTCCAGCAGCGCTCCCACCTCCGCCATGGGGCGCGCGTGCTCCGCGAACGGCTTGCCGTTGACGGTGACCGACCCGGACGTGGGAGAGTCCAGCCCCATGATCATCCGCATGGTCGTGGACTTGCCGGCGCCGTTGGGCCCCAGGAAACCGGTGACGACACCCGGCTTGACGGTGAACGTCAGCCCGTCGACGGCTATTTTGTCCCCATATCGTTTGGTCAGACCTTCGGCCTTGATCACGCGTCCTCCAGGGTGTGCGCTTCCTACCGCCTCAGCCTAGGAAGCCCCCTCCCCTGCCCGAGTCCTCCGCCCGAGGTGTCTTGCACGCCCGAAGGGTCATCCACTCGGAGGACCCCACTCGCTCGACGTGCCGGCACGTCGAGCGAGTGGGGGGTGTACAGCCAGGCTGCCGCTGGGGTCGTGTGGTGCCGTACTCGACGGGGGTCAGTCGGCCAGGCTTTTCTGACGCGGTGGCCACCGGTCGAGGAGCTGTCAGGCGGTGGGTGGCCACGTGGGTGGGGACTCGGCTCCTGCGAGGGAAGGAGCCCGCGGTGAACAGCGCGGACCACGGGATGTCCCCTCCGCGCCCCGGGCGACGGCACACGGATCTGCGCCCCGGCCGTCACTCCGACGTGGGCCCCGGCCCCGGGGACGGTGACCGCCGCACCGTGCCGCCGCCCCGAGGCCCCTCACGCCCGTACGGACGGGATCACTCACCGGTCGTCTTCTCCACCAGCGCGCTGTACGTCAGCTGCAGGGCGTCCGCACCGGCCAGCGCGGTGAGCGCTCCCATCGTGGTGCGGGTGGCGCGCGGCCAGAGCAGCTGCCCGGCGGTCAGGGTCGAGGCCACCCAGACGCTCATGCAGAACGGGCACGTCAGCAGCTCGCCGACGGAGTGCTTGGCGCCCTCGGAACGCGCCTCCTCGTGCAGCTCGGCCGGACCCTGCGGGCCCTCGAACGTGGTGAAGGGGGCCCTCAGCGGACTGGTCACCGACGCCTTGGTCAGCAGCCGGCTCAGCCTGAAGGTCGCCACCGCGGTCAATGCCACGTCCCAGGGCACGGGCCGGTCCGGCAGCGGTCGTCCGCGCAGCTTCACCACCGCCGCCCATCCCGCCGTGTACACCCCGAAGGCCGTGATGGCCGCCGCGTAGCCGCGCAGCGGACGGTCCTCCCCCGCCGAGTAGGTGCGCTCGGTGCGTTGCAGCCGTCGCCTCAGCCGTTCCGCGATACCGCCGTCAGATGCCGCGCTCAAGGTTCTCTTCCTCTCCTGCCCGCGCCGGTGCCTCGTCCTGACCGCTCGGTGCCGGACCCGCCGTGCCGTCCCCGCGGCGCAGCCTGATCTCCACGTGCCCGTCGACTGCGCGGGTGTCGAAGGCGGGCTGGGGAGCGGTGGCGGGACCCCGGACGTTCCAGCCGTCCGAAAGCCTGAACACGCTGCCGTGCCAGGGACACCGGACGCACCCGTCCGCGACCGTGCCCTCGGACAGCGGGCCCGCCAGATGACTGCACCGATCGGCCAGCGCGTGGAAGGTTCCGCCGGTCTCGCGCACGACCAGGACCGGCACGTCGTCCACGGCACGTCGCACCGGCCGGCCGGCGGGAAACTCGTCCACGGTGCCGATCCGGTGCCAGCCCTCGCCGATGACGTGCGGCACCTCTTCGGCGTGGTTGGCGCCGGAAGCCTGCCGGTAGGCCAGGTGACCGCCCAGCATGCCCCCCAGACCGACCGCCGTCAGCCCGAGGAAGCCGTACGCGCGGCCCGCTGCGGCCCGTCCGGTGACGCGGCACAGGAGCGAGGCACCGTACAGGCCGACGGCCGCGGTGTTGGCCACGGCGTGCACCAGCCCCACCCGGGTCTGCTGCCGGTGCAGTTCGGCCCAGTCGACCGCGCCCGCCAGTGCCGCAGGTCCGGCCGCCACCAGTCCGACACCCACCAGGAGGCCGGCCTCACGGGAACGGCCGGGCCACAGGTCGAGTACGGCGGCGGACATCCAGCTGCCGATCGGCACCTGCACCAACAGGGGGTGCACGGGATGGCCGAGCCACCTGCCGTGCAATCCGTCCCGGACCCGGCCCAACGGAAGAGTTCGCACTCCCCTGGTCAGCACGTCGATGGCCGCGTCCGCCCTGGGGTCACGCTCCAGGGAGTCGAGCAGCCGCAGCATCCGGCTCCGGCCGGTGCGGCGGCGAGCTGGCTTTGTGTTCATGGGCGGAGGGTCCCCCCGAGGGCAGGGGACAAACAGCCGCTCCGGGGCCCTGGTCGCGCATCGGCCGGCCGGGCGCGTGTGCCCGGCCGGCCAGGGGTACGCGGCGGGGCCAGTCCTTGACCCCTCGTGGTCACGGACCGGGCGCCGGCGCGGTATCGGAATCACCGTAAGGCTGCTCGGCCCTCCACCGCTTCGGCTGAGGTACGAGCCCCTTGACCTGCGGGTCGCGTTCGGCGATCTCCACGTCGACACCCAGGCCGCCACCGTGCATGACGACCTGGTTCCTGAAGCACCGGTCGGCCCGGGCATCGCGGACGGTTGTGCCGGTGTGTCCGGCGGCCTGGTCCAGCGGGACGACGCCCGCGGCGTGGTCGGGGGTGGGGGTGGCGAGGACGACGACCGCGACGACCCGGCCGAGCACGTCCACGACGAGACCCCGCTTACGGCCGGGCACCCGCTTGGCCGGATCGCGGCCAGGCGTAGTGGCTCAATTCCCGGCGGCCGTGTGAACACTCCGGGTGTCCGGGACCACCAGGGTCGGGTCCTCTGATCGCGGGCCCTCTCCCGGACCCGGCGGCGCAGGAGTTCGTGGACGACCTGGTCGGTCCTGTCGTCCCGCCAGGCGGCGTTGCGCGTCCTGCCGCACGGCGGGTACGGCCTCGGGCCGGGCGACGGTCGTCCGTCCGTCGCCCGGTGGGAAGGGGCGTGCGCCGAGCGGTTCACCGCCCACGGCCGGCGCTGACCCGGCGGCCCGGGGTCCAGCCCGCGCTCCACCGCCGTGCCGGGCCTGCGGCCCCCGGAGCCCGCAGGCGCGGCCCGGCGGCGGAGCCGTCAGCCCGCCAGCGAGGAGCAGGACCGACTGGTCACCAGCACCGCCGCGTAGGGGGCGACGGTGCGCGCCGTGACGGAGACCGAGCCGGCGCCCACCGAGACGCCGACTCCGCTCTGGCCGGACAGCGGCACGCACTGCGCCGCCCCGCTGTCGCGGTTGGTCATCGTCAGGACGTTGAGCGGGGTTCCGGCGGAAAGGCTCGTGTTCGGGACGGTGCGGGTCTGGCCCGACAGCGTCGAGCCGCTGTTGTTGTAGAGCAGGGCGGCGAAGGAGCCCGAGCCGTCGTCGGCGGCCATGATGTCGTTGTGGCCGGGGTCGGCCCAGACCTTCGTGGAGACGTTGCCGAGGGCCTGGTAGGCCGCGAGCGCCCTGAGCTGTCCGGAGAAGCCGTAGTGGTCGCCCTCCTGGTAGCCGCTGTTCACCATGCTCTGGAGGTTGACGTAGAAGATCTGCCGGATGCCGCCCGACAGCTTGCCGTTGACCTCGGCGTTCCTCAGGTCCGCGAGGACGAAGCCCGGAGAGTGCCCCACGGAGTCCGGCACCGAGCTGTCGCCGTATTCGGTGACCCACGTCCCCTGCTTGCCCGGCACGTCGCCGAGCGACTGCCAGCCGCCGTAGGTGTGGTAGGAGATCTGCTGGATCTCGGACCGGCCGACGGTGGCCTTGTAGATGCCGCTGTCGCGGAAGGCGCTGGCGGGCCCCATCAGGTGGGCGAAGTCGTTACCCGTGGCGGCGTAGAGCCGGTCCATGTAGTGGTTCCAGGCGCCCACGTTGTCGGGGTCGGCGACGAACCAGCTGGTGTCGGCCTCGTTGATGGTCTCGATGTAGCGGACGTTGGGGTAGGTGCGCCGCAGGTGGTCGGCGAAGGAGAGGTAGGGCCCGTCGGCGATCTGCGAGATCGAGACGGTCGGCTGCCTGCCGCCGCGCGCCCACCAGTTGTCGTAGCCGTCCACGCAGCAGGCGGCGATGATCATCGGGATGCCGGCCCGGTTCACCCGGGAGACGAACGCCTCGACGTTGGCGGGGTTCTGCTGGGCGTGCCCGGTCTCGTTGTCCCAGCGGATCCACGCGCCGGGCAGCAGCGCGTGCAGAGTGCGCAGCGAGGCGTCGGTGCGGGCCGCGTCACCGTAGGAGAGGTCGGGGATCGCGTAGACGCCGAGCTTGTCCGGGTGGATGACCGTGTTGCCGAAGGTGCCGCCGGAGCCCTGGCCGGGGAGGTGCCACACCTGCGGCCACTGGTTGTTGCAGTCGTAGATCTGGAGCTGGGTGCCGTTCGCGGTGTTGCCCGCGTTGAGGTCGAGGCAGCGGCCGGAGACCGGGTTGAGCAGGGAGCCGTTGGGCTGCGGCTGCCAGACCTGGTTGGCGCCGCCGTGGCAGTCCCACAGGTGCACCGGGCTGAAGTTCGCGGTGCCGTAGCCGCTGACGTCCAGGCAGCGGCCCATCGAGCGCAGGGTGTGGTCGGAGCCGACGGTCCAGTTCTGGTCCGCGGTTCCGTCGCAGTCCCAGATGTCCACCGCCGAGCCGTTGTTCCCGGCGGTGCCGAGGACGTCCAGGCACTTGCCGGAGTCGCCGGGTCCGTGGATCGGGCCCGCCACGTCGGCGGTCGCGGGGCCGGTGCCCGCCAGCAGCAGGCCCGCCGCGAGTGCCGACGCCGAGACGGCGGCGATCAGGTGCTGCCGCGCGGAGCGGCGCCGGGGCCTGCCTGTCCGGAGCAGGCTGTGCCGCGGCACGCGGTGCGCGGCCCTCGCTTCTGACTGGTCCATCTGTCTCTCCTCGGACGCGGTGGGGGGTCGTCGGCCAGAGGTACGGCTCAGCGGACGGCGACGCGTGCGGCCCCCGGCGGATGGCGTCCGGGAGCGGGCGTCCCGCGCCGCGCGTCGCCCTGGACAGGGCGCGAAGCCGTCACGGGACTCTGAAAGGTTTCACGCATCATTCTGGCAGTGGGTCAGGAGGTCAAGAGTCCGCGCAGATTCGGCGGGTGAGTCGGTGCGTGAGTTCGCGTCCGCGGGCAGCGCGGGAAACGGGAGCGACTGAATCCATTCACAACACGGCGGCGCGGGGCCATACTGTTCGCGCCCCGATCCTGCCGGCCGCCGTGCGGTCCCAGGCGCCGTCGTCCGGGTCCGCACGCCACCGTGCGGACCACGGGCGCCGGTCCGCGCGTCGTGGGACGGCCGGCCACCCCCGGCCGGCGGTCCGGTCCGGTCCCGTCCCTGCCCGCCGCCCGTCCGCGGTGCAGGAATCCCGCCCCTGATGAGGAGCGCTCATGATCCCGCACAAGCATCGGTTCCGCCCGCTGCGGCAGGCGTTAGCCGCGGCCCTCCACGCCCTCACCGTCCTCGCGGCCGTCATCGCGCTCACCGTCGCGGCCGCCCCGCACCCGGCGTCCGCCGCCCCCCGGCCTGCTGCGGCCTCCCCGGCTGTCGCCGTACAGGCGGACGCCCGGCCGGCAGCCGCGCCGGCAGGCACCTTCCGCAATCCGCTCAGCCCGGACGCCGACCCCTACATCACCTTCTTCGCCGGACGCTATTACGCGATCGCGACCGGCGGTGACAACACCATCCGGATGCGGTCGGCCACCAGCCTCGGCCAACTGCTCGCCGCCACCCCGCAGATCGTCTGGACCGAGACCGACCCGTCCCGCAACCGCGACATCTGGGCACCCGTCGTCGTCCAGTTGAACGACCACTGGTACGTCTACTGGACCGGGGACGACGGCGACATCGGCCACCACCGCATGCAGGTGCTGGAGTCCGACCGGCCCGTCTCACAGGGCGGCACACCGGCCGGCCCGTACCACTACAAGGCCCAGCTCAACGATCCCAGCAGCGGCTACTTCGGCATCGACGGCGTGCCCTTCCTCCACAACGGGAGGCTGTACTTCGTCTGGGCCTCCGGCTACTGCTGCGGCTTCGACCGGCTGCGCATAGCCCCGATGGCCAACCCCTGGACACTGACCGGCTCCAGCTACGAGATGCCGGTCGACATCTGCGACGCGGTCGCCGAAGCCCCCGCCACCCTCAACCGGAACGGCCGCACCTTCCTCACCTACTCCGTCTGCGACACCGGCAAGCCCGGCTACCAGCTGCGCATGCTGTCCATCCCCGACGGCGCCGATCCGATGTCCGGCGGCAACTGGCGCAACGACGGTACGGTCTTCGCCTCCGATCCTGCGGCGGGAGTGTGGAGCGTGGGCAGCAACGGCTTCTTCCGCTCCCCCGACGGCACCCAGGACTGGATCGTCTACCAGGCCAAGAACACCGACGCCTCCGGAGACAACACCTACGCGGGCCGCGACACACGTGCCCAGCGGTTCACCTGGCGCAGCGACGGCACACCCGACTTCGGCAAGCCCGTGGCCGTGGGCGCCGACCTCGCGCTGCCCTCCGGCGACCCGGGGCCCGCACCCGCCGTCATCAACGACACCGACACGGCCGCGGGCGGGACGGCGACGGGTCCGATCACCGGCCCCGGTACGACGGACAAGTGCGTGGACGTCGCCGGGGACGACACCGGCACCACCGGGGCCGCGGTCCAGATCTGGGACTGCCTCGGCAGCCGCGACCAGACCTGGACGCAGCCGGGCGACGGCACGCTGCGCTCCCTGGGCAAGTGCGTGGACGTCGAGGGACACGGCACCGCCGACCGCAGCAAGGTGCACCTGTGGGACTGCCACGGCGGCGCCAACCAGCTCTGGCAGCCGCGGCCCGACGGCTCGCTGCTCAACCCGGTCTCCGGCCGCTGCCTCGACCTGGACGCGGGCAACACCGCGAACGGCACCCAGCTCCAGATCTACACCTGCAACAACCAGTGGCCGCAGGTCTGGCACCTGCCCGCGGCCGGCGGCGGCACCAACACGGTCAGCTACTCGGCGGGCTGGACCGCAGGCGCCGGCTGCGGCGTCCACTGCTACCGGGGCGACGACCACTACAGCGACCGGAGCGGCGCCACCGCGACCATCACCTTCACCGGCCGCCGGATCGCGCTGCTCGGCGTACGCGACGTCGGCAACGGCATCGCCGCGCTGTCCGTCGACAACGGTCCCGAGACCACCGTCGACTACTACGGCCCGGTGCGCGACGGCGAGCGCGTGCTGTGGGTCAGCCCCCAACTGGGCGCGGGCACCCATGTCCTGCGCATCCGCAACACCGGGACCAAGAGCAGCGCGTCGCAGGCGACGTACATCGGCTTCGACCGTGCGGAGGTCTACCCGTGACCCCACGTCCCCGCACCGCGAGGACCCCCTGAGCCGGTCCCCTTCCCCTCGGCGCCGGTCGGTCCTGGCCGGCGCCGCGGCCGCGGCGCTCGGCGCGGCCGGACTGCCCGCGCTCGGCGGCGCGGGGCCGGGCCGGCGCCGCGACCGGGCGTCTGGTCGGCATCGCCTACTCCACCTGGTTCCCCCCGACCAGCTGGGGGAGCGACGGCGGCTGCACCTGGGGCACGCCCCGGCTGGGCGCCTACGGCTCCGCGGACTCCGCGGTCATCCGGGAGCACGGCGAATGGCTGGCGGACGCCGGCGTCGATTTCCTCCTCATCGACTGGTCGAACAACATCGACTACCCGGCGGACCCGGACCGCGGACGACATCGCTCTACCAGCGGTTCCGCGACAAGCCGCTGCTGATCGGCTACGCCGGCACACCCGCCCGCGACCAGTAGCCGTACTTGCTGACCGAGCCGTCCAGCAGGGACGCCTGCTGCGAGACCGCGGCCCTCAGACGTACCCGGTGGTCGACGGCGTTCCCGAGGCGATGGTCGTCACCGCGGGCGTGCGGGGCGACCCGAACGGCTGGGCCGACGCGGACAAGCGGGAGGGCCGCGGCAACGGGCGGACGAGCGTCTCCCATTGGGACCGGGCGGTGGCCGTCGGCCCCCAGGTCGTGCTCGTGCAGTCCTTCAACGAGTGGACCGGCTGCCCGGAGCACCCCGGTGAGGAGATGTCGCCCGAGTTCAGCGACGGCATCGAGCCCAGCGTCGAGCTGGGCACGCGGTACCTGGACCTGCTCAAGCAGCGGGCGGCCCGCTTCAAGGCGTCCTAGGACGCCGGTGCCCGCGCGGTGGACCACCGCGCGGGCACCACGAGAGCCGCCGGGTGCCTCTGGGACCCGGCGGCCGCCGTCTGCGCGGGGGGCCGCGCGGCCGTCAGCGGGCCGGGAACTCCCGGCCGCGCACGGTCTGGTCGGAGGTGTTGACGCGGAAGCGGCCGAAGGCGCCGGACACCGGGTCGCTCACCCCTTCCATACTCAGGTGGAGGAAGCGCGTGCGGTTCCCCGCCAGAGGTACCGGCAGCACCATGGGGTGCGGGATGTAGCCGCTGGGGTGGGGGGCGTCGAGGTTGCCGACGAGGGTGCCGCGCAGGTCGTACACGCGGTAGTCGCTGCCGCTGCTGGTCAGCACGTACCACTCGGGGCCGATCCTGCACAGCTTGGTGCCCTCGTAGTACACCCCGCCGTTGTCGTTCTCGGCGGCGACGGCCGGCCCGTTGAAGTCGTCGTCGCGGAAACGGTAGAGGACAGTGCGGCCGCCATCGCTGAGGGCCAGCAGCCAGCGTCCGTCGATCCGCACCGGATAGGGGTCGATGCCGCGGACCACCGGTCGGGGCGCCAGGACGCTGACGCCGTGCAGGATGTCGTCGCGCGCGGTCGCGTACTCCGTCACCGAGTCGCCGTAGACGTCGTTGTCGCCGAAGGTCACCGCCATGACGCGGAAGCGGTGGGCGGCCGGGTCGTAGACCACCTGGCCCGCGTGGTCGCCCAGCACCAGGTTGCCGCGGGCCTGGAATATCTTGCCGACCTCCTCCAGCTTTCCGTAGTCGTCCAGCGGCATGCGGAAGACGCCCATGTGGGCGGACGAGATGCCGCCGCCGAGGCCGTTGTTGGTCAGCGTCAGGTAGAGGCTGCCGCCCCTGATGTAGGGCCGGCCGTCGGGCCAGGTCACGATGCAGGGGTCGCGGACGCCGGCCTGCCCGAAGTACCCGGCCTCGAACCGGTCGAGGACGATGGTGCCGCTGTCCGCGCGCACCCCGACGGTGTTCCGGTAGGCGGCGAGGAGCTGGGCGGCGGTCTCGGCGGCCGGGAAGAGCACCCGTATCGTACGGTCCCCCTCGACGGCCTCGCCGTTCTCGTAGGCCGTTCCCCAGTCCACCGCGTCGGTGCTGCTCGTCCACCAGGCCACCGGGCCCGAGGGCTGGGACTGCTCCAGGTAGTAGGTGCCGGCGGGCAGCGGTTCGTCGGCGGTCAGGAACTGCCAGGCGTTGTCGGGCACGTCGGTGAGGCGGGACCTGGTGACCAGCTCTCCGCCGGGACCGCCGCGGTAGAGCGACAGGGTGACCGCGCACCCGGCGGTCCGGTACGTCGGGAACCGTCCGCCGACGCCGGTGAAGGGCCGGTCGGCGGTGAAGAGCTGGCCCAGGGTGCCGTCGGCCGGCACCTTCGGAGCGACATCGAAGGTGGTGCTGGCGACGCTGCCTCCGATACCGCGCAGGTCGAACAGCCCGTCCAGCACCGTCTGGGTGAGCACGCGCCAGCCGTCGCCCTCGTCGGCCAGCACGCTGACGCCGGGACCGGCCAGGGTGAAGGCCAGCCGGAAGGGTGCGGTCAGTTTCGCCTGGACGGCGCCGACCGTCGTCACCTCGCCGTCGACGGTGACGTCGACGCCGGCGGTACCGGTCGCGTTGTTGTACCAGCCCATGATGTGGCGGTCCGCGTCCCGGGCCAGGCCCACCAGGACCGTGTCCTGTTTCCCCCCGCATCCCGCCAGGGCGCGCACGTCGGCGACCGCCGCCGAGTAGGGCGCGCGCTGGGCCGTCGCCGACCGCAGGAGGGTGAAGTACGGCGACGTCCCCGCCGCCCGCAGGGCTCCCCCGCCGGCGGTCAGGCCGGCCTCCGCCTCCCCCGGCACCGGGCTGAGCCGCTCGTACCGCCCGAGGATGTCGGTGCGGAAACGGTCGTCGAGCCGCCGGAAGTTCGGAGAGACCACCGAGTACGGCGTGAAGGCCGCGGTCTCGGAGAACGACAGGTCACCGGGGACCAGGGTCCGCACATCGGGCTCGGACCCGGCCGGGGACGACCAGGCGGGCCCGCCGGCCAGCAGTGATGCGCCGCCGGCCACGGCTCCGGCGGCCAGCGTCCGCAGGACGCTCCTCCGCCCGAACCGGCTTGTGTCGGTGGAACCTTCCTCGGTCATGCTCACGCTCCAGGGGCGGCACTCAGCGGTGCGGGGGACATGGGGACGGGGACGCGCCGGTCGGCGAGGGCGCCCCGGTCAGGACTGGATGAGGTTCGTGGGGAAGGGCTGGTGGTTCTTGTACGCGTTGATGTAGATCTTCATCCACTGGTAGTAGATGTCGGAGTGGGTGTTGATCTGGCCCGGGTCCATGGGTTCGATGTCCCGGCTGTAGGGCTCGTTGTAGTTGTCGACGAAGCGGGTGTTGCCCGAAGCGTCCTCGAACCGCTGGGCTATCCACTCGTTCCACCAGGTGAGCATGGCCACCTTGGGACGTATGTCGAAGGCGCGGCTCCACTGGTCGCGGAACGTGCGGCCGCCCTGGCGGCCCACCGCGTCGGGCGCGGTCATGTAGGAGTGCTGGAGTGCCGTGCACACCGCGATCTGCTCAGGAGCGCCGCCCGACATGGCGACCTTCTGGGGGTAGTCCTGGAGGAAGCTCCACTCCTGTTCGGGCAGGCTGCCCTGAAGGCCCCACATCTTGCGCAGGGTGAAGCGGGTGCGCAGCTCGTCGGGCAGCGTGTCGGTGGTGAGGAGCAGGGGCTTGCCCCGGTAGGTGACGAAGAGGTCGTTGTAGGCGCCGGAGGCGTAGTAGGCGTTCCACGTCTCACGGCCGGGACCTGCCGGGTCGGGGCTGGAGGCGGCGGTGCCGACCCAGGGGACCACGTACGGTGTCGAGCCGCCCGCCGCCCTGATGTCGCGCCAGGTGTCGAGCAGAACCTTCATGGGGTTGTAGTAGAGGTTGTCGCTGTAGGAGTTTCTGGCGCCCTGGACGTTGGTGGCGTCGACCGCGACGAAGTCGACGCGGGCGGCGCTGAGCTGGCTGGCATGGGTGCGCAGGACCGCGGCGTCGTCGGAGCGGTAGTAGCCGTTCGCGGGGCGGCCCCAGTAGTGGAAGGCGTTCAGGGGGCCCCAGGCGGGCGGGGTGCCGCTCGCCTGTGCGGCGGCGAGGATGTCGATGTTGTCATAGATCGTCCGGCCGGGGCCGGCGGCGAGGTTGTGCCAGACGCTGTAGCAGATCCCCACCGCGTCGGTGGTGTTGTCCAGTACCAGCGGGCCGCCGGCCATCGCCGCGGCCGGGCGGGCGCAACCGGCCGACGCGGCCGAGGCGCGGCCGCCGGCGCCCAGCGCCATGGCGGCCGCGGCACCGGCCGCGGACGCCAGGAGCGTGCGCCGGCCCGGGCCTGACCGCGGGTCGGCCGGGCGGTTCTCGGCGGCGGAGCGGTCCCGGGAAGGGTTGGGCGTCATGGGCTTGTCCTTTCACCCAGGTGGAGGGGGGTGGGTGCCGCGCCGCGGATTTCGCCGGAACGCCACCGGCCGGGTGGGCCGGCAGACGGCACGATGGCAGTGGCGCACCCCTTCGCAGAGTCCCGAGGAGCGGCCGACTGTGGGTGATACGTTTCAGCCGCAGACGCTAGGGCGTTGCCCAACGGCCGTCAACCCTTCACTCCTGTATGGGTCGTTGACGCAATCCGACGGCATCCCGCCGCTGTGGTGGTTTCAGTATCGTTTCAATCGGCCTCCACGCCCGACCCTGGGTAGTTGCCCCCCGGGCGATGTCCGTGGCCAGTGGGCCGGGCACACGCCGGCCCCGGGCCGCTTCCGCACGACGGCGGGCCGGGTCGGACGGCCGGGGTGCGGTCCGCCGTCCTCTCCCGGACCACCAGCGGGAAGTCGGAGACCGTGTCCTTCACGCGGTCACGCCCGACAGGGCGGAGCCCGGCGACAGTTGCTTCCAGATGCAGCCCCGGGGGGCCACGAAGGTGATCGCGGCCACTACCTCGCGGTCCCCTCTCCGACGATGCCCTCCGTCCTGCGGGGGCGGTACTCGGTATCGCGTGACGAATCGCCGCCGTTCACTGACCGATGTTCGGTCGTGGCGACGGACCCGCGAGGCGGTGCGCCGCCGGGATGGCCGAGCAGTGCCCCACGCGCTCGGCCGAGAACTGACAGTTCGTCACTCGCCATGACCGGGTCTCTGCTACGTCTGACCGAAACGGTCGAACTGGACAGGGCGCGCATGCCCCACGCCTCCGAGTGTGCGTGAGAACGCGCTCCAACCCCTGGGTTCCGAAGCGTGCGACACATCGAACTCGGAACGACCGGGCTGGAAGCCTCCGCCATCGCCCTCGACTGCATGAGCTTCGGCGAGCCGGACCGGGGCGGCGAGCCCTGGTCGCTGGGCGCGGACGCCAGCCGGGACATCAGCAAGCAGGCCCTGGAGGGCGGCGTCAACTTCTGCGGCACGGCCAATGGGAACAGCGCCGGAAGCAGCGAGGAGATCGTCGGCCAGGCCGTCAGGGACTTCACCCGGCGCGAGGAGGCCGTTCTGTCCACCAAGGTCTGGATGCGGATGCGCCCCGGCCCGACCGACTACATCGAGGCGACCCGGTTCGGGGTCTGGGCGGCGGACTGCCCCGCCGACTTCTGACCCGCGCCGAGGCCGGCCCCTGCCCGCCCTTCGGCGGCTTCCCCGGACGAGCGGCCTCCTCGTCGTTCACGGGCATCTGCGGGCGCCGGGCACCGAGCGGTCCACGACGGCGTCCGCCGCCGGGCACCGACACGCCCTGCCCCGGCCGCCGGAGCCGGCTCGACCTCGCGGCCCGAAGGCGAGGCCGTCTTGAATGGATTCATTACCGCGCTCGCGGGTGAGGTGCCGGGCGGCGGCCAAGGGTGAGGACCGAACCGCACGCCCGTAGCTAACTGGCTGGGCAGACTGTGCGGTCTCGCGTCTTGACCTGAGTAACCCCGCGTGCCAGAGTCTCGGCAGAGACTTGTATGAAACCTTTCATTTGCGTCCCCTCGTACTTTGACAGACAAGCCACCAGCGGACATCGTGCACCGGTGACGTCCGCTCCGGCGCCGGTCCTCCGCACGCCTCTGGCAGAAGGACGAACCCTTGATGCCGCTTCCCCGCACGAAGGCCGTGCCCCGACCGCCTCACCACCGGCCGACACGGTGCCGGGGCCGGGACACGGTTCCGCGGTGTCCTCGACGGGCCGCCACCGCCAGGTCCGCCCACGGGTGGGGCAGGGCCCGACCGCGATGGAGTACACGATGAGCACCGACGGCACGACCGGTCACGCTCTGCACCGTCCCCACGCCGCCCTGGCGATGAGCGCGGCCGCCGCCACCGAGTTGATCACGAGTGAGTTCCGCGCCGCACTCGCCGGCCTGGTCCGTCTCGCGCCAGGGGCCGCTCTCGACGAGTTCGGCAGCGAACGGGCGGTTCGTGCCCTCCGCGACGCCGAACTGCTCATCACGGGCTGGGGCTGCCCGCCCCTGGACGCGAGGGTGCTGTCCGCGGCGCCCCACCTGCGAGCCGTCGTCCACACCGCGGGCTCCGTGAAGGGGCTGGCCACCGATGAACTGTTCGGCCGGGGCATCGAGGTCTCCTCCGCGGCTGCCGCGAACGCCCTCCCGGTCGCGGAGTACAGCCTGGGGGTGCTCCTCCTCGACGGGAAGGACTTCCTGGGCACCGCACGGGCTTTCCGCAGCACGCGCCGCGACGGACGGACACCCCGCTGCGAGGGGAACTATCGCCGGGTGGTGGGTGTCGTCTCCGCTTCGCTGGTAGGACGGCGCCTGATGGAGCTGCTGCGCCCCCACGACATCGACGTGCTCCTGCACGACCCCTACGTGGGCCCCGCGGAGGCGGCCGCGATGGGAGCCAGTCCGGTCGGTCTCGACGAGCTGTTCGCCCGAAGTGACGCGATCACCCTTCACACGCCCCTCCTGCCCGAGACCCGCGGGCTGGTCACCGCCGAACTCATCGGCGCGATGAGGCCGGGCGCCCTCCTCCTCAACACCGCACGCGGTGCGGTCGTCGACACCCCGGCGCTGACACAGGCGCTCCTGGCCGGCCGTATCCGGGCCGTGCTGGACGTGACGGACCCGGAGCCACTTCCGCCCGACCATCCCCTGTGGGACTGCGAGCACGTCGTACTCACCCCACACATCGCCGGGTCGGTCGGCGGCGAGCTGCGCCGCCTGACCGACGCCGCGCTGAGTGAGATCTCCCGGTGGACCGCCGGCGACGGGTTCGCCCACCCGGTGCTGAAGCACCACCTGGCGTTCTCGGCATGAGCGCCCGGAACCAGGACCACCACAGGCCGGACGCGTCACCAAGGACAACCGTGCTTCCTTCTTCCCTGCCACCCGCCGACTTCACGCTGTCACCCTCGACCGGTTGGACACGCGCGCACTGGACCGCGCTGGCCGACCACACCGTGCGCTCCGTCCGGCCCTACGCGTCACCGGGCCACGGGCTCATCGGACTCCCGGGCCCGGCCAGCCGGGCCGGCCGGCTCAGCGACGGGCTGGAGGGCTTCGCCCGTACCTTCCTCGCCGCCGCGTTCCGCATCGCGGGCGACCCGACGGCGCCCGAAGCGACCGAACTGGCACGGTGGTACGCCCGGGGGCTCGTCTCCGGCACCGACCCGGCATCCGGTGAGACATGGCCGGCACTCCACGACGTGCACCAGGCGCGGGTCGAGGCCGCCTCGGTGGCGATCGCCCTCCACGAGACCCGCGGACAGATCTGGGACACCCTGTCGGACAGCGAACAGCAGCGCGTCGTGGACTGGCTCTCCGGCTCCGTCGGAGTCACCTACCCGAACAACAACTGGGTGTGGTTCCAGAACATCGTCCAGGCGTTCCTGGCCTCCGTGGGAGCACCCACCCGCCGCGAGGACATCGAGCGCAACCTCGCCCGTGTCGAGGAGTGGTACTCCGGCGACGGCTGGTACACCGACGGAGCCGGTCCGGACGGTGAGCACCGCGCCTACGACCACTACGCCGGCTGGGCCATGCACTTCTACCCGTTGTGGTGGTCGCGGATGCTCGGCGCCGACGCGGACCCCGTGCGCACCTCGACCGACCGGGATCGCCTGCGCTCGTGGCTCGGCCAGGCGCAGCACCTCGTCGGCGCGGACGGTCCGCCGCTGTTCCAGGGGCGCTCGCTCACGTACCGCTTCGCGACGCTGGCCCCCTTCTGGGTCGGCGCCGTCTTCGACGCCACGCCACTGTCACCGGGACGCACCCGGCGACTGGCCAGCGGGACCCTGCGTTACTTCGCCGAGCGGGGAGCGTGGAACGCGGCGGGACTGCAGCCGATCGGCTGGCACGGCGCCTTCACCCCGATCCGCCAGGGGTATTCCGGTCCGGGCAGCCCGTACTGGTCGAGCAAGGGTTTCGCGGGTCTCGTGCTCCCGGACGACCACCCGGTGTGGACCCGGCGGGAAGAACCCCTGCTCACCGAGGAACACGACACCGCCCTCTCGCTCGGGCCGCCGGGCTGGCTGGTCTCCACCACCAAGGCCGACCGTCTGGTGCGCGTCGTCAATCACGGCTCGGACCAGCAACCGACCCGCTGGTTCGGCCTCGACGACACGGTCTACGGCCGGATCGGCTACTCCAACGCCACCGCCCCGGACAGCGGCCTCCGGGCCGAGACGTCGCCCGTCGACTCCTGTGTGGCCCTCGTCGACAGCAGGGGGCGCGCCAGCCATCGCCGGCCCCTGCGGCGCCTGAGTCTCGGGACGCGCACCGCGGTGTCCCGGCACCGTGCCCACTGGCTGGTCGGTCCGGCACGGGACCTGTGGTTCGAGACGGCGGGCCCACCCCACCGGTTCGAGGCCGGCCCGTGGCTGACGGTGGCCTCGGTGCTGCGAGGACCGGTGGAAGTGCGCGTCATACGGGTCGACATGGACCCGGACCCGCTCTCCGGACCCGACATGGACGCCGAGGGCAACCGGGCGGCAGTCGCCGCGGGCCCTTGGCACCTGCGGATCGGCGGCTACCCCCTGGCCGACGGGGAACCACCGACAGGAGAGTGCCCGACGAACGCGGCGGAGGTCTCCCTGCGTACCGGACGGCCGCTGCGCTCCACGGTCGTGGGGCTGGTCGGCCGGTGGAACGGCACGGTCGAACGCACCGCGGGCGCCAACCCGATGGGCCGCCACAGCGCCGTCCCGCAACTGCGCAGCGCTCTGCCCGTCGAGGACGGCCAGGTCACGGCGGTCGCCGTGACTCTCACCGGCGAGAGCGACCCACTCGCGCCGATGATGCCGAACGTCGTCATGACTGAGGACGGGGACGGTTGCGCCGTCGACGTCGCGTGGTCCGACGGGGAGTTCGACCGGCTGAGGCTCGACCCGCCCCGGGTGTGACGCTCGGACGGGTGTGTCGACTCACCAGCTGATCCTGGTTGCCGAGTCGAGTGGTCAGTGGCCGGCCGGGGTGAGGCGGCCCTCGAAGGCGATCCGCAACGCGTTCGGGGGCGCCTTCCAGCGCATGGTCCACCCCTTGTGGCCCTTGCCGCTCGGGTCCGGGCTCATCAGCGCCGCGCAGACGCACGTGAGGGCAGCGGCCTCGCTGGGGAAGTGCCCGCGGGCAGGACGAACTCGGCCCAGTCGTCCGACTACAGCTTCGCGATCGCCGGATATCTCCGTCCCCAGGAGTCGTCTGACGATCGCGCGAGGCCGGAGACGGTCTCCGCGGCCTCGGGAAGGCTTCTGAGCCTGTCGCAGACCACCATCAGGACGTCGTCCAGGCCGCGGCTCTTCAGGTCGGCACGTGCAGCCAGTACTTCGCGCCCTCACCGCCGCCGGCCCAGATGCCGGGGATGCCGCGGGTGCCGTCCACGGTCACGGCGTGGGCGCGCCCCGGATCGAACGATGGCTGCGCCTGCGGCCCTCGCACGTCCGCATGGTCGAAGAAGTCACTCTCCTGCACACCCACCCGCAGCTGCGCCCCTGCGAAGCGAGTGCACCGCGTGAGCACGGCCGGCCGCTCGGCCCCGCCCTGGTCGTCCTCGTCGTCGTCCTCGTCCTCGTCCTCCTCGCCCTCGTCGTCCGTCGTCCTCGCCGCCACCGTCCCTCGTGTCCTTGGGGACTCAGAACTGACCGGGATGGCCCGCCGGCAACTCAGCCGGCTCATCGACTCGTCGGCACCAGATCCGGGAATACCGGCGGCCGGCGCGCGTCTGTCCGCTCTCCGAGGCAGACGCGCCGCGCTTACGGACGCACCGGTTGGCGGGTACTACTTCCGGCTCGTGCCCGACGTCCCGCCGATGGACTCCTGGTAGGCGTCGGCGTAGGTGGGAGAGCCCTCGATCAGACCGTCGCAGAACGCGGCGACGTCCGGGCCGATGAGTTCCATGACGCCCTTGCCCGAGGCGACGCCCTCCTCGAAGAAGTCGACGATCCCGGGGAGCAGCGGACCGTCGACCAGATCGATCGGGCCCACCTTGAACAGGTACTTCTGCATCTCCTTGTAGACGATCCGGTAATCCGGCGGGAGCGCCCTGACCCGAGCCGTGTGCGCCCGCCACTGCCGCTTGCCCTCGATGATGTCCTGGATGCCCACTTCAGCCTCCCAGCCGACTAAGATTCCTGGCGACGTTCCCGTTCAACTGCTCACGCCACCGGTCGCGATAGGTTCGTGCTCCCTCTCCGCCGGCCAGCGCCGTGCAGAAGCCCTGGAGGTCGTCGCCCAGGACCTCATGAGCGCTCTGCTTGTCCGCCGCGCCCGTCTCGAGCAGCCCCAGGACCGCGTCGGCGATCGGACTGAGGTTGCGGCCGGTGAAGTCCCCGTGGGGAAGCAGGTGTCCCTTGACTTGCTCCCATGCCGCCCGGTGGTCGTCCGGCAGGGTCGCCGCGCGAGCTTCGAACGCCTGCCACTCCCTGGTGAGATCGCTGCCTGTGATGGTCTCCCAGAAGTTCATGTCCCGCCCTTCCTGAGGCTGTCGATACGTGACGACACGTACTGCCATTTCATCCAGAACGTCGCGAGCGCTTCGCGTCCGGCGTCGTTGAGCGCGTAGAACTTGCGCGGTGGGCCGACTTCCGACCGTCGCTTCGTGACCTGGACGAGCGCGTTCCTCTCCAGTCGCAGCAGGATGGTGTAGACCGTCCCTTCCACGACGTCGGCGAAGCCCAGTTCATTGAGGTGCCGGGTGATGGCGTACCCGTAGGTCTCCTCGCGGCCGATGATCTCGAGCACGCATCCCTCGAGTGTGCCCTTCAGCATCTCCGTCAGATCGTCCAACCCGGTTTCCTCCTCGGCCACTTCGGTACTACGTGCTAACGAGTACCACTATAACGTATCACTCAGTAGTGGCAAGGGGGCTTGCTCGGCCGAGCGCCCCAAGGGCTGCCGGCCGGGAGGCACGGCCTGCGCCGTGTCTGGGGGAAGCTCGGTCGTCCTCGGGCCGTGCGCGTCAGGACGGCGTCAAACGTTCGCGTCCGGTCGTACGGCCGTACGGCAGGCCTCAAGGACGCTGACAGGCCCCTGAAGTCGGGCCTTCCTGATCTCCCCGGCCTTCGTCCTCACCACGGTCTCGGTGTTCGCGCTGGTGGCTCGCGTCGCTCGGGGGTGACCAAGGTGTGACCGCCGAGAGCGTCGTGGGCTCGTCGTGGCCGTCGCCCCGCCCGGACACCCCGTCCTCGCACTGCCGTACCCGGCAAGGTGCTGAGCGCCGGTACGAGTCCCGTCCTCGCTGACGTGCTCCAGCCGCCCGCCCTGAGCGCCGCGCTCGCGCTCGCCCCCTGGGCGACTAGAGCCGGTGCCCCCACATCGGGTACCACGCGTCTCTGACGCCCGTGCCCGCGTCACCCGGCCCGATCGGTGCGCACTGCCGTGCGGCCCCCGTAGCCCTCATGGCGACGCTGTGTGTGACAGACACGACACACTTGGCGGGGGTCTTGACGATTCCCTGACGCCTACCCCCCCCCCACCGCTGCCGGGCACCCTGCATACGCTGGCCCGACCGCAGGTCACGGCGGTCCGCAGACCCTCGTCGAGCAGAAGAACCCGGGAGCACGATCCATGTCCACCACGAGCGCGGTGCGCGGCGACAGGCTGCGCGCGTGGATGCTGGAAGGGCTGTCCGACATGGGCAGGGGCAAGCCCTCCCGGCCCAAGGAGACCTCGCCCGAGGCCGGGCACAAGGGCCAGCCCTGGTACCGGGTGATGTGCCTGACCGGTGTCGACTACTTCTCCACCCTCGGCTACCAGCCCGGCATCGCCGCCCTGGCAGCCGGCCTGCTCTCCCCCGTGGCGACGGTCGTGCTGGTGATCGTCACCCTGGCGGGCGCGCTGCCGGTCTACCGGAGGGTGGCCGAGGACAGCCCGCACGGCGAGGGATCGATCGCGATGCTGTCGCGACTCCTGTCGTTCTGGCAGGGCAAGCTGTTCGTGCTGACCCTGCTCGGCTTCGCCGCGACCGACTTCCTCATCACGATCACGCTCTCGGCGGCGGACGCGTCCACGCACCTGGTGGAGAACCCGCACCTGGAGTCAACCCTCCACGACAAGCAGCTGGTGATCACGATGATCCTCATCGCGCTGCTGGGTGCGGTGTTCCTCAAGGGCTTCCTGGAGGCGGTCGGGGTCGCCGTCGCCCTGGTCGGGACCTACCTCGCGCTCAACCTGGTCGTCGTGGTCGCCGGTGTGTGGCACGTCGTCACCGAAGGCCACGTCGTCACCGACTGGACCGCGGCCCTCACCCAGGAGCACGGGAACGCCTTCGTCATGATCGGCGTGGCACTGATCGTCTTCCCCAAGCTGGCGCTCGGCCTGTCCGGCTTCGAGACCGGCGTGGCGGTCATGCCGCACGTCAAGGGCGATCCCGACGACACCGAGGCGAAGCCCGCCGGCCGGATCCGCGACACCAAGAAGCTCCTCACCACCGCCGCACTGATCATGAGCGGCTTCCTCGTCTGCACGAGCTTCATCACCACCGTCCTCATCCCGCACAAGGAGTTCGAGTCCGGCGGCGAGGCCAACGGCCGCGCCCTCGCCTTTCTCGCCCACCAGTACCTCGGCGACATCTTCGGCACCGTCTACGACGTCTCGACCATCGCCATCCTCTGGTTCGCCGGCGCCTCGGCCATGGCGGGCCTGCTCAACCTGATGCCCCGCTACCTGCCCAAGTACGGCATGGCACCCCACTGGGCCCGCGCGGTGCGCCCCATGGTGATCGTCTTCACCCTCGTGGCGTTCCTGGTGACCTGGATCTTCGACGCCGACGTCGACGCCCAGGGCGGCGCGTACGCCACCGGCGTCCTCGTCCTCATCTGCTCGGCCGCCGTCGCGGTGACGATCGCCGCCCGCAAGGCGCGCCAGCGCGGCTGGACGATCGCCTTCGCGGTCATCTCCGTCGTCTTCCTCTACACCACGGTCGTCAACGTGATCGAGCGCCCCGACGGCGTGAAGATCGGTGCCTGCTTCATCGCGGGCATCATCCTGATCTCCCTGCTGTCCCGACTCGGCCGCGCCTTCGAGCTGCGCGTCACCGGTGTCGAACTGGACGACGACGCCGAGCGTTTCATCCAGGACGCCGCCCGCCGCACCCCGCGCTTCGTCGCGAACGAACCGGACGGCCGGGATGTCGCCGAGTACCGCGACAAGATCGAGCAGATCCGCGCGGACAACGACCTCTCCACCGCCGAGGACGTCGTCTTCGTCGAGGTCACCGTCACCGACCCCTCCGAGTTCGAAGCCGGCCTCACCGTGCGCGGCGAGGTGCTGCACGGCCGCTACCGCGTCCTGACCGTCGAGTCCTCCTCCGTCCCCAATGCACTCGCCGCGCTCCTCCTGCATGCCCGCGACCTCACCGGAACCCGCCCGCACATCTACTTCGAGTGGACCGAGGGCAGCCCGTTCCGGAACTTCCTGCGCTTCTTCCTCCTCGGTCAGGGTGAGGTCGCCCCGGTCACCCGCGAGATCCTCCGCGAGGCCGAACCCGACCGCGACCTCCGTCCCGGCGTCCACGTCGGCTGAGACCGGCGCTCGCGTCGACGGACCGCTGAGGCCGCCCGTGCTCGGTTCACGCGATCAACAGGTGGTCGGGAGATGGTGCTCGTCGCGGTCAACAGGGCTGCCCATCGGACACCCACGGCAGGGCGTGTCGTGCGTCGGCGGCTTCCGTGCCGTGCCGGTGTTCCGATGATCAGCGGGCGTGTGCGAGCTCCAGGAACCGGTGGAGGTCGTACGCGGCTTCCAGTGTGCACAGGCCGCTGGCCGCCAGCAGTGCGGCGGCGGCCAGAAGCAGCAACGGCGGGCTGTGAGGCGGGGGTGCGAGGAGGGCCGCGACGCGTCGGGGCACGGCGCCCGGGGCGGGGCGGCGCCCGAGGACGCCGAGGGCGAGGAGGGGAATGCGCCGGCGGTGGCGGGTGCGTTTGGTGGCGACGGCTGCTTTGGCGACGGTCTCGGCGACCGTGCGCCGGTTGCCGGTCTGGTGAGCGGCGTCTTCGTCGGCCCAGCGTTCGACGGTGTAGGCGACGGCGGCGGCCAGGGGGCGCAACAGTGGATGGGCCGCGGCGGCGAGCTGGCTGAGGGAGACGAATGCGTAGTGGTGGTGATGGAGATGGGCGTGTTCATGGGCGAGGAGGACTTCCTGGCCGGCAGGGTCGAGGGCGTCGAGCATGCCGTGGGAAACCACGATGCGTCCGGGCAGGCCGGGCATGGTGTACGCGTCGGCGCCGTCGTCGTCGGTGACGACGACCGGGTTCGAGCCGGGCAGGCAGGCGGCGTCCAGAGCGGCGGCCCACAGGGCTCTCGCCCGGTGTGTGGCGAGGCGGAGCATGGCGACGGCGGCCAGCGTGAGCAGGATGGCGCCGGCGAGGGCGGTGGGCCATGCGGCCGGATCCGTGCGAGCGATCACGTCGGGTGAGTAGCCCTTGAGGGCGGCCACCAGGGGAATCCTGACCAGGCCGGACAGGGCGAGCAGGCCCAGTACCACGGTGCTGGAGGCGGCCAGAGCCAGGCCCGCGACGGTCAGCAGCCAGGTCGCCTGCCGGGGTTCCAGGCGGCGGGCCAGCGGCCCGGCAGCCGGGCCGGCCAGCAGGGGGAAGATCAGCGGCAGGTAGACGGCCAGATGCATCGTGGCGACTTTCCTCTACTCGCCGGTGCCGAGCAGGCGGCGCAGCAGGTCTTCGTCATGGTCGGACAATCCGTCCACGAAGCGGGTCAGGACCGTTTCGCGATCTGTCCCCCCGCTCATGACCTGGTGCATGTGCTTGGCGGTGAGACCCGGCTCGTCCGTGACGGGAGAGTAGACGTAGCTGCGTCCCCGCGGGGTGCGTTCCAGTACCCCGCGGGCGTGCAGGCGAGCCAGAGTGGTGGCCACCGTCGTGTGGGCGAGCGAGGTGGTCAGGCGGCTCGCCACGTCGCCCGGTGTGAGGGCCGTGTCAGCGCCTTGCAGCAGCGACAGGATCTCGCCCTCCAGTGCCCCGTTCGCCCGGCGTCTGCCGCTGCCGCCCGGCAGCCGCTCGTCAGCACCCACGGTCCTGCTCCCCTCGGGTGTCGTCTACAGTCACCCAGTACATTCTATTCGCGAATAGAAGTCGCTGTGTTCGACCAGTTTCCCATGCCGTCTCGCTGCACAGCCAGACGGCCCGCACCGACAGGATGCCCGATGTCCCCATCCGACGTGGGCGGCTGCCGCACCGCAGGTGCCCGGCGGCCTCTCACCGCGCTGGTCCTGGTGAGCGGGGCACTGTTGGCGGCGCTGGTGGCAGCCACCGGCGCGGCGCACGGTGCGCCGTTCGCGACGGACGCCGGGGTGCACGGCTGGGTGCTGGCCCACCGCCCGCCGTGGGTGACGGACGTGGCAGTGGGGATCACGGTGACGGGCAGCGGCGTGCCGGCCTACGCGATGGCAGCACTGGCCGGGACGCTCGCCACCCGAGCCGGGCGCCCACTCGGGGCCCTGCTCGGGATCCTGGCGCCGGCCTCGGCCCAACTCCCTCGCGTCGTTCTGGCCTCCGTGCTGGCGCGGCCCCGGCCGCCGGCCGCGGACTGGGCGTGGTCGGCGAGCGGATGGGCCATGCCGTCGGGGCACGCGACGACGTCGATGGCCGTCGCGTTCCTGCTGACCGTCGCCGCGCACCGCAGGGCCCGCGGCCGCCTGCGGCCCCTCCTGCTCACACTGCCCGTGGTGTGGGCGGTGGCGGTGGGGGTCAGCCGGGTCGTTCTCGGCATGCACTGGCCGACCGACGTGCTGGCCGGATGGCTGCTGGCGGCCTGCTGGGCGGGGTCGGCCGGACTCGTCGTTCCGGGACTCCGGCGCCGGAAGACCGGCGCCGTCACTTCGATGGAAAGGCAGCGCCCGTGAGCGCGATCAGTATCGGACAGGCAGTGATCCTGGGTGTGGTGGAGGGGGTGACGGAGTTTCTGCCCGTCTCCTCGACCGGCCATCTGAAGATCACCGAGGGGTTGATGGGCATCGAGGTGGACGACAAGGCCGTGGTCGCGTTCACCGCCGTGATCCAGGTCGGTGCCATCGCCGCGGTGCTGGTCTACTTCTTCAAGGACATCGTGCGGATCGTGACCGCGTGGGTCCGCGGTCTGCGCAACCGCGAGGAGCGCCACCACCACGACTACAGGTTCGCCTGGTGGGTCATCTGCGCCACCATCCCCATCGTCATCGTCGGACTGGTCGCCAAACCACTGATCGAGGGCCCGCTCGCCTCACTGTGGGTCGTAGCGGGGTCGCTGATCGTCGGCAGCGGTCTGATGTGGGCGGCCGACCAGATGGGCCGGCACCGGCGCGGCGAGCAGGACACCACGTTCAAGGACGCCATCCTGGTCGGCTCCTCACAGATTCTGGCCCTGCTCTTCCCCGGTTTCTCCCGCTCGGGGGCCACCATGTCCACCGGCCTCATCCTCGACCTGAACCGGCTCGCCGCCACCCGGCTCTCGTTCTTCCTCGGCATCCCCGCTCTGACGGGGGCGGGCCTGTACGAACTGAAGGACGCGGTCGGGGCCGGAGTGGACGTCTCCCCGCTCATCGTCGGCACCGTGGTCTCGTTCGCCGTCGCCTACGCCTCCATCGCCTGGCTGCTGAGGTTCGTCGCCAAGCACACCTTCAACGCGTTCGTCATCTACCGGATCGTCATCGGCGTCCTGCTGCTCGCCCTGCTGGGGACCGGCACGCTCGTCGCCTGACCTCCACCCGGCCCGTACAGCCGCCTTCGAGCCGTGCTGCCCCGGAAGGCGGCTGTACGTCCCGCTCGTCCCCAGACAGGAGGACCGGTCAGTGACCACCCTCGCGCTCGGCCCGCAATGGCTCGACCCCGACCACCTGATCTCCGCCTTCGGCCTGATCGGCATCCTGGTCATCGTCTTCGCCGAATCCGGGCTGCTGATCGGCTTCCTCCTCCCCGGCGACTCCCTGCTGTTCACCACTGGGCTGCTGGTCGCCGGAGACCAGTACCTCAGCCAGCCGCTGTGGCTGGTGTGCCTGCTCGTGGCGGTGGCGGCGGTCCTCGGCGACCAGGCCGGCTACCTCTTCGGCCGCAAGGTCGGCCCCGCTCTGTTCAACCGCCCCGAATCGCGTCTGTTCAGGCGGGAGAACGTGGAGAAGGCGAACACATTCTTCGCCGCGTACGGGCCGCGTTCGATCGTACTGGCCCGCTTCGTGCCGGTCGTGCGCACCTTCACTCCGATCGTGGCCGGCGTGAGTGCGATGCGCTACCGCACCTTTGTGCTGTTCAACATCACCGGGGGCACGCTGTGGACCGTGGGAGTCACCGTGCTGGGCTACTTCCTCGGCCAGCTCGACTTCGTCAAAGCGCACATCGAACTCATCCTGATCGCCCTCGTCGCCTGCTCGCTCCTCCCGCTGGCCATCGAGTACCTACGGGCCCGGCGCCTCCCTGACAGGTGATGCGAAAACTGGACCGAGGACCGCGAACGCTGCCGCGCGGCCGAAGTCCCTGACGAGCGGGTGTTCGCCACCAGGGGCGAGGTGGCCCACATCGTGCCGCGGTCCCTCGCTGGTGATGGCCGGCAACGGCCTCTTGGCACCTCCGGGTACGAACAGCCATCCCCCGGGGGTCGGCGCCCTCAGCCGGCCTCCCCACGTCGATTCGCGTGAGCGTGCGCCCTCTCGCTGTCTCGGGTCAGCCAGTACGTGCCGGGGGCCCGGTACCGCCGGGGCGGGCGCCGCAGGCCCTCACGGGTGGCGACCGTGATCCTCGGTCGGAGCCGTCCTCCGGCCGCGGCTCACTCGGCCAGACGACGGCCGAGGTCGAGTTCCACCCCGTCGGGGCGCTGGAGGCCACGCTCGAAGAGCGAACGGACACGGTGGGCGTTCTCGGGGCGTCCGGAGGTCTGGAAGAAGGCCCGCAGGCTCGCACCGTAGGACTCTTCCGTCGGCAGGGACTCGACGTCCACCAGGGACTTGATCCGGGCGACGGCAACCTTGTCGAATCCTGCGACGCGCCTGGCGAACCCGTCCACGAACCGTTCCAGCTCGCCGTCGGCCACCACGCGGTTCACATAGCCGTACGCCGCGGCGAGGTCGGCGGGGAAGTCGTCGGCACCGAGAAGGATCTCCAGGGCGCGTCCCCGGCCGACGAGACGCGGGAGGCGGCCGGTGGGGTTGCCGCCGGGCACCGACCCGACGCCCACCTCGAACTGCCCGAGGACGGCGCCCGGGCCGGCGAAACGGATGTCGGTGGCCAGCACGAACTCGCTGCCGGCGCCGCGAGCACGTCCGTTGATCTCTGAGATCGTGGCGGCGGGCACCTTCGCGAGCCGGTACAGGTTGTCGGCGAACGGGTGGAGTCCGGAAGGGGCGGGCTGCATCGCGGCGACACGGGAGCGGTCGGACTGCATGTCCCAGTGCGCCATGAAGAAGTCCGGGTTGGCGCTGCGGAAGACGACGGCCGTCAGTTCGGGTGCCTGCTCGATGCGGGTGATCAGCGCGGCGAGCTGCTCGACGGTGTCGGGGTCGATCAGGTTGACCTCCCCGTTGGAGAAGGTCACCCGCCAGTAGGAGGGGCTGATCTCCTCGACCGAGAACTGGTCATGGGCACTCATGTGGATCTCCTGGTGATCGAGCGGGCCTCTTGCGCCGCGAGACGTCGACGAGGGGCGGGGCGGTCCGGGCCGAAGCCGGTGGCGAGCGCCGGGTCCGGGCCGAAGCCGATGGCGAGCGCCGGGTCCGCCCCGGCGGGGGCGGATCGCGCATCCGGGCCGCGGTCGGCGGGCCGACACCGCTGGGACCTGTATTCCAATCTAGCATCTGGATTGGAAATAACGTCCCAGAGGTAGGATGGCGGCATGTCGAGGAAGAGCCGCGTACCAGCCGCAGGGGACACACGTTGCTCCATCGGCCGCGCCCTGGAGATGGTCGGCGACCGCTGGAACCTGCTGATACTGCGCGAGGCTCTGAACGGAGAGACCCGCTTCTCCGAGTTCAAGGCCCGGCTCCAGGTGGCGAGCGACGTCCTGACCCAGCGACTCGCCGCCCTGGTGGAGGTCGGAGTGCTGGAGAAGCGGCCCTATCGCGAGGCAGGGGCCAGATCCCGCATGGCCTACCACCTGACCGCGTCCGGGCGGGATCTCGTCGTGGTCTTCGGCGCCCTGCAGCAGTGGGGGGACCACCACTGCCCGCACCCCGACGGACCGCTCGTGCGTCGGGGCAGCCGGACCAGCGGACGTACGCTGCGCGTCGCCTTCGTGGACGACGACGGCGCGGAGACGCCACTGGAGGACGTCGACCTCGGTGCCCCCGTCGGGTCCGACGCCCCCCGGCCCGTGGCCTGACCGTGACCGGAGCGCCCGGGGCGACATGACCCGCCGGCGGGCTCCTCCCCGCCGGGAGGCAGCGGGCGCCTCTTCGGCCAACGGCACCGGGCGGCGCACCCGGCTTCGCCGGGAGGCGGTCCCGCCCTCCATCGGGCAGACGCGAGGGCAGGACCGCCGAGGGTGGTACAGGAGACGAGTCGGGGGAACTGGACGCCTGTACGGGCAGTGGGCCGTCTGATGATCAGAACGGTCACCCCTCCCCCGCCGTCCCCACGGGCGGACGACGGGCACCCTTCATCAAGGACAACGGAGCCGGCACCCGTGAGGTTCACGCCCCGCTCCGGGCGGGCACCGGAAGGAGGACCACCCCGGACCGTGGGCACGCCGGTTGTGAGCGCGCTACCGGACTCTGGCCCGGGCCGCGCCCAGGCCGGGCGCGTCTTCCCGACCGGAGACGTCGGCGGCGGGCCGACCCGCGGGCCCCTGGACGCTCCGCGCGGCCTGCCAGGTCAGCGCGACCGCCGCGACCAGCAGGAAACCCGGGCCGGCCACCACCACGCCAGCCCACCCCACAGTGGAGAAGGATGCTGCCGCGACGGCGGAACCGGCGGCACCGCCGGCGAACACCGAGAAGATGTGAACGGTGTCGAGACGGGTGCGGATGGCGGTGCCGCACGGGCCTGCGAACGCTCGTCGACGGGAGGACGACGGCACAGGAAGAACGGTACGCCCGCGAGCGGGTGCGCACGGGGTTCTCGCTGGTCAGACAAGCCTGTTCCAAGTCAACTCGGCCGTGCGCTCGACACCCCAGAGCCGCGTGGGGGTGCCGACGCCGAGCCGCAGGAACGATCCGGCGAACCGCACCTCGCGCACCTGGGTCCGGCCGATCCAGTTGGGGAAGAGGCTGGTGGTGACGTGATGCTCCACCGTGTGCGGATCGATCACCTCGAACGGGCCGCCGTAGGCCACGTATCCGGCCGCGGCCCCGGCGAGGTCGTCGGGTGTCGCCTCCTCCAGGCGTGGCGTTCTCAGGGGAAGCCGGTCGCCCCGTCCCAGCTGGGCGGACATGTATCCCTCTGGGGTGTAGAGGATCAGACCGTACGGTGTGCGGCCGAGGGGGTGGATGACCTCCCCGTCGGCGCTGGTGGCCGTGTACGACACGAGTTGCCAGGCCCCGAGCAGTTTCATGTGGACGTCGTCACGGGCCTCGCGCTCTTCACCTGCTGCGGCCGGCTTCGTCGCGGTCATGGGTACTCCTGTTCTCGCGCGGAAGGGCGGGGCCCGCCGGTGTGCGGGCGGGCCCCGTCGCTGCCTCAGTGCCGGGTCGGCTCGCCGTCGACGAGACGCCACAGGTGGAGCGGGTTGCCCTCGCGCAGGGGCTGCGGCAGAAGCTCGTCGGGGAAGTTCTGGTACGTGACCGGACGGACGAACCGGTCGATCGCGCCCATGCCGACCGAGGTGAAACGGCTGTCGGAGGTGGCTGGGAAGGGGCCGCCGTGGGTCGAGGCGTACGAGACCTCCTGGGGGATCGGGAAGGCGTTGAACACGATCCGCCCGGTACGGCGTTCCAGGATCGGCAGCAGCTGCTCGGCGGTGGGACGGTCGGCGGTGTCGGCGTGGAGGGTGGCCGAGAGCTGTCCGCGGAAGGCGCGGGCCGCCTTGAGCAGCTGCTCCGTGTCGGCGACCCTGACGAGCAGGA
Source organism: Streptomyces sp. cmx-10-19 (assembly GCA_049998335.1). GTDB lineage: Bacteria > Actinomycetota > Actinomycetes > Streptomycetales > Streptomycetaceae > Streptomyces. Next base: position 134,893 of record JAEBFB010000015.1, read on the forward strand.
GGGTGGGGCCGAAAACCTCCTCGCGCAGGGTGGGCTCGGCCAGCAGCTGCTCTCCCGTGACCTCGAGCAGAAGGGCCTGCCCGTCCGCCTCACCGACGGGTCCGGCTCCCTGGCCGAGCCGGGTGGCGCCGTTGTCCTCGTGGCGCCGGGCATTGCGGGTGTAGGCGTCGTGGATGCCGGGCGTGAGCATGGGGCGCGCGGCCCACTTCTCCACCTCGGTGACGGCCGCGTCCCGCAGCTCGGCGTATCCGGGGCCCTCGACGGCGAGGAGGACGGCGGGCTTGAGGCATGCCTGTCCGACGTTGTACATGCCGCGCTGCACCAGGCCGGTGCCGATCTCCGCAGCGCGGGCCGCGAGGGCGGCGGGCAGGACGAAGGTCGGGTTGACACTGGTCATCTCGGTGAAGACCGGGATGGGCTCGGGGCGCTGCTGGGCCCGGCGGTACAGGGCCATGCCGCCGGCCTCGGAGCCGGTGAAGGTGACCGCCTTGACGAACGGGTGGTCCACGAGCGCTTCGCCGATCTCGTTGCCAGGGCCACGCACGAGGGAGAACACGCCGGCGTGCAGGCCGGATTCGGCCACGGCCTCCTGGATGACCCGACCCTCGATCTCGGCGGCTCCCGGGTGGGCGTTGTGGGCCTTGAGGACGACGGGGCAGCCCGCGGCCAGGGCGGAGGCCGTGTCACCGCCCGCGACCGAGTAGGAGATCGGGAAGTTGCTGGCGCCGAAGATGGCTACGGGACCGAGGGCCACCTTCTGCAGCCGGTGGTCCAGCCGCGGCGTCGGCAGGCGATCCGGCTGCGCGGGGTCGATGGCCGTCTGGAGGAACCGGCCCTGGCGCACCACCACGGCGAACTTGCGGAAGACACCGGCGGTCCGCACGGCCTCGCCCTCGAACTGCGCCACGGGGAGACCGGTTTCCAGAGAGGCCCGCGCGGCGAGTTCGTCCCTGGCCGCCTCGAGCTTGTCCGCGATGAGTTCGAGGAACGCCGCTCGTTCCTCCAGTCCGGTGCGGCTGTACGTGTCGTACGCCTCGTCCGCGAGACGCAGGGCGCGGTCCACCTCGGCGGGACCGCCGAAGGCGAACTCGGGCTCGATGAACTCTCCGGTGGCGGGGTTGAACGCCTTCATGGTCCCCGCGGTGGCGGGCACCCGGCCTCCGCCGATGAGCAGGTCTCCGGTCAGTGTCATGCGTTTGCTCCCTCGAACGCGGCGATGAGCTCGTCGGTGGTGGTGATGGCGTGGGCGAAGGTGGGCCCGTTCAACTCGTGCGCGGCGTGCATCATCTCGGGCAGGAATGCCGCGGTGGCGTCGCGTACGAGGGTCACGTGGTAGCCGAGTTCCATGGCGAAGCGGCCGGTGGACTCGATGCAGGTGTTCGCGAGCAGTCCCACGAGCACGACGTGGGTGATGCCGTGCTGCTTGAGCTGGAAGTCCAGGTCCGTGTTGGCGAAACCGCTCTGCGCCCAGTGCTCGGCGACCACGGTCTCGCCGGGCAGCGGCTGGAGGTCCGGGTGGAACTCCCCGCCCCATGTCCCGCGGGCGAAACTGTGGCGCTCCATGATGCCCAACTGCGTGGGGTTGGGGTGGTTCCACGTCTCGTAGTCACCCTCTTCCCAGCGGCGGTGGGGAACGAAAACCAGTCGCGTGCCCGTCTCGCGCGCGGCGGCGGCGACGGAGCGCAGGTGGTCGAGCAGGCCGATCTTCTCCGCCATCGGTTCGAGGCGCGGCCAGATCTTGCCGCCCTCGGACAGGAAGTCGTTGAAGGGATCGACCAGCAGTACGGCCGTGCGGCTGGGGTCATAGGTGCGGGGCATGGCGTCCACTCCGATCTGGATGACTAACATCATCCTGTTTGAAGATTACGCACATCATCCTCAAAGTCAAGCCAGAGCCGCTTCGAACCCGACGCGGAGGACACATGTGTATGATGAGCGTCATCCAGTCGTGCGGTGTCCGCACGACGCCGCCCCACGAAAGGCAGGGTTGACATGGGCCACTCGCAGGCGGAGAAGGCGGCGACCCGCGAACGGGTGCTGAGGATCGCGTCGCGCAGGATTCGCGTGGACGGCGTCGATCGACCCGGCGTCGCGGAACTCATGAACGAGGCCGGCCTGACGCACGGCGGCTTCTACAAGCACTTCGATTCCCGGGACGACCTCATCGCCCAGGCCGCCGGCTTCGCGCTGGCGGAGGGCACGGCAAAGATGGAGCGGTCCGCGCGCAGGAACGAGCAGGACGCGCGAGCCGGCCTCATCGACGCCTACCTCGCCGAACAGCACCGGGACAGACCCGACACCGGATGCGCCCTGGTCACCCTCGGCGCCGCCGCCGCACGGGGTGAGCAGCCCGTCAAGCAGGCCTACGAGAACCAGGTCCGCACCTACCTGGACCTGATCGCGGGCCTGGACGACGACCGGGAGAACGCCGGGCCCGAGGCCATGCTCACCCTCAGCGCGCTGGTCGGCGCCGTGCTCATCTCTCGGGCCGTGGCCGACAAGGCCTTCTCCGACGAACTCCTGAAGACCGTCGCCGAGCAGCTCGTACGCGGCACCGACCGCGACGTCTCCACCGACGCCTGACACACACGTTCCGGGCTGGGTCCGGCGGGGTCCGGCCCGGGCACGTCGACACCACCGGGCACCATCCGCGCCCGCACGGGTGCGAACGGTGCCCGGGGCCGCGCACCTCGGCCCGGCCGCCTCGCCTCGCGGCCGGGCGGCTCGCACCGCGAACTGCCACCACGGGCGGCTCCGCCGCTCGCGGGCCGCACGGCGCCGCGGCGGGTGCTGCCGGAGCCCCGGCCGCGCCGGGTCCGCCTCGTTCGCTCCCCAGGAACTGAGTCGACCGGTCACCTGTCGCCGACAGGTCTCTCGACGCGTCCACGCGGGCCGCCCGCACTGGCGCGTCCTGCCGGCACAGCGACGCAAGTGAGCGAGCGCGCCAGGAGCCGTCAGCCCTCTGCCGGTCCCGGACCGGCTCCCGCCCCGGGATCCGGCATGTCCTGCTGGCGCGAGGGATACCCCCGCTCGAACGGATGGCCACCGTGCCGGTCGCCATCGCCTTCCGTCACGACGGCTCAGGTCCGTACGCGGTGCGCATGGCGGTGCGCATGGCGGTGCGCACGGCGGTGCGCACGGCGGTGCGCACGGCGGTGCGCACGGCGGAGGTACCGCCGGTGGAATGGGTCTCAGCCCGCGAGCTGCCGACCGAAGGCCCCTCCCGGCCGGCCTCGCCGACGTGCAGGTCCCGCCCGAGCCGTGCGGACGACGGCACCTGGAGGCCGGCCGCGGCGCAGTGAACATCCGGGTCGGCTCGCAGGACGGCACCACCGCCTCACCGTGCAGGCGACCTCCCCGCACGTCCCTGGTCAGCGATGAAGAGTTGGACGACGGGGCGTCGCGAGATGCCCGTACCAGCGACCGGCCCCCGGCCGGCCGGGCGGAGCCCGTGATGAGCGCCTCGGAGCAACCCTTTACTTGACTGAGCAAATTCTTCTGATAAGTTGCTTGCCATAGCAATTACATCTCGTTGTGTCTCTCGAGGTGACTTCAGGAAGGCTCCGCATGACCAAGATCGGCATCATCCTCGGCAGCACCCGCCCCGGACGCAACGGCGAGGCCGTGGCCCGCTGGGTGCTCGACGTCGCCTCCCAGCGCGGTGACGCGGAGTACGAGCTGGTCGACCTGCTCGACTACAAGCTCCCGCACCTCGATGAGGCGCTCCCGCCGTCGATGGGCCAGTACTCCCAGCCGCACACGCGGGAGTGGGCCCACAAGATCGCGTCCTTCGACGGCTTCATCATGGTGACGCCCGAGTACAACCACTCGACGTCCGGTGTTCTGAAGAACGCGATCGACTACCTCTTCGCAGAGTGGAACAACAAGGCTGTCGGGTTCGTGAGCTACGGCGCCATGGGCGGCGCCCGTGCGGTCGAGCACCTCCGTCTCGTCGCCGGCGAACTGCAGATGGCCGATGTGCGCGCCCAGGTCGGGCTGTCGCTGTTCCACGACTTCGAGAACTTCAGCGTCCTGAAGCCCGGCGACCACCAGGTCGACGCCCTGGGTGCCGTCCTGGACCAGGTGCTGGCCTGGAGCGGGGCCCTTGCCCCGCTGCGTGCCGCCTAGCTGAGGGGTACGGGTCGGTCTTGAGCCACGGTGGCTCACGACCGGCCCGAGCGGGGTCGACGGGAGCCCCTCCCGCGCGAGCGCAGCCGAGCGTGCGGCTGCGCGAGGGAGGAGGGCGACAGGGCGGAGTCCCGGCAGCCGACGACGACGCGGCCTGGGGCACCTCCCAACGCCCTTCAGGCAGTGGGCCAGTGCGTGCCAGGACCCGCGACGCCGGCAAGATCCGAACGACACCTCCTAGCCGTACCAAACCCTGCGGACGCACCTTCCGCGAACGAACGGGACTCGTTCCCGCTCACGTCCCGGGGCCGGGGGCCGGGAGGGCCGACTCACCGGGACGGCCCTCCCTCGGCGCCCGGTGCGGGTGCCGCGAGCAGGGCCCCGCCCCGCAGGAGGTCGCGCCACGGCTACTCGGCGCCCACCGGCCGGCCGGCCACGCCGAGCACCACGCTCGACCGCTCACCCCGCCCCGCTCGACCGCTCACCCCGCCCCGCTCGGCCGCTCACCACGCCCCGTTCGGCCGCGGGTGCCCGCCGGGCGGACGACACCGCACGCCGCGACGGCCGGGCCGCATCACCTCCCCGCCCAGCAGGCGGGAGCCGGCGCAGGAGCAGGGGACTGCCGGCCGAGGCCCCGCTCCACCGGAGGCTCGCCTCCTACGAGGGCCTTCGCCGTCGGCGCACCGCCCCGTCACCCGACGGTCCGCCGGCCGAACAGCACCGCCGTGGTCCCGGCAGGATCACCGCAGGAGCCGCAGTCGCCCGACCGGTCCCCGGGACTGCGGGCGCACCTTCCACTCCACCACGCGGCCACCCCAGCCGTTCAACCTCTTCGACAGGGATCATCGTGTACATCGCCGCCGTCACCCTCAGCGCCCTACTCGCACTCGTGTCCCTGGCCGCAGGCGCACCGAAGGTACAGCTCAAGGGCAGCGTGCCGGACGAACTCGTGGCCAAGGGCCTCAGCGCGGGCCTCGTGCGCTTCATCGGTCTCGCCGAGGTGGCCGCGGCGGCGGGCCTCGTCGCCGGCGTCTGGTGGCAACCGGTGGGAATCGCCGCCGCCGCCGGCATGCTCGTCATGATGCTCGGAGCGATTCGGTACCACGCGAAGTGGGGCGACTACGCGGACGCCGAGGCTCGGGGTGCCGCGTCAGCCCCCGTGCTGTTCGCGCTCGTCGCCGCCGCGGCGGCCGCCACCCTGGCCGCCTCGCAGTGATCCCACCCTGGCCAACTCGCAGTGATCCCAGCTTGACCGTCATGGCCCTGACGCCATCTCCGGTCACAGCACCGGAGATGCACCCGAAGGGAACGCGCGCCGGCGGGTGCACGTCCCCTTTCGCATGCGGTGGCCCTGAAGGAGGCGTTCTTCCACCGCATCGCCTCGTTGCGGGCGAGCACCGACGCTGGCTGGACCTACTCCCCCTTCATCCCGTACGACTCGCTGCTGGTCGGCGGTCGGGGCCACGGTCGGGTCGTACGCGACAAGGCGGTCTGCATCGAGCCTGAGCGCCGCCAAGTGGTCCTCACCACCGGCCACAGGGTGCCCTACGACGCTCCTCCCGCGGACACGTGGCGCTGGGCCGGTTCGCCCCGGGACGGCGGTGGCCGCGGCCGGAGCCGCTGACGGACTACCGCACGAGGCGGCCCGGACGGGGACGGGCGGGGCAACCGAGGAGTGATCATATGATCATGAGCCCTCTGAGTGATGTTCCGCAGCCCGTCCGGCTCGGCACCTGGCCGACCCCGCTGGAACCCATGCCGCGCCTGGCCGAGTCGCTCGGTCTCGGTGCCGAAGACCTCTGGGTCAAACGCGACGACTTGGTGGGGCTGGGCGGCGGTGGCAACAAGATCCGCAAACTCGAGTGGCTGTGCGGTGCGGCCGTCGCAGAGGGGGCCACCCACCTGGTGACCACCGGCGCGCCGCAGAGCAACCACGCTCGGCTGACCGCGGCAGCGGGCGCACGCCTCGGCCTGGAGACCGTACTGGTGCTGGCCGGTGCCCCTGACACGCCGGCCGGAGGCAATCTCGCCCTGGACGCGCTCTTCGGTGCCGCCGTCGTGTGGGCCGGTGCCGTGGACGGACCGGCGCTCACCGCCGCGGCCGAGGAGGTCGCCTCACGTCTGCGGGCCGAGGGCGCCCGGCCGGCTGTCGTCCCGTTCGGCGGATCCAGTGCGCTGGGGGCCCGCGGATACGCCTCCTGCGGCGACGAACTGCTCCTCCAGGACCCCGGCCTGGACACCGTCGTCGTCGCCGTGGGCTCCGGCGGCACCATGGCCGGTCTCGTGCACGCGCTCGGCCCTCAGCGGGTGCTCGGAGTCCACTGCCGTGGACGACCCGGTCGGCACCGTGGCCGCGCTGACCTCCGAGCTGTCCGGCGCACCCCTGTCTCCGGACTCGCTGCGGCTGCGCCTGGACCAGGTCGGCGAGAGCTACGGCACGTTGACGGGACCGGTCATGAAGGCCCTGAGCCGTATGGCTCGCACGGAGGGCATCGTGCTTGACCCCGTCTACACGGGAAGGGCGGCAGCCGGCCTCGTCGCGGCCGTCGCCGACGGCGACATCACCCCCGGGCGACGTACCGTCCTCCTGCACACGGGCGGCCTGCCCGGCCTCTTCGGACACGCGGGTGCGCTGGAGGCGACCGCGGCGGACCTCGCCGTCCGAAGCAGCGCGTATTGACGGCCCGACGCCCGCGGAATCCCGCCGCCGCCCGGTCACACCGAGCGGCGGCCGGGCGGGTCGCCGGACCGACCCGGACCCTCTGTGCCGCCACCTCCGACCGGTCACCGCCCCGCAGCGTGTGGAACGCGCCGTGCTCGTCCACGACGCGCCGAGCGCCGAGCGGTTGCCGGCCGCGCTGACGCAGGGGCGGCGGGACTGCTTCGGAGTGCACACGTACCGGAGGACCGGCCGCCCGGACGATGCAGCCGCCGCGCCAGATCGAGGAGACCGCGCCCAGGCCGATGTCCCAGCCGTACTCCTCACTTCCTGCCGCGATCTCGTGGAAGCCCTGCGTGTACGACACGATCTTCGACGCGTACAGCGCCTGCTCCACCCGGTCGGCGAACGCCCCCGCCTCGGCCTCGCTCAGCGCCGACGCCGTCGGCCCCGCCAGCCCGCGCGAGGCCTTCCGCAGCGCCGCGTGCCCGGACAGCGAGCGCGCGAAGACCGCCTCCGCGATGCCGGACACCGGCACGCCCAGGTCCAGCGCGATCCGCACGGTCCACCGCCCCGTGCCCTTCTGCTCCGCCTGGTCGACCACGACGTCCACGAACGGCCTGCCCGTCTCCGCGTCCACGTGCGACAGCACCTCGGCGGTGATCTCGATCAGGTACGAGTCCAGCCGGCCCGTGTTCCAGGGTCGATGCCGTTGCGGCGAGCACGCCGTCCCACAACCGGGTCGCTTCCTCGCCCGTTCCAGCACACCTGGACGGACCGGGCATCGACCACTTCCAGCATCCAGCGCGAGGACAGCCGGGTCCACGGGCACACGGGGTCGATCCAGGACTCCACGGGGCCGGACGGAGGGGGGTTGGTCGCAGCTGGGCTCACGGGTAGCTACAAGGGCCGCTACAGCCCGGTTCCCGTCGCCCGGATCCGAACCGACGGGCGATCGTCAGAAGCATGGCGCGGACCGGCGGTACGTACCACGCGGCCCGGCCAGTCGATTCCGTGCCACTGGGCCGGTCGGCTGAGGTCGTGGTCCTCCTCATCCGTATATGACCGGTCGGCTGCCCCGCAGGGTGCGGTGCGGTCCACAGGGGACGCCGGATGACCGGGAGCCCTGAGGCCGCATCGCCCGACCCCGCCTCACCGCAGGAATCCCTCATAGCGATGCTGCTCGACCTGGCTGCTGATCTGCTTGACGGTCTCCAACCCGACACTCACGATGATCAGGATGCTGGTTCCGGTGAGCTGATTGGAACTGCCGAAGTTACCGAGCGCCACCGTCGGCACGAGCGCGATCAACCCGAGATAGAGGGATCCGGGCCAAGTGAGCCTGTTGAGGACATAGCCCAGGTAACGGGCCGTCGCCTTCCCGGCGCGGATTCCCGGCACGAAGCCTCCGGCCTGCTTGATGTTTCCCGAAATTTCCTCGGGGTTGAAGGTGATCGCCACGTAGAAGAAGGCGAAGAAGACGATCAGGAGGAAGTAGAGCGCCACATAATAGGGATGGTTCCCTTTGCTGAGATTGTTCGTGACCCACGTCGACCAGCCAGAACCCGACCCGGCGAACTGCGCGACGAGGGCAGGAATGTAGAGCAGCGACGAGGCGAAGATGACAGGGACCACGCCCGCCTGGTTGACCTTCAACGGAATGTAGGTGGCCGTTCCGCCGTAAGCCTTGCGACCGACCATTTTCTTCGCGTACTGAACGGGGATGCGGCGTTGCGCCTGTTCGACGAAGACGACCAGGCTGACCATGACGAACCCCACCAGCAGGACGATGCCGAAGGCGAGCCATCCTCCGGCGAGGGTGCTCTCCTGCTTCACCGCCCACAGCGCCCCGGGTAGCGTGGAGGCGATCGACAGGAAGATGAGCAGGGACATCCCGTTGCCGACACCACGTTCGGTGATGAGTTCGCCGAACCACATGACGCATGCCGTGCCCGCGGTGATCGTCACGACCATGACCACGGTGACGAAAACGGAATCGTCCGGCACGATCTGGGAGGCTTCCCGGCAATTGGGGAACAAGGCGCCGTTGCGGGCGGTCGCCACGAGTCCCGTGCCTTGGAGGACGGCCAGCGCCACGGTGAGGTACCGACTGTACTGAGTGATCTTCGCCTGCCCGGACGGGCCTTCCTTCTTGAGTGCCTCAAGCCTCGGAATAACCGCCGTCAGCAGTTGGAGGATGATACTCGCGGTGATGTAGGGAAGAATCCCGAGAGCAAAAACCGTGATCTGCAGGAGCGCCCCGCCACTGAACAGGTTGACCAGCCCGAGGATTCCACCCGAATCGACGGAATCCACACAGGATTGCACTTTCTGGTAGTCGACTCCCGGGATCGGCACATGAGAACCGAGCCGGAAGAGGACGATGATTCCCAGGGTGAAGGCCAGCTTCTTACGCAGGTCGGGGGTCTTGAACACCTGCGTGAACGCGTTCAGCACGATATGTCCTCTTTTGCGGGCCAGGAGTGGGGACGGAAAGCGTGCGTGAGGGTGGATCCACTGAGTCCGGGCATCCACCGTCGGCCCGGCCTGCGGGGTCGGAGGGTGCCGGTCCGCTGCTCCTCCGCCCATGCTGCACGAACCGGGCGCGACCGGCCCGTCCTGGCTGCCGCGCACACCCGACCGGAAAGACCGCGGGGCCGACGCCTCGCGCCGGCGTCGGAACGCCGCACAGCGATCCGGTAGGGGCGTCCCCACGGCCAAGGCGCACGTGTCCCACATCCTGAGCGAACTGGGCCTCGACAACCGCGTGCAGATCGCGCTCCTGGTCTACCGACGCGGACCGCGGTAGTCGCTCGACGGGCCGGGGCCATCGCGGCGGTCACCCGATCCGAGGCTCCCGCGCCGTCGACCCGCGGGAGTCCGCCACGCCTACGGCATTCGGCTCAAGGTCATCCGTTGGGCAGCGCGCATGAGAGGCCGCCGACCGCGGACCGCCTAGGCTCGCGCCGGTGGTCATCCGCCTGCGGCGCCGCCGTCGCGCCCGGCAGTCTCGTCGGGAAGGGGTGCCGGACGCGAGCCGATGTCATCACCTCCAGGACCGGCGACGACGCGTGTGCAGTGATCAACCGCACACCGGTGCCGTGTCCCGGCGCGCCTCCGTCCACGAAAAGGAAGACGAAGATGGATCTGAAGCTCGAAGTCGTGGTGCTGCCCGTCTCCGACGTCGACCGGGCCAAGGCCTTCTACGAGAAGGCCGGCTTCCGCCTCGACGTCGACTACGTCGCCGACGACACCTACCGCGTGGTGCACCTGACACCCCCCGGCTCCCCCTGCTCCATCCTCTTCGGAACCGGAGTCACCACCGCCGCACCCGGCTCCCAGCAGGGCCTGCACCTCATCGTCTCCGACATCGAGGCAGCCCACGCCGAACTCGTCGAACGCGGCATCGACATGAGCGAAATCTTCCACGACGCGAGCGGCGTCTTCCACCGGGGCACCGACGAAGGACGCGTCAGCGGCCTGGCCCCCGAACGCGCCAGCTACGGCTCCTTCGCCACCTTCACCGACCCCGACGGCAACGGATGGGCCCTCCAGGAGATCACCACTCGGCTCCCCGGACGGTGACCACCCGGCTCCCCGGACGGTGACCCCCCGGCCCCCGCGACGGGTACGGCCCGGCCTTGTCCGGGAAACCGCTCGTACGCGGGCTTCGGCACTCGGCTGAGAGGCGGACGGCCCTGTTCTCACCAGCGTGGGGTCGCCACGGGTGCGGGCCGGGGTCGGGCGGATGCGCTCACCACCGGTCCGTGCCGACGATCCTGTGGCGCCCGCCGGGACACACGCCGGCCAGGGGCCGCACCGTTCACCGGCGGGCGGGACGATCATCGGGGTCGGCCCTGGCACCGGGGTGCCTCGATGCCCACCGGTGATGAGGGCGGCTCCCGGTCGAGAGCGACCCAGCAGAATAGTCGATCGGTCGTATACTGGCCGCATGGGGCGAACGAGCGACGCAAAGGAAAAGATTCTCACGGCTGCTCAGTCGCTGCTCGAGCACCGGGGCTACTCGGCGCTGGGCGTGGCGGAGATCTGCAAGGCGGCAGGGGTGCCGAAGGGCAGCTTCTACTACTTCTACGAGTCCAAGGAATCCCTCGCACTCGCCGTCATCGACGAGCAGTGGGCGGCCGAGAAGCGGGACTGGCAGCACATCCTGACCGGCGACGACGAGCCCCTGCAGCGTCTGCGGCAGCTCTTCGCGGCGACCGAGAGCCGCCAGCGGGCCGGCCAGGACAGCTGCGGGGTCGTCTCGGGCTGCATGTTCGGCAATCTCTCGCTGGAGATGAGCAACCAGACGGACTCCGTGCGCGAGCGCCTTCAGGAGATCTTCGAGGCGCAGGTGGACATGGTCGAGGCGACGGTCACCGAGGCCATGAGCCGGGGCGACATCTCGGTCGCGGACCCCCGCCAAACCGCGCGTGCCGTCGTCGCGCAGCTCGAGGGCCAGGTGCTCTTCGCGAAGCTCTACAACAACACGGCCCAGCTCAGCACCTTGTGGCCGAACTGCCTGGCCCTGCTGGGCGCGCGCGACCCGCAGGCCGTCGAGGTCTCCTGACGGCGGATGTGCGTGGCGGAACCGCGCGGGCCCACGGCCCGCCATACCGGCGGCGAGTGGCCGGAAGGCGGACGCGACACCTCCGCCCTCGCGTCCGCCGTTCCCGCGCGAAAACCTGGCCCCGGGCCCCGAGGACGCGCGGGCCCGGATTTCCGGGCAGCCCCCGAATCGTTCCGGGCGGACGGACACACGACGCAGCCTCGGCGGGCCATCCGCGTCCTCCGGTGGCGCGGAGGGGAGGGCGCCGTGAAACACCCGTGCCGTCGGCACCCTGCTGGTGCACGTGGCGCGGCACGGTGGCGGACGCCGGCGCCCTGCTCGCAGAAGTCCGGACGGGCCGGATCCGCGCGGCTTCGACGTGACCGGCCCCGGGCCACTGCCTCCCGGGCACGCCCTGTGGTCCGCGCCGGGCGTACTGGCCAGGCCGCACGCCGGTGCGTTCACCTCCGCATGCTGGCTCATGTCGAGCGGTTGCTCGGAGTCAGTTGCGGCGCTTCGCGGACGGACGGAAGCTCGACAGCGCGGTGCTCTCCGTCCCGCTCGCCGGCTGACGCCCGCGCCTCGGCCCGACCGGGCAGCCTCTGTCCGGCCCGGCCTGCGAACCGAGCGGGCAGGCGGACCTCCTCGTCGGCGGCTCACAGGGGCGGTGTCAGCCGCCGCAGCGTCTGTGCGGTGGGCTCCTGCGCGGCCTGGCGGTGCCCGGTCCCGGCCCACAGATGGACGAGTCTCTTGTCGCCCGCGGCCGTTGCCGCCTTGCGGAGGGGGGCCGTGAGGTGGTGCACGGCCGGATATCCCACCGGGGCCACGGATTCGTAGCGGTCGATGAAGGCGTTGCGCAGTGCCCGGGCGGGCCGCCCGGTGAAGGCTCGGGTCAGCACGGTGCCCTCGAACGCCGGATCCGTCAGGGCCTGCTGATGAGGTGTGGACGCACCGCTTTCGTCGGCGCGCAGGAGAAGTGTGCCGATCATGGTGGCCTCCGCCCCCGCGTGCAGCGCGGCCGCCACGTCGCCGGGCCCTCCGATGCCTCCCGCGGCGATGATCGGCAGGGCGACGGTCCGACGGACACGTGCGACGAGATGGGGCAGGGAGACGGACGCGAGCGGGCGGTCGGGAGTGAGCGTGGCCGAATGTCCGCCTGCCGCCGGACCCTGCACGATCAACGCGTCCACGCCCGCCTGCGCCGCCTCCTCGGCCTCGTCGGCCGAGGTGACGCTCTGCAGGACGGTGATGCCCGCTCGCCGCAGGGTCGCCACGACCCGGGAGTCCGGGATACCGAAGGTGAAGGAGACCCACGGAACCGGTGATCCGGCGATCAGGTCGATCTTGGCCGCCCAGTCGTCGTCATCCTCCGTCGGTCCGACGGGAGGCAGGCTCAGCCCGTAACGGTCGGCCTCAGCCTGCACCGCGCGCGCGTACCGCGCGTAGGCTTCGACCTCCACGGGCACCGGATTGGGCGCGAACAGATTGACGCCGAAGGGGACACCCGCCGCCCGGACCGTGCGTATCTGCTCGTCGAGGGCCGCCGGCGTCTTGTACCCGGCGGCCAGAAAGCCCAGACTCCCCGCGCGCCCGGCCGCCACGACCAGCTCGGGGGTGCTCCCCCCTCCGGCCATCGGAGCTGCGAGGACCGGCAGTTCCACACCCAGGTCGGTCAGCAGTCGGTTCATGCCTGGTATCTCCTCCGCGCGTACGGCGGACGGCGAGGGCTCCCGCCGTCATCAGACGCCGAAGCGACCTTGCCGGCGTCATGGGCACCGGATCCCGCTCGTGGTGACAGCGTATGACGCCGGGCGTCGGGGCATGGATCTGTGCCGTGCCGATGAGGCCGGCACTGTGCATGGCAGGCATCAACGCGCTGAGGAGGGTGGGCGTGGAGGTCGAGATCCGTCACTTGCGCGTCTTCGCCGAGGTGGCGCGGTGCCGGTCCTTCTCGCGTGTCGCCCTAAAGCTGTTGATCACTCAACCGGCCCTGAGCCGCACGCTCGCTCAGCTGGTGAAAGCCTTGAGTGTCCGTCTGCTCGAACGGACCTCACGCCGGGTGGACCGACCGACGCGGGAGCCGAGTTCCCGCAAGAGGCGGAACGAGCGATCGCCTCCTTCGATCACGCCCTGGGCACTGCGCGCCACCGGGCTTCCCTGTGACTCGGTTTCAGCTGCTGCCGACGCCCTGGGCACTGCGGACCATCAGGAGCTTCGAAGGGGCCACCGGCGCCTTGGTGACGCTCAGCCGTACCGACGATCCGTTGCGCGTCCCGCGCCAGCGCGTCATCGACGTCACCGTGGTCCGCGGTGACACGGATCTGCCGAAGCCTCTCGAGACCGTCCGGCTGTACGACGAGGCACGCTTCGCCGGGTGCGCCCGGGTGAGCCCCTGGCCGGGCATACCCACCTGGACTCGAACGAGGTACAGCACTGGCGTCTGAGCCCGAACTCCGTCAGCGGCACGCGCCGTGATTGTCTAGCGTGAACGTGTGCACCAGCCACCACGAGATCCAGTGAGGTCGAGCATGGCGAGGACAGGACTGTCCCGGCAGGAACGCGCGGTGACGGTGCTCGGGGGCCCGACGGCGGTCATCGACATCGCCGGACTGCGCATCGTCAGTGATCCCACCTTCGACCCGCCCGGTCCGCAGGGGTACCTCACCAAGACGGCCGGGCCCGCACTCGACGAGCGGTCCGTGGGTCCCGTGGACCTCGTGCTCGTCAGTCATGACCTCCACCCGGACAATCTCGACGGGCGCGGGCGCGCGTTCGCGCGGTCCGCACCCCTGCTCCTCACCGGTCCGGCCGCTGCGGCGCGCCTCGGATCGCCCGCCGTGGGCCTGGCGCCCTGGACGGCGCACGCGGTTCGTCGCGGGGAGGGCCAGGGCGAGCTGACCGTCCTGGCCGTCCCCGCGGTCCACGGTCCGGAGGACGGCGAACGGGATGCCGACGGCAACGTGAACTGCGAGGTCACAGGTTTCGTGCTGTCCGGTCGAGGGCTCCCGACCGTCTACGTCAGCGGCGACAACGCCTCCGTCCGGGTCGTGGCGGAGGTGTCCCGCCGCGTCGGGGACATCGGCGTGGTGCTGCTGCACGCGGGCGCCGCGCGTGTGCCGGCGAAGTTCGGGGGACGTCCGCTGTCCATGGACAGCAGGCGGGCCGCGGCTGCGGCGGCCGTTCTGGGGGCCGAAGTCGTGGTGCCGGCCCACTACGACGGCTGGGCGCACTTCTCGGAGGGGCTGGGCGACTTGGAGCTGGCCTTCCATGAAGCAGGTCTGTCCTCTCTGCTGCACGCACCGGCACACGGAAGCTGGGTGCACCTGCCCCTCTAAACGCTGCGCTTCCCCTGGCCGCGGGGGGCTTCTCCTGCCTCAGGGACAGGTAGAAACTCGACACGGTGCTCGCCAGACAGGCCCTCACGGGGCCGCGTACGCGGACGTCTACAGGCCAGCCGTCGGACACGACCTCTGCCGGCGCGCCGACGCCCGGTACATCGAGACCTTCCACCGGAGCGCCCGGGCCGCCCCCGAGCATCCCGCGCCCTCGGCGAGAAGGCCGTGGCACGTGCCGTCTACCGCGCCCCGCCCTCTCCCTCGTGGCCGCGGTGCCGCTCGTCCGGAGTGCCGAGCGCTGCCCGGCCCGCAGTGTGCGCCGCGGCGTCAGGTGGCGATGTTCCGCAGGGCCACCGCGAGCTGTGGGAGATCCAGGCCCGTCAGGTGGTCGAGGAAGTGGCGCCGCAGGGCGGCCAGGTTGGAGGGCCAGGCCGCTTCCAGACGGGCGAAGCCCTCGTCGGTCAGGATGGCATTCGAGCCACGAGCGTCGCGCGACGACTTAACCCGCTGGATGAGCCCTTGGCTCTCCAGCCGGGTGACCAACCGCGTCATGCCGCTGAGCGACATCTCCACTGCGGCGGCGAGGTCGCTCATGCGCAGCTTCCGGTCGGCGGCCTCGGAGAGGTTCGCCAGCGCCAGGTACTCGATGAGCGACAGGCGCTGCTCTCGCATCATGTCCGCGTCAATCGCTCGCGGCAGCGCATAGATCACGCGACTCAGTGCCCTCACCACGGCCTCTTCGTCCGCGGTGAGGGGCTGAACTTCTCGCTCAGCGGGATTCGGCCGGGCGGCCGCGGTTCCTGTCATTGCCCCACACTTCTGTTCGTCGGAGAAGACTGAGCGGAGGTTCCTCATCACACGGTGCGTCCCGGCCGGAACCCAGGTCGATCGAGGATCCCCTGTTCATCCGCACACGTTCGGCCCTCATCGGGAAGGATTGCCCTTGCAAGCAGCATAAGGAGTGTTAGGTTGCTTCGTCAAGCAACCTAAATCAGGGGAAAGTACCGGCCGTGGAACACTGAAAGGGAGGGCGCCGCGCCGGTTCAGGCAGGAAGGAGCCCCGCCGCCTGACGCCCGAGCCGCCCGCACGTTCGACCCGGCGACAGGGCAGCGGCCGGGTGCGACCGCCGAGGAGCGACCGCTGCGTCGCGCGTCCGACCTGGCATCTCGGACCAGGAGGCCTGCTGCGATGGTGATCCTCGACGACGACAGGGATGCCTCGCCGTCGGCACCGCGGGGCGCGGACCGCGCCCCCGCCCTCTCCTCGCCGGAGAAGGAGCGGGAAGCGCCGGTTCCAGCACCGCGGCCAGAGCCGACGCCCCAGCGTCGGCTCTCCTGGCGCCTGCGCCGTTCCCACAGTCGCCATGCACACGGGCCCGTCCTCACCCCGCGTCCGACCGCAACCTCGGCCGCGCAGCGCTTCGCTTGCCGCTATCCCGGCAGGACCCGGTGCCCGGGCCGACGGCGACTCGCGGCGCACTCCCCATCCCTCGCGGGCCTCGCGGCCGTCGTCGGCAGCCCGCGGGCCGCTGCTGTTGACTCGGATCGACCGGCCGTCTATTTTTAGATGACCGGTCGGCTATAAGTGGGCCGCTCACCAGAGGAGGAGCACCATGAGCAACGTCGGGCAGAAGGTCGTCGTCATCACAGGCGCTTCGCAGGGCATCGGCGCGGGCCTTGTGGAGGCTTACCGCAAGCAGGGCTGGGCCGTGGTGGCCACGTCGCGGACCATCGCCGACTCCCAGGACGACAGCATCCTGACCGTGCAGGGCGACATCACGGACCGTGCCACCGCCGAGCGGGTCATCGCCGCCGCCCTGGAGCGGTTCGGCCGCATCGACACACTCGTCAACAACGCCGGCATCTTCCTCTCGAAGGAGTTCACCGACTTCACCGAGGCCGATTACGACGCGGTGCTCGGAGTCAACGTCGCCGGCTTCTTCCGCATCTCCCAGCTCGCGGTGGAGCAGATGCTCAAGCAGGGAGGCGGCCACGTCGTGCAGATCACCACCAGCCTGGTCGACCACCCCAACTCCAACGTCCCCTCCGTGCTCGCCTCCCTCTCCAAGGGTGGTCTGCAGGCCGCCACCAAGGCCCTGGCCATCGAATACGCGTCCAGGAACATTCGCTCCAACGCGGTGGCCCTCGGCACGATCAAGACCCCCATGCACCCGGAAGAGCACCACGAGACGCTCGCGGGACTGCACCCGATGGGCCGCATGGGCGAGATCAGCGACATCGCCGACGCGGTGATCTACCTGGAGAACGCTCCCTTCGTCACCGGGGTGATCCTGCCGGTCGACGGTGGTCAGACGGCAGGACACTGACCACCGGTGACCTCCGTCCCGATCCGCTCACCGAGCGGGCTCCGTCCGCCTGAAGGAGGATGGACCGGAGCGCTGTACGAGCGGATGAGTACACCGCACCCGGCGCCCCCGCGGCGGCCGCCCGCTATGGGCCGCCGACTCGAGTGAAGGGCGGGAGCAGGAATGGACAGCGCTTCTCGCGTCTATGACGTCGTGGTCCTGGGGGCGGGCCCCACGGGGGAGAATCTCGCCGAACGCACCAGAGCGGCGGGACTGACCACGGTTGTCGTGGAGAACGAACTCCTCGGCGGTGAGTGCTCGTTCTGGGCGTGCGAACCGAGCAAGGCCCTGCTGCGTCCGGTGGTGGCGCAGGCGGACGCGCGCCAGGTCCCGGGGCTGAGGCGTGCCGTGGCAGGGCCCCTGGATGTCCCCGCGGTCCTCGCTCATCGCGACAAGATGGCCGCGTACTGGCGGGACGACGACCAGGTGGACTGGCTGGACTCGGTCTCCGTGGACCTGGTCCGGGGCCACGGCCGACTGGACGGCCCGCGGCAGGTCACGGTCGAGACCGCGGACGGCGGCACGCTACGCCTGACGGCTCGCCACGCGGTAGGGGTGTGTTCGGGAACGACCACGGCCTTCCCCGACATCCCGGGCATCAGGCAGGCCCGCCCCTGGACGAACCGCGAAGTGACCGCCGCCCGGCACGTGCCGGGCAGGCTCGTCGTGCTGGGCGGCGGTGTGGTGGCGGTTGAAATGGCCACCGCTTGGCAGGCCCTCGGTACGCAGGTGACCATGCTGGTACGGGGAACCAGCGGGCTGCTCAACCGCATGGAGCCCTTCGCGGGCGAGATGGTGGCCGACGCCCTGCGCGCCTCCGGTGTGGACATCCGCTTCGGCACTACGGCGAGCGAGGTCGCGCGGGACGGAGGGAGCGACGGCCCCGTGAGAGTCACCCTGTCCAACGGCGAGACCTTGGTGGCCGACGAGATCCTGGTGGCGACGGGGCGCGCGCCGCACACGGCGGACATCGGCCTGGAAACGGTCGGGCTGACCCCCGGCGACTGGCTGGCCGTGGACGAGTCGTTCCGGGTCACCCAGGTCGCCGACGGCTGGCTCTACGCGGTGGGGGACGTCAACCACCGCGCGCTGATGACCCATCAGGGCAAGTACCAGGCGCGTATCGCCGGTGCGGTGATCGGCGCGCGCGCCAAGGGCCAGCCACTCGACGACGGACGGTGGGGCGTGCACTCCCCCACTGCGGACAACGCCGCGGTCCCCCAGGTGGTCTTCTGCGTCCCCGAGGTGATCAGCGTCGGGCTGACGACCAGGGATGTGGAGCGCTCCGGCCGCCACGTCGACGTCGTGGACTACGACATCGGCAGCATCGCCGGCGCCGTCCAGTTCTCGGATGAGTACCTCGGCAGGGCACGTGTTCTCATCGACGCCGACCTCCAGACCGTGGTCGGGGCGACCTTCGTCGGTCCCGGAACGCAGGAGTTGCTCTACTCGGCGACTGTCGCCGTCACGAGTGAGGTGCGCCTGGACCGGTTGTGGCACGCCGTGCCTGCCTTTCCCACCATCAGTGAGGTGTGGTTGCGCATCCTGGAGACCTATCGCGACGGCGCCCGCAGCGAGTCGTGAGCGCTGCGGCCGGGGCCGTCCGTGGCGGCTGCCGCCCGGCCCGGCGAGGCGACGGCCTCCACCACGCCGTACAGGCCGTCGCGCGTGGGCGCTCAGGTCATGGCGACAACCATCCGGAAACGGGCCGCACCCGAAAGCATCCGCTGGTAAGCGGCATCGGCTTCGCTCAGGGGTACGACTTCCACCGTCGGGCGAATGCCGTGGAGGGCGCTGAAGTCCATGGTGTCCTGCACGTCCTGCGCGGTGCCGGAGGGATGCCCTCTGACGACGCGGCCCGGCAGGATGAGCTGGAGGGGGCTGATGCCCAGGGGTTGGGGAGAAACCCCGATCACCACCAGCTCACCGCGAGGCGCCAGACCGTCGACCGTCGCTGCGATGGCATCGGAGTTCCCGGCCGTGGCAAGCACCACCTTGGCTCCGCCCAAAGACTGCAGCGCCTCTGCGACCGGGGTATCCGCCGTGCTGTCCACGTAGTGGTGTGCGCCGAAGCCGCGCGCCAGTCCGGCCTTTTCCGCCCCCCGAGCGACGACCACTGTCTCGAAACCCATCGCGACGGCGAACTGAACGGCGAGATGCCCCAGACCACCGAGGCCCACCACCACCACGCGATCGCCCGGTTCGGCTGAGCTTCGCCGCAGACCGTTGAAGGTCGTGACCCCGGCGCAGGCCATGGGGCCCGCCTCTGCCGCGGACAGCCCATCGGGGATCCGGGCCAGGGCGTCGACCGGCGCGACCATGGACTCGCCGAAGCCACCGTCGTAGGCCCAACCCGGGATCTTGAGGTTCTCACAGACGATGAAGTCGCCCTGCCTGCAGGGGGTGCAGTGCCAGCAGCTGCCACCGAACCACCCCACTGTCACCCGGTCCCCGACCTTCCAGCCGAAGGCGTCGGCACCGTCACCGAGCTCTTGGACCCGTCCCGCGACCTCGTGTCCCGGGACCAGTGGGAACCGGACACCGGGCATGGTTCCGCTGACGAAGAAGTCGTCGCTGTGACAGATGCCGCATGCGTCGACGGACAGCCGGACCTGGTGACGGCCCGGCTTGACCAGGTCGCGTTCGACTATGCCGAACCGGCCGTTCGGTTCCGTCACCTGCGCGGCTCGATAGGTGTCCATAGGAGTCTCCAGCGGGAGGGGCGATCTGATGCGGGCCGTCAGAGTCGGGGGATGCACCGAGGCCACCCGGCCTGGCACCCGTCGTTTCGGCTCGGGCTTGTTCCATCGCACCACCAGGCGGACTATCCGGCAAACGATGTCGCCCCGCGATCGTGAGAGGCCCCCGGGACAGCTTCACGGAGATCGCCAGATGTTGTCGTAAGCGCCCTGCTCCACGGACCGGCGTTGTCGTTCTACGGCCAATTGCGTAATGGCCCCGTGAACTCCGGCCAGGATGTCGGCTTCGTCTTGGGCGAGGCCGTCTGCCCTGGTGGCCGAAGCCTCGGTCAGTCCCGCCGCGGCGGCAAGGCCGATGAGGAGGGGATCACCTGATTCGAGTCGGTCGATACCGCGACGCAGGGCGAAGGGGCTGCCCGCCATCGGACGGACACGGCGGAAGGGATGCCGGTAGGACCAGGCCGAACCCTCTGGCGCGGTCACCTCTACAGCGGCGCGGTAGCGTGCGGCCAGATGGCGACCGCGGCGCCAGAGCCACCTCTCCACGGTCTCGTACGGAGAGTGCTGGACGATCTCGAACGCGGCTTCTGCGAGCATCGGGTCCGCATGACGCGGGGAGACCATCGGAAGAATGCGATCGCCCACTAGAACGACGGCCTGCACATCGACAAGGTCGAGTAGTTCAGCTCCCGCCAGCGCCAGCGACAGGTCGCCCTCTTCCAGGCCGGGGGCGGCGCCGGGAGAGGCAGCGAGGGCCGAAAGGTCATGAGCTGTTGCCATAGCGACTCCGGAAAACGGCGTGCGACCTGAAGGAGAGATCGACAGCCCTTTACCTACGGTAAGCGGAAGGGAGGGATTAGTCCTCCGCGGTATGTTGCCCGCCTGCCGGTCACCACCTTTCGAGTGGTGCCGGTTTCCTCCGCAAGGTATTTTGGCGGGGCGCCGTCCGAGGCGCGATGGCGTCCGTCTTCTGAACGAATCCACGAGCGAGGGCACGCGTATGAGCCCCCATGAGAAACAGCTTGGCATGGCCGATCAGGTGGTCGTGGTCATTGGCGGCAGCTCAGGGATGGGTCTGGAGACAGCTCGTCGGGTGCGCGCCGAAGGCGGTCAGGTAGTCCTGGTGGGGCGAAACCGTGAGCGGCTGGAGCGTGCGGCGGCGGACGTTCGTCCGCTGTCCACCGCAATCCTGGACGCCGCGGACACCGGCCGCGTCCGGGAGTTCTTCGAAGGACTGCCGCACCCCGTCGACCACGTCATGTCGACTGCAGGCGGGCCGTCGTACCTGCCGTTGGCCGAGATGGATCTCGACGAAGCCAGTCACCACTTCGGAGAACGTCTCGCCATGACACTCGCGATCGCCAAGTACGGCCGGAGCAGGATGCGAGCGGGTGGGACTCTGCTCTTCGTCGGAGGCACCGGTGGCCGGCGCCCAGGCGTCGGGCGGACAGTCATCGCCGCGCTGACCGCGGCGCTGCCGGCCCTCACCGCCAACCTGGCGTTGGAGCTGGCTCCGGTCCGAGTGAACCTCATCGCCGCCGGTTTCGTCGACACACCGCTCTCCGCTTCGCTGTTGGCCGACGCACTCGACGCACGGCGTGCTGAGTTGCGGTCCACACTGCCGATCCGTCGAGTTGTGGGGCCGGAGGATGTCGCCGATCTCGCGCTGCACATCATGCGCAACGAGGCCCTGACGGGTGCGACCTACGACATCGACGGCGGGCAGCAGTTGCTGTGATCAGCGGGCTCGACTTGAGCCAGGAACACCTCCGCTGCAAGGGCGTTGAGTCCGTTTCTGGTACTGACCGCGTCCGGGAGGTTCAAGGAGTCGCCGGCGGACGAGGCGTCCCGGACGAGAGCGGGCGAGGGCGGGTTGCTCCCGCAGGTGGGCCCGTCCGGGGGTCCGTGGTCACCGGG
This sequence comes from Streptomyces sp. cmx-10-19, assembly GCA_049998335.1. Lineage (GTDB taxonomy): Bacteria > Actinomycetota > Actinomycetes > Streptomycetales > Streptomycetaceae > Streptomyces. Next base: position 156,546 of record JAEBFB010000015.1, read on the forward strand.
ACGGCAGCGGAGCCGGGACGGCAGCGGAGCCGGGACGGCAGCGGAGCCGGGACGGCGCGGGCTCGTGCGGTGACCGCCGCTCCGTCGCCGCGGCCGCCGCACTCGCTCTCCCCCCGGCCGTTCAGTCGAGCTTCGAGACCTGATAGTGGCTGATGTACCACTCTCCGTCGAGGCGCCTCAGCACCACGCTCAGGTTGACGGAAATGGTCGGACGGTCGACGAAGGAGAAGTCGACCCCGAGGTAGCCCAGCAGGACGCCCTCGGCCGGCTCCCGCGTCTCGAGCACCTCGTACGCCGCCGTCAGCCCCAGGGGCTGGGACGCGTAGTACTCGGCGACGCCCGCCCGTCCGACGCTGTAGGGGTGCAGACCCTGGAAGATCGCGTCCTCGGTGAAGCATGCGGCCACCTCGCCGGGTGCGTGGGCGTCGACGGCCGCTTTCCACCGTTCCATGACACCGTGCAGGACACTCCGGTGCGCCTCGGTACTCTGCATCAGGACTCCTTGTCGTCTCGTCGAGGCGGATCTGGGACCACCTCGAGGTCGTTCGCGCGTACGGGCACCACGCGGGGCTCAGCCGACTCGCCCCGGGTCGTTGGGATGTGACTGCAACGGCGTGATCACCGCACTCATCCAGGGCCACAAGGGCAGGGACCCGAGTACGTGGGCACGCAGGTCCTCCTCGTCGTCGGCACGCCAGATGCCGATGCTGCGCAGCTCACCGACCGGGCGCCACAGTCGGAACAAGCGTCCCTGCGAGGCCAGTTCCCCGGCACGGACGGCTTCCTGGGCACGGCGCCGGTCGACCTCAGCGGGGTCGGTTCCCTCGGGAATGACGGTGGTCAGTTCGACCATGAACTCCTGCATGATCCATCCCTCTCTGCTGTGGTGGCCTGTGAAGTGGTGGCCACGGGGGCACCGATGGTGGTCACTGTCGTGGAGAACACACGGTGCCCGCCGTGCGGTCCGTGGGCCGCACGGCCTTCATGGTCCACCGGCTCGTGCCGATCGGCGACCGGCCTGCACCGTGGGCCGGGCGTCGCCAAAGCCGACGGAGTGAATCAGGTACGCCTGACGGCCCTGGAAGGTCGTCCGCCCCGCATTCCGGGGAGTGGGGGCGGGCCGGCGACGGCACGGCCCGCTGTCAGGCAGCGGCCTTGACCGCACCCGCGATCTTGATGACGCGCTCGGCCTGGATGCGGGCGGCGGTACGTGTGACGTCGTCGACCGGATTGGTGCCCTGGGCGTCGACGTGCGAGGTTCCGTAGGGGTTGCCGTCGGTGAACTTGTTCGGGTCGGTGAAGCCCGGCGTGACGGTGAGGCCTCCGAAGTGGTGGATCGAGTTGTAGAGGGCGAGGAGCGTCGACTCCTGACCGGCGTGTGCCGTGGCGGAGGAGACGAAGCCGCTGTAGATCTTGTCCGCGAGCTTGCCCTCGGCCCACAGGCCGCCCAGCGTGTCGATGAACTGCTTCAGCTGGGAGGACACGTTGCCGAAGCGGGTCGGCGTACCGAAGATGACCGCGTCGGCCCACTCGATGTCGTCGGCGGTCGCCTCGGGGATGTCGGAGGTGGCGGCGTCGTTGGCCGCCCAGGCGGGGTTGGACTCGATGGCGGCGCGGGGCGCGAGTTCCGCGACCTTGAGAAGGCGAACCTCCGCGCCGGCCTTCACGCCGGCCTCGTGGAGTTCCTTGGCGATCTCCGTGATGGTCCCTGTGGAGGAGTAGTAGACGACGGCGAGCTTGACCGGAGCAGACATGAGATGTTCCTTCGATGAGTCGGGCGATCACCACTAGGTGACCGGTCTCCTAAACTAGACGACCAGTCGTCTAAAGGTCAAGCGGTCTTCTCTCCTATCCGGCCCAGCCGGGGCGCCGGCTGCATTCGATGACCGCCCCGGCGGTGTGCCGGTGGAAGGCAGTGCGGGGGTTTCTCCGACGCTGCGTGAGCGGTCGCGGGTCAGGGGGTGTCGCTTGGCTCAGGTCGGCTACGGCACCGGTGGCTCTCGGCCGACCCGGGCAGCCCCTCAGCGGGCGCGACGATCAGTGCCTGGCGCCGACGGGCGGGGGCGTCGGTACAAGATCGCCACAAGTGCGAGTCACGGGTAGCTATGTTCAGACCACGGTTTGGCAATGCCGCTCACCGCGCGAGGGCTCGAACGTACATTCCCAGCCGTGAACACAGATGAAACCCCTCACAGAACCGCCGGCCTCAACGTGCCTGAAGACACGACGACTTCGCGCATACCGGCCCGGCGCTCCCTCCTACGCACGGCACTTGCCGGTACCGCGGTCGTCGGAGTGGGCTTGACGATCGGCGCCGGCACTGCTTCCGCGGCGGCGGCCGACCCCGCCTCCCGCCCGCGCCCCGACACCCCGCAAGAGGCGCTCAGGGAGCTTTCGGCCGGCAACCGGCGCTGGCGCACCTATCGGGAACAGCACCCCGACGCGTCGGTCACCGTGCGGCAGACACTGGTCTCCAGCCAGCACCCGTATGCTGTGGTGCTCGGCTGCATCGACTCGCGTGTCCCGCCGGAGCTGGTCTTCGACCAAGGGCTCGGCGACCTGATGACCGTACGCTCCGCCGGGGAGGTGCTGGACGAGGCCGTACTCGGCAGCATTGCCTATGGCGTGCTCGAACTGGGCATCCCGCTCGTCCTGGTACTCGGCCACCAGTCGTGCGGGGCCGTGCGCGCTGCTGTCGAATGTGAGGAGTCCGGCGCGACCCTGCCGGCGCACATCCAGTATCTGGCCGACCGGATCAAGCCGACGATCGTCCACGACGCCGACGGCAAGGCCCGCTTGGATGCGACGGTGGACAGCAACGTGCGGTTCGTCACCTCGCGCCTCGCCGCGGAGCCCGACCTCGCAGCCAGGGTGAGTGCGGGCCGACTGGCCATCGTGGGTGCCCGTTACGAGCTGGATACCTGCCGGGTGCACCTGCTCACCTGACCCCCTCGTGTGCGCCCAGGGCCGACCGTCGTGCTGCCGCGCGAGGGCGGGGCCGGTGCCGATGCGGCCGGCGTCCATGCGCACGGCTCTGGTGGTTACCGGCTCGCGCCTCGGCAGCCGTCGGCAGACCGGAGGCGGGACCGGATTTCGCTCCCCCTCGTCCGAGGTGTCAGCGCCCCTGTACGAGGCCGTCGCGGAACGCCCGCTGCAGGCGGGGAGCGCCGCGACTCAGCTCCCGAACTCGGCGTCGTACGGCATCCGGACGCCGGCCGGGCAGAACCGCCCGGCCGGCTCACGAGGAGGCGTCACGTCATCCTCTCCGAACCGGCTGACGTACCACCCGGCCGGCGGCCCGAGGTCAGGGACTTCCGGGCTTCACAGGTGCGGACGCGGGTCCTACTCCTGCAGTGCGACGCGTCGGGGCGTCTGTGTCCGTGCGGCGGAGCGCTCCGGCCGTCGGCCGCGACCGGCATCCTGGTCACAGGTGGCGCTCATGCAGGACGGACGCGCCGTGACAGCGGCACACAGGCCCGCGCCGAGCCTCACAGCACTCGCTGACAGGCCAGCACCATGCATCAGCGCACGCGCTCGCGCACCACGGTCGCGGCTCACGCGCACCACGGTCGCGGCTGAAGTCACGGCCGTCTCAGGGCTGTTGCCGCCGAGTTCCGGCGCCACCCGCTGGGGACGGCCGCACCGGCCCTCGCCCCGATCTCGCGCCCCACGGCGGTGGAGCCGCTGAACGCGAACTTGTCGATGCCCGGGTGGTCGACCAGCGCGGCGCCGGTCGCTCCGTTCCCGGCGAACAGGTTGGCCGTGCCGTCGGGGAAGCCCGCCGCCACGGTCAGCCCGGCCGGACGTGAGGCGGTCAGCGGGGTCTGCCGCGCGGGTCCGAGCACCACGGTGCAGCCGGCGGCGCGTAGCGGAACTGGGCCGCGGCCGCCGGGCTTCGGCGGCTGACAACGGCAACAGGGCCTCCGGGAGCCGCTCGGAAGGGGATCGCACCCCCGAGCCGCCAGGAGACCCTGCCTTCATGCGCGCGCCGCCGAAGTCCACCCGACCAGGAACCCTGTCCAATCCGCACGTTCCATGACCGGTCGGGATACGGCTTCTCAGAACACGCTGAGGCCGTACAGGCTCAGCGGCCGGGTGACCGGCTCGAAGAACGTGGTGCCGCCGACGGCGCAGTTGCCGCTGCCGCCGGAGAGCAGACCGAGCGCGGTGTTGCCGGTGAAGAGCGGGCCGCCGCTGTCGCCGGGTTCGGCGCAGGCGTTGGTCTGGATCGTGTTGTACACCAACTGGCCGTTGCCGTAGTTGACGGTGGCGTTCAGGCCGGTGACGGCGCCGGTACGGTAGCCGGTGGTGCTGCCCGAGCGCTCGATGCGCTGGCCGACGACGGGGCTGCCGGCGTTGACGATGTCGCGGTACGTGCCGTTGTACAGGTACACACGGCCGTCGGCGGCGGCGGGGTTGGCGTGCTGGATGACCCCGTGGTCGTAGACCGGGAAGACGGTCTGGCCCGGTACCGCCGTGCCGATGTTCCAGTTGGGCCTGCCGGTGGTGCAGTGTCCCGCGGTGAGCGCGAAGTACTGGCGTGCCGAGTTGACGGCGTTGAAGCCGAGGGAGCAGCGGACGCCGGACGAGGTGATGGCCTCGCCGCCGGCGATCAGGCGGCTGAACTTGCCCGGCGTGCGCTTGATCTCCAGCGTCCCGGCCTGGGCGCCGGCCGCCTTCTTGATCTTGTTGATCTCGGCCGCCGAGACCGTGCTGTCGGCAGTGACGACGACCTTGTCCGACGCCCTGTCGGTGAACCAGGCCGTGCCGCCGACATCGGCGCTGAGCACGGCGTCACTGGTCTGGGCGAGTTGGGCCGCGGTGGGCTTGGCGTCCTCGGTCGTCTGCGACGCCACGGCGGCGGGGGCCACGAGCGCGGACACGGTCACCAGGGTGGCGACGACCGTGGCGGCGCGGGCCTTTCGGGCGCTGGAGCCCGAAGACAGGAACGTCTTGACCTTCACATGTCCTCCGATGAGATCTGGGTCCGTCCGGGTGTCCGGGCCCTCGGTCACGTCAGCGGCAGGCCGTGCACCGTGAAAGCGGACTGGGGCCGCCGCATCGAGTGGTTGAAATCATTGGGTGACAGGCACCTGCCAACAAGCTGTGCATTCGGACGCGTTGACGAAGGGCCCCGGGTGCCGGACACGGCTGGCAGGAAGCCGCCGTTGCCGAGGCCGGAGGCCGGATGCGGAGGGAACCGCGGGGTGACGGGCCCTCGGGTTCGACGCGCGGATCCCCGCGGACCCCGCGCCGAACCCGGGGGTCGGTCGCTCGGGCGGGAACGCGCCACCCGTGATGATCTTCGATGATCTCCGGCGGCGGCGATGCCGGGGAAGGGCGCGACCACCCAGAGCCGCGTCGGTGCCGCGCGGGCGAACCGGCTCGCCCGACCCATGTGCCGCGCGTGGCTGATTTGCGAAGATCAAGCGGAGCGTTCCGCATTTCTTGTGATGAAAGGACGGAGGTCGCTTTCGCGGTGGGCTCGCCCTCCGCTCCCGGCTCCGGAATGAGTGAGGGATGGGAGGCCTTCCGCACGTCACGGCGGGAAACGCTCTCAGCGCCCCACCGTCACCGAGTCCGTATGGGGCGGGATGCCCGCTTTTCAGCATCGGCGCCCGTGTCCGGTTCGACGCCTTCGTGAGCGAGGACGTTCGCGAGGGCGATGCCGGCGGCGGAGACGTCGAGCGAGCGGACCGGTGACCCAGGTCGTGCCGATCCAGGGCCGCGGACACCGCTCGGAGGGCTCGCACAGGCGCCGCGGGACGGGGACCGGCAGCGAACGGTGCGGGGCGAGAGCCGGCAGCCAGGTGTGCTCCTCACGCGGCAACACGTCCGCGGACCGCGTGGCCCCAGGGCAACCGGACGGCGGGGTCGCCGCCGAGCCGCCACAGCTGGTCGGCCCCACCACGCGCGCCCGGTCTCAAGGGGTGATCGGCCAGTCATGGCCTGGATACCGGCGCCTCGTGCGACGCTCACGGCATGGAAGGCGTGTCGGCGGGGCCGTCCTCGGTGACGGAATGGAGCCGGCCGCGGACGAGGGCCACGATCTCGTCGGCGGCGTCGAGCCCCGCGCGCTCGTGGGTGACCAGGAGCGTGGTGCGGCCGCGGGTGGCGTCGAGGATGTCGGCGAGCACTGCGGCGGCGGTATCCGGGGCGAGTCCCTCCGTGGGTTCGTCCAGGACCAGGACGGGCGGGTCGGCGAGGAGTGCGCGGGCCAGGAGCAGGCGCCCGCGCTGACCGCCCGACATCGCGGCGCCGTCGCCGCCGAGGGGAGTCTCCCAGCGGTCGGGCAGCGACTCGATCCAGTCCAGGAGTCGGGCCCCGCGGGCCGCTTCCCGCAGCTCGGCGTACGTGGCGTCGGGGCGGGCCAGGAGCAGGTTGGCGCGGATCGTGGCGTTGAAGACGTGCGCTTCCTGGGTCACGCCGGTGATCACACGGCGGACGTCGGCGCCCGCGCAGTCGCGGAGTTCACGCCCGCCGACACGGATGCTTCCGCCGTCGTACGGGACGAACCGCATGAGCGCCGCGATCAGCGTCGACTTTCCGGAACCGCTGGCGCCGAGGAGCACAACCCGGCGGCCGGGGGGCAGCCGCAGGGTCACGCCGTCCAACGTCCAGGGTCCGTCTGAACGGTGGCGCACCCGCAGGTCGGTGATGTCCACGTCGAGCGGTTCGCCGGTGGCCAGCGGGGCCGGGGCGGGTGGGTCGGAGACCGGGGGCGGCGTGTCCAGGAGATCGGCCAGCCGGTGTGCGGAGGCCCGCACGGCGGCGAGGCGGCGGGCCGCGCCGGGCAGTGGCAGGAGGGCTTCGAAGGAGACCAGCGCCAGGACGACGAGGACGGCGAGGTGTACGGCGGGCAGCGCGCCGGCCGCGTGGGCGCGCAGCGCGAGCCAGGTGACGCCGACTGTCGCCCCTCCCTGGAACAGCAGCACCGCGGCCGAGGCGAGCGAGGTGGTCAGGGCACCCTGACGCTCCAACGCGGCGATCCGGGCGGCGGCGCCGCGGACCCGCTCGTGGGCGCGGTCCCGGGCGCCGTACGCGGCGAGGTCCGCCGCTCCCTGGGTGAGGTCCAGGGTGAAGGCGGCGAGTTCGGCGCGTGCCGCCTTCTCCTCACGGCCCGCTCGACCGGACAGGGCCAGCACCAGGACGGGCGTGAACAGTCCCGCCGCGGCCAGGAGCAGTCCGAGCAGGACGCCTGCCTGCGGCAGCAGCACCGTGGCCGTCGCGGTGGCGGTCGCGGCGACCGCGCCGGCGGCTGCGGCCGGGATCAGAACCCGCAGCAGCAGGTCCTGCGCGGCGTCGACGTCGTCGACGAGGCGGGTCAGCAGGTCACCGCTGCGAAAGGCGGGGGTGCCCGCGGGAGCGAGTGGCACCAGGGTCTCGTACACCCTGGTGCGGAAACCGGCGACGGCCCGCAGCACTCCGTCGTGGCCGAGGAGCCGGTCGGTGTAGCGCAGCGCTCCGCGCCCCAGGGCCAGGGTCCGTACGACGACGATCGCGACGCTCACCGAGGCGATCGGCGGCTGCTGCGCGGCGCGGGTGATCAGCCAGGCGGCGGTGGCCATCAGCGCGGCGGCGGCGAGTTCGCTGCCGGCGGCGGCGAGCGCGGCGGGCAGCAGCCTGCGCCAGTACGGGAGGAGGTGGCGCAGGAGGCGGAGGGTGGGGCGGGGGCCGGAGGCGTGGCCTGGAGCTTGGACGGAAGCTTGGCGGGTCATGAGGTCGACGCTCCTTCCGGGGCCATGAGTTCACCCGCTCGCACTGAGATGACCCGATCGGCGTGCGGCAGCAGGCTGGTGCGGTGTGCGACCACGACCGTGGTCCGGCCGCGCATGAGGTCGGCCGTGGCGCGTGTGACGGCGGCCTCGCTCTCGGGGTCGAGGTGGGCGGTCGGTTCGTCGAGGAGCAGCACGGGTGCGTCCTTGAGGAACGCGCGGGCAAGCGCGATCCGCTGGCGCTGGCCGGCGGAGAGCCCGGCGCCGTGTTCGCCGAGCACGGTGTCGTACCCGTCCGGCAGTTCCTCGACGAAACGGTCGGCCGAGGCGGCGCGGGCCGCCGCCCGCACCTCGGCGTGGCCGGCGTCGGGGCGGCCGAGGCGGATGTTGTCCGCGACGGATGCCGCGAACAGGTGCGGTCGCTGCGGAACCCAGGCCACCTGGGAATGCCACGTGTCGGGGTCGATGTCCGTGAGGTCGGTGCCGTCGACGGTGATCCGGCCGGACGTGGGAGCCGTGAAGCCGAGGAGTAGCGACAGCAGCGTGGACTTGCCTGCGCCGCTGGGACCGACCAGGGCCACGTGTTCGCCGGGCCGCAGGGTGAGGGAGATGTCCCGGAGGGCAGGCTCGGTGCGGTGCGTGTGATGGACGGTGACGCTGTCGAGGCACAGGAGCGCCGTGCGGATGTCGGGGGCGGGCCGGCGGCTGACCCGCCCCCGGGCCGCTGCCTCCGCGTCGTCCAGGACGGCGAAGACCCGTTCGGCCACCGCGATGCCCTCGGCGCTGTCGTGGAAGGCCGCGCCCGCGGCACGCAGGGGCAGATACGCCTCGGGAGCCAGGAGCAGGACGGTCAGCGCCGTACGCAGATCCAGGCCGCCGCCGAGCAGCCGCAGCCCGACCGGAACGGCCACCAGGGCCAGGGACAGGGTGGCGACCGTCTCCAGGACGAAGGAGGACAGGAACGCCACGCGCAGCGTCCGCATGGTGGCCCGCCGGTGGGCGTCGGCCATGTCGCCCACCACCCGGGTCTGGTGTTCCTCACGATTGAACGCACGCAGCGTCGGCAGTCCGGCCACGACGTCGAGGAAATGGCCGCCCAGTCCGGCCAGCAGTCGCCACTGCCGGGCGGTGCGCTGGGCGGTGTGCATACCGACCAGCGCACCGAACACGGGAATCAGCGGCAGCGTCACGACGATGATCAGCGCCGAGGTCCAGTCGGTCCACCACATCCAGGCGACGACGGCGACGGGAACCACAGCGGTGGCCGTCATCGTGGGCAGGTAGCCGACGATGTACGGGTCCAGGGCGTCGAGACCGCGGGTGAGGAGCGTGGCCGTCTCGCCGTGGCGGTGAGCCGCCAGGCGCAGCGGGCCGGTGTTCCGCAGCCGACCGGTGATCCGGTCCCGCAGCGTGTGTTTGGTGCCCGCCGCGGCACGTTGGGCGAGGGCCCCGCGCGCCCAGGTGAGCAGCGCACGCAGCGCCATGACGGCGGCCAGTACGGCCAGGGGCGCGACCCGCACCGCATGTCCGGCGAAGCCGTTCGCGAGGACCCGCGCCAGCAGGGCTGCCTGAGCGATCACGAGCCCGGCACCCAGCAGGGCCAGCGCCGTCGAGTACGCCATGTGGCTCCGCAGCGCGGCGACTTCCTGCAACAGACGGCGTTCGACCGGCTTCATCCCGGGCTCCCCTCGTACTGGGTGTGGTGCGGTTCTGACCTCGGCCACCGGCTTCGGCTCACAAAAGGAGGGTGGTCACGTACGGTTCACAAGCACTGCTGTGCAAGGCTCGGAAGCACTGCTCGTGCACGGCTCAGAAGTAGCTGGGATGGCGGTGGTCCGTCCGCCCGCGGAACGCCCACCAGCTCCACGTCTGGTACGCGATGATCGTCGGGATCAGCACGACACCGAAGACGGACAGGATCCTCAGGGTGGCACCGTCCGTGACGGCTTGGTCGATCGTCAGTCCAGTCCCGGCAGAGCTGATCAGGACGTACGGGTAGTGGCCCGCCCCAACGAGCGCCACGGGCAGTAGCGTCGCGCAGCAGGTGGCCGCGAACGCCCGGATGCGGTGCCCCTGGGACAGGTACCACCAGGCACCGGCGAGCGCCGCCGCGAACAGGGCGGCGACGATCGCCGAGGTCGCCCGGTTCGTCATCGAGGCGCCCGCTCCGAAGAGGGTGAACAGCAGCGCAAGGAGACCGGCGGCACCGGCCCCGAGCACCAGTTTCGCGCCCAGTCGCCGTGCTGTGAAGGCGAGTTCGGGGGACGAGCGCAGTGCGACGAAGGCGGCCCCGTGCCCGGCGAAGAGCAGCGCGGTGGTCACTCCGCAGCTCAGCACGAACGGCGTGAAGACCTCGCCGGAGCCGATGTGGAAGCTGCCGTCGGCCCGGCGGGGCACGCCATGCAGCAGCAGGCCCAGGACGAGTCCCCAGGACAGCGCGGGCAGCGCGCCGCCGAACACGATCAGGACGCCCCACCTCCGGCGGCCGCGGGCGCCGTGCGCGCGGCGGCGGAGCTGGACTGCCGCGTTGCCGAGGACGAGTCCGGCGAGGATCGCCACGATCAGCGGGTACAGGCCGGACAGCAGGGTGCCTTCCAGATGAGGGAAGGCGCCGAACAGGACGCCGGCGAAGGCGACAAGCCAGACTTCGTTGCCCAGGAAGAACGGCGCGATGGCGTCGAGGGCGGCGTTCTGGCCGGCCCGCTCCTCCGTCCGGTCGTCCTTGTCGCCGAGGAAGGGGTGCAGCATCTGTGCGCCGTAGTCGTAGCCGCCGAGCACGAAGTACCCGGCGAGGAGCAGGCCGAGCAGGCCCAGCCAGAGGGTCTCCAGACTCATATCGTTCACCTTTCGTCTCGGCGGGGAGGTGTGTCGGTGCGCCAGGCCGGTGGGACCGGCTCAGAAGGCCGGGACCGCCTGCTTGCCATCGGCACCGCTGTCGGGAATGTCGTCGGCGAGCGGCTCGGTGGCGCCGAGCTGGGTCGCGTCCGGGCCACGGCGGGCGAAGCGAGCGATCAGGGTCCAGTTCGTCACCGCGAGCGCGACGAAGATGGCGACGAACACCGCACATGACAGGGCGAGCGAGATCCTGCTGACGTGGGAGAGCGCGTCCTCGACCGTCAACTGGTTGTACACGAGCCACGGTTGGCGTCCGGTCTCGCGGAAGACCCAGCCGCCCACGGAGGCGATGAAGGGGAACGGGATCAAGGCCGTCATCAGGTACGCGAGGGGACGCCAGCGCACCAGCCAGTCCTTCCACAGCAGGAAGACGGCGATGAAGGTGATGGTGGACACCGTGTTGCCGATGATCGTCATCGTGTCCATCGAGATCCGCAGCCAGTCGTGCGGAGGTATGTAGTTGCCGGGTCCGTGCTCCGTGACGAGCTGCGCCTGCAGATCGGCGACGCCGTCGTTGTCCAGGGCAGCCATCTTCATGGGCTGGGTCCGGTCCAGCACCGGGATCTGCAGTTGGCCGACGATGACGACGAAGAAGGAGGCCAGCATGGCCACCCAGACCCCCAGCCGCAGGGAGCCGCGGAACAACGCGGTCTCCTTCGTGCCCCGGGCGAAGTGGAAGGCACTGACCCCGGCGACGAAAACGCCGCCCGTGGTGAGTGCGCCAAGGGTGAGGTGACCGAGGGCTATCAGGGCGTTGGGGTTGGTCAGCAGGGCACCGAAGTCGGTCAGGTAGGCGACGCCGTCGCGCACCTCGTATCCGACAGGGTGCTGCATGAAGCCGTTGGCGACCAGGATCCAGAAGCCGGAGGCGTACGCCGTCAGCGTGACCAGCCAGATGAGCGTGACGTGCACGCCTGACCGCATACGCCCCCAGCCGAAGATCCACATGCCGAGGAAGGTGGACTCGGCGAAGAAGGCGATGAGGGTTTCCAGTGCCAGCGGGGCGCCGAAGACGTTGCCCGCGAACTTGCTCAGCCCACTCCAGCTGAGCCCGAACTGGAACTCCATGACGAGGCCGGTGACGATACCGACCGCGTAGTTGATGACGTAGAGCTGGCCCCAGAAACGGGTCATACGCTCCAGGACGGCTCTCTTGGCCGGATCACGGGTGAACGCGGCCCGGGTGTGCATGATCGCCACGAGGGGGACGAGCCCCATGGTGAGGATCACGAACAGCCAGTGCACGCTGGTCGTGGCCGCGAACTGGAGTCGGGCCAGATCCGCAGCGTTCATGTAGCGACCTTCCTGGGGGACGGGGGTCGGGTGGACGCCGGATGGGATGCGGGGCCCTCGCCTCACGTGTGCGGACGCCGGGCGTCGTCGCCCGTCACCTGTGCGGTGACCCTGTGGAAGACCGTAGAGAAGATTGCTTATGCATTCCAAGACCGGTTTCGCTATGTACAGATGACCCAGAAGGCATGAACAGAGGTGGACCGTGGATCTGTTGCAGTTGCGCTACTTCAAGGCCGTCGCCCGTTATGAGCACATCAGCCGCGCCGCTGAGGAGCTGCGCATCGCCCAGCCCTCGCTCAGCCGCGCCATCGCGCGCCTGGAGGCCGAGCTGGGCTCCCCGCTCTTCGATCGACAGGGCCGCCGTATCCGGCTGAACCAGTACGGCGCGGTGTTCCTGCGGCACGTCGACCGTGCCCTGAGCGAGCTGGACGACGGCCGCAGAGCCGTCCACGAGGCCCGTGACACCGGGCTGGGCCGGGTCAGCGTCGCCTCCGAGACGCTGCTGACGATCAGTACGATGCTCGGCAGCTTCCGGGCCGCCCACCCCCGGGCGGACGTCCGGCTCTTCCAGTCGGACGCGGACGACATGGACCGCCGGCTGCGGGCCCGGGAAGTCGACTTCTGCGTGGCCTCGCAGCCGCTGGCCGGCGGGCACCTGGAGTCGATCGAACTCGTCCGTGAGGAGGTGCTGCTCGGTGTGCCGCCCGGGCACTGGCTCGACGGGCGCGACAGCGTGACCGTCCCCGAGGTCGCCGACGAGCCTTTCGTCACCACCCGGCGTGGCTGGCAACGCGCTTTGCTCGAAAGGTTGTTCGCGGCTGAGGGCATGACGCCGGTGCTGTCCTGCGAGGGGGACGAACCGGGCGCGAGCGGCGACCTGATCAGCGCCGGCCTCGGTATCGGCCTCATCCCGGCGATGTCCCGCCAGGTCGAAACACGTGTTCCGCTGGCCTGGGTTCATGTGAGCGCGCCCGACTGCCATCGAGTGCTCAGCCTGGTGTGGAACCGCGACACCCGTCTGTCCGAGGCAGCGCTGAAATTCCGGGAGTTCATCACCAGCAAGCCGTTCATGACCCACCGCCTGCCCGACCGGCGCCGCGCCCGCCATCCGTCCTAGGCCGTTTCGTTCGGATCAGTCGGTCGTTGGCCCGGGTGAAGCAGTGTCCCCGGTCAGTACACCTAGACACATGCACATGAGGGTTGTCGGCGCTGCGTCGACCCCCTGCCCGCCGGGCCTGACCTGCAAAAACGCCCGGCCGCTGAGCGCGGGGCGCGGAGGTGGCGATGGAGGGGGCCTCTTCGGGCCGGTCAAAGGGCTGCTCGGGCCCGTCTGGGCTGCTCGCCACGGGGTGCTGTTGAGGGTGGGGCGGGCCTATCCCGCCACTCACCTCGTGCAGGTGCGAAATTGCCCCCCGTGTGACGCCATGCTGGGACGTGTGACGCCATGCTGGGAAAAACCTATCAACCCGGTGTCCCCCGGCAGCGGAGTTGGACTGACTGCCGACGAAATCGGACCGGTCAGACGGCCGTGCTTGCCCCCGTCGCGTCCTTCGCAAAATCCGGGCCCGGCCCGAGAATAGGCGTCATGGCCGACAACACGCTGTGGGTAGGCGTACTGACCGCGGGCACTGCGGTGGCGGCGAGCTGGCTGACCAGCCAGGGTACGGCGCGTGCCGCCCGGATTCAGGCTGAGACGACGGCGGCGCTCCAGCGGGCGGGATCAGCGCGCACCGCCTACGCCGACGTCATCGAGCAGGCGCAGAAGATGGGCGACCTGTACTGGAAGGTCAACGATGCCCACGCCGACCCGGATCCGGACTCGCGCACGGCCACACTCAAAGGCCTGCGGCCCTACCAGCTGCGGCGCTCGAGTCTGACAACTACCAGGCGCTGGAGGTCATGATCGGGGGCGACGTGGACGCCATCCAGCGGTTCAATGAGTGCTATGCACCTTTCTGGGAGCGAATCGTGGCTCTCGTGACCATCGCGCGGGAGGTGCTCCAGGAGGATGTCGTCCGGACACCTGTTCCCGCATCCGCCCCCCGGGCACGCCGACCATGTGTCCGGCATCGACCGGGGGCGGGAGGATGAGCAGGCCCGTCACCCGTCAGGTGTGCGCGTAGGGAAGGCAGCAAGCCAACTTCGGTGGCAATTGGTCCGGGTTCGATGTCACAGGACACCCGGAGTGTCTCGGGACAGCGAAGGGGAGAACTCTCCCCTCTCAGCGGCCGGACTCTGCCCACAGGGCACCGGTTCGAGCATCGGGTTCGAGGCCGCGGCCCAAGTAGCGGCAGGCTGCCCCGCACCGCCTGCTGCCGACTGCGTCGACGGGCGCTCCCCGGCCGGGGAGCGCCACGGGCAGCCCGGGGTCAGCCGCCACCCGAGCCGGCCGAGGCCGAACCTCCGGAGGTCCAGCCGGAATGGGGCTGTGGCCGATCGCGCGTGCTGCGCTCGGTGCGCAGCTCCACCACGACCCCCGCCGGGCCGAGCAGGGTCTTAAGCGCGTCCGCGAGCCGCTGCGGGTCGCCGACGAAGGGAAACGCGAGCCGCTCCCGGACGCCCCGCAGTACGAGTTCCAGCGCGAGCGTGGAGACGGCCGGCTTGTAGTCCCCCTGGTACGGCTCCACCACCTTGTGCGTCAGCCGCACCTCTTGCAGGGACTTGACGGGCAGCCAGTCGTCCGGCCCGGCGGCCCGGACCAACCGCAGGGACGCGGGCACCCCGGCCGGCGCGAACTCCACCCGCAGGATGTCCCGGGCCCGGGAAAAGGCCAGCGCCGGCCAGCCGATCAGATACTCCAGCCCGACGATCACCCCTACCACCACGAACACGGTCGTCGCCCGCGCCCCGGCCAGCGCCATCCAGAAGGCGACGAGCAGAGTCGGCACGCCCAGGGCGAGCGGAATGAACAACGCCGGCCCCGCAGAGGTCAGCGCGTTCCACGCCGGCCGGGCCGGGCCGGCGCGCAGGACCAGATCCGTCGAGTCGGGGCCTTGTCTTAGCAAGGGATCGGTGGCCATGCCTCCAGCGTAGGACCGGTCCGCAAGAGTCCCCTCGACCATATCCGGCCATTACTGGCCTTTTCGGTTGTCGGCTCCTCCCTCCTCCTTTGTCGCCACCTCAGTTGGCGGAGGCGCGTCGTGTTCGGGCAGTCGAGTTGTTCGAGGACGGCGTCTCGCATGCGGAGATCGCGAGGGCGGTGGGGGTGTGTGCCGAGAGTGTGCGGCGTTGGCGGCGGGTGTGGGAGCAAGGCGGTGCTTCGGCCCTGCGGTGGCGGGCAGCCACCGGACGCCCACCCAAGCTGGACGACACTCAGGTCGAGATGGTGCCGGCCGCGTTGGAGCAAGGTCCCCAGGCTCATGGTTTCGAGGCCGACCTGTGGACCCTGGAACGAGTCGGCGCGGTCGTCACCCGGACGACGGGCGTGGTGTTGTCGAGGGCGTCGGTATGGCGGCTGCTGACCGGCCGGCTCGGATGGAGCCTGCAACGGCCCGGGCGGCGGGCGGTCGAGCGGGACGCATCGGAGATCGTCCGCTGGGTCGCGCACGAGTGGCCGCGCATCAAAAGGGGGCCGTGAACAAACGTGCCTGGATCGTCTTCCTCGACGAATCAGGCGTCTCCCTGCTCCCTCAGATCCGTCGCACCTACTCGCCCCGAGGGGCGGACTCCGCGCCTGCGGCACCCTCTGAACTGGAAGCGTGCGTCGATGGCCGGAGCCTTGGGCTATCACTCCACCGACCCTGATCGCGGAGCCCGCCTGTGCTTCCACCTCAAGCCCGGCAGCTACGACACCGCCGGACTCATCGAGGTCCTGGAGCCGATGTAGGTGTTCTACCGCGGCGAGCGAGTGATCCTGGTCTGGGACGGCCTGTCCGCCCACTGGAGCCGGGCGATGCGGGCCTGGGTCGCCGAAGAGGACTGGCTCACCATGGAACGATTACCCGCCTGCGCTCCCGAGCTGAACCCGGTGGAACTGCTGTGGTCCTCACTCAAGAAGCGTGAACTCGCCAACCTCGCCGGCGACCACCTCGCCGATGTCGCCGACGCCACCGAGCAAGGCATCCACCGCGTCAACACCAACTCCCGACTGCCGTGGTCATTCCTCGCCCATACCGGCCTGACCATCCACCCACCACACCCACCGAACTTACGAAAAGATCAGTAGGGGCGGTCCGCGGTCCTGAGTCGGTGGCCGGCACGCTCTGTCACGAAGATCGGTGGGACGTGCACCCGTCCCACCGACAGCACGGGGCGCGGAAGACATCTGCCGCGCCGGTGATGCGGCGGTCCCGGTGTCACCCCGGCCGGAACTCGTGGGGTCGCCCGTCGCGCCACTCCACCCACCCTGGCTCATCGAGGACGTCGGCGGGGTCGGCGATGCCGGCGCCTTCGAGGAACACCACCAGATCATGGTCGCTGTACGCGGTACCGAGGATCTCGTCCCGGCCGTACCGGTGCACACTCACCCGACGGCCCCCCGACGGTGAGGGCCGGTGCACGACGACGGGCGCTCCGGTCACACCGACCAGCATGCCGCCGACGACGCCGAAAGGCGACCCGGCCCAGGTGACGACCCCGCGTACACGGCCGGTCACCGCGGCCTTCGTACTGGGCGGCTGCCTGGCGCCGACGCTCTGCACGAACCGCTCCAGCGCCTCCTCCGACGACGACGGCGCCGATCGGGGCATCGGCGGCCTGCTGGAGAAATCCGAGCTCGACCTCTCGGCCGGCCCATCCCGTGGTACGACCCCGACGAGAAGGGCCACGACGTCAAGGTCGAGCGCGTGACCGCCGAGATCGAGGCGGCCCTCAACCGCCGACGAGCCGTACCCGTGCTTCACCCTGAGCGGCGAGTGACTCCTCAAGCGGCGAGTGACTCCTCCCCGGCGGAGACGCTGACGCGGCCTGCGTGCTGCTCGAGCAGGGTGTCCGCCGTCAGCAATGCTTGTTCGGCGGTGCGGGACCCCGTCATCACGCACAGTGTGTAAGTGGCGTCTTCCAGAGCCCTGCTGGTGCGGCCGGTGGGACGCACATCGTGCTCGATGCGTGCCTGGGCGAACCGGGCCAGCACCGCACGCAGTTCCTTCTCCGCCGGAAGGATCATGGTCATGTCTCTCCCCTCGTTCAGGACCGCGGATACCCTCCGCCCGCCTGCGTATGCAGGGCACTTCCTGCCAGGCTGCGGCGCGGGGGCTGCGTCGCTCGTTGCCGGCGCTATCGAGCGCTGTGATCGGGGTGCCCCTTTGTGCGGCGAGCCTCTTTCATCTCCGCTTCGTACAGGTGTTCACGCCCGTCGGCCAGCTCCTTGACAGCCTGGCGCTCCGCCGTTCTGAAAGGCTCGTAATACGTGCGGTTGTATTCTTCGATGATCTGAGATGTCCAGTGCCCAGGGATCACGTTGCGTCCGATGATCTCTTCCCGCACGCGGGCGGCCCATTCCGGGTGACCTGCTCTTCCCAGAAGGTCGGCCGCCCGGTCCAGTTCCAGATCCGCGCCACCGGTGAGCTGGTGGAATTCGTAGAGATGCCCCCGCGCCCGTTCCGTGGTCTCCAGAGCTTTGGAGAGGGCCCCGAGTGCTTCGACTGTCTCGTCACTGACGCCCTCGGGGCGCAGATGGCCCCGATCCGGCCCAGAGTGATCCTTCATGTCGTTCATATCCGGAAAGTCCCCCGCTGCCGACCTCTCATACCGCACCCGGACCAGACGGACGAGCAGAGTGGAGGTGAGCACGGACAGACCCCTTCGGGGGCAGGGATGAGCGGGGTGCCGATGAGGGCGGAGCCTGCGGACAGGTCGGCGAGAGACTCGGCGACTGCCGTCGACACGGCGCGGCGGCTCCCCGGGAGCCTCCAGGTGTCGTCGGTGCCGGGGCATCGGCTGCCGCCCTGGCCTGACAGTCGCACCCGTACGGCTGCGTCAGCCCTCTCCGGAAGAGGGAGTGCCACCGGCCGACCAGGCGGCAGTCGTCCTGCCCGCGCTGGACCGGCCGGGGATCTTGGCCGGGGAGCGTTCAGCGGACTCGGATGAAGACGACGTCGTAACCGCTGCTCGTGGACCGGGTCTTGACGTAGACGCCGTCGTTGGCGCCGTTGGGGTTGCCGGTGTTGCCCTCGACGGTGGTGAAGGACGATCCGCCGGACACCGTCCGGACGATGCCGATGTGCTCGTTGCCACCGGTGAAGTCGCTGCCGCCGTTCCAGTCGAAGGCCGCGATGTCGCCCGGCTGGGGGCTGGTGGTGACCGACAGGTGGTAGTTGCCGGCCCGGGCCTGCTTGACCCAGCCCGAGACGTAGGAGTTCCGGTAGGAGCTGGCACCGGTCTGCTTGGCCACCCAGCTCACGAACGTCGCGCACCAGGCGTAGTTGCTCGTGGAGAGCGAGAGGCCCACCGACGCCCCGTAACTGTTCGCGCGGGCGCTGCCCTCGACCGTGCCGACCTCGGCCTGGGCCACGTCGAGGATCCTGGCGTAGCCGCCACCCGGAGCGGGTGACGACGGCGGGGTGACCGCGCCGTACAGAGCCGCCTTGGTGTTCGGTCCCGCGTGGCCGTCGACCGCGAGGCCCTTCTCGGCCTGGAAGTCCCTGACGGCGCTGTCGGTGAGCGGACCGAAGTCGCCGTCGACGGCGAGATCGGCACCGTGGTGATTGAGCAGGCTCTGCAGCTCCGTGACGCAGCCGCTGCGCTGGCCCTGCACGATCTCGTTCGGGCAGGAGGCGGAATTGAGGTTGACCGGCGCCGGTGCGCCGTCGCCGCCGCCACCCCCGATGTTCGCGTACAGGGCGGCCTTGGTGTCCGGGCCGACCTGGCCGTCGGCGGACAGGCCGCTCGCGGACTGGAACGCCTTCACGGCCGCGAGGGTCTGCGGGCCGAAGCTGCCGTCGACGTCGACGCTCCGGCCCTTTCCGTTCAGCAGGGACTGCAGCGTGGCGACACAACCGCCGCTCTGCCCCTCCACGATGGTCGCCGGGCAGGACGCCGACCTCAGGTCCAGGCCCGTCGACGGGGACTCGTCCGTGTCGTACAGCGCCCGCTTCGTGCTCGGGCCGACCTGGCCGTCGGCCGTGAGCCCGTGCGCGGTTTGGAAGCTGCGCACCGCGCTTGCCGTCCCGGGGCCGAAGTCGCCGTCCACGTCGACCGTGTGGCCGTGGTGGAGGAGCAGCCGCTGGAGTTCGGTGACGCATCCGCCCTTGGCGCCCTGGACGATGTTCGCCGGGCACGACGAGGAGTTGAGGTTGACGGGGGCGGGCGCCGAGCCGCCGGTCGCGTACAGCTTGCTCTTGGTCGCGGGACCCACCCGGCCGTCCACGGCGATGGCGGTGGCCGCCTGGTACTCGCGAACGGCGTACAGCGTGGCCGACCCGAACTGCCCGTCCACCGTCAGACCGGCACCGTGCGCGTTGAGGAGGGTCTGCAACTCGGTGACGCAGCCGCTCGTCTGGCCCTGCACGATCTCCCCGGGGCAGGACGCGGAGGTCAGCTTGATCGGGGCCGGAGCCGCAGCCGCGGGCTCGGCGCCGAGTACGAGGCAGGCCGAGAGCACAGCCGCGGTGGCGGCGAAGGTCCCGACGCGGATCCGCCAGCCGGTTCCGGTACGTCGAGCGTACCGGTGGGGCGGGTGTCCGCCTTCGGTGCGAGCGAGGGGTGCGAGTCTTCCCATGACGCGAGGTTCTCCTTCGGTTTGCCGGGGGGGAAGCGCCGCGGCCCGTCCTCGCGGATCGAGGACGGGCCGCGGTCGTGCGGTCAACGGCTGGACCGGTCACGCGAGTACCGGGTCGTCGGCCGTCGCGCGAAGGCCGTACCGGCCGGGTCGGTCGCTCGGGCGGTACGGCTACCGGTCACCGCTCAGGCGGCGAAGCGCTTGAACGCCGCCCGGGTGCCCGGACCGGCGATGCCGTCGATGTCACCGGTGTAGCCGTAGTCGTCCTTGAGCAGACGCTGCAGCGCCTTGATGGTGTTGGTGCCGGGGTCCCCGTCGATGGCGCCGGTGTAGCCCCAGTACGTTGCCAGGCAGCGCTGGAACGCCTTCCAGCTGCTGGTGCCCAGCTGACCGTCGATGGCGCCCGTGTAACCCCAGTAGTCGGCGAGGAACTCCTGGACGTTCTTGGCCTCGGCCGTGGTCAGACCGAAGTTCTGCGTCGCCGCCACGGCGGCCTGCGCCGCGGTCGCCGTCTGCGCGGTGGGCCCGGTCGCCGCGAAGCTGGTGCCCGCGGTCGCCACACTGCCGGCGGCGAGACCGGCCACGGCGACGAGGCCGGCGATGGTCCTGCCCAGAGCGTTCGGTCGCATGCGTTCCTCTTTCGGTTGTGGGATGTGCGCCTCCCGTCCCTCCCGCCCGACGGGAGAGACGGCGAGACCCAAGGTGCGGGGCGCACGGGCCCGATGGCCACAGCTGCGGGGCAGGTGACGGAATTATGGGACGACCCCCTTTCCGACCTGCGACAACACCATTCAGTGGGACGGCACGGCGGGACGGCGGGTGGACCCCCTGTGACAGATGTGGTGGGCTCGTGCAGAATGCGCAACAGCGGCAGGGGGGCCGCCGACCACGCTCATGACCGCTCTGGGGGAAAGATGCCGCGCTCCAAGGCGCTGCCCGATGAACTCGACCCTCATGCCCAGCAGTTGGCGACGCGTTTACGCGGGTTGAAGGACCGCGACGAGCTGACCATGCGGCACCTTGCGGCCAAGACCGGCTACAGCGCCAAGTCGTGGGAGCGCTACCTCGCGGGTACGTCCCTGCCGCCCCGCGAAGCGGTGGAGGCTCTGGCCCGGATCACGGCCGCCGACCCGGCCCCCCTGCTCGCGTTGCAAGAGATAGCCGCCGACTCCTGGGGCAGTCGTCGCACCCGGCCTGCGGCAGCGACGCGGTCGACGGAACAGGACGCCACTGAGAAGTCAGGGGGCTCGGGGGAACCGGAGGGAGAGGAGCGGAAGCCACCGGACAGCCCGACGGGCACCCTTCCCGCACCCCCGGCACCGAGCGCACCGACCTCGCCCCCGACGTCGTCGACCACCCCCATCCGCTTCCCGCACCGGGCCCTCACGGCAGGTGTGGCGGCCCTGGCCGTGGCCCTCGCCGTCGCACTGCTGCTCGTGCTGCGCCTCGATGACGATGCCGCCCCCGCGAACGTCGCTGCCGCGGATTCCGGCACCGCGGCCTCCGCACTGCCGGTCTACACCTGCCACATCACCCGCGTCGAGGCCCGATGGTCGGCCGGCATCAACCACGGCCGCGACACCGAGATCGGTTACGGGGCCACGGGCCCGGATGTCGCCGAGGCGCAGTGTCTGCTACGTCGGGCAGGCATCTCACCCGGCGGTATCGACGGCATGTTCGGCCCCTTGACGCTGCGGGCGGTCAAGACGTTCCAGAGGAAGGCGAGCCTGGTCGTCGACGGCATGCTCGGGCCGCGCTCGTGGCAGGCCTTGCGCGGATGACACGGAGCGCACCTACGCCGCCGGTCGCCCGACTGGCTTCCGTGCTACAGGAGTTCAAGGTGCGCACCGGGTTGAGCCTGGCGCAGCTCGCGAACGCGACCACCTTCAGCAAGTCGTCCTGGCAGCGTTACCTGAACGGCACGAGTCTGCCACCGCGCAGTGCGGTGGTCGAACTGAGCCGTCTCGCACAGCAGCCCGCGGACCACCCGTTGGCCCTCCTGGACATCGCCCGAACGGACCGCGCGCAGGACACCGAGCCGCCGGCTGGAAAGCGCCCGCTCCGACAGCACACCGGCGCCCGTGGGGAAACCCCGGCCGAGAGCCCGAGTCATCAGGCCCCGGCCGGTGCCCCGACCGACACCGGCCCGAGCGGCGCGGTTCCCACCGCCCCGGTCCCCGCCCGCCCCGCCCCGCCGCCCGATCGCCGCACCACCCTGCTCACCGCGCTCGCCTCGCTGCTCGCCCTGGCCCTGGCCCTGGGGGTGCTCGCCCTCCTCAGAATCCCGCCACCGCACGGAAAGCAAGCGCCACCGTCCTCCGGGCCGGCCGCCTCGGCCGCGGGCCCGCTCTGCCGGCACCACTCCTGTCAGGACGAGGACCCGATCACGACGCGATGCGGCGCCGGGCCACAGACGCTCGCCGAGCACGAGACCGCCACGGGCGCCTGGATCCAGATCCGCTACAGCCCCGAATGCGGAACGAGTTGGGTCCGCATGTGGGGTGCGGCTGTGAACGACCGGGTCGGGCTGCGGCCGGGCGACCACAACGGCCCGCTCCACAGCACCCGGGTCACCAGCCGCGCCGAAGCGGACACCTACGTCCACACCCTTATGAGCGTGGTGCGTCCCGGTGTGCCGATGGAAGCCTGTTTCACCCCGGCGGCAGGCGGTGCGAGGGAATGCTTCGAGGCTCTCACGGACCGCACGGTGACCGGGACCACCCCCTGACCGGTTCTGCGGCCATCCTCTTGGGGGATCGTCCATCTCGCAGTACCCGCCGCTGACCCGCGCTCTGGCCAAGGCGCTTGTGGACCTCGTCTGGTTCGTCGAGAGCACGCACGGTGATCACATGGATCAGGACGAGGGGGTGAAGGCACCGGAGGGTGCCACCGCGGCACCGACTACGACGTGGTCGTCACCGGTGGCCGGCCGGCCGAACTGGGCACCGACGCCGTGGCGGTGGCCTGCGGAGCGGCCGCCCACCGACAAAGGCGGGAACGAGCGCGACTACGAGGGTCGCGGCGTCCACGATCGCCGAGTCCGTGGGCACGAACGGGCGGCTCACCGACGTGCGGCTGCAGACGCTCAACGATTCCCTGAAAGCCCTGCCGGTGCGCGCGGTCCATGTGCTGATCGGCGCCGACCCCGACACTGCATGGCTGAAGGGCGCAGGCGTCCCGTTGTCCAAGGGGTACGTGGCCACGGGTACCGTCGTCACCTTCGCGGCCGTGCCCGCGCACGCGACGTACGCGCCGGGGTCTTCGCCGCCGGAGACGCGCGGTACCGCGGCGTGCGCCGTAACGCGATGGCCGCGGGAGAGGGAGCGCAGGCCGCACCCGGCTACTGCGGATGGACGGCGACACCGCCAACGCGGCGCTGTGCACCTCCTACGCCCGACTGGGCCCGGGCTCCGTCGAACGCGGCACGGCACGCCTGAAATCCTGCCAGATCTTCCGCAGAGCCCGCATCAGCCCCCACCGCATAACCGTCATCGCCAAGGCCGTCCTCACCCTGGAGAGGGTAATGGCGAGAAGACTCACTGATTACACCCGGAAGGTGGGTTTACCGACAAGGACCCGCCACAGTGGAGCGGAATGACAGCGTCATATGCAAACCTCTTACCGAGGCCATTCCCGTGATCGCCAGTAGACCACGAGTGGCGTCAGATGCAGTCAATCGCAATGGTGAGTGGCCGCAGTTGACGCCGGGACCCGCTGGGGATCACGGGAAGTCCATGGTGATTCATCGGTGGGCACCGCGATGCTTGCTTGCTCTGGTTCTCCTGCCGGACCTCGGATCCTGAGCCGGTTCTCATCTGCTGTGGGCGGTGGCGGAGCTCCGATAGTCATTCGATCACCATCCGTTCTGACGGCTGGTGTGATCTGTCACCGGGCTGCTCTGCCCGTAACCGGGGTGAGGTCACCCCAGACGCGACAAGGGGTATCAATGACGTCTTACGACGATACAGACCCGGTGATCTTCCCAGCCGGTGCCGCGACGCGGACCAGCGCCGCAGAGGCTGCGCAAGGCGAATGGGACGCCGTTGTCGTCGGCGGCGGCATGGCAGGTTCCATCGTCGCCGAGCAACTGGGCCAGGCAGGCTACAGGGTGCTGATTCTTGAAGCCGGCCCCGGCAAGGACCTGGACCTCGCCGAGTACGAGTCGTACCTGTCGCGGTTCTACGGCGCAGTCGTCAAGGACAACCAGTCTCCCTACCCGTTCAACCCGAATGCCCGGATGCCCAGGAGCACCGACACCATGCCGGTGCATCCGGGGACACCTCGAGACGACTTCTACCTCGTACAAGAGGACAAGTACTGCACGGACACCACCTTCACCCGGGTCCTCGGCGGCACCTCCATGCACTGGGAGGGGAAAGCGCTGCGCATGCTTCCCGAGGACTTCAACCTGCGAACCAAGTACGGCCAGGGCCTGAACTGGCCGCTGAGCTATGACGACCTGGAACCCTACTACCGGCAGGCCGAGGGCGAACTGGGCGTAGCCGCTGAAGTCGAGGACCAGGCGTACCTGGGAATGCGTTTTCCGGAAGAGTACGTGTTCCCCATGCACCGCATGCCGCCGTCCTATCTCGACCAGGTGGTCGCCCGGGGCGTGGACGGCATGCGAGTCAACCTGGCGGACGACGAATTCAGACTCCAGGTACGGAGCTTTCCGCAGGCCCGTAACGGCGTGCCGAACGCCGCGTACGACGGCGGCAAGGGCTTCGTCCCGGTCGGCGCGGTGAGTACGAGCCAGGTGGAAGAGGGCGAGCGCTGTCAGGGCAACACCAACTGCGTTCCGATCTGCCCCGTCCAGGCCAAATATCACGCGGGAAAGACACTGGCGAAGGCACTCCGCAAGGGCAACGTCAAGATCGTGACTCAGGCCGTCGCGTCCAAGGTCGAGATCAACGAGCAGGACCGACGGGTGACCGGGATCACCGTCAAGAACTACCAGTCGCTCGACTCCGACAGTTACGACACGTACACGGTGAAGGGCACCGTCTACATTCTCTGCGCGCACGCCATCGAGAACGCCCGCCTCATGCTGGCCTCCGACATGCAGCGTATGAGCCGCAGCCAGCTGATCGGCCGCAACCTGATGGACCACGCGTACCTGCTGTCCTGGGGCCTGCTGCCCGAGCAGGCCGGCACCATGCGAGGCACGTCCTGCACGAGCGGGATCACCGACCTGCGCGGCGGGCGATTCCGCGAGACCCAGGCGGGATTCGGCGTGGACATCCACAACGACGGCTGGGGGTGGGCAACCGGCTCGCCCTACACGGACCTGGTCGAACTCGTCGACCAGCGGGGCCTGCGCGGGGCGGAGTTGCGCAGGACACTCGGAAACCAGATCTCCCGACAGCTTCTGCTGGCCTTCATGATCGACCTGCTGCCCGACAGGAGCAACACGGTCACCGTGGACGACCGATACAAGGATGCCATCGGCAACTTGAAACCGGTCGTGTCGCTCAAGATCCCGCCCTACACCATGCGCGGCGCCGCCTTCGCGCGCAAGCTCGCGAGCGACATCTTCGAGAAGCTCGGCGCTGAGGACAGGACCACGTACGACAAGGACCGCTACAGCGCCGTCGAGCACGACGGCCAGTGGTACAGCATCGTGGGCGGCAACCACCTTGCAGGCACCCACATCATGGGAACCGACCCGGCGAACTCGGTGGTCGACCACACCCAGCAATCGTGGGACCACGACAACCTCTACCTCGTCGGGCCCGGCAGCCTGCCCTCGATCGGGACTTCCAACATCAGCCTGACCATGGCGGCGCTCGCCTTCCGCAGTTCGGCCCACATCGTCAGACACCTGCGTGCCGCGAAGGCGCCGGCCGTCGTCGGCAGGTAGACGGTTCACAGATCGGCGGATCGACCGCGCCCACCGCCCACGATTGGGGGAACATGTCCGTTCCAGAATCAGAGCCCGCTCCGGACCCCAAGATCAAGACCATCGAGGAGCTGCACGAGTACCTCTACAAGGGGCTTCAGCTGGAGCATGCGACGCTCCCGCCCTACCTGACCGCCCTCTACTCGCTCCACCCGGGGAAGAACTCGGATGCCTGGCATGTCATCAGGGTCGTGGCCGTCGAGGAGATGCTCCACCTCACCCTGGTCGCGAACGTCCTGAACGCCGTGGGCGGGACGCCGAATCTCACCACGACCGGCTTCGTGCCGAATTATCCGACGCGCCTGCCGTGTGGTCCCACTGACTTCGAGGTGCATCTCGGGCCGTTCTCGCGGGGGGCTCTCGACACGTTCCTGAAGATCGAGAAGCCCGCTCCGGCGGCGACCGAGGAAGACAGGTTCGTACCGATGGACTGGGCGGCCCTTGGACTGACGTCCGACGGCATGGCGCCGCCACCGGAGAAACTGGCGGAACTGGAGGATTCCGGCACCGTCCTCGGCCTCGTCCCCGGAGATCCCTCTCTGCGTTTCTTCAGCATCGGTGAGTTCTACGAGGAGATCATCCGGGGCATCAACCGTCTGGAGGACGAGGCCCGCCAGGCAGGGAAGACGATCTTCACCGGCGATCCCGCTCGCCAGGTGACCCCCGAGTACTTCTACTCGGGTGGCGGCGATGTGATCAAGGTGACCGGGCGCGACACCGCGATCGCGGCGCTCACCCTCGTCGCGGAGCAGGGCGAAGGACTGCGCGGCGGCATCTACGACAGCCAGGGTGAACTCGCCCACTACTACAGGTTCCAGCAGCTGGAAAAGGGGAGCTACTACCAGAAGGGCGATGAGCCGGGCAAGCCTTCCGGCCCGGACCTGAAAGTCGACTGGAATGCCGCCTATCCGGTGAAGCCGAACATCAAGCTGGCGGACCTTGCGGCAGACCCGGAAATCCTGGCGGCGGCCGAGGAATTCAACCAGTCCTACGCCACCTTCCTGGCCAACATCAATCTGGCCTACAACGGTCAGCCCGACCTGCTGCTCACGGCGGTCTGGGAGATGTTCCGCATTCGCGACAGCATGAACCGGCTTATCCGTAACCCGCTCACCGGGAATCCGGGGACGAACGCCGGTCCGACATTCGAACTCTAATACCGTCGAAGGAGGCGGGATCATGACGCCAGGAACGAACGCGGAAGAGAAGCTGCGCGAATTCGTGAAGTTCTCTGCCATTGTGACCGGGTTCAGCGAGTTCGACCTGTGGGGAACCGGTCAGGCCGAGGCGTACTACAAGACGGCGGTGGACCAAGAAGGGCCAGATGCTATCGAGAGGGCGATGGCTTCCGATCCCTCCGTGGTCCCCGCCGATCCGATGGTGGGAAGCATCGTCAAGCTCTGGTACGTCGGCGTCTGGTACGGGCCGGAACTGGCGGGGCGCCTGGACGTGGCGGCCTGGACGGCGCCCGGGCGGAGCGGAGCGAAGCCCGCCGTCCCGGATGACAGTCAGCCCGAGGGAGGCCTGCCCGGGCAGGTCACGTCCGAACAACACCAGGCGGGGGAAGACCGCGCGCCCGGCAGAGACAGACGCACACCCCCGTTCGTCGTCTCCCCCGACGCCTACACGGAGGGCCTGCTGTGGCCGGCCATCGGTGCCCACCCAACCGGCGCCAAGGCGCCGGGCTACGGATCGTGGGCCAATCCGCCCGTATTCGAGGCCTGACAAGAGGAGGAAGTTTCATGACCAGCACTGTCCCCCGCCTGGGTCCCGACAAGGTATCCCTCGGTGTGACGCCGACACTGTGGTGGAACGACGACTTCCCGCTGATCGACATCGGAATCCCGTTCGAGCAGTGTGTGAGCGAGATGGCGCTGGCGGGATTCCAGGGGTGCAGCATCGGCCACAAGTACCCGACCGACGCCTACGTGCTGAAGAAGGCGCTCGACCTGCGCGGTCTGAAGGTGTCCGAGCCCTGGGTGAGCACCTATTTCACCATCGGCGACAAGGACCGTACCGTCGAAAACTTCAAGAGGCAGCTGAAGTTCCTCGAGCAAGTGGGCGGCCAGGACATCGTGGTCGCGGAGTTCGGGCAGTCGTCGCACCTGCAGCCCATCCCCGTTTTCGAGCACCGACCCGAGTTCACAGACGAGGAATGGGATCTTCTCGCCAGCGGGCTCAACGAGATCGGTGAACTGGCCGCGGAGAAGAAGATGCGACTGTGCTACCACCACCACATGGGCACCGGCGTGCAGACGGCCGAGGACATCGACAGGTTGATGGCGGACACCGACCCGGACCACGTGCATCTGCTGCTCGACACCGGCCATCTCCTGGTCGCGGGCGACGACCCGCTCGCAACCGCGGGGAAGCACCATCAGCGGATCAAGCATGTTCACCTCAAGAACGTGCGCCAGTCGGTGGCCGAGAAGGTGAAGAGCGACCACCTGTCCTTCCGGGAGGCAATCCTGCAGGGCGTCTTCACTGTGCCCGGAGACTCAGAAGGCGCGATCGACTTCAAGCCCATCCTCTCGACCCTGGGGGAAGCCGGCTACGAGGGGTGGCTGGTGGTCGAGGCCGAACAGGACCCGGCGACGGCACACCCGCTGACGTACGCCAAGATGGCCCACGACTACCTCACGGGAGTCCTGGGATGGCCACGATGAGTGCACGCGACATCTATCTCAGCTTCTTCATGTTCACCGTCGACCTGCACCCGGACGATTCCCAGTACACCGAGGTCGTCGTCAGGCACATGAAGGAGCTGCGGGACATCGGGTACGCGGGTTTCGACATGCCCGTCTTCCCGAACGGCGAGGGCAGCCCCCAAGCGGACGTATCCCGCTACGAAAAGCTCAGGAAGGCTCTCGACGCAGCAGGACTGGAGGACGTAGGTCTGACCACCAACGTGGCCACGACGGCGGCCTGCAATCCCACATCACTGAACCCCGAGGAGCGCGAGGCAGCCCTGGCCTACCTCAAGTCCAGGGTGGACATCACGGCGGCCCTGCGGGGCACCATCATGGCGGGCCCCGTCCTGTTCCCCTACAACGTGTTCCCCACCCTCAACGGCAAACCGCTGTGGAGTGACGCGCTGCAGGACTGGCTGCACCCCCGGTACGAGGTCGCGCAGCCGCTCTTCGAGCAGCTCGGCGATTACGCGGCGAACAAGGGCGTCCAGGTCGCCATCGAACCCGTCGACCACTGGGAGACACCCGCCCCGAACATGGTGCGCGACGTGCTCGATTTCCTCGCCGCCGTGCGCAGTACGCAGGTCGGCGTGGCCGTGGACAGCTCCCACGTCGTCCTCGGCAGCAGCGGCCCGGAGGCATACCGCCGCGACATCCAGGATGCCGCCGCCCAGCGGCGCCTGCACTACGTGCAGGTGTCCCCGCCCGATCGCGGTGAGGTCGCGGACAGCTGGATCCCCTGGCACACGTTCCTCGAGCCCGTCCTGCCCGTTTACGACGGATCGCTGCTCATCGAAGTCTTCAACGCCATCCCGCCGTTCCTTACTTCGTTGCGGCTGACGCGGCGGAAGTTCTGGATCCCGCTGGAGGACGAGCCCGTGCCGGGCGTGCCGAGCGCCTACGACGTCGCCGAGGACGGGATCGAGAAGCTGCGTGCGGAGCTGGCCACACTGCACGCGACATGATCCGGGCTGCCCATCGGTAGTGGGTCGTGGTGAGTCGACGGATGCGGCGTGGGGGCGGGCGGCGCCGTTGTCGCCTGGCGCGGGTGGATGGCCGTGGGCGGCCGTGGCGGGATCACCGGCAGGTGATCAACGGGGTGTTGCGGCGGTTGTGGACGGGTGCTCCGTGCGTGACCTGCCGGAACGCTGCGGGCCGTGGCAGACGGCCTACGGACGGTTCGCCTGCTGGGAAGCAGACGGCACCTGGGCCCGTCTGCTCGAACAGCTCCAGGTCCGTGACGATCGCGTCGGAGTCGTGGAGTGGGCGGTGTCGGTGGACTCAACGGTCGACCGGGCTCACCACCGGCACGCGGCAAGCGCCCGTGAAGGGGTAGGCGGCGGGGGACGAACGGGAAGATCCGGCACGTGCGCCGGCTGGCCTGGCGCTGGGCCGGTCCAGTGCCGGGCCTACCACGAAGGTCCGTCCCGCCTGCGACGGCCGGGGCCCGCCCCGGGGCCGTCGTCGTCACGCCCGGCAACGTCAACGACTCCACCGTCTTTGACGCGGTCATGGACGAGCTGAGGGTCCCCCGGGCCGGTGCCGGGCGCCCTCGCCGCACGGCCCGACACGGTCGTCGCGGACCAGGCGTACTCGTCCCGGGCGATCCGCCGGAGCCTGCGCGGGCGAGCCGTCCGGACGGGGATCCCGGAGCGGCGTTCGCCGGTGCCTCAAGGAGTCCGGAGCGGGTCCTCCCTTTCCTGCCGTGCCAGCTGGATCAGCTCCGGTGGCGTTGAGCACTGCACGGAGAGGTGAATGACACTGTCAGTCACAGAAGAGACCAGCTCATCCCTCCTATCGAACGCAAGAAGTCCAGCGGTGCCCCCGGCCGGTGTGCTACCCGAGCAACCGACCTACGACTGGTCCAGCAGCGTCTGCAGCACGAAGGAGATCATCTCCTTGGCCGGCCGGGGCGAGGGCTCGGCCACGTTGGCGCCCTCGAAGAGAGATACGACGATGTCCGCGATCATGGCCCGGTCGGCCAGGTCGGGATGCTCGTCGAGTACGCGGTCGACATTGCCTCTGAACCACGACAGGAACCTGTCGTGCGCGTCGCGAACGGCGTCGGACTCCTGCATCCGGTAGTGCATCGCCTGGTGCAGGCCGCGAAAGGCGCGCATGTCGGTGAGGCCCCGGATAAGCGTCGGCAGCGGACCCAGGCCCTGGAGCTCGTACTCCAGGGCCCGGATCTCTCTGCTCAGCATGCGGTCCATCACGGCCGCGAAGACATCGTCCTTGGACGGGTAGTACCAGTAGACGTTGGCGGGTGCCACACCGGCCGCGCGGCTGATGTCCGCGACGGTCGTACCATCGAAGCCTTGCCGGAGGAAGACCTCCGTCGCGGCGGTGAGGATCTCGCTCGCCCGCTCCTCGCGCGGAATCTGCTTCCGGTTCCGCGGCATGCGGGCCTTGCCTCCTCCAGAACGCGACCTGGGCCGAGCGCTTCGCCGAAACGTGAACGCCGCTCAACAGTCTAGCCCCGGGAAGGTGAGAGCCTCATCGCGGTCAGCGGCTCTCCGGCTCGACGACGAGTTCGTCCTGACGGGGCGAGGCGGCGGGCGTCCCCCGCCGAGCGGACCGGTCGGCTCCGGTCCTCCTGCCGAGGTCCACGGTCGGGATCCTCGCGGTCTCGGGCGCTGCCAGAACCGCGGTGCCGGCGGCAACCAGGAAGCCGACCGCCAGCCAGGCGACGGGCGTCCAGTTGTGGGGGTCGTCGGCCACGAATCCCTGCGCGACGACGGGAAAAAAGCCGGCCGCCAGGATGCCGAGCATGTTGCTCACCGCCATGCCCGAGTAGCGCACCTGCGCCGGAAACTGCTCCAGGAAGAACGCGGTGGTGATGGCACTGCCCATGGAGAAGAACAGACCCATCATGACGAAGCCGCTGATGTAGATCGTCGTCCAGTCCCCGGTGGACAGAAAGTGCAGGAAGATGAACACGCACACCCCGCTCCCGGCGATACCGGTCAGGAACACGGGTTTGCGGCCGATCCGGTCCGCCACGATCGCGAACAGGGGCTGCGTCAGGATCGACGCCAGGCTGACGCCGGCGATCAGCCGGAGCATCGAAGACCTGCTGAGGTCCAGCTCGTTCGTCGCGTAGGACAGCGCGAAAACCGCGAAGAGTGAGTTCACCACGATGAAGGTCGAGCCGAGGGTCACACGGATCACGCTGCGCCAGTCGTTGCGCAGCACGTCTGCGATCGGCAGCTTCGCGGTGACGTCGCGAGCCTTCACCTCGGTGTACACCTCGGGCTCCTCGGTGCGCCGGCGCAGCATGTAGGCCACGACGACCACCAGCGCGCTGGCCCAGAACGGGATGCGCCAGCCCCAGGTCGTCATGAAGTCCTGCGGCAGCAGAGCGGTGACGGGGATGTAGATGACACTGGCGAGGAAGTTGCCGAAGTTGGCTCCGCACAGCGTCCAACTGCTGTAGAAGGCGCGTCGGTGATCGGGGGCGTGTTCCAGTGCCAGCGCCGCCGATCCGGCCGATTCGCCTCCGGCGGACAGTCCTTGCAGGAGCCGGAGGAGGATGAGGGTCACCGGTGCCGCCATGCCCAGGGTCTCGTAGCCGGGCAGGCATCCCACGAGGAACGTCGAGCCGCCCATGAGCAGGAGAATCCGCACCAGCACGTTCTTGCGGCCGATCCTGTCGCCGTAGTGGCCCCATACGACGGCGCCGAGAGGCCGGGCGGCGTACGCGACGCCGAAGGACCCCAGGGCGAGAAGCGTGCCCGTCGCCTCGTCGTCCGTCGGGAAGAAGACCGGCCCGAAGAAGAGGGCGGCGGCGACTCCGTAGATGACGAAGTCGTAGTACTCGAGCGACGTGCCCAGAAACCCCGACGCCGCCGCTACGACGGCTTTGCGTCTACGTGTGGGGGCCGTCCGGCTGCCGGGCTGAGCGCTTGCGGATGACGACATGGTGCTCCCTACGGTGGTGGTGCCCGTCTTGGTCGGACCAATGGGGGACGAGAGTCCGGGACCTCTCGGTGCGGAGGGCGCTGTCGAGCCACCTTCCGGACCGTCTCCCGTGGTGCGGGAGCGGGTCGGGCCTGGCGTGGAGAGGAGTGGACGAGCGTGTACCCGGGTTCACATGACCGCGGCGCTGCGCGGAGGATCTCCAGGTCACAGACGTGCCACTGAGCGGTGGCACGCCCCTCTTGAATGAGGATTAACATAAGAGTCCATCTTCGGGCCGTCAATACATTGCACACGACAGGCTCGGGCTTCGAACACCCGTCGATCTTGCGAAGGGATCGACGTTCAAGACAGGGGGCGAGAGGGAGCGGTTACCGCCTCGATCGAGTCCAGCTCGACCCGGCCAGTCCGCGACGGCGTCCAGCTTCATGGGCGGGGAACGGCCCGGAGGTTCCGTCCGCCGACTTTCATCTGACCGGCGTTCGTGCCCATCCACCTCGGGACGCTCACGCCCAAGCAGCCTCTGGAGCAGACCACGAAGGTGGAATCCATTGTGCCGCGTTTAGTGAGTATTGTGCCTTAGAATCGGTTCATGCTCTCTTCACAGAAAAGCTCGCTGACGGCCGACGTCTACGGCCACCTGCGCGGCGACATCCTTGCGGGCCGCTTCGCACCGGGCCAGCGGCTGCGCCCCGGGCACCTTGCCAGTCAACGGGGGGTGGGTCTCAACGCGGTTCGCGAAGCACTCAGTAGGCTCGCCGGCGAGGGGCTGGTGCAGGCCGCACCGCACCACGGCTTCCGGGTCGTCGACTTCTCCATCGACGACATCACGGACGCGTCGCGGGTTCGCGTGCTCCTGGAGGGAGCCGCCTTGCGGCAGTCGATCGAGGCGGGCGATCTGAGCTGGGAGACCGAGTTGGTGGCCGCCCATCACCGCCTGGCCCGTACGCCCGTGACCGTGGACGCGCCCGACGAGCTGAATCCCCACTGGATGCAGGCGCACGGGGACTTCCATGCCGCCACGATGTCCGCGTGCGGCAGCCCGCGACTGATCGACATGACCTCGGCCCTGGCCGGGTCCATGGCGATCACGATCTATCAGCACTGGGCCGAGCTGCACCTCTACTACAGCCACGAGCGCCGTGACGCCGCCGCCGAGCACCAGGCGATCTTCGAGGCCGCGATCGCCCGGGACGCCGACTTGGCATGCCGGCTCAACGACGAGCACAACCAGAAGGCCGCCGATGTCGTCATCGACGCCATGAGGAAGAGCGCCGAGCCGGCACAGAAGGACTGAAGGATCGCCCCCGCTACCGGGGGCGCCGAGCGGATCGCCTCAACGAGACGCGGCCAGGAAGCCGCCCACGATCTCGGCGAACTCGTCCGCGTATTCGAGCTGTGTCCAGTGGCCGCACCGGCCGAAGACGTGGAGCTGGGCATGCGGTAGCAAGCCGAAGATGTCGAGGGACGCGGAAAGCGGCACCACTTGGTCGTCGCGGCCATGGATGACCAGAGTCGGCTGCTGGACCCGCGCGACGTCTTCGGGGTCGGAGGCCATGGCGTCGACCCACCGCTGCCGCGGCTCGGGGAACATCGCCGCGTAGGCTTCGTGGACACCCCGCCGGGCGAACGCCCGATGGCGGACCTCGGCGAGTTCGTCGGTCACGAGGCTCCGGTCCCACGCGAAAAGGTCCAGCGCCCGGCGCATGGCCGCAACGGTGGGCTCCATGCCCCAGATCTCGTCGAGGGCGGGCGTGATCTCGAAACGCAGGGCCGCACTGCCCATCAGCACCACCTTCTCGACGCGCTCGGGGTGACTGATGGCCAGCGCCATCGCCAGGCCGCCGCCGTAGCTGTTGCCGACGATCGAGACGCGCTCCAGTCCCAGCGCGTCCAGGAACCCGAGAATGTGCGCCTGCCACAGTTCCTTGTCGTAGACGGTTCCCTCCGGCCGCTCGGTGTACCCGAAACCCACGAGGTCGGGTGCGAGCACCCGGTGCCGCTTCGCGAGTACGGGCATTGTCAGTCTCCAGTTCGCCCACGCGGACACCCCGGGACCGGAGCCGTGGAGCAGGAGGACCGGCGAACCCGAGCCCATGTCGTGGTAGTTCGTGTCGATCCCGTCCACCCTGATCGTTGCGCCGATCTCGGGGTTGCCTGAGCTGGCCACTGACGCCATGAGTCGAGTCCCGTCCCTGGTGCGAAGTTTTAGTTATGCCTCAGTAGTACTTTGCCCACTTGTCCCGGGATGGTCAACTCATTGACGAGCAGTGAGACGCCATGCAAGATGCTTATGCCGCATAACTAGTTACCTTGCCTCGCTGGCAGGGACTGACAGGGAGGCAAGACGTGGATCTGACCCGAGAGCACATGCGCGCGCTCATCGAGCGCTACTTCGCCGGCTGCAACGACGCGGACGCCGGGGCGATGACCGCGTGTTTCGTCCCGAGCGCGGTGCACTACTTCCCGGCGGGCAGCCCTGCGTTCGCGCCGGGGCCCTTCGTGGGCTCCGAGATGATCGCTCAGCGCTGGATCGACACCGTCCGAGCGGCCGGCTCGTCGTGGACCGTCGACAACTTCGTGGGCGATGAGTCCACCGGGACCGCGGCCATCGAGTGGACCCACTTCCGGTCCGGTACGGGCATCGTCCTGCGTGGCGACGAGTGGTACCGGTTCGACCCGGACACCGGTCTCATCGCCGAGATCCGGGCCTACTACGCCGCTCCTCAGCCGGCGCAGGCGACAACGGTGGAGCTGGGCGGGTTCGACTACGCGGGGCGCGGTTATCCGCTCACCTCCCCCGTGCAGCGCTCGAACCAGCCGCGCCGATGAGCGGGGGCACGCAGCAGCGAGAGGCCACCGGTCCGGACCGTACGCCCGTCCTTGGCTCGCTCATCGACGGGGTCGAGCACACGGCCGGGGAACAGGTCGACGACCTCAACCCGGCCCGTCACGACGAGGTGGTCGCTCGCTGGACCCGCGCCGATGCCGAGGTGGCCCGGAAGGCGGTCGCCGCCGCGGCCCGGGCCGCCCAAAGATGGGCGGCCACGCCGGCGCCGGCACGGGGTGAAGTACTGCGTCGGGCGGCGGACCTCGTCGAGCAGCGCGCCGCCGAGGTGGCGCTCGATCTGGCCCGGGAAGAGGGCAAGACAATCGGCGAGGCTGAGGGGGAGAGCAGACGCGCCGCCGCGATCCTGCGCTACTACGCGGCCGAGGCGTTGGCGCCCGACGGCGAGACCGTGCCTTCCCACAGCGCCGACACCATGCTCTACGCGCGGCGCGTTCCGCTCGGCGTGGTCTCGGTGATCACCCCGTGGAACTTCCCCCTCGCGATCCCCGCGTGGAAGATCGCGCCGGCGCTCGCGTACGGAAACGCCGTCGTCTGGAAGCCGTCGGAGCTGACTCCCCTCACTTGCGCGCACTTGACGGGCGCACTGCACGATGCGGGCCTGCCCGAAGGGGTGCTGAACACGGTCCTGGCCTACGGGCAGGATGTCGGCGATGTGCTGGTCGGGCACGGCCGGGTCGCGGCCGTCTCCTTCACCGGATCGACCGCCACCGGTCGTCGGATAGCGCAGACGGCGGCAGCGGCGATGACGCCGGTGCAGCTGGAACTCGGTGGCAAGAACCCGGCGATCGTGCTCGCCGACGCGGACCTCGACCAGGCCGCCGAGCAGGTGGCACGCGGCGCCTTCCTGTCTGCCGGGCAGAAGTGCACCGCCACATCCCGCGTGATCGTCGAGAGTTCGGTTCTGTCCGAGTTCACCGACCGTCTCGTCGCGAAGGCGGAGTCCTGGCAGGTCGGCGATCCGCTCGACCGCAGGACCGTCATCGGACCGCTCGTCTCCCAGGGCCAGTACGAGCGGGTACGTGAGCTGCTGGGCTGCGGGGAGGCGGCCGGCGCCGATCGGCTGACCGCCCCCCGACATGTCCCGGACGGCGGCTGGTTCATGGCTCCGGAGGTGTACCGCTGCGACGCGGAGAACCTGCTCGCGCGCGAAGAGATCTTCGGTCCGGTGGCGGCGGTGTTTCCCGCCGCGGACTTCGACGACGCCGTACGCCAGGCGAACGACACCCCGTACGGGCTGACCGCCGCGCTCTTCACCACGGATCTGGGCCGCGCGCTGCAATTCGTCGACCGGGTCCAGGCCGGTGTCGTCAAGGTCAACCAGGAAAGCGCCGGGCTGGAGTTCCAGGTACCGTTCGGGGGCATGCGCGCCAGCTCTTCCGGCTCACGCGAGCAGGGACGCGCGGCTCGCGAGTTCTACACGCAATGGAAGACGGTCTACATCGACTACCGGTGAACGGGCCGTCCGTCAGCGGCGCATGTCCGCCTGGGTGATGAAGGAACGGGAAGCCTTGACAGACACGAGCGGTACCGGGCCGCGGGCAGGGGCGTTCCGCAGCGCGGACGCCGCGGTCGCCGAGCAGTTGGTCCGCGCCCGTGCCCAGGCGGGCGAGCACTTCGACGAGATGCCCCTGGCTCTGACCCTGCTGCTGCACCGTACGACGGCAGCGCTGGTCAGAGCCACGCACTTTGACTTCGAACCACTGCAGATGAACACCACGCAGTTCAACGTCATGACGGTGCTGCACCGCTCTGCCGAACCGATGAGCATGGGCGCGCTCGCCGAGTCGGTGTCGGTGCGGGCCGCGAACCTGACCGCGGTCGTCGACGGTCTGCGCAGACGCAAACTGGTGTCCAAGAAGCCGCGCGCGGAGGACCGCCGTTCCTACGTGGTCAGCACGACCGCGCAGGGAGACGCGCTGATGCGGCGGTTCCTGCCCAGCCACGAGTACTTCATGAACGAGTTCTACGCCGGCCTGGACGAGCAGCAGCAGCGTGCCCTCGCGGAACTGCTCGACCGGCTGCTGGAAACTCTGCGCCCCGACGGCGAACACCGTGCGCTCGGGCTCCCCGACCGGGTGGTCAACGCAGCGCTGTCCTTCAGCTGACGCGCCCCTGAGCGAGTCCGGCCCGCGGCACCGACGAGAACCGTCGGTGCCGCGGGCCGTACGCGTGAGCCGTCCTGCATCTCGTGGGCGTCCTGCTCAGCTGTCCGCGGCGGCGCGTGGCCGGTACTCCGCCTGAAGGGCCGTCGGGTCCAGAAGGGCGTCCGCCTGCAGCCTGAGCAGTCGCGGGTGGTCCGGCGTGGCCGAGGCCAGGAAGCTGCCGGCGTCGAGAGCGGCCATCAACACGTCCGCCGCCTGCTCCGGTGTCTGCCTCGGGTACTGCGGCAGACCGGCCGCGATCTGGCCGGCGCTGGTCGCAGCCCCGCCCGCCGCGGGCTCGGGGCTCCAGCCCGTTTCGGTCGCGTCGGGCGCGAACAGGGTCACCTTGATTCCCTGCGCGGCGTGTGCGGTCGCGACGGCCTGGGCGAGCCCGATCACCGCGGCCTTGGACGCGATGTAGGGCACGGCGAGCGCACTGACGGGGTGACCGCCGAGCAGGGCGAGGCTGGAACTGGTCATGATGAAGTGACCTGATCCACGCTCGATCATCAGCGGTAGGAAGGCGCGCACGACACGTGCCATTCCGACGACGTTGAGATCGAGCATGCGTTGCCAGTCGGTCTCCGAGATCTCGTGCACCAGTCCCGCCGTCGCACTCCCGGCGTGACTCATGACCATGTCGACGGTGCCGAACCGTTCGAGCGCGATGTCGCGGACGCGTTCGACGTCGCCGCTGACGCGCACGTCGCAGCGCACCGCGAGCGACGACGGCAGTCGCGCGGCCAATCCCCGCGCCTGGTCGTGGTCGATGTCGGCGATCACGATGCTGGCACCGCGTTCGCTCATCCGCTGCGCGATACAGCGTCCCATTCCGCTGGCGCCCGCGGTGATGACGACTGTCCTGCCCTCAAAGTGCATGGTCGTCCCTTCCTGACTCGGATTCGGCTGGTGCGGCCCGCGTGGGCGGCATGGACGCAAGCTACGCCAGTGGATCGCTGAGGTAAAGATGGATTTTTTTCTTGACTATGCACTCACACGTTCCTAATGTTGCGGTTACCCCGGAGAACCTCACTCCGTTTCCCGGGACGGTCCGCGAAAGCGCCGAACCCCCTCTCCTCCGCCGCGGCCACGGCCGCCGCCGACATGCGGGAGCAGGGCGCAAAGGAGAAGTCACCATGCTCAATCAGGCGCGCTTCCTCGACGTCATGGCGGCAACGCCGGCACCGGTCACCGTGATCACCACGGCATCGCCCTCCGGACCCGTCGGATCCACCGTCAGCGCGTTCATGTCCCTTTCGCTCGACCCGACGCTCGTGGTCGTCGCACTCGACAAACGCTCACGCGTACTGCCGGTGATCGAGTCCACCCGGACCTTCGGGGTGAACGTGCTCGCCGCGGGACAGACGGACACCGCGCTGGCGTTCGCCCGCAGCGGCGCGGACAAGTTCGCGGACGCGGACTGGGAGATGGACCACGGGCTGCCGCGGCTGCGGCGAACGGCCTGCTGGCTCGCCTGCGACCTCGCCGATGTCGTGGCGGGTGGAGATCACAAGATGCTGGTCGGAGCGGTCGCCGATGCCGCGTGCGCACCGCTGGCCCCCTTGGTCTACAGCTACCGGCTCTTCGGCATCCACTCCAAGGCGGGCCAGCGTTTCCGCACGCCGATGGAGGCGCGTGTCGCGGCGATGGGCCAGTACGAACCACCACCGCTCAAACCGATGGCGGCACACGCATTCCTCACACAGGAGCACCGAGATGCCTGACGGCCTCGACGTCCGGACCGGGGACACACCGTCGCCCGCCGAACTGCTGGATCGGGTCAAGTCCGTCTTCGGGACCGCCGGGGGCAGGACGGGGCCCGCGGGAGACGCCGACCCGATGGAAGCGACGGCTCGCACGGTGACCGACGCGGGCCTGTTCAAGCTCGCGGTGCCGCGGCGTTACGGCGGCCACGAATCCCCGGTCACCACCCTGCTGGACGTGACCAGCACCGTCGCCGAGTTCGACGCGTCGGCCGCGTGGGCGGTCGGCCTCGTCAGCGTGTCCTGCTGGATCACCGGCCTGTTCCGCATTCAGGCCCAGGACGAGGTGTGGGGGAAGAACCCGGACGCCAGGGTCACCGGGGTCTTCGCGCCGTCCGGCGAGTCCGCCGAGGTCGACGGCGGCTGCGTGATCAGCGGCCGCTGGTACTACAACTGGGCTTCCTGGCCGGCGGAGTGGGCGATCGTCGGTTTCCCGAGGTCGGACGGCGAGGGTACGGTCGTGGACTACTGCTTCGCCCTGGTCGCGATGAGCGACCTGCGAGTCGCGCACGCGCGTTCCGTCCAGGGGGGCGGGGCCGCACAGGGAGTGGCGGAGGCCGACTGTCTCGTCGCCGAGAAGGTGTTCGTACCCGAGCACCGCATCCTCTCGGCGACCGAGGCGAACAGTGGCGTGGTGCCCAACGAACGGGCCGCACGCGAGCCCCTCTACCGCTCCGCGCTCATGCCGGTACTCATGCTCATGCTGACCGGGCCACAGCTCGGCCTGGCACGCGAGGCGTTGCGGATCGTACGGTCACAGGCGCCGGAACGCGTCGTGAGCGGCACCGTCTACGAGCGCCAGAGCGAGTCCGTCGCCTTCCAGATGAGACTGGCCAGGGCGGCGGTGATGGTCGACACAGGGCACCTGCACGCTCACCGTGCCGCCGCCGACATCGACGCCTTCGCCCGGGGCGAAGAGCCCATGGACCGGCAGGCGCGCGCCCGTGTGCACGCGGACATCGGCTGGATCGTCGAGAACCTCCGTGGAGCGATCGACATGCTCCGCACCGCGCACGGCAACGGAGGTCTGAACGCCTCGCAGTCCTTGGAGGACATCTGGCGTTATTCGGCCACCGCCGGCCTGCACGCGCTGGTCACGCCCGATACGCGTTACGAGACGTACGGCAAGGTCCTGCTCGACATCGACGATGCCGTCGTCCCGCTCCTGTGACTCCCCGAGGGCCGACGGCATGACCCGGCCGCGGCCCGTCTCCACCACGCCCGCGTCGCCGCGGAAATACGCGGCACGTGCCATCACTTACTTGGAGGCTTCTCCATGGGACAGCTACTCGCGCTGGGTATGACGCACTACCCCGCTCTCGTCAACTCCGACGAGCACATGGCGGACATGCTCCGCTGGACGCTGGAGGACGACGCCATCCCCGCGTCGGCGAAGGACCCGGCGAGCTGGCCGGCCGAGATGCGGGCGGAATACGGCGAGGACGGAGGCATCGCGTCCGCAGCCGTCCACCGAGCCGCCTGCGTACGGAACTTCGACCGGCTGCGCGCCGAACTGGACGCTTTCCGCCCCGATGCGGTGGTGATCTGGGGCGACGACCAGTACGAGAACTTCCGCGAGGAGATCATCCCGCCGTTCTGCCTGTTCGCGCTGGACGACCAGGAGATCAAGCCCTGGGCACACGCCAAGGGCTCCAACGTGTGGGACGAGGACGCGGACAGCTCCGTCACCCTGATCGGCGCGCGAACGATCGCCAAGGAACTCGCCGCCTCGGTCCTCGGCCAGGGAGTCGACCTGTCCTACGCCTATGAACTGCGCGAGGCCGGGGCACTTCCCCACGCGTTCCTGAACTCCGCACTGTTCCTGGACTACCACCGCACCGGCTTCCCGTACCCGGTGATCCCCTTCCAGGTCAACTGTTACGGGAGCTACGTCATCTGCCGGCAGGGGATGCCCGCGCGCTTCGGCGTCGGTCAGGACCCGGCCGACATCGACCCGCCGGGTCCGACCCCGAAGCGCGCCATGGAGGTGGGCGGCGCGTTCGCCCGAGCCGTACGCGAATCCCCGTACCGCATCGCGGTCGTCGGCTCCTCGAGCTGGTCGCACGCGTTCCTGCACGACAAGGCCCTGCGGCTTTACCCCGACATAGAGAGCGACGAGCGTTACTACCAGGCGATGGTCGAGGGCGACTACGCGACGTGGGAGCAGACCACCACCGACCAGCTCATCGCCTCCGGGCAGCAGGAGATGCTCAATTGGTTCTGCCTGCTCGGCGCGGTGCGAGAGCTCGACTTGAGCGTGAAGTGGAGCGAACTGGTGACGACCTACGCCTTCAACTCCTCGAAGGTGTTCGCCGCCTTCCACTGACGGCGCCCCCTACCTCCTCCCCCATCCCACAGCAAACAGCCGGCACGGAACCGAAGCCGTGCCGGCGATCACCCCGAACTCTCGATTCGATCCAGGAGCCCTCGATGAGCGTCACCCACGACCTGCGCAGCTCGACGGAGAGCCGCCCCACCGATGAGGAACTGGTGGCCCGGGCCACCGGGCTCATCCCCCTGCTCCGCAAGAACGCGGAGGCAACCGAGGCCCAGGGCCACCTCATGGAGGAGAACCTGGCGGCCATCGAGGAGGCCGGCCTGCTGCGCCTTCTGGTCCCCTCACGCGTGGGCGGCTACCAGAGCAACATCCGCACCGCCATGCGGGTGGGAGTCGAACTCGGCCGCGGAGACGGGTCCACCGCCTGGTGTGCGAGCTTGATGTACTTCGGCTCCTGGGGGATCAGCCTCTTCTCGGACCGTGTGCGCGAGGAGGTCTGGGGCCGCAAGCCGGACGCGCGGTTCTGCGGGGTGTTCACGCCGAACTCCACCGCCACCCGAACCGAAGGCGGCCAGATCGTCTCCGGCAGGTGGGCGTTCGCCTCGGGCTGTGAACTCGCCGAATGGGCCGGGCTCGCCGTACCGATCGTGAACGACGACGGCGAGCAGGTCGACGTCGGTCTGGGCCTGGCCCCCATGAGCGACCTCTCCATCGACAAGACGTGGAACGTCGTCGGCATGAAGGGCACAGGCAGCAATACGCTGGTCGCCGACGAGATCTTCATCCCGGACCACCGCATCATGTCGGTCACGAAGGCGACGAAGGGACAGTATCTGACCGAGCACTCGGACGAACCGCTGTACCGGTCCGCGTTCACCCCCGTCCTGCTGCTGGTGCTCACCTGCGCCCAGGTCGGCATGGCCAAGCACGCACTGAAGCTGGTGAAGGGCTCGCTCGCCAAGGGCCGCGGCATCGCGTACACCTTCTACGAGCAGGCGAAGCTCGCCCCCGGCACGCACCTTGAGATCGCCAAGGCCGCCCAGCTGATCGACACCGCCGAGCTGCACATGATGAGGTCCGCGACCGTCATCGACGAGGCGGCGAACGCCGGAGTGGAACTCGACTACGAGACCCGCACGCGGGTCCGCGCCGACATCAGCACCATCGTGCTGCGGTGCCGCGAGGCCGTCGACCTGCTGCTCAACATCCAGGGCGCGGGAAGCTTCGCCGAGGCGAACCCCCTGCAGCGGGTCTGGCGCGACCTGGAGACCGCCGGACGGCACGCCGCCGTCAATCCCATGATCGGCTACGAGGTCTACGGCCGCGCCTCTCTCGGGGTCGAGGAGCAGATCACGGACATGCTCTAGCCATCTGCGTCAGGAATTCCGTTTCGGTTGACCACGGAGGTGTCCGAGGATCCCGTCTTCGGTCTTCAGCCGGACGTCGGGCTCCTGGTTGGTGTCCCGGGGGGCGGTTCAGGCGCGGATCTCCTTGGCCGGCGCCCGGACGCTCTTGCGGGCCTGGGCGTCGAGCACCGGGCACACGGCCGTGCGCGGAGGAACACCGGCGATGTGCCGCGCCCTCCACAGGTCGCGCCTCGTGGTGATCGTCCAGCGCGTGGCCGTGCACGCATCACCCTCTAGTGCCGGGCATCGGTCACAGGATCCGGCGGGCCGCCCCCTCGCGGCGGCTGGTCGAGCGCCGGACGGTCCGGACAGCTTCGTCGGCTGCCGACCGATTGGTCAGGGGGCCGGGAAGGTGTGCCGCGGGGTCAGGGGGCCGGGAAGGTGTGCCGCGGGGCGGGGCGCAGCCGGAACCACAGGCGTGCCCTGAGTCGTGACCGGCCGGTCAGCACGGTGAAGGGCACGGGCTCGCGTCCGGCGTCCAGGACGGCCTGTGCGAGGTAGTCGCGTAGCTGCCACACGTCGACGGGGTCGGATGCCTCGTCGATGTCGAGGGTGCTGCGCAGCCGCTCGGTGGTGAAGCCGAGGTCGGCCGCGGCCTCCCGCGCCGACAGCCCGGATCGGGACAGATTGGCTTTCAGTTCCTCGCTCGTCCGGCGGGTTTCTTCGGCGTTCAGCGACATCGGATGTCCTTGTTCTGTGTCGGGGCCTCGGGGGGGGCGAGAGGGCTCTGAACCGCTTTGCCTGGTCCCCTTGTTGGTGCAAGACGGGTTTCAGTGCCTCGTGCGTGATGTCGCCCGAGTGCTGCGGGACGGCGTCGAGGGTCTTCTTGTCGAGCCGGGCCACGGAGACACGTCGCCCTGAACCTGGGCCGGCTGCGGGACGCCTACGGCCCGCCCGGCCCGCCCGGCCCGCCCTCGGAAGGTCGTCTACGGCGACGCGGGTGAGCTTCCCTCCGACAGGGGGGCCGCGAGCGCCTCCAGAACTTCCTGGATCTCGGCGCGGCGTGCGCCCACGGGGTCCACGAGGTACTTGCGCACGGCGCTGGCGTGGATGGGTCGTGCGGTCTCGACGGCCGCCTGGCCGGCTGGGCTCATCCCGACCTCCACTCCCCCGCGCACCTTGGTCCGGGCGAGCAGTCCGCGCGTCTCCATCCGGGTGACCTGATGGGAGAGCCGGGTCCGGTCCCACCCGAGCGATGCCGCGAGCTCGTTCTGCCGCAGCGCGCCGCCGGCGTCGTCGATCCGGATGAGAATCCCGATGTCCGCGCCCGAAAGGCCGGTAGCGGCGATGACGTCCTCGATGACGCGCGTACGGACGGCCTCCTGGGCGCGTTTCCAGGTGTACCAGAGGTCGCGCTCCTCGCTGGTGAGCAGCGGTACGTCGAGGACGTCGCGCGGTGGTGTCGGCATGCTCCGCTCTCCTTCATAAACTGTGTACAAGTCAACACTAACGCAGGTCGAACCGCGGTCACACGTGCGGACGTGCGCGCCGACGGGCCCGGGGTGACCCTGGTGAGGCGCCCCGGCGAGCAGGGCCGAGCGGTGCGCGAGTCCGCCCATGACGCGAGACCCACTCCTTGTTGACATATCACTCCCCACGATCCTAGTGTTGATTTATCAACGCATGCTCAAGTGATGCAAAGGATGCGGCATGGATCGAACGAACA
The DNA here is from genome assembly GCA_049998335.1 of Streptomyces sp. cmx-10-19. Taxonomy (GTDB): domain Bacteria; phylum Actinomycetota; class Actinomycetes; order Streptomycetales; family Streptomycetaceae; genus Streptomyces. Next base: position 200,718 of record JAEBFB010000015.1, read on the forward strand.
GCGTCACCGAGATCACCCAGCTCGTTCTGCGTGAGCGGCAGAGCAGGGTGCGCGCCCTGCCGGACCAGCTCATGGCCTGCTTCCACGAGGACGCCACGGTCGAGACAAGCTGGTCGCAGGGGAGCGCGCGGGCGTTCGTCTCCGGAGCGGCGGCCCGGTCCGCGAGCAGTGGCGCGATCATCAACCGCGTCGGTGCGCCGGTCGTCCAGGTGAACGGGAACCGCGGCTTCGTCGAGCTGCCGTCGACCACCACGCGGTGGATCCCGGTGAACGGCACCGAGGCGGTGCTGGTGTCCTTCATGCGCCTGCTGTACCGGGTCGAGCGGCGGGAGGACGTGTGGAAGATCAGCGCGATGCACTCGGTCAACGAGGGCGACACGCTGGACGCCGCCGTCCCGGGTCAGGATCTGGCGGTGGACCCGTCCGCCCTGGAGGGCCTGCGGCACTCTTACCGCTACCTCTCCTACACCCGCTCCCTGGAGGGCACGGAGGTCAGCTCGGACCTCTACGGCATCGACAGGCCCGACGAACTGGCCGCGCTCTACGCCGACGCCACGGCCTGGCTGGAGGCGTGAACATGACCACACCGACACCTCGCGCACCGCGGGACCTCCCGACGAACGTCGGGCGATGGGGCGACGACGACGAGCGCGGGACGCTGAACCTCGTCACCGACGAGGTACGGGCCCGGGCCGTGCGGGAGGCCCGCACGGGACGGACCGTCTCGCTCGCTCACTCGCTGCGCCCGACGCCGCTGATCGCCGGTCCCACCCCGCCGATGGGCGGATCCGCCGCCGTGCAGCAAGCCATGATGTTCACGGGATCGCCGTCGATCGCGACGGCCGAACTGCTCATCACGACGACACACCACCCGCAGGTCACGCACATCGACGCGCTGACCCACACCATCGTCGACGGCCGCGTCTACCCGGACGTTCCCCTGGCCTCGCGGGCCAGCGCGGCCGGGGTCTCCCGCGGCTCCACGTCGATCTTCGCCGAGGGCGTGGTGACCCGGGGCGTGCTCCTCGACCTCGCCCCCGACGGTCCGCTTCCCGCGCACCACGGCGTCACCGCCGCGGACCTCGACGAGGCGGCGCGGCGCGCAGGGGCCGAGGTGCTGCCGGGTGATGCCATCGTCGTGCACGGCGGATGGGACAGCTCGCGGGACACCGGCGGTGACTTCCCCGGCATGACCGTGGACGCCGTCTCCTGGATGCACCGCCACGACGTCTCCGTCTACCTCGGCGACATCCGGGACGCGCGGCCCACCCAGGACGAGGGCATTCCCTCTCCGCTGCACCGCGTCGGTATCGCCCGTATGGGCATGCCGCTGGTCGACAGCGCCGACCCCACCGGACTCGTCACCGCCTGCCGTGAGGAGGGCCGCAGCAGTTTCATGCTCGTGATCGCGCCCCAGCGGCTCGACGGAGCCACCGGTCTGCCGGTCAACCCGATCGCCGTCTTCTGACCAGCCTCGTCTCACCCCACCCCACCCCACCCCACTCCACCCCCCTACAGCCGCCGCGCCGGCTCCGACGAGCCCGGCTCTCCACGGCGCCGCAGCACGTGCACGGAAGCAGAGAGGACGCATGTCCCAGATGAGCACCACCCAGCTCGACCACGACGACCTGTTCATCGGCGGAGAATTCGTCGCGGCGGCCTCCCGGGAGCGCTTCACCGCGATCAACCCGGCCACCGAACAGGTCGTCGGCAGCGTGCCCGAGAGCAACGCCGAGGACATCGACCGCGCCGCCAGGGCCGCCCGCGCAGCCTTCGCCACCTGGAGCCGCACCAGCGGCGCCGAACGCGCCGAGGTGCTGACCAGGATCGCCGACGCGTTCGCCGAGCGCGCCCAGGAGATCGCGGCGCTCGTCCAGCGCCAGAACGGCGCCCCGCACTGGTGGGTCACCCAGAACGCCCGGATCACCGAGGCGATCTACCGCAACGGCGCCCGCAACGCCGCGAAGATCGTCGCCGAGGAGGTCCTGCCCGGCGGCGACCACGGCACCGTCGTACGCAAGGAACCGCTCGGCGTCGTCGCGGCGATCGCGCCGTGGAACTCGCCACAGGCGCTGCTGTCCATGAAGGTCGCCGCCGCGCTCGCCGCGGGCTGCACCCTCGTCGTCAAGCCGTCGCCGGAGACCTCGCTCGACACCTACCTGCTCGCCGAGGTCTTCGAGCAGGCCGGGGTGCCGGCCGGGGTCATCAACATCGTCACCGGCGGGGCCGAGACCGGCGCCGCGCTCGTCGCGCACCCCGAGATCGACAAGGTCTCCTTCACCGGCTCCACCGCCGCGGGCCGCGCCATCGCGCTCTCGTGCGCGGAGAATTTCAAGGCCCTCACGGCGGAACTGGGCGGCAAGTCCGCCGCGGTACTGCTCGACGACGCCGACATCAAGACCTTCACCGACTCGATCGCCTGGCGCTGCCTGCCGTTCTCCGGGCAGGTCTGCCACGCCATCACCCGCGTGATCGTGCCGCGCTCGCGCCACGACGAGATCGTGGCGGCCATCAAGGAGACGCTCACCGGGCTGCCGTACGGCGACCCGTCCGACCCCGAGACCCTGCTCGGCCCGCTCGCGACCGCGGCGCAGCGGGACCGAGTGGAGGAGTACATCCGCATCGGCCAGGAGGAGGGCGCCACCGTCGTCCTGGGCGGCGGTCGGCCCGCAGGCTTCGACAAGGGCTACTACGTCGAGCCGACCGTCTTCACCGACGTCACCCCCGCCATGCGGATCTTCACCGAGGAGATCTTCGGCCCGGTGCTCACCGTCGTGGCCTACGACACCGAGGACGAGGCGGCGGCGCTGCACGACGCGACCGACTTCGGCCTCAGCGGCAGCGTGTTCAGCACCGACATCGAGCACGCGACGGCGTTCGCCCGCCGCCTCCGGACCGGCGAGGTCCTGGTCAACGGCAAGCACGGGGCGCCCAACGTCGACCTCGTGCGCAGCTTCTACAAGCACAGCTCGATCGGCGGCGGCATGGACCTGGTCCCCGGCTACCAGCTCACCAAGTCCATCCCCCGCGGCTGACCCGCGCCCCACGGGCAGGGGCGGCGGTATACGCCCCGCCGCCCCTGCCCCAAGCTCCCGAACTCCTACGCCAGGAAGCAGCATGACGATTACCGGCAAGATCGATATCCACCAGCACGTCCTGCCGCCATTCTGGGTCGACCATCTGAAGCGGAACCCGAGCCGGCACCGCCTCCCGGAGTGGTCACCGCAGACTGCCCTGGCCAGCATGGACGCTCAGGGCATCGCGAAAGGGTACCTGTCGCTCAGCGTACCGGGCGTACAGCCCTGGCCCGCCGAGGAGCGCGCCGACGCCGCCCGCCGCGTCAACGCCTACACCGCCGGGCTGGTCGACCGCTTCCCCGGACGTTTCGGCAACCTGGCGACGCTTCCCCTGCCCGACATCGAGGCGGCCCTCGCCGAGACCACCTACGCGCTCGACACCCTTGGCGCGGACGGCGTCGTCCTCTTCACCGCCTACGGCGACGCCTACCTCGGTGACGCCCGCTTCGAGCCTCTGTGGGACGAGCTGGACCGCCGAGCCGCCGTGGTCCTGATCCACCCGGACAGCACGGCGCTGGCCGACATCGAAGGCATCCCGGCGTCCCTGGTCGACTTCCCCTTCGCGACCACTCGTACCGCCGTCGACATGGTGTTCAAGGGCGTCATGGACCGGCACCCGAACATCCGGGTCGTCCTCTCGCACGCGGGCGGTTTCCTCCCCTACGCCGCGGACCGCTTCGTGTCCGGCGGCTCCACACTGCCCGGAGCCGCGAGCCGCGAGAGCCTGGCGGCCGCCTTCCGGCGCTTCTACCTCGACACCGCGCTCTCGACCAGCCCCCTGGTCATTCCCTCGCTGACGGCCTTCGCCGACCCGGGACACATCGTCTTCGGCAGCGACTTCCCCTACGCGGCGGGCATGGCCGAGGAGTTCACCGCCGCACTCGACAACAGCACCCTGCTGACCGCCGCCCAGCTCGCGGCCATCACCCGCGAGAACACCGACGCCATCTTCTCGGGCCGAGCCTGCACATGACACGACACGGAAAGCACACAGCCGTACGCCGCCCGGTGCCCGGGTTGGCTGCGCCCCGCGCTCGACCGCGCGGCGGCCTCGGACCCGGGTCTGGCCCGGCTCGACACGGCATCCCGCACGGTCGTCGGCCTGGCCCTCACCCTCGGCGTGCTGTCGCTGGTGAACACCCGCGCCGGCCAGCCGCTGACCGCCACGGTCGTCGGCATGGTCGCGACGATGGTCGGCTCCATCGCGATCAACGAACCGCAGCCGAGTGAACGGCTGATCAGCGCTGCCGCCACGATCGCGACGAACGCGGCGGCAGCAGCCCTGGGTGTCCTTCTGGCGCCACATCTGATCGCCGGCGACGCGCTCTTCATCGCCATCGCCGCCATCGGAACCGCCTGCCAGGCGCGCTGGTCACGCTCGCCGACCTCGGCGTCCCAGCCTCCGTCGGCTCCGTCGCGGACTCTTGTGACCACGCGATGGCCGAGGCGCTGAACGGCACCTTCAAACGAAGAGCGTCTTCACTCCGCGCTCCACAACGTACCGCCGGCCGAGTACGAGGAAGCCCTCCGGCGCAGTCAGGAGCAGACCCCGCAGTCCGCCTGAACCGATCAAGATCGGACTCTACGAAACTCGGGGCAGTTCACAGGCCCTCCTGCGCGTCGAGGGTGCTCGCCGGCGCCGAACCGAGGTCGGCGAGGAGCGTGAGCCGGTCCAGCGCACGTTGGAGAACCGCGTCCGCATCGAAGTCGTCCATCTGCTGCGCCTTCTCCCTCAGGCGCCCGGAACCTTGCCACAACGCAGAACCCCACCCCTTGCAGCCAGGGGGCGCGGGTCGACGGCCTCGACGGAACGTCAGGGCCCGTCCATAGGACCGTTGCGCCCCCGTGCGATGCCGCCGGCTTGTCCGCCGGGCCTGCTCGAAGGGGGCGTCACGGACGGCGCAGCCCGGCATGCGGCCCTCGGCGGGCGCTGGTGAAGTGAGGGCTGTCCGTGTCCTCCAGCGTCTGGAGAAGAATCATGATGGGTATGCGTAGGGCTGCCGCGGCCACCGTGCTGGCTGCCGCTGCTGTGCTGGTCGCGTCCGGTGCGGCCACGGCGGGCGACGACTCCGGCGGCGACAGCGTCCAGCAGGTGCTGGACGCGCAGTGCAACGACTTCACCACCCAGGTGGGTGTGATCAACGTCAACCAGGGTCCGGTCTGTATCGACTTCGACGACGACAATGCCGGCACCGAAGAGGTGCGCAGCAGCGGGGGCGGCTACGACAGCGACATCACCGCCTACTGCAACTCCTTCGTCAACCAGTACGGCGTCATCAATGTCAACCAGGGCCCCGTCTGCATCGACTTCTGAAGCAGCACGGACCAGATCTGATCGGCGGGGCATTCTTCCTGGCCCCGCTCCGCGGCCAGTCTGGCCGGTCCGTTGCGGCCGGCTTCGGCTGGCCGCAACCGCGTACAGGCAGGTCCGACAACGTCCGGCTGAGCACGCCCCGGCCAGGAGGGGTCACACCGTCCCGGCTGGGGCGTGAGCGGCCGCGCCAGGCCATGAGGTCGGACTGCACGAGCCGCTCTGCCCCACGCTCACACCACTGCCCGACATGGGGTTTCCTGCCGGAAAGACGCGTGTTCCTCACGTGACTCGGTCCCTCCGCCTCCCGCACAGGGGCACTCGCCTCTTCACGGCTTCGGAGGAGGAAATGCCCGTGCTGCCGCTCGCTGTCCCGCTGCTGCCCGCACTGAGTCTGCTGCTCGTGGTCATGAGCCGCGTCGAGGACCGCTTGCTCGAAGAGGACCGGCCCGCCCAGCGGGCCCGGCATGCCCGTCCTCGCCGCCTTCGTCTGATCCCCGGCGGGATAAGCACCGGCAGCAACGTGAGGCTCTCGGCACAGCGCTCACGGCTGCGCAAGAACGCCGCCTGACCGCCCCGCGAACGGCTAGAGCGGGCCGTTGGTCGGACCCCGGCTGCGCGGAAGCCGCCTGGGCGGGCGTGGCCGCACGTGCTGGAACAGCTGGTCGCACGCGCGAGTTCGAGTCCCCGCTCAGGGCCGCAGTCGAGCGCGCGACCGTCGACCCGGTCATCCGGAGCGGTGGCCCCTCTACTTGCTCTATCAGGGCGACAGTGCGGCGGCGCCGGGCGTCGGTCGCCGCTATCGCGCATCCGGGGTCTTAGCGTCGGTGGACATGAGCAGTGCCCCCGCCGACCGGGTCGGGGCCGGAGCGCGGCGGAGGAGCCATGGCATCCGAAGAACCTGACCGCTCCGCCGGTGATCGCGGTGCCGACCCGGTCAAGGGGCCGGGGGATCTGCCCAGGCGGTCCTGGAGCAGTGTGCTGAAGCGGACGGCGAAGGAGTTCAAGGCCGATACGCTGACGGACTGGGCGGCAGCCCTGACCTACTACGGGATCCTGGCGCTCTTCCCCGCAGCGCTGGCCCTGCTGTCCATCGTCGGACTGATCGGCGAGTCGGCAGTCCAGCCGTTGATCGACAACGTCGCCGGCCTCGCCCCCGGTGCCGTGGGCGACATCCTCACCGCCATGCTCAAGCAACTCGGCGGTGGCCAGGGCAAGGCCGGCATCGCCCTGATCATCGGCATCGTCCTCGCCCTGTGGTCCGCCTCCGGATACGTCGCGGCCTTCATGCGCGCCGCCAACACCGTGTACGACATCGGCGAGGGCAGGCCGGCGTGGAAGACGCTGCCGACCAGGCTGGGCATCACCGTCGCCGTCATCATCCTCCTGGCTCTGACCGCGGTCGGCGTCGTCGTCACCGGCAGCCTGGCACAGAAGGCCGGGGACGTTCTGGGACTGGGCAGCACCGTCGTCACCGTGTGGAACATCGCCAAATGGCCCGTCATGGTCCTTCTGGTCAGTCTGGCCATCGCGCTGCTCTACTGGGCCGCCCCCAACGTCAAGCGCCGCTTCCGCTGGATCAGCCGGGGCAGCCTCCTCGCCGTCCTCATCTGGATCATCGCCTCGGTAGCCTTCGCCTTCTACGTGGCCAACTTCGCCAGCTACAGCAAGACCTACGGCACCTTCGCCGGCATCATCATCTTCCTCGTATGGCTGTGGATCACCAACATCGCCATCCTGCTCGGCCTGGAGTTCAACGCCGAAATGGAACGCCAGCGCGCGATCGAAGACGGCCACCCTCCCGGCGAAGAGCCCTACGCCGAGCCACGCGACACCCGCAAACTCCCGCCCGACGACGCAGGTGGAGATTCCGCTTGAGTCCGCGTAGGGCGACGGCCCCGGTCGGCTCAGTTGTCCGGCGGGGCCTGGGTACGCAGCCGCTGCCAGTGCCGGCGGACGTACTCTTCAGCCTCCTGCACGAGGGCGTCGGCCTGCGCGTTCGGCTGAGCCGGAGCGCTATCGGATGACGCCGGGGGTGGTGGTGTCGCGGTGCGGCGCCAGAGCGGGCGGGCTGAGCCGGCGTTCCGGCGCTGGGCGCGGGAAGGGGTGGCGGCCCAGCGCAGCATCAGGACCAGTGCGGTAACCGCGCCTGAGGTTCCCCCGAGATGCGGGAAGTGGTGACAGAGGGTCAGGTGGGCCTCATGAGAGGAGCCCGCACGATGCCTGCACCGAGGAAGTACCCGCTGGAGTTGCGTGAGCGTGCGGTCCGGATGTACCGGGCCGCTGAGCCGAAGCCCGTGATCCGTCGCATGGCCGAGGAGCTCGGCGTGCACCACGAGGCCCTGCGCAACTGGATCCGCCAGGCCGAGGCCAACGCCGGCGAACGGAACGACATGCTCGCCACCGAGGAGAAGGAAGAGCTGGCTCAGCTGCGGCGAGAGGTGCGGGAACTGCGCCGGGCGAACGAGGTCCTGCGGACGGCCTCGGCTTTTTTCGCGGCCCAGCTCGACCCGACCCGGCCCAGGTGATCGCGCTCGTCGACGAGCACCCGCACCTAGGGGTCGAGCCCGTACTCCGGGAACTGAACATCGCCTCCTCCACCTACTACCGCTGGCGCCAGGCCGAGAAGGAGCCGTGTGCGCGGCGCCGCCAGGACGCCGAGCTGACAGAGAAGATCCGCCAGGTCCACGCCGACTCCGACGGGATCTACGGCTCACCCCGCGTACACGCTGTCCTCAAGCGTGAGGGCGTCCATGTCGGCCGCAAGCGTGTCGAGCGGCTCATGCGCCAGACCGGCCTGGCCGGGATCAGCCCCCGCCGGGGCAAAGGTTTCACTCGCCGGGACCCGGACGCCGATCTGGCCCCTGACCTGGTGCAACGTGACTTCACCGCGAACGGGCCGAACCGTCTGTGGGTCACCGACCTGACCATGATCCCCACCGAGGAGGGGCCGCTGTGGCTGTCCGCGATCCGCGACGCGTTCTCCCGCCGGGTCGTGGCCTGGGAGACCTCCGCTCGCGCGGACGCAGATCTGGTCCTCACCTCGCTGGAGTATGCCCTGGCCAGCCGCGAAGTCGCCCCCGGCGAGCTTGTTCACCACGCCGACCACGGCTGTCAATACACATCCGTGAAGCTCACAACACGCCTGGTCAGGGCCGGTATCCAGGCATCCATGGGCTCGGTGGGCGACTCGTTCGACAATGCCCTGGCGGAGAACCTGTGGATGGTGATCAAGACCGAGTGCATCCGCGGTCGGGTCTTCGCCACCAGGGCCGAAGCGAACCTCGCGCTCTTCGAGTACATCGACGGCTTCTACAACCCCCGCCGCATCCAGAAACGGCTCGGCTACCTCAGCCCGATCGAGTTCGAAGAGCAGCACTACGCCGACCAGGCAGCGACCGAACTAGTGAACCTGAAACCACGTCAACCCACCCTGACCAGCTAGTCAGCCACTCCCGCACAGCGGGGGAACCTCAGCCTGCAGTCGGTGCGGGCAGGAGCCGTCGTGCAGACATGAGCAGCCTCTGTGATATCGGGTGCGTCCTCGTCACTTCCACACCTTCCCCGCCTGTTCGACCGCCAGCCTGCCAGCACGCCACACAGGTCTCCCAGCGCCAGCTCGACCGGCTTGTACGCCACCGTCGACGCCTCTATGTGCCGCCTGCTGTGCGTCTACTTCCGCTTCTTGCGGCGCAGCAGCAGGAAGGCGACAACGACGGCCGCTCCGGCGGCGATCAACGGTGTGCGGTTGTCGCGTACCGGTTCGGCCGCTTGGTCCTGCCACAGCTGCTGGGCCTGCCCGGCCTTGGCCTTCACCTGCTGTGCGACCGCGGCGGCCTTGTCCTTGACCGGGTCAGGCAGCTTTTCCTGCACGAGGTGAGCGGCTTCGGCCGCCTTGGCCGTGACCTGCTCGCTCAGCTCCGCCGCCTTCGCAGACGCCTGCTCCTTGGCTTGGGCCGCCTTCTCCTGGGCGCGTGCCTTGACGTCTGCCTTGTCGGCCAGGGCTTCGACGGTGTCGCCGAGTTGCTGACGGGTCTGCTCGACCTGCTCGCGCAGTTCGTCCGGGCCGGCGGCGGTGGGCTCGTCGTGGGGCGGCTGGGTCATCGCTTCGCACTCTCCTTGATCTCGGCCACATCGGCCTTCACGCTGTCGATGGTCTGCTCCGGGGCCGGCGGTGCGGCCCTGGTGACTTCCTTCTTGCCCGTCAGCGCCAGCACACCCGTGATCGCACCTAGAATTCCGGCGACGATCAGGGCCGCCGCCCAGACCGGCAGCGGCACCGCGAGGGCGGCGATCGCCGTGGCGATCAGCGCCTGCAGGGTGAAGAAGCCGGCCAGACCGGCTCCGCCGAACAGGCCGCCGCCCTTGCCGTAGCGCTTTCCCTTCTCCTTCATCTCCGCCTGCGCCAGCCGCATCTCAGCCCGCGCCAACTCGGTGAGCTGCTGCGACGCACGCTGCACCAACTCCCCCACCGGCTCACCACCCGAAGACGTACGCGCGGTATGGCCGCCGGAAGCGGGACGACTCGTCTCAGCCATCGTCAACACCCTCCTGCCGTAGTGACCGCCCGAGTTCCACCAGGAGGGCCGGGAACACCACGACCGCCGGCGCTGACACAACCTGTTCACAAGCTCAGCCTGTGCGGCGCGGGGCAGCCGGTGCACGGGCCGCGACGGGCCGGCCGGGGGGCCGCCGGGTGGTCCGAGGCATGGTCCACACGGTACGGACATGTCCGGATCGGCAGGTCGTCAGGCCGGCCGGCATGCTCGGCGACCGGCCGTCGGCCGCCGGCCACGGCGCCGTCACCCCGCCGCAGCGGTCCGGCTCCGGCACGATGCGGTCGGGCGACAGGGCCGCCGGTCCGCCGCGAAAACCGTTTGGCGCATGAAGGCCGGTCAGATACGTTTCCTTCGGGCCGTGCGCAGAGCGAGGAGGTGGTACCCGTGAACGAGGTATCGACATGGGTGCTCCCCTTCGGGGTCACGGTAGGACGGTAGGCAGGTCGTCCGGGAGCGCCGTTCCAGTGCACTCCCGAAAGGCGCACCACCATGCGTTTCACCTCCGAGCAGCGTCTCGACGACGGCGTCCTCCAGCGTGAATTCACCCTCGGCACCATCCCCGGCATCCTCTGGACGCCCGAAGCCGCCTCCCCTTCCGCACCGGTGCCGTTGATCCTTCTCGGCCACCCCACGCTCGGGCTGCGCAGGATGTACCCCCGGCTGGTGGCCAGGGCCCGGCACGCCGCGGCGGACGGCTTCGCCGCAGCCACCATCGAACTCCCCGGCAGCGGCGACCGGCCCAGCCTGCCCGCTCTCACCCGCGCCCGCACCGACCTGCGGCACGCCCTGCAAACCGGCCAGCCCGTCAGCAACGACATCATCGACGCCCTCATCCTCCCTCTGGCCGACCAGGCCGTCCCGGAATGGCAGACCGCCCTCGACACCCTCCTGGCACTGCCCGAGATCGGCGGGCCGGTCGGATACTCCGGAGGCGTGATCTCCCTCGGCATCCGCCTCGCGGTGGCCGAGCCACGCATCGAGGCTGCCGTCCTGTTCGCCGGGAGCCTCGTGCCCCGCATCATGTTCGACGAGGCACGGCAGGTCACCATCCCCCTGCACGTCCTGCTCCAGTGGGACGACGAAGGCAACGACCGCCAGGCGGCCCTGGATCTGTTCGACGCCTTCGGCTCCCAGGAGAAATCCCTCCACGCCCACATGGGCGGCCACACCGGCGTCCCGCAACACGCAGGCGACAGCGCGGCCCACTTCTTCACACGCCACCTGGCATAGGGGCCGACCGGTCACGGACCTCTGCGACCGCCCGAGGCATGGGCCCCTGCCACACCCATCCGCAGGGGCCCGCACCGCCCACCGCCCAACAGGACACGGCCCAGCCGGGCACCGGGACATCCGGGTGCGTGCCCCCACCGGCCGTGGCACGCACCGCACATGCCGATCATCGGTGTGTCTCCCGACGTCGCCCTCGCGCGCCGGACGTCCGACGACCTCGGCGACCGCCCCGGTGAGCTGTGGCCCGTGCTCATCGACGCCGTGGTGACACACACAGGCGCTCCCGCTCGGTTCAGAGGGGAGACACCTCCGCCCAGAAGCGGGTGTCGTTGCCGAGGTTCGCGGCGTCCGCGTCGAGCTGGGACTGGATCCAGTACACGGCGTCGCGGTAGCCGGCGATGTCCTGCGTGTTCGGATTGCTCAGTCCCCACGCTCCGTTGCGGTGTCCCTCGAACCAGGTGGTCATCCTGCCCCACGACGCGGCTGATGTGAACACGGCAGTAGTCAGTGGCTCCCGGTGAGAGGGCAGGCTCTGTAGAGGCAGGAAGGCCGTGTCGTGTCGTCGTCGTTGCGTAGGTGGGGCAGGGTCATGTGCCACCAGTCGGTGAGTCGGTGGGTGATGGCGCCGGGGCCCTCGAGTGCCTCGGTGAGGGTGCAGAGGCCGAAGAAGGCGCGGACGAGCGTGCGGGCCGTGGGTGTGGGCCGGACGCCCGAGGCCAGGTGTCCCGCCGCCTGGGCCTGGGCGAGGAGCCGGGTGACGGCGACGGTCCAGCGGGCGAAAGGGTCGGGGAGCGGGGCGTCGATGGTCTCGCGTTCCGCCCACAGGCGTGCGCCCGCGCGCGTGTGGATGTCCTCGGCGAGCGCTCGGGCGACCTCATAGCTGAGCGCGACCAGCCGTTCCAGGGGCGGTTCCCGGGTGTCGGCGTACCGTGCGGTGAGCCCCGGCCAACTGGCGAACTGCGCCTGTACGACGGCAAGGGCGACTCCCTCCTTGCTGGCGTAGTGGAAGTAGACGGAGCCGCTGGTCCGGCCGGACCGGGCGCATATGTCGTTGACGCTGGTGGCCGTGTAGCCCCGCTCGGCGAAGAGGCACGCGGCTGCCTCGAGAAGGGATCTGCGGGTTGCCATGGCCCGTTCCTGCACGGTGTTTTTCACCTTCGCTCAGCGGTTTCCTGACGTCGAGAATGTAGTGCGCCCGCGCACGCCCGGTGCAATTCGTCCATACATGTTCGGCGAATGAATTCTCCGTTCGATGGTGATCACTTTCGGGTGGCCGAAGGTCTCGTGGCGCGTGTTTCGTGGCGTTGTGGCCATCCGGGCCGTCCGGGCGGATCGCCGGCGCGAGGCCCGCGGCATATGCCTCAACTCGTGGACCGGGATATGCCGTTACCGAGCGGCGAGAGCCGCCGTCGACTCACGGGGAGCGACGGGCCTTACATCCTTTGCCATCCCGCTGTCGATCACACTAAGTAGTGATTGCCATACCCTGCGTAGCGAAAATAACGTAGCGGTCGCAATGTTTCCCATTTGGGGCGGAATGCCTGAAGCGCGGAGCGATCCGCCCGGGCACCGGAGCGGCGCGTGGTGACACGGGGCTCCGGTACGGGGAGCCGCGCCATGCATCCAGGACGAGACGCCGCCCAGACGCGCCGACTCGCTCCCCCACCAGGAGGTACCGTGCCCGTTCGCACCCACACCCTTTCCCGCTGGTCCCCGAAGGCCGTCGTCTTCGACTGTGACGGCACCCTGATGGACACCGAACGCCACTGGGAGGAGGCGCGGAACCGGGCGTTCAACTCCTTCGGCCTGACGCCTCCGCGCGGATTCGCCCAGCGGGCGAAGGGAGTCCACTACGCGGACTGCGGGCGCCTGATGGCCGAGGAGGCGCAGAAACCGGAACTGACCGCCGGCCTGACGAGGGCCCTGCTGGAGCACTTCCTGGCGCTCGTGGCCGACGAGCCGCTCACCATGCCGGGGGCCGCCGAGTTCGTGCGCATGCTCTCCGGCCGGCTGCCCTTGACGGTGGCCAGCAACTGCCCCGTGGAGGTGGTCGAGGAGTGCCTGGTCCGGGCGGGACTGCGCCGTCACTTCCAGTACCTCGTCGTCCCGTCCGTGACGGAGGACCACACGGCCGGGGCGGACCCGACGTCGGAGCAGCGGCCCGTAGGTCTGCGCCCCAAGCCGTGGCCGGACGTGTACGCGACGGCGGCACAGCTGTGCGGTGTCCGGCCCGAGGACGCTCTGGCCGTGGAGGACTCACTGACGGGCATCGAATCCGCGCGCAGCGCGGGCCTGCGGGTGGTCGGTGTGGGTCCTCGTCCGCAGGAGGAAGAGGCCGGCCGGGCGGACCTGTGGGTGACGAGCCTGCACGCGCCGGAACTGCGGGACTGGACACGGCAGTGGTTGACCGGGCCGTGAGGCGGCCCGGTCGGACGGGTGGTCGGATCGGGGGGGGGCGGGGAGGGCGGGGGGCGGCGCCGGATGCGCCGCGGTCAGTGGGTGTCGGTTGAGGTCGGGGACAGGGGCAGGAGCAGGTGGTGACCGACTTGCCGGGTCGGTGGTGACCCGCTCCGGTTCGGTGACGATCACGGGTTTCGGCTGGTGGTATACCCGGCGCCGCCGGGTACGAGGACTTCGCCCGTCGCCGGGCGGGGGCCGATGCCTGCGGAACCAGGCACCCGGGAGGAGCGCCTGCCCTGCGTCGGTGGCGGCTTCCCACTGGTGCAGTGACCGTGTGCCGGCCGCCGCGCTCGTCTTGCGCTCGTGGGGCGAGACGGATCGGTGTCTCGCCCCACGGCGTGCATGGTGATCAGTGTGACCGGACCGCGGCCTTGATCCAGCCGAGGATGTCGGCATCGGTCTGTGGCGCGTTCTTGTGCACTTGGATGTCGTGGCCGCCGTCGGGAGCGATCAGGACATCCAGTTCGGCCTTGGGGGAGAAGGGCTGTTCACGTGCCTGGACGGCCTGGGGCGTACAGGCGACGGTGCTGGTCGCGGCGCAGCCGTAGCTGATGTCCTGGTCGCCGAAGGCGAGCAGCGTCGGCACGGTGATCGATCGTGACGGCGACTGGTTCGCCGGCAGGGCGATCGTCGCTAACTCGCCGAGTTCCCCCCTGTTCGTCAGGTTTCGCAGGCTCTCGTTCTTGTCGATGACGGACTGCTCGGCGTCGGGTGCTCGCGTCTGGCGGGGCGGGTCGATGGCGTGTGCCGTCGTCGACGGCGCGGACATGGCGATGACCGCCGGACCGGTGATCACCCCGGCGCGTCGTCGGCCGGGTTTGTCTCGTGCCTGACAAGCGGTGGATTCCAGCGGACTTGGTTCACTCGATGCCGCGCGCCGCCGGTGCCCGCCGGTGGTGGGCTGTCCCGTGTCCGGGGTGGTCGGGGTGTGGGGGGAAGGTTCTTTCCCAGGCAGAAACCTGTCTCTCCCGCGGTCCCTCCGGAGGGGGGAGAGTGCATGTGTGCCCGGTGCAACTCCCGGAGCCAGAAGCACCACCACCTTTCGTACAAGGAGTTTTCCATGGCCAGGAACCGTGTGAGTTTCGACAGCGCAGGTATCGAGATCGCCGCGCACCTCTACACCCCCGACACCCCCGCCGCCGACGGCGGCCCGGTCGCGGCGCTGGTGGTGGGTCACCCCGGAACGGGTGTCAAGGAGCAGACGTCCGGCACCTACGCGCAGCTGATGGCCGACCGCGGGTTCGTCGCCCTCGCCTTCGACGCCGCGTACCAGGGCGAGTCCGGTGGCCTGCCCCGCGGTCTCGAGGACCCCGCCCAGCGCATCGAGGACTTCAAGGCCGCCGTCTCCTACCTCACGACCCGGCCCGAGGTCGACGCCGACCGCATCGGCCTGCTGGGCATCTGCGCCTCCGGCGGCTACTCGCTGGCCGCCACCGGTGGCGATCACCGGGTCCGGGCCGTGGCCACCGTGTGCACCGCCGAGCCCGCCCGCCAGTTCCGCTACGGCGCCGACGGCTCCCAGGACCCGGCCGTCTTCCAGACCCTGCTCGACGCCGCCGCCCAGGCCCGTACCGCCGCGGCCCGTGGCGAGGACCCCGGGGTGCTGACCATGTTTCCCGAAACCGCCGAGCAGGCCGGCGCGCTCGGTGGGGAGCACGGCATCGAGGGCTGGGAGTACTACTGCGGCGCCCGCGGCTATCACGAGCGCTCGGCGAAGTTCCTCACGTGGGAGAGCATCGACAAGATGGCCTCCAGTGACGTCTTCCGCTCGGTGCCCCTGATCGGTCCCCGTCCGATGCTGCAGATCATCGGGGAGCGCGCCGTCACGGCGTGGATGGCCGTCGAGGCCCACCAGGCCGCCACCGGTCCCAGGGAACTCCACCGCATCCCCGGCGCCAGCCATGTCGATCTGTATGACAAGCGTGAGTACGTCGACCTCGCCATCGACAAGCTCGACGACTATTTCACCGGCCATCTCACCAAGTGACAGCCCTCCGCCGAGGACGAGTGCTCCTGGTCGTCGTCGCGGCGGCCGGTCAGCCGTCCGGGTGGCAGGGCCACGTCTGAACAGAGGCGATGCGGTTGTCCCACGATCCGAGGCCGCTGTACCAGCCATAGGGCTGGATGTAGAAGGTGCTGCCCGCGCCCCACTGGTACTGCGCACCGCAGAAGGCCCTGCTGGTGCGGTTGATCACGGACGAGATGTTGCTGCCCATGAAGCCGTAGCTCCGCGAGATGCTGTTGAGCTTGCCGTTGTTGATGTCGGTCCAGGTGACGCCGATACCGCTGCCCTGGTAGTTCCCCTGGTCCCAGAGGCACAGCGCGTACTGGCTGGTGCAGGCGGACGAACCGGAGTTCACCGCAAACCAGGCATCGGCGGAGGCGGTACCGGACGCGCCGACAGTGAGGGCAGCGGCCGATGCGCCGGCCAGGGCCAGCGCCCCCAGGCGCTGCTTCAGCTTGCTCACGATATGACTCCCTCTTGTTCGTGCAGGGCGGCTCGGTGCCGCATGAGGAAGACGAACGCGGAGGTGGGTGAGGTTCACGGAGGGCGGTCGGAGAGGCGTACCGGAACCACCGCCGGCCGGGTGGGCCGCGTTCGTCCTTGCGGGGCGCGGCGGAGCCGGACGTCGTAGCCGACGAGGCCAGCGAGGCCGACCGCACCTCTCCGCGAGGACGCGGAACAGGCGGTGTCGCGCGGCTGTCGCGTCGTCCAGCGGCTCGGGCGCGGGCGGCAGGTCGTTCGGAGGAGCGCGTGCGGTGAGGTGGCGGTGGAGCCCGTCCGCGAGCCCCCGGGGACCGGGGCGGGGTCCGCTTCGGACGCGCCGGCCGCCACCGGGGGTGTACGTACAGGGCGTATTCGCGCAGGGCGTGCCTCCGGAGGAGGGCGATGCCGTCGTGCGGCGCGGCCGCTTCGCTCCGTTAGGTCCCCGGCAGCAGTTCGGCCGCGTCGGCGGTGAACGGCCGCGCGCCGGGAGTGCGCGGATCCGTCGGCACGCCGAGCAGGTCGTCCAGGCGTACGTCGGGGCCGGCCTCCGACGCCGGACCCGACGGTTCGCGCCGTGCCGACCGGCCCGTCATGAGCGGCCGGCGGCCGGGGACGGTCCGTCTCGTACCACGCGGACAGGACCGCTCCCTCGCCCGACGCCGACGTGAGGGGCGGCGGATCTCCTCCGTCCGGGCAACGGCGCTACCCCCTCGAAGGTTCAGCCGGTGGCCGGGGAAGTGCCGTGCCACGGCTCCCCGACACCGTACGCACCCCCGGCCCGAAGTCCGCGGGCCCCAGACGCCGGAGATTCAGGCGAGGGGGTCGTACTCCCGCCCGTCGGGCAGTTTCCGCGACGGACGGACAGGGCTGCCGCACCGCCGAGGACGGCCGCTGCCTCGACGAGGGCGGCCGTCGGCGGGGCACGTCATCGGGCGGAGGGACCCGGTGGACGCCATGACCCGGCACCGGCTGACCGGCCTGCGGGCCGAACCGGGGAAGCAGGGCCGGATGTTCCGGGCAGATCTGCGTGCCGTCGGGGTGCCCGCGCTCGCGCGGCAGCGGCGCCCGTTCGCCCGCGACGATGTCGATGTCGATATCGGTGTCGGTGTCGGTGTCGACGCTCTCGCGGGCGGGATCGGGCCAGGCAGGCACCACGTGCACGTGGTCGCGGCGGTAGGGGTGCCCGTCGGGGAGCCCGGCCCCGGCCGCCCCGAGGAAGCCCGGCACCTCCTTCACCTGCTCCTCGAACGCGTCCGGTCCGGGGTCCTCGGCCGCCCGGCGCAGCGCCGGGGCGCTCGTGGTCAGGCCGCCGGGCCTGCGGCCCATGACGAGGTCGATGCGTCCGGGGTACAGGGTGTCGAGCAGCTCGAACTGCTCGGCGACCACCAAGGGCGCGTGGTTGCCCAGCATGCCGCCGCCCGGCCCGAGCCGGATCCGGAGCGGCGCCGTGCACCCTGGAACCTCCGGACATCGCCGTGTCGTTCATCTGCCACTTCCCCTACGGACCGACCATCCATCGGGGCCCACGAGTCTGCTCGACCGCGGTGGTCGGCCCCCTGGCCCGGTCGGGCGGACACGTGTTTCACCCTCTCCGCGAGCCGGGGACTCCGTCACGTTCACCGGCACATCTCTTCTGAGAAACGTGTGAATTAGAGGCGTCTGTTGTCCGCCTCTGCCGTCACATATCGGCCAAGTTGGCACGGCCCGGCACCTGCCGCACGGACCCGGCATCCGCCCGAACCCCTCGTCCGCGCCGTGGAGTCCAGTCAACAGACAGGTCGATATTTGGACATGTGACGGCATCCACTGAACCGCTCACGTCCTGAATACGTTTTTCGGAACCACCGTTGCCCGGCGAGCGGAAAGGTGTTTACCGTGCTTGGCGTCCGAAGTTCCCCATCCCTGTCCGGGAGTGTTCATGCAGCTCAAGAAGAAGTCCGTGGCGAGTGTCGGTCTCGCGCTGACCGCGGCGGCGTTGACCTCGTTCGCGACCGTCCCCGCGTCGGCGGCACCGGCCGCCCCCGCGGCGAGCACGATCAAGCTGTGCGCGGACGCCTACAACAGTTCCAACCGCTGCACCTACGAGTCGAGTGACGTCTCCAACATGACGTACGCCTCCAGCGGAAACTTCCAGGACACCATCTCCTACATCGCGAACTACACCGGGCGCACCTGGTGCTTCTGGACCGACAACAACTACTCCGGGATACAGGGCGTGTTCCAGAACAACTACACCTGGAATACTCTGAGTTACCCCTACAACGACAGCATCTCCTCTGGTCGCCCCTGCTGACCGACGTCACGTCACCGCGGAGGCGGACCCGAGTTGAGAACGTTCCCTTCCCGCAGGCGGGCGGCGCTCGCCTCGGCGTCCGCCTGCCTGCTGCTCGCCGTCGGCTGCGGCTCGGCGACCGGCCACGGCCGTTCGGACGCCCCGGCCGACCCCGACGCCGGCACCTCGCAATCGGCTCTCGTCCGCACTCTGCGCAAGCTCGTACCGACGGGCACACTGACGGACCGCACCGGTACCGGAACCAACCGCGGCAAGGCACCGGGCACGGCTTCGCTCACTCTGCGGAAGGACGGGAGAACGGGCCTTCTGGACTTGTCGGCGAACCGCCTTCCGGTGCCGGTCTCTCCCTTGTACAGCGGATGTCCGGACCGAGCTCTGAATCCCTTCAGCACATGCACGACCACACACAGGCGCGGTGCTGTCCTGACCTCCGAGGAACAACCCGTCGACCCCTCGCGCGCCGAGGCGGGTCGGCGCGTGACCGTCGTTCTCACGTCCGACGACGGCCGGCAACTGGTGCTCTCCGAGTCCCCGGCGCCCGGCGGACCGGACCGTGCAGGTGCCGCGCCCGGTCCTACGGCCCCGCCCCTGACCCCGCGGCAACTCGCCGCCGTCGCCGTTTCGGCCGACTGGCAGCCGATCCTCGCCGCCCTGCCCGCGGCGCCGGACGCCGCCGCACCCGGTGTCGTCCAGACCGTGCCCGCCGACCGCATCACCGGCATCGTCACCGGCGCCCTGCCGAGGGGGCTGCGTGTCGCCGACGCCGGCGGGCAGCCCGGCTTCGGGCATCTGACCGTCGACGACGGCCGGGGCAGATGCCTGGTGGCCGTGACGGTGCAGCGCTGGAAGCCGGGCGACCCGGACATCGGCGAGGTTTTCGGCAAGGCCCGCCAGCTGCCGGACGGCACCCGTGTCCTGACCTCCCGAGCGCCGTCGGCCAAGGGCGGTGCGCACGCCGTCGAATGGCAGGCCGACACCCTGACGACCGACGGCCTGCGGGTACTCGTCGCCGAGGTCAACGCCCGGGCCTACCGGCTCCCCGGCACGCGTTCCACGCCGGTGCTCTCCGTCGGCCGTCTCGTCCGTATCGCACGGGCTCCTGCCTGGGGCGAGGCCGCGGGCTCCCCGTCCCCGCTCCCCTGAGCCGTCGAGGTCGGCGATCGGGACCGGCCCAGTCCGCTCCTACCGGCCGTGCGGGACGGGCAGGGGCATCCGGTCCGGGGCCAAAGGTGACGGCGGCCCCGGACCGGGTGGGTCAGAAGGCCAGGCTCAGCGGACCAGGTAGCCGCGCCGGTAGTAGGTGGGTGTTGCCGCAGGCGACCGCGACCGCGCGGTGCGTGTCGCTGCGTCCAATGACGTGCGCACCTGCTGCGCAGGTCCGGAAGGCAACGTCCGTTCGGGGCGACTTGCCCCGGATCACGCGTAACGCCACGACGACCGGTGCCGGCGGTCTGGCCGTCGTCGAGGTGCTGTCGAGTTGTCCGCGAACTCCCCCGGATCTGTCCTTGGTCCGTAACGGAGGGACCTGCGGTTTCTCTTTCCTCGTCATGCCGGGTGGACCGGGGACGACCGGGGTTCATAGGCGGATGACGAAGGGGCGGGGCGGCATGGCGCGGCACAGTGGTGGGCGGGGCTGGCACGGCAAGGTGGTCGGGGCCGCGCTGGGGGTGGCGCTGCTCGCCGGAGGGGCATCGGTGTGGACCGCGCAGGCCGATGGGGTGGGCGGGTCGGCTCCGAGGGCGTCCGTGTCGCCGGTGCCGGGCGGCGGTGCGGTGCGGCCGGTCGACGTGACCATCGCGCACGCCTCGGACGCGGGGGCGCGCGGCGTGAACGTCACCGTCGACGACGGGCCCGACCCGGTCTGGACGCCCCGGGTGCTCGGCCTGCTGGCGGAGTACGGGGTGAAGGCCACGTTCTGTGTGACGGGAACGCAGGCCGAGGCCCATCCCGGTCTGGTGAAGAAGATCGTCGCCGCAGGGCACCGGCTGTGCGACCACTCGGTGTCGCACGACACCGGCATGGACGAGAAGTCCGGGGCGTACCAGTCGAAGGAGATCCTGGACGCCGAGCGGATGATCACCGAGGCGTCGGGCGGTGTGCGGCCGATGTACTACCGCGCTCCGGGCGGGGCCTTCACCCCTTACAGCCGGCAGCTCGCCGCCTCGCACGGGATGCGTCCGCTGGGCTGGAACGTGGACACCAAGGACTTCGAACGGCCGGGTGCGGACGCCATCGTCGCGACGGTCCAGCGGGAGCTGGCAGGCGGGCCGACACTCCTCTTCCACGACGCGGGCGGCGACCGCTCGCAGACCGTGGAAGCCCTGCGGCGCCTCCTTCCGTGGCTGCGGGACCAGGGGTACTCGTTCGGATTCCCCGTGCGCTGACCTCTGCGGGGAGGGGCGGCCGCGGCCGCAGGGCGTGGTCGTCGGCGCTGCGGCGCGGTCGTTCGGGCGGGGTGGTCCGGGTGTGGTGGTCCGGGTGTGGTGGTTCGGGAGACCCGGTCGACGGCCTGGGACAGTTCGGCGTGGCCGCGCAGGCCGGCGTGGTCGGGGGCGGAGTAGAGCGAGTCGTCGGTGAGGACGGACTTCATCAGGGCCTCGCGGGCTGCGGCGTCCCGCTCGTTCCAGGCGAGCCGGGAGGAGCGGGAGCCCGCGGCCGGCCAGGACCCGGCGGCCGAGACACCGGTTGCGTGTCGAGCGCGGTTCTGGCGGGCGGTCAACGCCCGGTAGGTGCGCAGGGCCGCGCGGCGGGACCACTGCCGCCGCACCGGAGCAGACCACCGCCGACGGCTTCGCGATGCGGTTCGGCACCAACCACCTCTGCCACTTCGCGCTCACGCAGCGCCGGTACTGCGGTCCCGGCGGGCGCAGTGAGGTCAGGGGCCATTTCCGGCTGGCCGCCTCCAGTGCGGAGTCGTACGAGATGGTCGTCCAACAAGGGCTGTGGGCCGTAGCCGAGGACTTCACCGATGGTCGCTCGGCGTCCGCCGGGAACGCCGAGCCGATATCCACGAAGTCTTCCTGTCGATGAGGCGCGCTTTGTGTCACTTCATGAGATCTGCACCAGATAGACCGATGCGGTGGCCGAACCTTCTACGCCGGGAACACTCACCAGGTGACCGCCCGCGGACAATGTCAGCGACCGGGTCCGGTAAATTCCCGTTCCCCCTCCTACGTATCCGAGTCCTATGTCATCGACGTAGGTGTCGTAGAAGGCGGTGCCTTTGATGTCGTACTCGATGGCATAGGTTCCGGCGGTGTGGGCGCTGGCCTCCAGGTACGTCGGACCGCTGCCGGTGACCTGGCCCAACAGCTGCCGCGACGGTCCGGCCTGCACGACGCTCGTCACGGCGGAGACGGGAGCCCGACCTGACACCGCCCCGGCGGGCTGTGTGCCTACGACGACCGCCGCGACGGCGCTGAGCAGTACCGGAACGGATGCGGTTCTCATCAGCTGCGACATCTTCACGAGCCAGCTCCTCTGGATGAGCACGGGTGTGGGGGATCCGACCTGCGGATCATCAGCCTGAAGGCCGACGCAGGTCGGCATCACCAATGTCGACACCCCGAGCGGTCCAGTCAATGCCTGGAGAAATTCTGTCCGAAAAAGCGGTCGCCCAGAATCTGTCTTTCAGGAAGATATCCCGATATCCCCATATCGATCCGAAAGGTAGAGCGCGCCGCCGACTCCTCTCGGCGTCGGTGCCGGTTTCCGGGACCGGTTTCCTGGACCGGTCTCCGGTCCCCGGCATCTTCGCCGGACGGTTCTGTTCGTCGTGTCGGCGTGCTCCCGCCCCGGGCCGAGCACGAGGGCGGCGTCGTTCCGGGCGGCGGCCTAGGTGTTCTGTCCGGGGAGGTTGTGGACGGGTGAGTCAGATCTCGGCTGAGGGATCTTGAACGGGTGAGGGCCTTCCGGTTCGGTGTGGATTGCGACGTCAACACCGACAGAAAGGCCCTCGTG
>JAEBFB010000016.1:0-174682 GCA_049998335.1 Streptomyces sp. cmx-10-19
GCCTCACAGCACAACTCTGCTACTGGACCCGCAACAACCGACTCATCCGCACAGCCCCCTGCACCTACAAGATCCCGCTCGCCGAACCCTTGACAGCACCATCGGGGCCTTAACTTCGCGGCATTGGTCGATCGACCTGGTTCGCTACCGACTCTTCGGCAGGGACCTGCTCGGTCTTGAGACCGTGGCCTCCGTGAGCGGCGGCGTGCAGGTGGCCCGCCGGGCACGGCGCCAGGCGGTTGCCCAGTCGGCGGCTGATGTCCAGGGCGCGGCGATGCGCGAGTTGGCGGGTGCGGTCGACGAGGTCCTGCTTGGGCTCGGGGATGGTGTGAACCGGGTGGAGCGCAAGACCTACCGGGCGTATCAGCGGCTGCGCAACTTTGCCTGCCTGTGCCCGCCGCAGCGAAGCAAGCTGCTGGTCTATCTGAAGGTCGATCCGAAGAACGTCGATCTTGTTCCGGGCTTCACTCGGGACGTGTCCGGTCTCGGTCACCACGGCACGGGTGATCTGGAGGTCCAGCTCCGTACGCTGAGGGACGTGGAGCGGGCGCAGGACTTGTTCCGGGCGAGCTACGCGGCGGCGTGATCGCCCGGCGCTCCCGGCCTCGTGACGGGCTGCGCTACGTGTGGTGTCTGCGGTCGTGGGAGGAGCCTCTCGACGTGCGGGCAGGGCGTGGCGGTGGAATATCTATGGTGCGCGGGATCGCCGGTTTGGCCAACCGGCGATCCCGCGCTATGTTGCCCCGCTCGTGCGGGGCCGATGATCAGCGTGAACGGCTGGCGGGTCGGCCGGCCGTGACCGCCGGAGCCGCCGGTGCACTGGCTGCGAGGCGGGTCCTGTGCTCGCGGCCCGGCTGGGGCTGACGCGTGCCGGTCTCGTGGGCGAGAGATTCGGAGAGGTCGGCCAGTAGCGAACTCGGGGTGTGCGGGGACGCGGTGATGGCCCACGTGGGCCGGTCCGGGTCGGGGCCGGCCCAGATGGTCCAGGTGGCTGGGTTCTGGGGGGCCTGCGCGGTCAGTGGGTCAAACCGAACGCCTGCCTGCCCGTCGGGGGACGTCCACCGGATCCCGTGCCCTGTCAGGGTGTGCTTCCACCCGGCCTCAGTGAGCGGCTGCGTGGCTGTGGTGACCGTCCTCTCGTCTACCGAGACGCCGATGACCGTGTCCCAGCCGTCTCCGTCGGCGACCTGCGTTCCACAGTTGAGCGAGGTTCTCGGGGGTGCGGCAGGGCATCGATGCAGATCAGGCGGTTGAGCCTGGTGCGAAAACCCGGAATCACCTAGTGGCACGACCTTCATACCCCAGTGCTGATGACCTGGAATGACTCCCGTATCGTCTAGCGGCATGTACGTGAAGACGACGTCCCGGCGGAACAAGGACGGGCAGACGGTCCGGTATCTGCAGCTGGCCCACAACGAGTGGGACCCGGTTGCGGGGCGTTCGCGTACGAAGGTGCTGCACTCCTTCGGCCGGCAGGACGAGCTCGACCGCGAGGCGATCGGCCGACTGGTCGCGGCGCTCTCCAAACTGCTGGACCCGGCGGCCGCGCTGTCCGCGACCGGCTCGGGGGACCTGTCGTTGATCAGTTCTCGGCCGTGGGGCGGGGTGCACGCGCTGGACGGGCTGTGGCACCGGCTCGGCCTGGACGCGGTGGTGCACCGTCAACTGGCCGGGCGGCGGCTGGATCCGCGCGTCGAGCGGGTGCTGTTCGCGCTGGTCGCCAACCGGGCGCTGGCCGCTTCCAGCAAGCTCGCCGCGACCGAGTGGATCGAGGGCGACGTCCACATAGAGGGCCTGGACTCGATCAGTGACGAAGCCTGCTACCGGGCCATGGACTATCTGCTGACCATCGAGCCGGCCCTGGCCAAGGAGGCGTACTTCCAGGTCACCGACCTGCTCAACCTGGAGGTGGACCTTCTGTTCTTCGACACGACCTCCACGTATTTCGAGACCGAGGACGCCGACGAGCCCGTCGCCCGCGACGAACGCGGCGAGCGTCTGGCGGACGGCGTGCCGACCGAAGACGCGTCACGGCATGACGGGTTCCGCACGCACGGCAAGTCCAAGGACTCCCGTGACGATCTGCCGCAGGTCGTCATCGGGATGGCCGTCACGCGCGACGGGATCCCGGTGCGGGTGTGGTCCTGGCCGGGCAGCACCGGCGACCAGGCCCTGATCCGCCAGGTCCGCGACGACCTGCGCGAGTGGACGCTCTCGAAGGTCGTGTGGGTCGCCGACCGAGGCTTCACCTCCGCCGCCAACCGCCGGGCGCTGATGCGCGGGGGCGGCGGCTACATCATCGGCGAGAAGCTCCGCACCGGATCACCCGAAGTACGCGCCGCCCTCTCACGGCAGGGCCGCTATGCCACCGTGCGCGACAACCTCCAGGTCAAGGAGGTCAACATCGGCACCGACGACCGGTTCGTGATCTGTTTCAACCCCGACCAGGCCACCCGCGACGCCGCGATTCGTCAGCGGATGGTCGCTCAGCTCACAGAAGCGATCGAGGGCACTGACAAGCTGCCGCGGCCCGAACGCGACAAGCTGGCCGGGGTGTTGTCCACCAAGCCCGGCCTGAAGCGGTTCCTTCGCGCCACCCCGGGCGGCCTGCTGCGGGTGGACAAGAAGAAGATCGCCTCCGAGGCCAACCTGGACGGGAAGTACCTCCTGCGCTCCTCGGATCCGAAACTGTCGGCCGAGGACATCGCGCTGGGCTACAAACAGCTCCTAGAAGTCGAGCGCGGCTGGCGCGACATGAAGCAGATCCTGGACCTGCGGCCGGTCTACCACCGCCGCGAGGACCGCATCCGCGCCCACGTCCTGCTGTGCTGGCTCGCCCTGCTGTTGATCCGCGTCGCCGAGACCTCCACCGGCCAGACCTGGAACCGCCTGCGCGCCGAGCTCCAGCGCCTGCACGCCGTCACCTACAGCGGCCCGGCCGGCACCTTCCGCCAGTCCACCGACCTGACCAAGCCCCAGCGCGACATCTTCACCTCCCTGAACGTCACCCCGCCCAAGAAGATCATCGATCTGACCGCAGGCCGCTGACCAGGCACTATCCACCCGCCTAGTGACACGCCATCTCGGCGTGCTCACAGGCATTTCCGCAGGTCAAACCGCATTCCCGTGTCCTAGTCGACACCGCTAACTGTGGAACTCAGGGGCGAGGTGGGTTAGCAAAGCCTGCAGCGCCGGGGCGGGGGTGGCGCTGGTCGCGGTGAGGTGCCACATGCGGTCGGAGACAGGTGTCTCGTAGGCGGCCACAGTCCAGGCGATCTCGCGGCCTTGGGTTTCGTGGACGTGTTCGATGCGCAGGGTCTGGGATTCGTGGATGGCGTGGGTCGTGTCATCGGACCAGGTGCGCCACCTTTCGAACTCGCCGTGCGTGTCGAGGAAGGTGTCGAGGAGCGCGTCGTGGTCGCCGGCATCGGCCAGGTAGACGGGGACGGTCTTCCGCTGGGGGCGGGAAGGTTCGGACTTGTCTGCGGTGACATCGAAGACGGAACGCGCTGCGATGGCGGCGCGTTCGGTGTCGGTCAGGGGCGCCGGGCCGGGCCGCATCTCGGCCGCGTGGACCTTCTCGAAGGCCACCAGTGCTTCCGCGGGTGAGTCGAAGGTGTGGGCGATCTGACGCAGATGGTTCTCGCCGTGGAGGTAGACGGACTTGCCGCCCTGGTGGAGGTATGTGCCGACCGCGACGGTGGTGTGGCCGTCGTGGGCGTGGGCGTGAATTAGGAGGTGGCCGTTGCGGATGTCGTCGTGGATCTTCTGCGCCTGGTCGGAGACCTCGCGGATCTCGTTGCGGGTGCACCAGGGCATTGGGTAGTTCGGCCAGGTCCATTCCTCGTCGATGGCCTCCTGGAGGCGCGGGGTGATCTCGACGGTGATGCCTTCGGCGGTCAGGTGCTGGGCGGCGTCGGCGGCCCAGTAGGGCTCCTCGTGATCGATGCGGGCCAGGACCATGACGCCTGTGGCGGCGGCACTCCAGCCGGCAGCCTCCAGAGCCGTGGAGGCGACGCGGGCCTGGGTGCCGGTCAGGACGGCCTGCACGGCGCTCGGGTGAGTGGGGTGGGTGTCGAGGCGGACATGGGCGTCGATGGAGGCAGTCACGTGGGGGTCTCATCTGTTCTGCCGGTGGCCGGGCCCGCGGGCCCGGCCACCGGCGTACTCGGGAATTATCGGGTTGCTCGCGTGGGCCGGGCGGCGTGTGCGGCCGTGGTGGTCGGCGGGCCGGCGCGGGTGGCGGGCGCCGCTCGCCGCTGCTGCGGCGGGGTGGTGCCGGTGGCGTGCTGCCAGCGGGTGCGGGCGGCGGCGATGTCAGCGAGGGCGCGGCGGGCGCCGACGACGAGCTGGAAGGGGGTGTTCGCCGGGTCGCCGGCGTACGCCTCGATGCGCTGGCCGGTGTGCTCGGCCGTGGCAAGGAGGGAGCGCTGCAGGGTGCGTTCTGCCCAGTGCGCGACGGATCCGGCTGGTTCGGCCAGCATGCGCAGGACCTCGCCTGGTTCACGGCCTTCGTCGAGCAGGCCGCGCTGCTGTGCCTCCCACAGGACCGTGACGGGGTCGACCGGCTCGCCGCGCCGGGCGAGGGTGGTCAGGCACTGCCACAGGCCGGCATGCAGGGGCAGGGTGAGGTCGTCGGGGATCAGCCACCGGACGGCGTCGATGTCGTCAGGGCGGGCGGCGGCGGTCGCGAGCAGCAGCTGCTCCTCCTCGACCGCCTCGGTGTCGTCGGCGGCGGTGGGAGGAGGTGTCGGGGTGCGGGGGAGGACGCCGGAGCGAGGGGGGAAGCGGTTCGCGATGTCGTCCACGACCGCGGCAAGTGCATCCGCCTCGGCGAGCACTGTCTGGACGGGGTGCGGGTGGGAGACGTCGTGGACGGTGTGGATGAGGCGTTCGGCGGCCGTCCGTAGGCGGCGGCGGGCGTGCTCGGCCTCGACCATGCGGGCGTATGCGGGGGCGTGGCGGGGCCAGGGGCAGACCTGGACGAGGGCGTGCAGGTAGGAGGCGGTCAGTCCGCGCGCCTCCTCCAGGGCGGTGGCGAGCACGTGGTCGAGCCACGTGGTGTTCTTCGCGTGCTCGGCGGGGTCGGGCCGCGGCAGGGTCCTGATCGCGGCATACAGGGCGGCGTGTGCAGCGGTGGAGAAGGAGTCGGCGGTGATGCTGTTTACGTCGTCTATGCGGTGCGGGTCGAGGAGGAGGGCGCCGAGGAGGGTCTGCTCGACGTGGAAGACGGGCTGGGGCGGTGCGATGGCGTCGAGGTCGTCTTCGTCGGGTTCGGGGGTGTGGGGCATCAGGCGGCGAGGGTGAAGTCGTCGGGGTCGAGGGTGACGCCGAGGTGCGGGGCGAGGAGGTGGCCGGCGAGCAGCGGGGGCACGGCGTTGCCGATCTGGGAGAACTGCTGGCCCTTGTTGCCGGCCCAGGGGTAGTCGGCGGGGAAGGTCTGCAGGAGGCCCGCCTCGCGGGCGGTGATCCGGATCGGCTCGGGAACGGCCGGCGCATCGGCTTCTTCGGCTGGCGGTGTGGCGGGTTCGGCGACCCAGGTGCACTCGTTCGCGCGGTGCCCGAAGAACAGCGTGCCAGCCGGCTCCTGGATGGACCGGACGGTGGCGTTGGCCTGATTGTTGCTGCGCAGGGACCAGGACCAGCGGTGCGCCTCGGCGGTGAACGTGGGCGCCGGAGCGTCGGCCGCACGATTCTCGCGCGTGCCGTGCCGGGCCGCCCATCCGGCGCCTTCGCGGCGGGCCTGCAGAACCACCCCGTCCTGCCGCGGCATCCACGTACCGCGCTCCCGCGCGTCGGACAGCGTCTTGCGGGAGCCCGACGGGAACGGTTCGGGTCCGCCGCCGGGCCCACCTCCTGCGCAGACGGTGGGGACGGGCCGGTCAGTCGCACCCCATCCCAGGGCTTCGGCCATGCTGACCCAGCGGGTCCGGCCCGGACCGAACAGCGATTCCGGTTCGGCGAGCTGGGCGTGCGTGGGCGTGGGCGGCTGCGCCGTACGGACGCGGGAGGCCAGCAGGATTGCCCGCTTCCTGGTCTGCGGGACGCCGAAGTCGGCGGCGTTGAGGATCCCGTACCAGACGGAGAACCCCCACCCGCGCAGGACGGCGGCGTACTGCTTCCACAAGGGCAGCACGTCCGGTACTTCCTCCATGGCGACCCAGTCGGGCTCGTCGGCCCCGTTCAGCGCGTACAGGTAGCGCATCGGCTCGGCTGCGAGCAGGGAGCGCTCGTCGCGGCAGGCGGCGAGGAGGCGTTCACGGGTGTCGTGCCCGGCGGCCAGGTCCTCGACCGCCGCGTGCACCAGCGGCTGGTCGAGCAGGCCGAGGCGCTTGCCGGCCATGCTCCACGCCTGACACGGAGGCGAGGCGATCATCCCGCGGGTGCGGCCGACGAACGGCTGGGTCGGATACCTCGCCACGTCGCACCGGATGGTCAACTGCCCGGCCGCGGCGCGGGTCGCGCACGCCCACGGGTCCCATTCCAGCCCGACATCGCGCACCCCCAGGACGTGCAGTGCTCTGCTCCAGCCGCCCGGCCCCGCGAAGAGGTCGAGTATCACGTGGCCAGCCCGAAGTCGTCCTGCGTCAGCGCGTCGGCGTCGCCCCGGCACGCCCAGGGCGAGCAGCCGTCCTCGACGCCGTTCTCCAGGATGTCGGCGTCGTCCGCGTTGAGCCGTAGGGCGGCCCGCTCGGCGGCGGTGACGTGGTCGATCGGTGCCTGGCCCAGCGGGACGCGGGAGCGGTGGAGGAACGCCTCGCCGAGCAACCTGCTGCCCGTCGCATTGGCACGGGCATTGCCCTGCCGGATGGCCGCGTCGAATTCGACGACGTCCGCCCACTCGGACGGAGAGGTGTCCCGGATGTGCCTCCACTGCGCATTTCCGTGGAACGGGCATCCCAGGCACGATGACTTCGGAGTGTGCTCGAAGCCGAGTGATGTGAGGTATCGGATGCAGTCGCTGCGCGACCAGCCCATGTCGATGAGCGGATGCCGATTGCGCATGTAGCGGACGTCGGCGTCCTTGGCGCGATGGAACTCGTCGGTGGAGATTCCGACCCACTGCTCAACGAATACATGCTTCGGGATGCGCTGCGGATAGGGGAATCCGAGAAGTTCCCGGACCTTCTTCTTTATTGGCTTGATTTTGTATTCCCCGGTGCACTGGCGCCTGGTCATGCCTTGCTTCCCCTCCTGGTTGAGGATGTAGAGAGGCATGGAGGCGAACCGGTGATTCGGGTCGAGGGCGTCATTGCGAATGTTGCCTGCCGACACCCGGAGGATGGGGATTCCGGCAGGCTCGGCTACTTCCTTTTCGAGCCGGTCGAGATGGTTATACACGTCTTTCGGTTCCCAGCCGGTGTCGGCGAAAATCGCGTAGTCGGCCCTCGGGAGGATCCCCTCGGCAGACAGCGCGAGCATGGCACTGGACTGAACGCCGGCGCCGAGGGAGATACAAGTGAGCGTGGGTGAGGCGGTGATCGAATAATCCTTAAGAGTGTGTCTCACGTGGCGTGATGTTCGTGCGGCATGATGCGATCGTGGCTGCTGATCTGTCGAAGCGTCTGGTTCCGGATGAACTCTGGAAACTGGCCGCCCCGTTGCTGCCGTCGTTCGCGGCTCGTCCGCAAGGCGGCGGGACCGCTCCGTGCGACGAGCGAGCCGTGTTCACGGCGGTGGTGTACGTACTGACCAGCGGCTGTGCCTGGCGGCATCTGCCGCCGACGTTCGGCACGTCGCCCGCCACTGCGCATCGCCGGTTCACGGCATGGACAGAGGTCGGCCTGTGGCGTCGCCTACACCGGGCGGTACTGGACGAACTCGGTGCCAGGGGCGAGGTGGACTGGACCTCGGCGATCGTCGACGCGGCCTCCGTCCGCGCCAAAAGGGGGGCACCTTGACCGGGCCGAATCCGGTCGATCGCGGCAAGAAGGGCAGCAAACTGCACGTCCTGTCCGAGGCCCAGGGCCTGCCTCTCGCCGTCGCCGTGTCCGGCGCGAACATGCACGACAGCCTCGCCCTCAAGCCGCTGGTCCGTGCCATACCCGCCATCCGTTCCCGGCGCGGACCTCGTCGGCGCCGCCCGGTCAAACTCCGTGCCGACAAGGCGTACTTCTCCGCCGACCACCTCGCCTGGCTGCGTGAACGGGGACTGGTCCCGCGCATCGCCCGGCCGGGAATCGAGTCCGGCGAACGCCTCGGCCGACACCGCTGGAAGATCGAGAGGTCGATCGCCTGGCTCTTCGGCTACCGCCGCCTCACCGTCCGATACGAGCGAAAGGGCTCCCACTTCCTCGCCTTCCTCGGCCTGGCCGCCGCCCTCACCTGCTACAAGAGACTCGCCAAGCTCACCACGTGAGACACCCTCTAAGTGAATACGGCCGACGAGGGCACCCGCTTTCGCACGACAGTGGCGTCAGCGACGTGCTCGGGCGGTGGTAGCCGCCGGCGGTGAGAGGACGGGGCGGGTCGGGGGACCGACGTCATGGGCGCGGGTGCGGCATCCAGGTCGAACATGGGGGCGGGGACGGAGTCGGGTGCTGTCGTCATCGGTGGGGGGTGGACCCGGGGCCCGGCGAGGGCGGCCGGTGCACACCGGGGACGGGCCAGACCGTGTTCCGCGCCGGCGTCGGAGATGGTGGTGTTACCGGCTGGGTCCACGCTGTGGCGAGGAGAGATTCGAGGGCATGAGAGCGGGCGGTGTGCGCCAGGATCTGTTCGGCGGTGAAGTACGGGACGCCTTGCCCGTCGCAGGCAACGCGCTCGCCGGGGGCGGGGTGGAGCCCGTGATCGGGGTGGTGTCGGTAGAGCGTGCCCAGAGCCCATTCCCCGTGGCGCTCGACGGGGTCGCTGTGCAGTTGCCAGGGCAGGTCGGGGAATTCCGTGCTCAGTGTGCGGGCCAGAGCCGCGAGGGGGTCCCCGGCCAGTGTGGCGGTAGGGAAGTTCTCCGTGCCGTAGACGACACCCGGCTCCACGGGCGACCCGGGAAGGGTGGGATCGAAGTCGCGGTGCAGTCCGTACTGGGACAGCCGCTTGGCGAGTCGTGTCAGGGCGGCGGGTGAAGCGAGTTCGTGGTCAGCGGGGATGCGGAAGCTGACGGTGTCGGCGGTCTCGTTCAGGGTGTCTCCGAAGCGGTGTGAGAGGGGAGCGTCACTTGCGGTGCGCGGTGTGGGGTGGGCGGCCGTGCTCAGGGCGTGGTGGAGGTAGGGGGTGACCGCTACGCCGCGGACGGGGGTGACCAGCGCGTCGCTGGAGTGCTGCACGAGGTAGGGCAGGTCGCCGCATGTGCGCTCGACTGGAGCTTCGATGGCCAGGTGGGTGAAGAACTGGGCTGTCGGCGGGCGGGGGCGGCGCGGGTGAAGGTGGCGGTCCGCTGGGTGTCGAAGCCGTCGAACGGGGAGTGCCGGAACTGCCAGCGGAGGTGGTCGTCGGGCTGCTCGGTGAGGCGGAAGTGTCCGTCGGGGGAGGTGTACGTCGTCGGCTCGTGAGTCTCGGACCAGTTGTTGGGCTGTGCAGTTTGCGCGAGGCTGCTCGGTGGCCGGGACGCGGTCGGCGTGCCGCCGATCGCCGAGGGACTGGGGCGGTGCCTGGGTGACGGCCGTGATCGCCTCGGTCGGGGTCTGCGGTCAGAGGGCTTCCCACAGCAGGCGGGTGATGCGGTCGTTGCCATGGCCGGTGCGTGGGCGGGACGGGGTGTGCCATCCGGCGCGGGGCGGCCGGCTGGCGATGACGCGCCATCCCGCGCCGCGCAGTGATGCGCCGCTCTCGCCGTCTTGCGTGTAGGTGACCAGCCGTCGGTAGCCGAGGGCCTTCGCCGCCCGCCACGCGGCTCCGTAGAGCAGTGAGTTGGCGTTGCGGGCACCGTCGCTGGCGGTCCGGGTGACTTCGAGGGTGGCGCCGTCGTCCAGGTGGCGGGCCACCGGCCGGCCGATGATGGCCACGGCGCGCAGGGTGCCGGTCTCGTCGGCGGCTCCGACGGCGAAGATCTGTCCTGCGGGTGGCGGGTGGTGTCGGTGCCAGGCGCGTACGAAGTCCTTCGCCTCACGGGAGCGGACCGGCACCAGGTGCAGCGGGGCAGCGTTCACGCGGCCGTCCCGAAGTCGGACTGTGTCGGCGCGTGCTTCGCGACGGCGCGGGCGGTGATTGCTTTCGATGCGCGGGCGGACGCCGCGGACAACTCCTGTGCTCCTGGCTCCCGGTACCAGGGCCGCAGGTCGAGCATCGCGGCCCGCATGCCGGTGGCGAAGCACAGCGCGGTGCCCTTGGGCAGGGCGCGGATCGCGTCGGCGGGCAGGATCCGTTCCTGCCGCATGCTGACCGAGGTTGACTTCCCGGACTCCGAGTGTGAGGTGGACGTGGTCTGGACGTCGTGGTCGCCGATCAAGCGGCTGAGCTTGTCCGCGAAGTCGGGGTCGTCGATGCCGGAGCCGATGACCTTGACGGTCGAGGCGGACCACATGGCGTCCATGCCCGCGTCTCCCCAGACCTTCTGGCCCTGGCGGTAGGACTGGAGGATGGTGATCGGGATGATTCCGCGGGAGCCGAGGTGGGAGTACAGGTCTGGCAGGTCGCTGATCTTGCACACGTTGGCGGCCTCGTCGAGGATCGCCAGCATGGGCGGGTCGAGCCGTCCGCCGGCGCGTTCGGCCTGGGCGGTGGCCGCGCGCATCACGGAGTCCGCGCACGCGGCGATCAGTGCCGAGGCCCCGCCGCCGCCGTCCTTGCTCAGCAGGAACAGTGTGTCGGTGGAGGTGACGAACTCCGGGGGGCGGAACTCGGGAACGTCTTTCTGCGGGGTGACCCAGGCGGCGATCTCGTTGTTCAGGAGTGCGGCGGCGTACTGGCGGGCGGTCTCGTAGATGCCGTCGCGCGTTTCCGGGGGGCCCTCGACGGTGCCCTTGAGCTGTGCTGCGACGGCGGCGAAGTCGTGGTCGCGGAGGATGTCGAGCGGGGTGCGGTCGGCGGGGAAGGCGAGCCACTGCATGATGTCGGTGATGGGCCGCTCGTCGAGTGCTGCGGCCAGCAGCAGTTGGGAAAGGATGTTGCTGCCGGCCTTGGACCAGAAGTCGCCCTGCTGGGAGGCGTCCACCGAGGCGGCGAGGAAGTGTCCGGCGAGCCGGTTCGCCCCGTCCAGGGTTTTCGCGCTGGCGAGGGGGTTCCACCACATCTCGCGGGCGGCGTGCGCGATCTGCTGCGGGTCCATCGACCACACCTGCCCGACGCGGGAGCGGGCCTCGTATGTGGCGGTGAAGGCGTCACCTGCGGCCTTGTTCGAGGTCAGGAGGACGGGGCCGGGCGCGGCGAGCATCGACGGGATGGCGAGCGAGGTGGTCTTGCCCGAGCGGGGCGCCATGATGGCGACGGCCACATCCTCAAAGCCCATGCGCACCTCGTGCCGGGTGTTCTGCAGGTTGCCCAGGAGGATGCCGGTATCGCAGGCTTCGATGTGCTTGGCGTCTTTCAGGCTCGGGCGTAGCGAGCGGGCCTTGTCGGTGATCGCTTTGGCCATCAGGGGCTCGATGTCCCGGGCCTTGGCCATGCCGGTGATCTTCTTCCGGCCGCCGCCGCGGTTCTTGTGCCGGATCCACAGGGCGACCGCCGTCATCCCGAGAGCCAGGAGGAGCAGAACGGGAACGATGCGTGCCCCGATGAGCAGGGCGTTCTCCCCGGCCTCGGGCCAGACCTGCTCGGGGTGGAGCAAGGCGTTGGTCGGCTGGTACGGGGCCCAGCTGCCTCCGGTGAGGGAGGCGGTGACGTTGCCGGACAGCCAGGTCAGGTGGGACAGGGGGACGACGACGGCGAGCACGCCGAGCAGGAGGCGCAGGACGAGGTCGTATCCGTCGGTGTTGCTGCTGGAGGAGGAAGGGGGCAAGGGGTTAGGTGCTTCCGGGCGGGGACGGAGGGATCAGCGCAGGCGGTGGCGCTCGGTCTGCGGCCGTTGCGGAGGATGCGTACTCGTCGCCGGTGGGCCGGATGGGCGTGCGGCGAGGGAGCGGATGCGTTCTTCCAGGGCATCGGCGATCTGCGTGGCGGGTACGTCCCGGGTCGAGAGGGTGATGAGGTCCGGGTCGCGAGTCGGGAGACGGCCTGTGGTGCGCGGCACCGGTCGGGGATCGGTGAGCGCGGTAGTGAACGCGGTGATCAGGTGGGGTGGGGTGTGCTCGCTGAAGTGGGCTTGCCACAGGAGAGCGCGGAAGTCGCGGAGGGCGGTGTCGACCCACCAGGCTCCGGTTGTCGTGTCGGCCTCGACGCGGACGGTGCCGTCGGGTGAGGCGAGCTGTTGGTGGCTGTAGGCCGGAGTCCAGCCCGCGTTCAACAGGGGCTCCTGCGGATCCCAGTTGTCTGCTTGATCGGCAGTGGGGTCGGTCAGCGCATCGGTGAACCCCGCGATCATTTCGACGGGGGTGCGGGCATCGAAGCTGGCGAACCAGGCGGGCCGGCCCGGCGCGGGGGCGTGCTGCAGAGTCCACCACCGTCCGTCGGGGTCGGGCTCCAGGCGCAGGAGGGCCTTCTGGTCGGGGCTGGACAGCAGGACGCGGGGCATCAGGGGGTCGTAACCGTAGCTCC
This sequence comes from Streptomyces sp. cmx-10-19, assembly GCA_049998335.1. Classification (GTDB taxonomy): domain Bacteria; phylum Actinomycetota; class Actinomycetes; order Streptomycetales; family Streptomycetaceae; genus Streptomyces. The sequence goes on from JAEBFB010000016.1 coordinate 12,568, forward strand.
AACCGCAGGCACGGTGGAGGGGGACGGTGATCCAGGCTGGGTCACCGCCGCCGGCCAGGTGGCGCGGGGCGATGTAGTCGATGTCGACGCTGGCGGGGCCGTCGGGCATGGTCACCGTCCCCTCGCGCCGTGTCCGCTGCGCCGGGACGTCAGGGCGGGAAGCTGCGGGCGCTTCGGCCGGGACGGTGCTCGGCGTGCGGCGGCCTGGATGTCGAGGATGGCGCGGCCGTGGCAGGCCCAGTCGTCCAGGTAGCTCCAGCACTCGGCATGGTGCGCGTCCAGCGCGTCGCCGTACGCTTCGCTGCCCGGCCCGGCGCCCTCGGGGAGCTGGGCCCGGGTCTGGCGCCACCGCGCGTCCAAGGCGTCGAGGTGGCTCAGTGCCTCCTCCAGGATGGTCAGTTGCCCGGGCCAGCCGGCCCGCGTGAGGTGTGCGGGCAGGTGTTGGAGCTGGAGCCGGGCGGTGGCCAGCAATTGGCGGGCACCGGGGCGGAAGCCGGCGAACGCTGCAGCGGTGTCCGCGTCACGGACGGCGGCCCGGCGGCCGTAGGAGTCCTCGTCGAAGGGCCAGCCGTCCAGGTCCGTGTTGAACTCGGTGAAGGCGTCCCAGGACGCCAGGATCCTTTCACTGTGGCGCAGGTAGCGGTTGAGGCGCCGCAGTGAGGTGCGGCGGCCGGGGTTCGTGGTGCGGGAAATGGGAGCATCCTTCTGGGTCAGCGGCGGGCGGCCGGCTGGGCGGCCGTGGTGGGCGCCGGGGGCGTCGTGGGGGCGGTCTGCTGACGGCGTACGGCGCGGGCCTGTGCGCGGATCGCCTTCACCCGGGCTGTGTGGGCGTCGACTACCTGCTGAGGGCGCAGCGGGCTCGGCTCCCGGACGGCGCTGTGGTGGGCGGTGCGGTCGAACATGCCGCGCTTGAGCGGGCTCTGGTCGGTCAGCGCGCCCAGGAAGGCTCCGGCGAGGCGTTCGGGGACGTGCTCGTCGAGGTAGCCGTGCCAGATGCGCGGGCCGGGATACTGCGCGTCACGGGCGTCGCGCACCTCGATGTGCCAGGACGGCCGGTCGTGGAACTCGCTCCTCGGACGCCGTTCGATGAGGCACATCGCGTCCGGCGAGTGCGCCGCCCCGGCCTCGTCGCGCCGCCAGCCCGCGGTGGTTACCGTCTGCCAGGGGCCCGGCTGCGGCGAGTCGGGTGCGATGAGGGCGTCGGTAAGGCCGGCGAGGACCTCGGCCGGCACGAGTTCACCGAACTCGGCGTACCAGCCGTGTTCGTTCTCGCCGTCGGCGGCCCGCAGCCGCCACCATGCGGAGGTGGCGGACTGCGGGTCGAACTGGAGGCGGTAGCGCTGATCGGGGCTGGCCATCACGATCTCGGCGCTGAGCGGGTCGGAGAGCGTGGTCCATCCGGCCGCGGCCAGGCCGTGGGTGACGTGGCGGGCGTCTCCCGGGCCGGCGAGGTGGCGGGGGCCGGTGTCGAAGGGGATCTGCCCGGCGTGCTGGTCGGCGAAGGCGTCGAGCTGGCGCTCGCTCAACGGCACCGGCTGCACCCCTGTTCGCTCTCGGCGTCGTCGTACAGCGCGCGCAGCTCGTCGAGGACGTAGTGGAGGGTGTGCTGGTCGGTCTGCTCCCAGGCTGCGGAGCGCAGCTCGGTGATCAGGAGGTTGACGTGCGCGGAGCGCGGGATGGCCTGGTGTTCTTGCACGGTGCGGGCGAGGGCACGCAGGGTGTCGGCGAGCTGGACGGGCAGGCCCGTGTACTCGTCGAGGAGCGGCTCGACGAGGGCGAGGGCTTCGGCGGGGCCGGGATTCTCGCGCAGGTACTCGGTGAGGTCCGACAGCGTTTCGGTCAGGGTGCGCAGGGTGTCCGGGGTGGGGGCAGGCATCGGGCTCCTCGGGGAGGGGTGGTGGGTCATCGGCGGGTCCGGGCGCCGCCGGCCGGGGTGTGTGGACGGGCGGTGGTGTGTGGCCGGGTGCTTCGGGCGCTGTTGCGGGCCCAGGTGGCGGCGCGGGCGGCTGTGATCCGGGCTTGTTGCCAGGCGCTGAGCTGGGAGGGCTTGACGGAGACCGACCAGGTCCGGATCTGGGCGCTGTGCGGGACGCGTCCGCGTGGGCGCATCACGGGGTCCGGGCTGGCAAGTTCGGTTGAGAAGGCTTGGACCAGGTGCATCGGCGTGTTCGGCGTGAAGTGGGCCGTCCAGCCGTTGCCCTGCTTGTCCTGCGCTCCGGTCCACCACATCGCCGTGCCATCGACGCCCTGGTGGTACTGCATCCACGCGGTGCCGTCGGGGCTGGTCGCCATATAGTCCTGGCCCTCGAACCGCGTGTGCCAGTTCTGCTCCTGCAGTGGTGCCCAGACGTTGGGGGCGTGTGCGGAGCGGGGGCGGATGAGGGCGTCGGTGAGACCGGCGATGATCTCCACCGGAGTCTGCCAGCCCAGGTGCGCAGACCATTCGCCGGTCGCGTCGCCTGCCCGGCCGTGGATGGTCCATCCGCCCGGCAGGATGTAGGGGTCGTAGGCGACGCGGACGGTGCGGTCCGGGCTCTCCATGAGCAGCGGGCCGTCCTTCTTGGACTTGTCCCGCCAGCCCGAGGCGCGCAGGAACTCCGAGACGTGCCGGACGTCACCGCCGCCGGCCAGGGCACGGGGCTGGACGAGGTAGTGCTGCTCGGCTTGCTCGCCCGGCCCCCAGCTCTGCCACTGCTTCTTGTTCACCGGCGCCGCCGTACGACGAGCGGGGCGGGAGCCGGAGGCTTCGCCGCGCTGGTGGCCGGTCGGGTGCCGAGGTGCTGGAGGAGGTCTTGGTGTTCGTCCAGGTCCAGGCTGATGTCGTGCAGTTCGTTGGCGGCGCGGCCCAAGGCGAGCCATACCTCTGCTGGCAGAGTGCCTCGTTCCGCCTCGCTCTTGGCGAAGTGGCTGCCGGTGATGACGAGGTGGGTGACGCCGCCGAGGACTCCGTTGTCCGGGTCGAGGACACGGGCGATGACCTGCGCTGCCTGGGGCGGGGGAAGCTGAGAGAGGTGGTCGGCGAGCTGGCCGAGCTGGCGGGTGATCTCGTCGGCCAGTCTCACCGGGTAGGGGGCGGGGTGGGACATGCTCCTCCAGGGCGGTGGACGGTCAGTGGTGGTGGCGTTGCCCGACGCGCTGCGTCTCGGTGCGGACCCCCTTCGGGCGGGCGCCGGCCAGCGGGGCGGTGTGGTCGGGACCGGTGGGAATGCAGGCGCGCAGATAGTGGCGGAACAGGGCGGTCGCGAGGCGGGGCTTGAGCCGGTGGCTGATCGGCGGGAGGGTGCGGGCGGCTACGGGTTTCTCCGGGCGTCGGGGCGAGGGCGGTGGGCGGCCCCGGCGTGGTGCCGGGGCCGCCCGGGTGTCTTACGGGGTGCGGCGGGCCGGTGCGGAGTGCGAGGGGGGACCGGCGGGCGCCGGTTGCTGCGGGGCGGGGCGGGCCGTGCGCGCCCGGAGGCGGTGCACGGCCTGCTGGTAGAGGGCCTCGTCGAAGACCTCGGGGTCGCAGTTGACCGTGTATCCGGCCAGGAGCAGGGCGGGGATGGCGCCGTTCGCCAGGCGTTTCTGCCCGTCGGAATCGAGGTGGTCGGGCACGGTGTGCCAGATGTAGAGCGGCTCGCCTGTGGGGTATTCGTGGCGTTCGAGACCGTGCTGTTCCAGCAGGTCGTGGAGCTTAGCGGTGGCGCCGGTGCGGGTGTCGGCGTGGATGGTGGTTGTCAGGGCCTTGATGTAGATCTCGACGTCTGTGCCGTACTCGTCGGCCAGATTGGCCATACGTTTCTTCTCCGGGGTCAGCGGCGGCGGGAATCCGGGGGCTGTGAACGGCCCGGTGCCGGGGCCGGTGCGGTCGCCGGCGGCTGCGTCCGGCGGGCGGCGTGGTTGCGGGCGTGCAGGATGACGCGGGCGGCTTCGCTCAGGGAGTTGGCGGTGCTACCGAGCCGGGCGATGGGCTCAGGTTCCTCGCCGGGCGCGGTGCCTTGGAGATCGCCGGCGGCGATTCAGGCGCGGACGATCACTTCTCTGGTCAGGGGCAGCAGCCCGTGCACGGGCGCAGCGACCTCGGTCAGGACCTCGGCCACCGCGCTGCTGGTCTCGGCGGCCGAGACCCGCTCGGCGAGCTGGGTGAGGTAGCGCAGGGTTGCGTTACGGTCGCCGTCGGGGGGCTCCAGCATGTTGAGGGCGAGGTCGAGGTGGACGCTGTGGCCGGCGGCGAGCAGGGCGTGGGAGGCGGTGGTCGCCTTCAGGCGCTGCTGGTCGATGGGCAGGCCGTGCGGAAGCAGGTGGTAGTCCCCGCGGGGTCCGGGAGCGGTGAGGAAGCCGCCGGTCCGCTGGAGGATGTCTGCGGCCTGCTGGGTGCCGCCGATGGCCACGACCAGGCCGGTACGGGGGTCCTTGGTGATGGTGACGTACTCCAGGACCCAGTAGTCGGGCTCCGTCTGGTTCATCGCGTCCGGGCGGTGGGTGTGCGGGCGCCGGCGGGGGCCGGCGGCATGGATGCCGGGGCTGCGGTGGGTGCGGTCCGGGCTGCCGGGTGCTGGAGGGCGGTGTCGATACCGAGCGCTTCGAGCTGCGGGCCGATCTCGCGCAGCGCGCGGGCCTGGGCCTGGGTGTCGTTGCCTTCCAGGCGGTAGATGTCGCTGTGCGGGTCCTGGACGAAGCCGTGGGCGGCGAGGATCGTGCCGGCCCGGTCGTCGGCGGGGGCGGTGGCGACGCTGCCGTCCGGCTGCCAGGTCAGGACGACCCGGTCCGGCTGGGAGGGCTGGATACCGCCCAGGGCATTGTGCTGGACCTGGGCGAGCGCACGGTCGTAGCGGACGAGCAGGTCGCCAGCGACCTGCTCGGCACCGAGGAACGGGTCATCGGTCAGGGCGATACCGTGAGGTTCGGGAACGGCGCGGTACGCCTCGTCGGGCAGCGCGCGGGGGGCGACGGCGGCGAGGAGGAAGCCTTGGCGTTCGTCGTGCCGGTCGATCAGGACGAGCTGGGCGCCGTCGGAGCGGCTGAGGACGGCTGCCTGCTGCAGAGGGTGTTCGGCGAGAGAGGCGGCGACCAGGTCCAGGTCCCAGATGCGGTCGGTGAGTTCGGCGAGGTCGTCCTTGGCGTCGGCCGCCAGGTGTGTGCTGGTCCAGGTGTCGGGGAGTTCGCCGGCGAGGACGTCGGCGTAGGAGGCGAGGCGCTCGGAGGTGTCGTGGTCGTGCATGGTGTCCTTGGGCAGTTGCAGGGGCTCAGCGGCGCAGGCGGGTGGCACCGACGGGCGGCGGCGCCACGGCCGGCATGGCACGCGGCGGGGGCGGGCAGGCGCACACCGCAGAGCGTTCGGGCTCGTGGTCGGGGATCTGTTCGGCGCAGGCGCGGCGGCCGGGGTGGGGGGCGTGCCGGTCGGCCAGCTGTTCACGGGTGTGGGCGAGGTCGGAGTGGATGACGGTTACGTATGCGTCGGCGAGGTAGCGCAGGCGCCGGGCGGTGTGCGGATCGCTCGCGCTGTCGAGGCCGTCGAAGAACTCCGCCAGGGCGCCCAGGGCTTCCTCGAACCCGGCGAGGATGCCGTCGTGGGGCGCGGTGAGTTCGGTGAGGATGGCCGCTGCCTCGGCGGTGTCGGCGGCCTCGCGGAGACGTTCGGCGAGGTGGGAGACCGAGGCGCCGAGCGTGGGATAGCGGGCGGGGCGGGCTTCGGTGTCGAAGGGCTCGTCGCAGTCCACGTGGTACCCGACGGCCCGCAGGCGGCCAACGGCATCGGTGGCGAGACGGGATTCCTCGTCCTCGGTCAGTTCGGCGGGGGCGCGGTGGTAGGTCTCGTGGAGGCGGACGACCGCGACGAATCCTGCGCGCTGGAGAATGCTGTGTGCTTCCAAGTCGCCGCCGCGCGCCAGGAGTTCGTCGGAGTGCGGGTCACGGCGGATGTCCAAGAAGCGGTCGGTGGTGCGGGGCAAGGAGACGTTTCTCCTACGGAGATCGGTGGGCGGTGCGCCGGGCCGCGGCCGGTGCGGCAGCGACCCGGGGCTGGACCAGGTGGGCTGCGGTGGTGTCCAGGTCCTGCTGAATCGCGTGGAGGCGGCGGGCGATCAGCTCCAGGCGGTGCGCCGTGTCCGTGCTGGTAGCCCCAGGCTGGCGGGCGATCCGGTGAGCGGTGTGCTCGACCAGTCCGCGGACCGTGGCCAGCGGGCCGGCCTGCTCGTCGGCGAGCTGCGTGAGGACGCCCGCGAGCTGCGCGGATGCGGTCGGGACCGTACGCGCAACGGGCCGCTTCGTGGGGCCGGTGCGGGCGGGGATCAGGTTCAGGTCTTGCTCGATGCGGCGTGCCTGGTCCGAAAGGCGCGGCAGGATGTCGGCGGGCGGGGTGCGCCAGGTGCCGTCGAGGTGGATCAGATTGGCGAGTAGATCCAGACGCCCGGGCTGGGCTTGGACGGCGATCCACCGCCACCCGTGCTCCGCGGCGCCGGGCACCTCAATACCAGCGGCCCGCGCGAGCCGGTGGGCGGTTTCGGACCACTCGGGCCCGGTCAGCTCCCGGTCGTCCGGGTGGAGTCGGACGTCGAGGTGGAGGATCGCCCGCCGGTCGTCGTCCGCACTGGCAGCAAACGGATGCTCCAGGTAGGGACCTTCGAGGTGCTCGGCCCAGTCGATCGACGTCCAGGTTCTCTGCTCGTCGTCCGGGGTGTAGTAGTCCAGGCCCGGCCAGTGGGCGACGACGGTGTACTCCGTCAGGCCCTCGTTCGGGGAAAGGGGCCGACCGAGCGCCTCGGCGAGCGGTTCGCGCGGCGAGCGGCTCCGCGCGTGCAGACGGGGGATCATGACGGCCCCCCGCTCGACGTGCGGCTGGGCGACCAGTGCTGCTGAAGGTCGCGTGCTGCGCAGAGCAGGGAACGCTCGGGGACCAGGTCGGCGTGAACCGAGATGTCCCGCGGCGGGAGAGAGACGATCGCCTGGTCGATGGCGCCCAGCCCTTCGTCGTACCGGCCCAGCCGGCGCGGGGCACCGGCCACGCGAAACAGGACGATCGGACCGGTGCCGGTGGCGAGGGCCGGCCGGGAGCGGAGGGTCAACAGACGCTCCCCGCCCTAGTCCTGGCCGAGCCACAGTCCCTGCGGCGGGACGTGCAGGGTCTTGGTGTGCTCCTCGGCCGTGGCGAGGACCTCGTCCAAGATCGTCGGGCCCTCGGGGCGGGGCTGGCCCAGCAGTGCGATGGCGTACAGAGCGCGGGCGTGGCAGTCCAGCGGCTGACGCGCGGCATCCGTGCACACCTCGGCTGAGGTTTCCAGTCGGCCCGGAGGTCGCGGAGGTCTTCGGCCAGGCGCAGGGGCCAGGTAGAATCGACCGGTATTGCGGTGGCTCGGGCCCTGGCGTTGTGGAGCGCAGCGGCACGGTCGGGGCGGTTGGAGGAGGGAGTCATCGGCCGCCTCTGGCGTCTGCGGTGTGCACGAGCTGGCCCAGGGCGGTGGTGGTGTACCAGCCGCAGTCGATCAGCTCGTCGCGGTCAGCGAACCGCGCACGGAGGGCGTCTTCCATGGCCCGCAGGTAGATCAGGCAGTCCGGGCAGCGGCGTGAGAGGTGCACGAGGTAACGGGGGTGGGCGGTGACGTAGGACTGGGCGCCGCCGGTTGCGTCACGCAGACGCCATCCGTCCTCGTCCGTTGGAGTGTGCCAGGAGGGAACGACGACGCGCATCGCGTCCCCCCACAGTTCCCCGCCGACCACGCCCTTGAGGACGACGACGGTGTCCCCGGCCTGGAAGTGGGCGTGGGTGATATCTCGGGTGGGAGTGAGCGGGTCGGGGGTGAGGGCGGTGACGGGGGTGGGTTGATGGTCCCAGGACGGAGGGAGCACGCGGTTCCTTCCACGCGATTGCCGGCGGGGTGGGAGCATCAATAGTCCGGAGGAACGCCGGTTTGGCTAACCGGCGTTTCCCGGCTATGTTGCCCCGTCGTCAGCGGAACGGGTTCTCCGTCCCGCGGTCCGCCTCGGTGGCTGCGTCGAGGAGTTCGGGCAGGTCAGTGCCTTCGGCGTCGCGCTGGTCGATCCACCATCCGGCACGGGTGATGGAACGGGCCTTCTCCTCCAGCTCCGTCCAGTCCGCCTCGTCCCAACTGCCCTCTATGACCAGGGCGGTGTGGGCGGCCGTCATGAGCTGATGGCGGGAGCGCTCGCCCCAGTCCAGGGCCTTCTCCGGGCCCTCCAGCGGCGGCATCTCGAACTGCGTCGCCCAGGCAGCGGCTGCCTCCTGCTCCGCGGCGCGCTTTGCCGCGAGCCACTCCTGCGTGGACTGGGAATCGGCGTCGCGCGCCGCCTTCCAGCAGTCGGTGCAGTCCTTCGATGCGAGCCAACGGGCGAAGCCTGCCCGCGTGTCGGCAGGGCGGTTCGACAGGTCGTGATCCACACGGTGAGAGCAGGCGTGCTCCACCGTCCAGTGCGTACGTATTGCCACGTGGTTGTTCCTGCTTTCTGTCTTCTGCGTCGTCTTAGCGGGTCCTGCGGATGGCGTCTGTGGCCGCCGTGGCGATGGCGGCGGGAGCGCTGGAGGGCCGGGGCAGGTGCAGCAAGGTGGTCCCCGGCAAGTGGCGGGACTTCGCGGTGAGAGTGAGTTGGAGTACGGCGCAGCCGGCACTCGTGAGCTGCTTGACGCGGGTGACGGCTTGAGCGGTTTCGTCACTGCTGTAACGGGCGTCGGTGACGATCACGAGGAGGCGGCCGGCGCCGGGGCGGCTGAGTTCGAGGCCGTGGTCGAGTGCGTCGATGGCGTCGCCGAGGTTGTGGTGGCCGCCGGTGGCCTCGAACGTCGTCACGCGCTCTGGTGCTCGGTGGGTGGGTCGGGTCAATGCGGTCAGGTGCCTGTCATAGGCGATGGTGGCGGTAAGGGAGTCGGGGTCGGTCAGGGCTGCTGCGCGTGCCACGATCCAGGCGGCGGACGCGACGGGCGCGCAGGCGGCACGCATGGAGCCGGAGACGTCGACGGCGATACCCACCCGCAGCGGTGGGGTGGGGGAGTTCCGGCGGCGGGTGTGGGTGAACGGTTCCGCGGTGGGGACCGACCCGGCCGCGCGCTGAGCGTCGCGGGCGAGGGCCGCGCGCATGTTGAGGCGGCCGGGCGGGGTGGGGCTGGTGGTCCGCTCCTCGGTCCGCTCGCGGTAGGCGGCGGCACGCAGGGCGCGGCTCAGGCGCGCGGCGGCACTCTGCTCGGCGGCGGTGGGCCTGCGGGTGCCGGTGACCGGGTTGCCGCGCGGCGCCGGTGTGCCGTCTGGGGTGACAGTGCCACGGGCGTTGAAGACCGACTTGGCGGTCGCGGCGGCTTTGCGTCGCTGACCGGCCCGCTGGGCGCGGTCCTGAGCCTGCGCCTTAGACCGCGCGGCCATGTCGTCGGCCGCTGCGGCCTGTGCCGCGAGGTCGGCGGCGTCGGCGGCTGCCGTGCTGTCCATGACGACCCCCACGGCACCGGACAGCAGATCGGTGAGGTTCTCCGGCACGGGCAGGGCGGGAGCCGCGATGTCCAGAGCGTCGCACCATGCTTGACCGTGCGCGAGCATGGTCGTGGCGTCGTGGTCGGCGCACTGGTGGGCTGCTGTCCAGATGCGGGTGAGCGTGGCCAGCAGGTTGGCGCCCAGCACCTTTTCGCACAGATCGGCGACGGCCCGGGTCTCACCGGCGTCCAGGATGCCGACGTCACGGCGGCCGAGGACCAGGGCCGCCACAGCGGCGGCATGCTCGATGCCCTGGAAGGTGGGATGGGCGATGTCGGGCATGACCAGAGTTCGGGCACTGGTGCGCAGGTACGTGCGGTCCGTGGGCCGCGTGATCAGGTGTGCGCCTTCGACACGGCTCTCCTCCAGCAGGAGCGCTGCCTCGACGACACGGGGGTTCGCTCCGGCTGGCTGCGTCCAGACGGAGTGGGCCGCGTGCGCGGCCTCGTGGACGAACACTCCCCAGGCGGCGGGATACCGCTCCTCGTCGCCCACGATCCGCGGATGGATCTCGTGGGGCTTCAGCGGGGCGAACAGGCCGGCGTCGACCTCGACCTCGCCCAGCGTGGGGAAGAACGCGGCCGGTGCGCCGCTGCGCGTGCCGGGGCGGCAGGTGACGAGGAGGTCCTGGCGGCCGGAGAGGTCGACCAGCCGGTCGCCGAGTTCGGCTCCCACGCGCAGCCACGCGGCCGGGGAGGAACGGGGCTGCGCGGGCGGGGCGCCGTCGTCGTCCCATCGCGCGAGGTCGGCGTCGTCGTCCCGGGGGGTGGCGGGGGACTGGACGTGGTGGTGGGCGCTCATCGCGAGCGACCCCGGTGTGCGGAGACGGTGCTGCCCGGGGGCTGCCGGACGGCCGAGGCGGGAAGCTGCTTGCCGAGGGTGAGGGGCGCGACCTCCTTGACGCCGGCAGCCTTGATGACGGCAGCGGCGACGGCGTCGCGATCCTCCACAGGAGCGATGCCGACCAGGTTCGCGAGCGCGGCTTTGGTACCGAGGACGGCCTCGGTCTTCTGGTAGCTCAGCAACTCCCGCAGTTGGGGGGCCCAGCCCAGCTCGCCGAGTTCGACCTGGCGGGCGAGGTGTCGGGCGACCCGGACCACCCGGGCATCGATCCTCAGCGCCAGGGCGAGGTCATAGTCCGTGCCGATCTGGATCTGCACGCTGAACCGGCTCGCGAGCGCCTCCGTCAACACCGCGCCGTGGACGCCGGGATTGTGGCCCGCCACCACGTAGAAGCCCGGCTCGGCCTTGATGGTCTCGCCCTTGTGGGCCTTGACCTGGATCTGCCTGCGCCCGTCCATCGCGGGATACAGCGCCGCCAAAACCTTCGGTGAGATCAAGGTGGCATCGTCGATCAGCAGGGCGCGGCCCTCGGTCATCGCGGTGACCAGCGGACCGTACTGGAAGACATAGCCCCCGCTGTCGGCCTGGGTGTACTCGCCGATCAGGTCGCCGACCGTGGTGTCGCCGTCACCGGCGACGGTGAGCAGGTCCGGGAACGCGGCCTCGACCAGACTCGTCTTGCCGGTGCCCGGAGGGCCGTAGAGCAGCACCGGCACGTCGGCGTCGCGCAAGCGATTCAACGCCTCGACGTCGGGCAGATCGGCCAACTCCCGGGGGTGGTAGACCTGGCCCCCCGCGCGGCGGATCGGGCCGGTCTGCCTGGGCGCGGCTGCTGCGGTGTAGGTCGTACGGGCCGTGGCCGCCTGGGCGCGGGGAGAGTGGGTGCCCGGCGGGCTGATCACAGCCCTCTGCGCGGCTGCGGCGGTTTTCGCGTTCGCGCGGAACTCCGGTTGTCCTGTTCCGCCTTGGTCGGCCTCGCCGCGTCGCACCAGGGTGAGGGCGGCGTTACGGACGGCGCCGTGGGAGTGGCCCAGCTGCCTGGCCATGTCCCCGATGGTGAGCGTGTCCGCCGGCCGGTCGGCCAGCAGTCGGGCCACCTTGGCCCGCAGTTCGCCGCCCTTGGTACGCCCTGTACTGGTAGGCGTTCCGGTTGTGGTCAAAACGAGGATCCTTCAACAGGTACGGGTGTGGGCGGGGTTGGCACTGCGCTGGAGAGGCTGGCCGCTCTGGGAGCGGATCGCGGACTGTGCCGACATCGGCGACCGGGCCGACCGGGGCGGACCGTCGGCGCTCACCGGCCGACCGAGGGCTCGGTCCAGGTGCAGGAGATGGTCGGCGACGAGCAGGTTGCTGGCTGCCGAGCAGGCCCGTGCGTCCGCTCCGTACCGGGTTCCGTCACCCGGCAGGCGCAGCCTGGCGCCTCTTCGAAGCCGTCTTGGAGCAGGATCCGCCGGGCGGCGGCGTTGTAGCCGGTGGTGGTGATCTCGCCGGTGATGGTGTGCCGGATCGTCATGAACGGCTCCGCTGGTGCTTCGGGCAAGGAGGGTCTCCTATCGGGGGTGGTGGGAAAGCGGTGGGGTGTTGGGCGAAGGCGAGGCGGGCCAGGAGCTTCCAGCACATGCCCGGTGCCGACGGCGGCGATCAGCCAGGTGTATGCCTTGGTTCGGTGTCCGCAGGCGCGCGTGCGTCCACGGTGAGGAACGCGCTGGTGATCAGTGCGTGAGGACGAGGCCCGGCAGCGCCACGAGCGCGATCGCAGCAATCGGGTCGGGTCGCGCGGCGACCGGGGCTCAAGCCAGGGTGTACAGCACTGATGCGCCAAGCAGCTGGTCCGGAAGGTCAAGGAAGAGTGCTCTCCGTGGGACGGGTGCGAGAGGCGCGGAGGACTAGCGGGTGCGTCCGGCGGCGACTGCTGACGGTGTCTTCGGCGGTGTGGCGGCGGTAATGGCCGGGCGGGAGCGATCCTCGGCGGGAGAGACGGTGGCGGTGCGGACCGCGTCGAGAAGGTCGCCGCCGGCTTCGAGCCACAGCGCCAGGGCCTCGTCCGCGGCGCCCGGCCCCGATACGTCTCGGTTTCCCGTGATGTCGGCGAGGGCTCGGGCGAGGAGGTTCTCGAAGCGGACCAGGACAGCTGCTTCACTGGCGGTCAACGTCTTGGCGCCGGCGCGGCGCGTGGTCTCGATGAGATGAGGCGCGTGGGTGAGGAAGCGATCCAGCGCGCTCTCCAGCTCCACTGCGTCTACGGTGCCGGGCTCAGCCGCACGCACCCAGTCGAGCTCGTCCTGTACTTCACGGAGCCGCGCCAGATGCACCAACTGCTCGAACTCGGGCAGCAGACGCGAGCACACGTCGGCGGCTGCGCCGTGGGCAGTGGCGGCGATCACGGTGCGGGGTCCGGCGCCGACCACGTCCAGATGGTCCGGCGACGGCACCAGCGCGCCGATCAAATACCGTCCGTCCCAGGGGCGTTCCGCCAGGAGAAGTTCCGTGCCACCGCCGTCGCTGATGACCGCCATGCCGGGGACGCGGTACTGGGTCAGGCTGGAGAGCACAGGGCTGGCCTCCCAGACCCAGTTCAGGTGCGTTTCGGGGAAGGAGCCGTCCGGGTAGTGCTCGATACTCACGTCCCACTGGCCGGGCAGCTTCCGGGCAACCGCATGTGCGATGTCGCCGAAGTAGGGCCGCTCACTCGTGATGACCTCGGCCTGGCAGTTCCGAGCGGTCCGGTGCAGCTGTGTGAGTGCAGCGCGTGCTTGCGCGTGGTCGGTCAGGGAGAGCCGGTGGGCATCGTCCGGGTGCTCCCGTGAGAAGCCGGCCAACTCCAGCGCAGTCGCAGCCCACTCATGCCGTGGCCCGCTGGGAAGGGCGACGACCTCGTTGCTGGGACTGAGGTGAAGGGTGATGACGGCGGAGGAAGTCAAGGCGGATAGCTTTCGTGTCGAACCGTCGCGTCAGCGCCGCCGACGCGGGGCGTCGGCGAGCGCGGACCGCGCGGTCGTGGCGGCCTTCGTGCGGCGCGGCTCTGATGATGCGGACGCAGCGGGCATGGCCGTGTGCAGGCCAGGGTCGAGGTCGACGTTGTAGCGGGCGTCGGTATGCATGTCGGCGGCCCCGGGTGGCGTGTTGGGCTCGCGCGCCGCACGAGACCGGGGTGTGGTTGGAGGCAATGGGGAGCTCGGTGTTCAGCGGTGGCGAACGGTCGTGTCCACGCGGAGTGGCGGTGGGGGTGGGGGTGATGTGGTCGCCACAGCCGGGCGTCGGTGCGGTACGGGTGTGCGGTGCGGAGGCAGGACGGCGACGGTTGCTCCGAGGTCCTCAGCGGCTTCTTCGACTTCGCCGGTGAGGAACTCGATCTGCCGGGCCAGTGCCGCAAGGCGGGCGGCAATCTGACGCCCTTGCACGGATTCCAGGGCGTTGGCGAACGCGCTACTGGTCTCCAGAAGTTCCTGGAGGCGGACCATCGGGCCCGCGGCGTAGCAGCGCTCGACGGCGCCGAGGAGGGAGTTGGACGCGTCTCCGGCCGTCTGCCCATCGACGACGTCGCGGATGAGGTCCTGCACGGAGACCTCCGGGGCTGGCGCCGGGCGGTTGAAGCGGGAGATGTCCGTCCGCAGAACGCCGGGCGGGACCGGGGCGGGCAGCACCTTCCCTGCCTCGGTCTCGTGGGCGTAGTGTCCGATCACCTGCCAGCCCGGCGCGCCTGGGTCGCCGCGCAGCGCGACCACTGTCGAGTCGTCGTTCTCGACCAGGTATGCGAGGGTGATCGGCTGCCCGTCGGCGGCGTACCACGACTCGGTCAGCTCCAGCGCGCCACGCGTCTGCGCGGCCCGTGCCCTGCCGGTCCAGAGTTGCTGTTCCTCGTCGGTCAGCGGAGCCCTGTGGTGCTGGCCGTCGCGCTGGTCGGCGAGGTTGCTGGCGATCGGGCAGTGGTCCGCCCAGGCGGTGAGGTGCAGCCACAGGGCCGCGTGCTGAGCACGTTCAGCAGGGGACCCGGGCGCGGCCGGCCGGTCGAGTGCCCGGCGGATTTCAGCGGCGGACGATGCCAGGCCGTCCAGGACGGCCCGCCACCCGGTCAGGTGCCGGGCGGGCGGCAACTCGTCGAGCGCGAGTCGGGCCGCAACGAGGAGAGCCTCGGCGTGCGGGGCGAGGTGGGTGGCGTACGCCTCCACCGCCGCCTTGTCACGGTGGGCTCGTGCGGCTGCGGCGGCGCCCGCGTGGACGGTGCGGCCGTGGCGGTCGCGTGTCATGTCGAGGGCGGCCTCGGTCTCGCAGTCGATGACCGCCATCCGCAGCCGGAAGTCGCGTGCCTTGCTGGCCAGTGCGGACGCTGCCGGCAAGGGGCTGTCGGGGGCCGGATGGTTCGCGGGTGTCATCGGGACCGCCCGACGGCCGCGACTGTGAGGTGGACGGTGGGAGCGTAGGTGGGCTTCGGGGGGATCGGCCGGGCCGACGATGAGGTGGTGGGCGGCGTGGAGCGCTGCGTCGTTCGGCCGGCGGCGGCCTGGGCGAGCCGGCTGCGGCGCTCCTGGAGTCCGTGGGGCCGGACGGGGCGCGGCGGGCCGGTGGAGAGGGCCGGGTTGAGGCGGATGTCGGCCTGCACGGTGTAGCCGTGGCGGCGAAGGTCGTGGACGGCCTGGCGGGTGCGTCGGACTCCGTCGCGCTCCGGATCGCTGAGGCGGAACAGCCCCGGTTCACCGGGGACGGGCTCGAACTGCTCGCGCTCCAGGAACCAGTGGGCGAGGTGCTGGGGAATCGAGGAGGTGAAGGAGGCGACGAAGCCGTGTTCCTTGTGGTCTCCGAAGGAGAAGTGGGTGCCGGGTTGCAAGGGGGCGGGAGTCTCCAGTCGTTGTCGGGGGGACGGTCAGTGGCTGCGGTACACGGGCCGGGCTGCGACGAGGGGGCGGGCTGGGGCTGTGACGGGGAAGGTCGGGCGGCGGTGGGGTGCGCTCAGGCGGGCCTGGCGCAAGAACGCTTCGCCGTCGGTGAGCCAGGTCGCGATGGCCGGCCAAGCGCGTGCTCGGCGCTCCCGCTCCGACACGGAACCGCCGTGGACGATGTCGTCGAGCAGGGCTTCGGCGTCGATCACGGCGTCGGCCAGACGGGCGAGGGCTGCGGCGTCGTCGGGCCATGGGCTGTTCGCGGGCCGGCACCGGTCGAGCAGCGTCGGGGCGTGGTCGACGACGGTCAGGAAACGGCGCCAGGCGTTGTCGAGGAACAGCTCCGTCGAGGCGCCGAGGGCGGCGGCGCTCAGCGGGGTGGCGTCGTTGTAGCGGCCGGAGGCGTTCATGGCCTGCCAGGCGTCGTACTCGGAACGGATGTCTGCGAGCACGCCGGCGATGGCCGCCGTCAGGCGGGCATGGACGGCCTGCTCGTAGGCGGGAAGGTACCGGTCGGTGAGGGCCTGGGCAGCCCGCCCGGGAAACGGCGGCAGGACGATGCTGGGCGGAGCGTAGGGATCGCCGTAGCCCCCTTCGAGCCCTTCCGGCGAGAAGGCGCCCACCAGGTAGCCGAGATGACGGCCGGGCCGCTCGACGAACAACAGCGTGGTGCCCTGCGCCGCGTCGGTGAGGACCGCGGCGTAGGGGATCCGCTCGCTCTGGACGGCGCGGCCGAGTTCGCCGCTGTCCCAGATCCACGGGACCAGGTCCTCCTGCCAGGCCGGGTGCGCATAGACCTCGACCGAGGCGTGCCACTGGCCGGGCAGCAGGCGCGCGAGGTCGCGGGCGGCGTCGCCGATGTACCGCCGGCTGCTCGTGTGCACGCTGACGCGGTGCCGCTTCGCGCACGTGACCAGATCGACCACGGTGGTCTGGGTGCCGTCCGCGGGCAGGTGCCAGACGCCGTCGTCGGCTCGCTGGAAGCCGCTCTCGGTGAGGGCGGTGTGCGCCCACGGATACTGCTCGACCGAGGCGATGGCGACGATCCCCGACTCCCGACTGTGCGACAGGAGGATCTGCGCCTCAGCCACGGACCAGGTCCTCGCCACCGCGCAGGACGGCGCGCAGGCTGCGACCGTACGCCCAGGCGTGTTCCCGGGCCGCCGCCTCCAGCTGGTCATATCCGACCTGGGCCGTCATCTGCCCGGGGTGCTTGCGGTAGCGGTACACGGGGACCGGCAGCAGGATTCCGGGCGCGAGCGCGGTGACGCCGAGGGCCGCGCAGTAGTCCTCGCCCTGGACGAGACCGCCCATCGGCGCGGCACGCACGAGACCGGTGCGGGCGAGGATCGTGGTCGGCCCGATGGGGATCGTGTCCGTCGGCGACTTCCAATAGGTCCACACGTCGCCGGCCTCGTGCCGACCGGGCGGGGTGGGGCAGCGCCACGGCGTGGTCGAGCCGTCGGGGTGCTGGTCCTCGCTCCAGCCCGCGCACCAGCCGACCCCGGTGGATTCCAGGGTGTCCAGCCGTACGGACATGGCGTCATCGGTGAACTGGTCGTCATCATCGGCCCAGTTGACGTAGGGGGTGCGCACGTGAGTGAGGGCCAGGTTCCTGGCGCAGGCGGCGCCGACCGGCCGGGGCAGGGTCATTGTGCGGATGCGGGAGTCCTGCGCGAGCGCGGTCGGCAGGCGTTCGGGTGTGGTGCCGTCGAGCGCGATCACGGCCTCCCACGGCACGGTTTGCCGGGTAAGGCTGGCGTGCATGGCGGTCAGGTAGTCGAGGCGGTCGTCGCGCAGGCGCGTGGCGATGACGACCGTAATCAGGGGAGAGGACAGGGAAGTCTCCGGCAATGAAGGGCGGTGAGGGTCAGCGGTGGGCAGCCGTGCGCGGCCCGGTCGGCGCTGCACCGGCAGCGGGCCGCGGCGGGCGCGTGGCGCGCGAGGTGGTGGGCGTCCGGCGTGTAGTGATGGCGGGCCAGTGCGCCGGGCGGTCGCTGAAGGGGGCGCTGGGGTCGGTGTCCCAGGCCACGAGGGGGCCCGCGCCTGCGTGAGCCATGCTGATCACTTCGATGCCCTGCGGATGCAGGATGTAGCCCCACGGCATGCCCAGTTCGCCGGCGGTCTTGTCGGTGACCGTCATGCGCACCGGGGGTGAGCCGTCCGGAGTGATCAGGTGATCAAGGGTCCGGCTAGGCCAATGTTCGCCGCCGGTCAGCGCGGCCACGAGCGTAGGCGGGGCGTCGTCGAGGAGATCGGTGCCGAGTTCGTCCCAGCCGACGGCGATGTCGTCGATGAGGTGCTGGGACATGGCCTCGACGTCGCGCCCGAACTTGTACTGGTAGGCGGCCAGGAGGAGCGGGAGGTGGTGGCTGGGCACGCCGTCGAACTGGACGTGGATGCCGCTGTACCCCGTGCCGGCGGTGGGGCGGGCGATGAAGGAGTGTGTGGACAGGGAGTTCTCCGGAGCGAGCAGGGGGGCGGGGGATGTCCTCGGTGGCCGTCGAAGTGGCGGGCGGGTGCGGCTACGCGGCGAGGGGGCTTTGCCCTTCTCGCTGGAGAGGGCGGCGGCGAACCAGCATTCCTCCCCTGCGGCCAGACGGGGGATGTACAGCTTGGCGCTGGCGAGGTCGTAGGACCACGCCTCGTACGGCTCGCGGTCCTTGGCGGGAAGCCCTTCGGTCTCGGTGTAGTCCGAGACGGACATCGCGTACAGGGGTCCGTCCTCGACGGTGTCGAGGAGGCGCCGGTCGCGGTCCGCGTTGGCTTCGTTGTTGATCTTGGACTAGCGGGTGATGACGTCGCGGGCCTGAGCAGCGCTGAGAGCGGGCGCGGGCTTCGGGGCGGTGCTGGCGCTGGGCCGGGCCTGGGCTGGGCCGTCTTCGTCGGAGCAGCCAGTGAGGGCCAGGGTGAGGCAGGCGGCGCCGATGATCAGCGGCAGAGTACGGCGGGCGGTGCGGATGGAGGCTCCAAGGGTTCGCAAGGGGAGGAAGTCAGGGCGTGCGTCTGGCCGGTGGGGCGGCTTTCGGCGATGCCGGCGGGAGGGCCCGTGGCGGGAGGGGTGACGGCTGAGCTGGGGGAACGTGTGAGTTTTCGTGGGGCAAGACGGGGTGCGGTAGCAGCCCAAGCTGGGCGAGGCGATGGTCGATCGCCTCGATCAGAGGTTGGGCGCTGCCGCCGTGGCGGGCTTCGGGCCGCTGGGGAGCACCGGGATCGTTGGAGGGCGCCGAGTCGTAGATGACCTCGCACAGCGTCTGGTCGTCGGGGTGCTCGCGAGTGGCGATCCAGCCCTCCGGGTCTCCGGGCGGTCGCTCGGAGGGCGGGTCGTGCGGCGGACTGATGACCAGGTAGCTGTCGTCGGGGAGCGAGACGCGCACGTTGTAGGTGCTGAGGCCGAATTCGATGTCGCACTGCAGTCCGCGTGCCCGAAGCGGCGTGATGACGTGTGCGTGGCGACGCCACAGCTCCTGCCACCACGGCGTGTGCACGTCGCGGTGGTCGGGCAGCGGCGCGAGCGGTACCTGGCGGGGATCCGGGGTGGTCGTCTCGTCAGTAGCCATGGCTCCTCCTGCGGCTGCCGCCGCTTGCGGCCCGGAGGTAGGGGCGCGGGTCGTCGGGGCGCGGGGGAGAGGTCAAAGGGTGTGATCCTTCCTGCCGGCAGGCAGAGCGGTGAAGGCTGTGGGGGCGGGGTGATCCGGAGTGCAGCGGGTCAGGGTGCGCACGGGCACGGGCCGATGGAGAGCTACCGGCGAGGCGCGGGGCCGGTGGAGGGGGGAGCGGGCGGCAGGCCCGCGGTAGCTCCACGCGAGGCGTCGGCCGACGCTGTGGGGGCGGGGGCCGGGTCATAGGCGGCGCGCAGCCTGTTCAGACCGGCTTCGTCGGCGAGAGCTAGGACGGACAGCGCCCGACTGGCCGCGGTCATCAGCAGGTGCGAAGGCGATCCCTTGGCCGCGTCGCGGTTCTCCTGCTTCCACCGGGCGGCGGCGACGAGGTAGTCGCTCAGGGCGCGCAGTGCGGGTTCGGCGGCGTCCAGGACGTGGTCGGTGACCGCGTCGATCTCCGCCGGGGTCCGGGCTGCGGCGAGGGCGTCCAGGTACGGGGTGAGGTCCGGCGCTGGCCAGGGCTGGTCGGGTAGGGGGTGCTCGGCGCGGAACGGCTGTGCGTCGCGTCGTGCCCACCGCTTCAGGTCGCCGCGGGTGGCGAGGTTGTACCGGGCGGCATAGATCTGGTCGGCGTCGCGGCCGACGTTGTCATAGAGGTCGAAGTCTGGGTCGCGGGGGATGATGCAGGAGTCCTTCGGGCTGGTGCGGGCTGCAGGTCGTTGCGGGCGGACTGCGCCGGGGCGGATGTCAGTTGCACGATCAGTTCACGGCTTTGGCGCGGTCAGCGGTGGAGACCGCCAGGCCGGGACGGCGGAGGCTCCGGTGGTCCCTCCCGGCGGGTCAGAGGCGCCAGGAAGCGCTGGACGCCGAGATGGTCGTCGAGTTCCTTGGCTGCGTCGCGAAGGGACCCCGAGGCACGCCGCAGAAAAGCGCGCGCTGAGGCGTGGTCGATGACCATGCGATTCGTGAGGTAGTGCCGGTCGGTGGGGTTGGCGGTCCGGGGCAGGGCCAGGGCGTTCTCCGCGGTCTCGGTGAAGTGCGGGGCTGCGTGGCTGGAGATGGTGGCCGCCGAGGCGAGGTGCTTCAGGACGGTCCGGCCGGTCCGGGTGGTGTGGTGGGGGCTCTGGGCGAAGGCGTCGGCCAGCCGGAGGACCTCGCGGGAGAGGTCCTGCGCGTCGGTGGCGTGCTGGAGCAGCGCGGTGTAGGACGGCGCGGCCGGCACGTGCCCGTTCTCGTCGAGCAGCTCCCACCGCTGTGCGGCGTCGTGCAGTTTGTCCTTCACGGCGTGGAGTGCGTGGATGAGGTGCAGGGCGTCGTCGCGCGGGATCAGGTCGCGCGTGAAGTCGGGGTTCACGGTCCTCTTGGTCAGTGCATGCGGGCGTCGGTGTCGAAGAGCGCCAGTTCGTGGCTGTGCAGGAGGTGCTGCACGATGAAGGACCGGCCGGCGACTTTCCACAGTCCGCGCCCTCGGTTGAGGTGGGCGATGGCGTCCATCTCGACGGAGGTCAGGCCGAGCAGGGAGGCTGCGGCGTGGAGCTGGTCGGTCTCCTGGCGGTAGATGATTCGGGTGGAGCAGTCCGCCAGGAGGCCCTCGGCCAGGGCGCGGCCCTGTGATCCGGCGTCGCCGGCGGTGAGCAGGTCGGACAGCCGGTGGATCACCATGAGGTTGGCGATGCCGAGGCCGCGGGAGAGCTTCCACTGGGCCTGCATGCGCTGGAGGAGGCCGACGTGCCGCATCAGGCGCCATGCCTCGTCGTACACGATCCAGCGCCGGCCGCCGTTGGGGTCGGAGAGCGCGGATTCCATCCAGGCGGACGCGCAAGTCATCGCGAGGACGAGGGCGGTGTCGTCCCCGGAGCCGCCGAGGCGGGAGAGGTCGATGCTGAGCATCGGCGCGTTGGGGTCGAAGACGACGGTGGAGGGGGCGTCGAACATGCCGGCCAGGTCGCCGTGGACCAGGCGCCGCATGGCGTGCGCCAGGTCGCGGGCAGCGTCACCGAGTTGGCCCGACATCATCCCCGCGGCCTCATTGAGCGCGGTCGGGTTGTTCAGTGTGGCGGCGATGTCACCGAGCAGTGGAGTGCGGTGCGTGTCGGCGGCACGGGTGACGACGGCATCGAGGGCGACGTCCAGCGCGGTGTGCTCCATGGGCATCAAGTCCCGGCCCAGTACGGTCCGGGCCAGGGAGCCGAGCAGGAGCAGGCGCCGCTTGCGGATCTCGCCGACCCAGTCGGCCTCGGCCACGCCGTCCGGGCGCGGGGCTGCATCCAGGGGGTTCAGGCGACCGGGCAGTCCGGGCCCGAGGGCGACGGACCGGCCGCCGAGGGCTTCGGCCACCGGCGTCCACTCGCCCTTCGGGTCGCACGGCACGTAGACGCGGTATCCGAAGGCGGCCGACCGCAGCGCGAAGGACTTGGCCAGCGCGCTCTTGCCCTGGCCGATCACGCCGGCGAGCAAAAGGTTCGGGTTGGTGAACCCCTCGACCTTGCCGTACAGAGCGAACGGGTCGAAGACGAACGACGCCTCGGCGTGGACGTCGCGGCCGATGTAGATGCCCTCGGCGCCGAGCCCGCCTTCGGCGAGGAAGGGATAGGCGCCGGCCGCGACGGCGGTGGTCATGCGGTGGGCGGGCAGCCGCAGCCGGTTCCCGCGGGCGGAGGCGGGACCGGGGCGCCCGCCCGGTGGGTAGAGCGCGGTGGGCATCTGCTGCTCGGGGAGGGTGCTTTCGCTCTGGTGGGCGCTGGCTTCCGCGCGGGCTTTTGCGGCGGCCTCGGCGAGCTGGCGGCGGGCGGCCTTGCGGCCGGCGCGGTCGGTGCCGTGGGGGGTGAACAGCGGGCTGGCGGACGCGCGACGGGCGGGCCGGTGGCTCATCGGGGGCCCTCGATTCTGCGGCTGGTGCTCATCGCACGCAGGTGGTGCTGTGCGGGCGGAGGTCGGTGGGGGTGGTCTTGCGGCGGACGACGTGTCCGGCGGCGAGGTGGCGTTGGCAGATCGTCAGCACGGGCGGGCCCTCGGGAAGCCGCTCTGGGTGGCAGCCGCTGGTCTCGGCGTCGGCCTGGGGGACCCCGGGCAGCGCGTGGAAGGCGGCGTGGACTTCGGTGGTGGCTTGCCAGAGCCTGGTGTGGGCGGTGGCCAGGTGACGTCCGGCGGCCGGGTGAGGGGGCCGGGTGTGGTCGGCGAGCCGGTCCAGAAGGTGGAGCAGAGCGGTGAGGTGGGCGTGCAGTACGTCGAGGTGTACCCGGTCCACGGGCCGGGGCGGGCCTGCGTCCGACGGCGCCAGGGCTCGCGCGTGGTGGCGGATACCGGCGCTCGCGGCGCGGAGATAGGGGTGCGCGTCGTCGAGGCGCGTAGGAGAGGTCAAAGGTGGTGGTCCTTCCTGCCGGTCGGCAGGGTGGTGAGGGGCGTCCCGTCGCGGGTGATCCGGAGTCCAGTGGGCCAGGGCGCATGCGGGCGCTGTTGGTTCACAGGGCGGTGCGGGCGAGCGGGAGCGCGGAGAGGGCGAAGGCGTCCGGCTGCTGGTAGGTGAGCCTGCGGAGATCGACGCCGGAGGTGACGGCGTGAGTCTCGATCTGTGCGCAGGCGGCGTCCAGGAGGGCGTCGGTCTCGGCGGTGACGGTGACCAGGCCGGTCAAGGCGACATCCGCGTGCCCGGCGATGAGCTGGCGTTCGCGGGTCTTGACGTCGGCGTACTCGACGGAATCCTCTTCGGAGTCGACCTGCCCGCGGCGGGCGCGCTCGTTGGCGTCGGCGATGATCGCGGCCTTCTTGCGCTGGACGTCCCGCAGAGCGGACTCGAGCCCCTGCGGCACGTAGATAAGGGAGAGGCTGCGGCGCACGCCGGCCGTGAACATGATCCCGTGCAGGAACCCTGCCCCCATCTCGGTGCGCGGCCAGTTCTCCACCCAGTACGTCGCGTGCCGGGCACTGTCGGTGGCGAGGCGGTCGTACTCCTCGAACTGCACGACGGGACCGGCGGCTGCAGGGTCGGCCTCGGCACGGCCGGCCTCGGACCACTGCTGGAGCGCGGCGAGCGCCTTGGGGTCGTAGGCGGTGCGGATGACGGCGGCGATCTCCCGCGCGCTCAGCCATCCGGTGACCATCAGGCCGGCGTTGCGGGCGGCCTGGGCGATGGAGGCGGTGGTCTGCTGCATGACGGTGAACGCCCCGGGCAGTCCTCCGCCGGCCTGGTTGACCAGGCGCCGGGCGGCCTTGAGGTCGAGGGAGATGGCGAGGTACGTCTCGTGCGGTGCGGCGGCCGGGCCGGCTGAGGCGACCAGTTCGGAGTAGACCTGTCCGGCGACGGGGGCCTGGGGCTGCCCGTTCCGGGTCCAGTGGCGGGTGAGCGTGTCACCGCTGTCGGGCACGGTGCGCTCCAACACCTGCACGGTGGCGACGTGCCCGGTGCGGGCGATACCTGCCAGCGCGCGCCCCCAGCTGCTCACGTTGTGGTTCTGGGTGGCCGGGTCGAGGAGGGCGAAAGCACGGCTGCTGACGCGGGCGATGGCGGTCAGGGTCTGCTGGTGCGGGTCGTGGACGGCCGCAGCTCGGGTGGCGGAATCGCCGGGGGTGACGACCTTGAGGGAAGCGGCGGTGCCGGGCAGATGGAGGACGCCGTCCTGCCGGGGCCGGGTGACGGGCCGGGCGAGCCAGAGGGTCTGGCCGGTACGGCGGCGGTGCGCGTACCGGGTGACGATCGGTGCCCAGTCGATGAGGGAGCGGCCGTGCCGGCGGATCGCGACCAGTGCACCGGATGCCGCCCACAGCGGGGCCAGGGCAACGGCGCCGAGCAGCCCGGTGGAGATCACCGTCATCAGCAGCAGGGCCAGCGTGCAGGAGACGAGGACGAGCTGGGGCAGGGAGAGGCCGAGGAGGATGCCGCGGCGGCTCCGGTGGGGAAACTTCACCGTTACAGGGGCGACAGAAAGATCAGTCATGGGGGCGGGTCCTGGAGGCGCGGGTGGAGGCCGGGGGCGGGAGGTGGTGTGCACGTCCCGCCCCCGGGAGTCGGGCAGGGGGTCAGAGGCCGGTCGGAGGCGGTGACGGAGCCGACCCGCTCGACGCGGCGTCCTGCGAGCCGGAGGACGGGGGTGCGCCCTGCGGAGGCGGTGTCGTCGTCGGCGGAGTGGCCTGCCACCCGCCGCCCTGGCCGGACGCGGCATTCGCGCCGGATCCGCCAGGACCTGGGGTGCCTCCCACGTGGCCGCTGATGTCGTCGGACACGCTGGTCGGCGCGGGCTGGACGGCCTTCTCCAGGCCGGACTTGACGGCCTCGCCGCCGGGCGAACCTCCCGTTCCGCCGCCCTGCGAACCGTCCCTGCCTTCTCCGCTACCGGCGGTCGGGTTGGCGGCGACGTCGCCGGGGAATCCTCCGCCGGCATCGGCACCCTGCGGTGCGGCGCCCGCTCCGGCTGCGGCGCCACCGGTTCCGGCGGTGGCCGCGGCTGAGGCGGCCTTGCGGGCGGCCTTCTCGGCATGGGCCTTGGCGATCTGGGCCCCGGCGCCACCGGCACGGTGGATGGACTCGCCGTCGGTTCCGTCCGCAGCCCAGTGCACGAACTTGAAGACCGCGTACGGGCACAGCAGCACCAAGACCATGATCACGATGCCGGACATGACGTCGGCGAGCGCGGCGATGCCGTCCTTGGCCTCGGTCTTGCCCATGGCCGCGATGCCGAGGACGAAAATTACAGTCATCAGCAGTTTCGAGACGACGAGGGTGGCGGTGGCTTCGATCCAGCCCTTGCGCCAGCGCCGGGCGACTTCCCAGCCGCCGCCGGCAGAGGCGAAGACGGCCAACGTGACCATGACGAGGATGCCGACCTTGCGGACCATCATCACGCACCAGTACATGAAGGCACCGATGGCGGCACCGAGCCCGGCGACGACCGGCACGAGCCAGCCCAGACTGGACAGCGAGCCGATCTGGTGGACCTTGACGATGCGGCGCACTGCCGTCTCGATGTCCAGGTGGGCGGCCTTGAACAGGCCGTCGGAGACCGCGTCGACGACCTGAATGGCCACGGTGGTCAGGGAGATCGCGCAGAAGGCGAACAGAACCCCCGACATGGTGCCGGTGAACGCCTGTGTCAGCGCTTGTCCGTCGCGTCTGATGGCGGCCCGGACGAGCTGGGCGCAGAACGTGGCGACGAGCAGGACCAGGCCCAGGGGCAGCAGCATCTCGTAGTTGTCGCGGAACCAGGCGGCGTTCAGGTCCACCTTCGTGGTGGTGTCTACGGCCTCGGCGGCGAGGTCGGCTGCTGCGGCAGCGAGTTCGCCGGCGGACTTCGCCATCCAGTCACCGATGGCTTTGCCGGGGTCCGAGGCGAAGTCCACTGCGTCGCCAACGGCGCACAGCTTGTCGGCGAGGGGGTAATCACAGAAACCCACGGGGAGTTACTCCTCCTTTCGTGTCTCAGGCGCGGGTCACTGCGTGACGCTCGGTGCGATGGCGGCCAGGGCGCAGTCGTTGCTCGGGCGGCACTGGAGGGCGAGGGTCACGGCACGTTCCTCGGCCCCGCCTCCGCCCGACTGCCAGCTGAGCGTCTGCTTGCCGTTGACGGTGACGACGTAGATGTACGCCTCGGTGATCGCGGAAGGATCCTCGGCCAGCGCTTCCTTAAACGCGGACGGGTAGTGGCCCTCGACGACGCGAGCGGTGGCGTGCTGGTCCTGGTCGGCCATCCGTGACCACAGCACCGGGTCGGGGACCTGGCCTGCCACCGAGGCCCAGTCGGCGTACTTGGTCTCGGTGGTCATCCAGGCGCGCATGCCGGCGAGTTGCTGGTCGCGGCTGGTGTCGCGGGTGTCGTAGGACCACAGCATCTGGGCCACTGCCTTGGCGTAGGCGACCGGCTCGGCGATCTGCGGCGGCTTGGGCACCGACCCGGACCCGGAGGAAGGCTTGGGAGCAGCCTCGGAGTGGGACGGGCCGCCCGTGGGAGCCGGTGGCGCGGCATCGGGAGTCTGCTGGCCGTTGCCACCGCCGGTCAGCAGGGCAACGACCCCGGCGAGGGCAAGCAAAACGGCGACAACGGTGGCGCCGATCGCGATGCGCTGGTTCGTCGACCAGCCCGAGCCGTACGAGGACAGCGAAGAGGAGGGGAAGCGTTTCCGCATCAGTGGACCTGCGATCCCAGGCCGGAGAAGAAGGCCACGATGCCGTTCGCGGCACCCAGACCGAGGGCGGCGCCGGCGGCGACGACGGCGCCCTTCTTCCCGTTGGCCTCGGCCTGGTGTCCACCGGTGTGGTGGCCCCAGGCCCATACGCCTAGCGAGACGGCGAGGGCGCCGACGACGGCGATGATCCCGAACATGTTGATGCTGTTGACCACGTTCTTCAGCACGGCGAGGCCAGGCAACCCGCCGCCTTTGGGCGTGATTCCTGGGTCGTAGGCGAGCTGGATGACGCGGTCTGCGAGAGGGACGGACATAGGTGGTGCGAGGCTCCTTGCATACGCGGGCCCGGCGAGGCCCAACGGGAAGGTGAAAGCGGAGGGAGAGGCGAGCGAAGGGCACGGAAGTGGCCGCGTCAGCCCGGCCCGCCCGGGCTGACGCCGGGCGGGGCGGCGTCAGAGGACGCGGCGGACGGCGAGAGTGTCCCAGTCCTTGATCGGGGTGATCCGCACCGGCTTGGTGGTGCGCGGCGCCTCGATCACGAGGCCCTCGCCCATGTACATGCCGACGTGCTCAGGCCGTGCGGCGGTACCGCGGCTGAAGATCAGGTCGCCGGGCTTGAGGTGAGCGGGCGAGACAGCCTTGCCTTCGTTGACCTGCGTGTATGTGGTGCGGGTGAGCGTGATGCCAGCATGGGCGTACGCCTGCTGCATCAGGCTGGAGCAGTCGCAGCGGCCCATGGGGTCGGGGCCGTGCGCGTTGGTGCAGGATCCGCCCCACTGGTAGAGCGTGCCGAGCTGGTGCATCGCCCACTCGATGGCATTACGGGCCTTCGGGTCGGCGTCCTTGGGGATCGAGTAGCCCTTGGGGACGCTCCCTTCGGGGATGCGGCCGAAGCCGGAACCGTCCTGGCCCGGCGCGCAGCCGGTCGTACTGGTCGACGGCTTCTCGTCCTTGTCATCCGTGGCATCCCCGGCGCCGGGGAAGGTCTTGACGATGGCGGCCTGCAGCGCGGTGGCCAGGTTCTCCCACTGCGCGTACGCGTCCGGCAGGCCGGACTTCTGCACGGCTTGGGCGGCCTGGGTGACGGTCATCTGCTGCCAGCCGTCCACCTTGAGCAAGTGCTTGTAGAACTGCTCGCTCGCGTAGGTTGGGTCGCGGATCTGCTGGGCGCTGCCCCACCCCTGGGACGGACGCTGCTGGAAGAGACCGAGGGAGTCGCGGTCTCCGTAGCCCAGGTTGCGCAGCCGGCTCTCCTGCATCGCCGTGGCGAGCGCGATGATCTGTCCCTTCTTGGGAACGTCGAGCGAGAGGCCGGCGGCCACGATCGTCGCCGCGTTGGGGACCTGCTCGGAGGGCAGGTCCAGGCCCTTAATGTCAACGTCCTTGCCGGACGCGCCGTCGAGAATCTTGGCGACCTGCTCGGCGACCTTGTCGCTGTCGATGTCGGTCAGGCAGTTGCTGAAGGAGCTGCTGCTCTGTACGGCTTCGGCGGAGGAAGCGAGCATCATGCCGGTGCCGGCGAGCAGGATCGGAGAGAGGAAGACGACGCCGATGCTGGCGGCGAGTGCCTTCAACCCGAGCGGACCGCTCGCCGGTCAGCGGGTTCGGGCATGGATGGGTGGTCAGACGTCATGAACGAGTCCTTCGGGATGTGGTGTCCGGCGTGTCGTGTGCGCGAGGCGTGGTGGAAGGGCGCGGCAGCCGGGGTGGGCGATCGGAGGCGGGCCGGTGCGGGGGAGTTGCCGCTCGCTCCGCGCGGCCGTGCTGTGAGCTAGGTGTGCCGGGGCAGGGGTATCTCCATGAGGTGTGGCGAGGATGTAGCCAGCGGCGGTGTGCGCCGGGCGGTTCAAAAACAGTAGGTGCGGATCGGCGGTTGACCAAAAAGCTCGGCGTGGGGTGCCGGAAACCGGTACATCGGTAAGGGTTTCTTGGTCGTCGGCGGATTCGCCTCTACAGTTTTTTGACTCCCCCTCGCCCTCCTCGGTCTGCGGCCACGGGCTTCTGTATGCCCGGTTCCGGCCCGCGAGGACGCTTGTGCGAGGCGGTGTTTCCCTCCGCGATTCCGCACCCGAATAGGGGTTCCTCTTTGCCTTTTTCCCTGCACCAGGGCGACGCTCTGGCCGTTCTCTCCGGCCTACCGGACGGCTGCGTCGACTCCGTCATCACCGACCCGCCGTACAACAGCGGCGGCCGGACCGCGAAGGAGCGCACCACGCGCTCCGCGAAGCAGAAGTACACCTCCGCCGATTCCAAGAACGACCTTGCCGACTTCACCGGCGAGAACATGGACCAGCGCTCCTACGGATTCTGGCTGACGCAGATCATGACCGAAGCGCACCGGCTGACGAAGACCGGCGGGACCGCACTGCTGTTCACCGACTGGCGCCAGCTCCCCACGACGACGGACGCGATCCAGGCCGCCGGGTGGCTGTGGCGGGGTGTGCTGGCCTGGCACAAGCCGCAGGCCAGGCCCCAGAAGGGCCGGTTCACCCAGAACTGCGAATTCATCGTCTGGGCGTCCAAGGGGCCGATCGACGGCTCCCGCAACCCGGTCTACCTACCGGGTATGTACTCGGCTTCGCAGCCCTCGGGGTCCAAGCGCCAGCACATCACGCAGAAGCCGGTCGAGGTGATGCGCGAGCTGGTCAAGATCAGCCCCGAAGGCGGCACGGTCCTCGACTTCTGCGCCGGCTCCGGCTCCACGGGCGTCGCCGCCCTGCTGGAAGGCCGGGACTTCATCGGCGTGGAGAAGACCGAGCACTACGCGTCGATCGCGGCCGACCGGCTCACCGAGACGATCCGCGCCACCCTCACCAAGGACGACGTGGTTCTCGCAACCTGAGCCGCGTCCTCTCCTGCCGCCAAGGCAACCGGCTCCCTGCTGAGCCGCCGGCGGAGCACCGCCGGAGCGGACGTGCAATTTCACTGCCCGGTCCGTGCAAGGACGCCTTCGCCTTTCTCCCAACCCGTGTCTCGTAGGAGGCTGAACTTTCAATGTCTGAATCCGCAAGGCCGTCTGACGATGGGGAGTTGGAGCCGGTTCGTATTCCGGATCCGCAGTTGGAGGGAATCGAGGCGAGCGTGCGGCGGCTCATGGAGCAGTCGGCACAACAGGCTCAGCAGCTCGACCACCTCGCATCCGCGCCGGCGCCGAGCGGATCACCGTTCGCCGCGTTCGGCGTGCCGGGGTTCGGCGGGCCTCCGGCCGCCGCTCCGCCGGAGCCCCGCCCGATCCTGGAACTCGACGGGGAGGAACGGGAAGACGAACTCGACGCCCTCTCGGACTGGGTCGACGACTTTTTCCTCCCGGTCTACGGAGCGGAGGTCACCACCGCGGCACCTTGGTGCCTGCAGTGGCAGGAACACGACGATGTCGTGGCCTGGCTCCACGCCCTGTGGCTCGCCTATCAGCAGCACAAGGACCCCGAAGCCGGGCTCTCCGGGCTGTTCGTGTGGCACCGGGACTTCCTCACCCACGCCGTCGCCGCGATCCGCGCGCCGGGCGGACCGCTGTCGGCCTGCATGACCTCCCCCGACCGGCCCGCGCACCGTCTCCTGCCCAGCCCGCCGCCGTCCGTGCGCACCGAGACGGCGGCCACGGCGGATGGCACCGGCACTGCCGAGCCGGGCGAGCCGACGTCATGACCGCGGGAGCGGGACAGCCCGCCTTCGGACTGAGCTTCGACCCCCGCGCGCTGACCGATCTCCTCCAGGCCCCCAGCGATATCCGCGACCTCACCCTCGCCTACCTGCAGGAAGTCGTGAACGCCCAGCGCTTCGGACAGCGCCTCGACGGCGACCTGGAGGGATTCCGGAAGCTGTTCGTGGACCGCCGCAAGGACTGGCGCGTCGTCTACGGCGTCCGCCCGGCCGCGGAATCCGCCCACCCCAAGGAGATTCACGTCGTCGCGGTACGGCCGCGTGCGGGCAACGACGTCTACGACGAGGTCGGTCGCCGCCTGGGGATGACCCGTCGGCCGCTGAGCGCTCGGACGCACGCGGCCCGCTCGCGTTCCCCGCAGCTGACCACCCGTCCTCCCAAGCCCCGGCCCGGTCCGCCGCCTGCCGCACTGCCGGGCCTGCCCCGTCCCGCACCTAACCCCGCGCACCATCCCACCCGCTGAACGCACGGAGCGCCGCCCATGCCCCCTCAACCCGCGCCGACACCCGCCCGGCGTGCGGTCACGCAGCTCGACCACCGCCTCGAAGCGGTCACCGGCCACGACATCGACACCCTGTGGACCTACCGCGACCGCGGCGCCCTCGACGAGCCACACACCCAGCTGGTCGACCGGCACCGCACCCTGGCCAACGCCCAGATCGGCGTCACCTTCTACCTCAAGCTGCTCAACCGTCTCACGAGCGGTGAGTTCCCTGTCGACGGTGCCCTCTTCGTACGCATCGACCGCACCGTGGACCAGCTGGAGGAAGCCGCCAACGCGCGCGACGCCGCCGCCCAAGAGGTGCTCGCCGCCCTGGAGCCCATCGAGGCCGCCGCCGCAGCATCGACGCCCGACGAAGGACGACTCTCGACCGACGACCGGGCGGCACTGCTCGCCATCGCCGGCGGTGCCAAGCTCCACGAACACCTGCTGACAGGCCGACTGTCCGTGACCGCCTCCTCCGGCACCCGCATCCCCTATCCCCAGATGCAGCAGTTGGAACGCGCCGGCCTCACCGTCCGGGACATCAGCCACCCGGTGCACGCCGGCCAGCCCGTCTCCCTCACCGACACCGGACGAGCCGCACTGCTCGACGCCCGCCGGACTCCTGCAACGCATGCGCCGACGAGCCCGGCTCGCCCCGGCGCCCCACCGTCCACTCCTGCGAAGCGGCGCTGAACTGCACCGATTCACCGAAAGG
This sequence comes from Streptomyces sp. cmx-10-19, assembly GCA_049998335.1. Classification (GTDB taxonomy): domain Bacteria; phylum Actinomycetota; class Actinomycetes; order Streptomycetales; family Streptomycetaceae; genus Streptomyces. The sequence goes on from JAEBFB010000016.1 coordinate 43,318, forward strand.
CTCTTGTTGTCCCCCACCGAACCGGCGCCGGCCCGCAAGACCATCCCCCACGTCGACTTCGAGCTGGATGACCTCGACTCCGACGAGGAGATGTACCTCGACTTCTACCGCAAGGTCGCTGTCCACGAGGACATGCTCGTCCCCCTCGCCGAACACCACGACGGCCCGAACAGCTACTACGTGTTGTTCGACCGCACCGCCACCTGGGGACGCCCCGGCATGCCCCAGGTGCTCGCCGTGCATCTGCAACGGGACCACGAGAAGCGCATGTTCAGCTTCGAGCAGGCCCCGCTGCCGCTGCCCGCGATGGCGCAGTCCTGGCTCATCCACCGCGGCTGCCCGCCCGACGCCATCGGCCTCGACCCCGAACTGGGCCCGCCACCGGCGGACGAGGCCACGCGAGCACTGGAGCGACGCCTCGTCGGCGACGGCGACCACTATGCCATGGGCTACTCCTACACCAGCGACGCTCCGGACGACATGGTCATCGTCGTGGTACTGCGTGCACAGGACGAGCAAGTCCCCAGCCCGTTCCGCGTGGTGGTCGAGGAGGTCGATACCGAGACGTGGACGCACACCTTGCGGGAGGGCGGCTTCGACACGGCCGGAGAGGCCCTGCAGTGGTGCGACGACCGCCTCACCGGCAAGGCCGGGCCGCTCCCGCCGGTCCGCCCGGCAGCCACCCCCAGCCGCCCGGCAGGTGTAGCGAAGGCCCCTGCCCCGCACCCGCCCGGCCGCTCTCGCTGAGCGCTGTTCCAGTCGCGGGCGGCGCAACATAGCCGACGATCGCCGGTTAGCCAAACCGCCGATTCTCCGGACTCTTATACAGCCGCCGGGACAACTCCCGCGGCCACTTCCCCGCATTCCCTGTGCCTTCACGGAGGTTTCTTCCGCATGCGCTCCACCCGAATCGCCATATCCGCGGCGATGCTCGGCGCGCTAGCGCTGCCAGCGCTGTCCGCCACGCCCGCCAGCGCCGCGACCGTACCCACCGCAGCAACCGCCACCCCTGCCGTTAGCTGCCACAACCTGCCGCCGCTCCCGTACACGGTGCACGCCAAGGCCGTGACCATCCGGTCCAAGGCCAGCTCGAAGTCCACCGCGCTCGGCGTGCTCTACAAGAGCCACAAGTTCAGCGTGGCCAAGAAGAGCGGCAACTGGCTCTACATCACAGACAAGACGACCGGCGTAAAGGGCTGGGTCTCCGGCACCTACGTCTACCGAGATGTCCGCATGTGCCTGGACTGACTGGATCCAGCACGTCTCGCTCAGTGGCGGGGGTGCCGAGTACAGCCGCCCCTCGCATTCCCCGGGCATCGGCCTTTCCAGAGTAGGAGATCCCTTTTGACCGACGGCATATCCGATGAGTCTGCGGATGTCGTGGGCGTGCTCACCGAACGGATCGAGGCCCGCTTCGACCTGAGCATGGACCAGTTGAAGGCCGCGGTCGCCGCCGCTCCGACCGCGTACCCCGACGCCACCGACGTCGTCAAGTGGCACGGCCTTCTCGTCGAGGCCCAGTCCGTGCTGGAGCGCGCGGAGGACGACCTCCTCGCAGCCCTTGAGACCCAGCCCAGCGAGGTCGACGACCCGACGATGGGCCTCGCCCACCGGGTGAACGCCGCCGTCACCGCCCGCGACGGACGGGCCATGGTCGTACGTTGGCTCCTCGACCCGGACGCTCCGGGGAAGAAGGACCTCGCCGCCGAGCGCCTGGCCCGCCTCCGGCCCCGAAGCGGCCCGGCGGTGCAGACCAGCGCCCCCCCACCGGCCGGCAGCGACACCCGCGCCGGCGTCGGCGTGGCGGCCGGCACGGTCCGCCCGATGAGCCGGGACAAGGCCAGCACCATGGACGCCGACCTGCAGAAGGTCTTCGGGAACCCGGTACCCGAGCTGTACGAGGCGGCGTCCGGCCACGATGCCTCACCCGAGCTAGCCCGTGCCCTGGAGCTGCGCTCGTTCCTGGCGCTCACCGAGGAGCAGGTCGCCCGCGTCCGCGACCGCGTCCACGCCGACATGGCCCCCAAGCGGGACATGGGCGAACTGTCGGCGGACAAGCTCCGCTTCGACGCGCAGTGGCTGGAAGCAGCACTGGAGGCCCGCGACGGCTACGGCGCCGCCCTCGGCGAGCTGCTGCGCACCATGCCGCCACCTGACCGGCAGGCCCGGCCTGTCCGCACGGCGCAGCTCAGGGCCACCGCCACCCTGCCCCCGTCTGCCGCCCCGGCACCCCAGCGTGCCAGGGCGGCCCGGAGCCGCCGACCGTGAAAGCCCCCGATTGCCCCACCTGACGTCCACCGACATAGCCGGGCGGATCGAGGACCTGTACGGCGCATCGCTCGCCGACCTCGAAGCTCACGCACAGGAGCAGCCACCCGGCATGCTCTCCGCCCTGCTCGGCATGCACGACGCTCTCGCCCTGGCCGAGCGCAGCATCGACTTCCACCGCGACCACCTCACCCGGGCCCTCGACCCTGAGCGGCAGATCGGCCCGCAGGAGGTCTCCCACCTCCTCGACGGCGCCCGCCGGCTCGCCGAAGCCGTCGCCGTCCGCGAGGCCCAGGCCACATCGGTCGCCGCCGTCCTGCAGAGCCTGGCCCGCGTCCCGGCCCCGACGTCTGCCTCTCCGACTCCCGCGCCGCCTGCTCCGGCCGCGCCCCTTATGGCGCAGAGCGCGACGCACAGCCGCTGACCCGACCCCCAGGCGATTCCCCCTTCTTTCACCCAGGAGTTCCTCCCTTGGTCATCACCGCTCTGCCCCCGGATGCCGACGCCGACATCGCCCGGGTCACCGAGGCCCTCGCCATGATCACCCCGCGCTGGAACGTGAGGATCCTGCTGGCCCTCTCCGGCCCGCCGCTGCGTTACAGCGAGCTGGCGGCCAAGGTGTCCTGGCTGCAGAACGGCCAGCTCCACCCCAAGATCAAGTCGCTGTGCGACGCCGGCCTCGTCGAGCGCACCGAACACACCGCACGGCACGTCACCTACGGCCAAACCGAGCGGGCCGCTGCCCTGCTGCCGATCCTGCCGATGATTGTCACCTGGGCCGAGGAGCATCTGGAGAAGGCGGAGCGCCCGGTGCCTGCGATCGAGCAGATCGAGGACAGTCTCACCCTGCTCACCCGGCGCCACGCCGCTGCCATCCTGTGGGTGCTCAAGTCGCGTGAGGAGGTCAGCGGCCGGGTGCTGGCCCGGATCGTGATGCCCAGCAGCGACTGGACCAACATCTATCCACCGCTGCGCCAGCTCGTTGTCGACGGTCTGGCCGACACCGAGGGAAACGGCCGACCCTACCGGCTGTCCGCCGCCGGCGACGCCCTGGGCCCTGTCCTCGGCACCCTGTCCGCCTGGTCCGCCGGGCAGCCCCTCGACCAGGCAGCCCACCACCCCGTCTGGGGGCAGCCGCAGGCCAAGAGCAAGCCGAGGCCGTGGGTCAGCAACCCGTCACGGCCAGCGCCTGCGGCGCTGCCACCCGCTCGGGCGGTTGGGGCGTCCCCGGCGTGGCACCACCGCGACCTCTTCTCGCACGCTGCCGCCGGCCGCCCGACGGCAGCCATCCCGGCGGGAGGACCGCGCCGATGAGCACATCCTTCACCTCTGCCGAAGCACGTCACGCAGTCGACCTGCTGGCCTCGCCCTCCCTGATCCGCCTGGTCACCGAGATCGACGACAACGGCGCCATACCGCCGCGACGGCTCGCCGGCACCCTGCCCGACCTTTCCGCGCACCAACTGCGCAGTGCATCCGACACGGCCCGCGCCCACGGCCTCGTCCGGGTCGCGCCCGGCGCCGGTCTGGAACTCACAGACTCCGGAACGGAGCTGGCCGACCTGTACGACGCGCTCGCCCGGTGGGCGCGGCGTCACTCGGCCCCCGCCGCCGTCTGCGAGTTCAGCAACCGCATCCAGCACGTTCTCGGCCTGCTGGCACCCTCGCTCACCCCCGGGAACGCCGACCGCCCCGCACCCCTGTCCGACGCGCGCCCCATCAGCGCAGAGGCTGAGGCGGACCTAGCGCGCGTCCGCACGCTCCTGATCCAATGGCTGGCCGGGAACACCCAGGTGACCAGGGCCGAGCCCGAGCGGGCCGCGTGAGCGCAACGATCACACCCCGGCACGCACGCCACACTCCCGGGCTGATGAGCAGCATCTACCTGCCACGCACGGCGGACGCGTTGGCGTTCGCGATGTCCACCTACGGCATCCCGTTGCTCGTTCTGGCCACGACCGGATCCGCCGTACTGACAGGGGCCGCCTTCGCCATGGAGTGGATCCCGCGCCTGGCAGCGTTCGGGTGGGCCGGGTCGATCGTCGACCGACGCGGCGCCTCGGTGGTCTTCCACCTCGCCTCCCTGGGTAGGGCGCTGGCTCTCGCCACCGGCGCTGTCCTGCTGTACCTCTACCCGTCCGGTGCTGCGGCGAGCGTGACGGTGATGGTGCTGGCGGCGGCGACCGGTGTGCTCACCGAGTTCAGCTACATCGCCGTCGAGACTGCAGGTGCCGCCGCCGGCCGCCGAGCGGGACCTCGGGCTCACCGTGTCCAGGCTGCCCTGCTCGGCATCGACCAGACCGCGACCCTGGCCGGACCGGCGCTCGCTGGCGTGCTGCTGCTCGCCGGGCCGCCGTCGATGCTCGCGGTGGTCACCGTGCTCTCGCTGCTCGCCGCGCTGCTCGCCCTGCGCACACCGCCATCACCCGTGGCCCCGGCCCGCGCGCCGAAGGGCCGGCCCGGCGCCGGGCTCGTCACCGGGTGGCGCACCATCCGCGCGCTCCCCGCGCTCGGCTGGTTGGTGGCCGGGCTGACCCTGTCCAACCTATCTGTCGGCCTTCTCCAGGCAGCCGGTCCGGTGATCGTCGTCCAGCGCTTCGGGCAGTCCACCACGGCCGTCGGCCTGGTGTGGTCCGCCGCAGCGGCGGCCACTTTGGTGGCCGTCACCGTCTGTCGGTTCGCGTTGGACCGCCTGGGACTGTGGCCGGTGGGAGCAGCCTGCTCCGTCATCGCTTCGCTCGCCTGTCTCGCAGCCGCCCTGGCCCCCGACTACCTGTCCTACCTGGTCATGGTCGCGGTCCTGATGGCAGCCGACGGCGGCTTGGCGGTCGTCCTGCGCACCCTGCGCTCCCGCCTGATCCCCCCAGAGGCATTCGGCAGCACCCTGTCGGCCACCATCCTCATCCTCCTGCTGCCCTTCCCCCTCGCCGGCGTGCTCACCGCGCTCACCCCGCCTGACGCGCTGGGCCACGTCATCACCGCCTGCGCCGCCCCGCAAACACTCGGCCTGTTCTGCGCCTTCGCCCGCCTGCGCACCGACCCTGCCCTGCGCGCCTGACCCGGCTGTCCCCAGCCCGTGGAGGACCCCTATGACCATCGCCGCCCTCGGGTCGCACCGAGCGACCGGCCGCACCATCACCGAGCAGTTCCACGCCTTCGATGCCCGCAACCCGCACGTGTACCGATCCCTCGAACGCATGGCCGCGCGCCGACTGGCCGCCGGAGCCACCCGGATCAGCCTCAAGGACCTCTTCGAAGACCTTCGCCGCCAACTCCCGTACGGCGTCGCCGGGCTGAACAACAACTTCACCGCTCTCTACGCCCGCCGTCTGATCGACGACCACCCCCACTGGGTCGACGCGTTCGAGCTGCGCCGTCGCCGCGCCGCCTGAGACACCCCCTTTCCCTGCCCTGCCGTCCCTCGATACGGAGAATTCCCTCTTGCCCGCTCGCCCTGTTGTACTTGTCGTCGCTCCCGGAGATGAGAACTACCGCGGCTACTGCCTTGAGCAGGTCGCCGACGCCTACAGCGTCGTGCTGCTCACCGGCACCGAACCCTCGTGGGAGAAGCCGCACATCACCGATCACGCCGTCGTGGACCTCAGCGATCCTGCCGCGCTGCTGGCAGGGGGCCGGGCCCTGGCCGCACGCCACGACCTCGCCGGTGTCATGACCTGGGACGAGTGGAGTGTGGTCCCGACCGCCCGACTCGCCCGCCAGCTCGGCTTGTCCACCACCGCACCCGAAGTGATGCAGGGGTGCCGCAACAAGGCCACCGCTCGGTCGCTGTTCGCCCGCCACGGCGTGCCCTCGGCCGCTTCGGTGAGCGTGCGTACCCGCAAGGAGGCCGAAGCCGCCGCCGACCGGATCGGCTATCCCGTGGTGCTGAAGCCTGCCTCACACGCGGGTGCCATCGGCGTGCTCCGCGTCGATGACCGCGACCAGCTCACGGCCGCCTACCGGGTGGCCGAACGGACGGCCGGTCAGGGCACCGAGAGCACCAGCGTCCCCGTCGAGGAGTTCCTCGACGGGCCGGAGATCTCCGTGGAGTGCGTCACCTACCACGGCGCCACCACGGTGGTGGCGGTCAACCGCAAGACCATCAGCCCTCCGCCGCACTTCGAGCAGCTGGCCCACAGTGTGGACGCCGACGACCCGCTCCGGGAGACCGTCGCGCCGGCCGCCCGGGCGGCGATCAACGCCCTCGGCATCACCGACGGCGTCAGCCACATCGAGATGCGCCTCGTCGACGGCAGACCCCGCCTCATCGAGGTCAACGCTCGCCTGGCCGGAGACATGATCGGCCACCTCGTGCGTCTCGCCACCGGCATCGACCTGGTCCGTGCCGCCGCCGACATCGCCTGCGACCGTGCCCCCGACCTCACGCCCACCTGGTCCTCGGCCGCCGCAATCCGGCTCCTCTACCCGGACACCTCCGGCACCCTCACCCACCTCACTTACGACGGGCCCCGCCCGACGTGGTTGGACCGGCTGCACTACCAGTGCCGCCCCGGTGACCAGCTCCTCCTCCCCGCCGACGGAGGAAACCTGTACACCGGCCGGATCGGCTACCTCATCACCACCGCCACCACCGGCCAGCAGGCGCGTGCACGCGCCGACCAGGCTGCCCGTGCCGTCACCGCGGTCCTCGACCGGACCTCCGGCACCCGCAGCACTGCGGCGTGAGCACGGTGTCTGCGGCCGACCGGCACAGCCGGGCGCTGCTGACCGGCTACTTCCTCGGCCTGGGGGCCATCATGGCGGTGTGGGGCGCCCGGATGCCCGCCGTGCAACAGGCTGCCCACCTCGGCACCGCAGGGCTGGCCCTGGTCCTGCTGGCCGCCGCCGTCGGCATGGTCGCTGGACTGCAGCTCGGAGGCCGCTACGCCCGCCCGGCGCGGCTACCAGCGCAGCTCACCAGTGGGTCCATCGCCCTGGCCGGGTGCCTCGTCCTGGTGGGGCAAGGCGAGAGCCTGTCCGCGTTGCTGGCGGCGGCTCTCGCGTTCGGTCTCGCGCACGGCGTCCTCGATGTCGCCGCCAACACTGCGGCCGTCCGCTGCCAGAACGCCTTCGGCCGGCCCATCATGTCTGGTCTTCACGCCGCCTACTCCCTCGGCGCCCTCGCCGGCGCCGCCCTGGCCGCCCTCACCGCCCAGGCCCCGCACAGCACACTCTTCACCGCAACAGGCGCCCTCCTGGCCGGGGCCGCTGTCGCAGCGGTGCCGGTCACCCGACGCCTGAGCGGCGCAGACCGCCCCGCAATGCGCTCCGGCGCCGGGAAGCTGCCCCTGCTTCCGTCGCCGGGAAAGCTCTGGCTTCTGGCCGCGCTGGCCGCTGCGAGCCTGCTGGGGGAGGGAGCCGCCGCTGACTGGGCCGCCGTGCACCTGCACACCCTGGGCGCCCCGACGGCCGCGAGCGCCACCGCGTTCGCACTGTACAGCGCGGCCATGGCGGCCGGACGGCTGACCGGAGACCGGCTCACCGCTGCCTTCGGCGCACCGACAGTCGTACGGGCCGGAGCGCTTCTCGCCGCGGCCGGACTCACCCTCGGCGTCATCGAGAACAGCACCCCGCTGGTGCTGACGGGCTGGGCTGTCTTCGGACTCGGCCTGTCCACCACCGTGCCCTCACTCATCACCGCGGCAGGAGCCAGTGGAGCCAAGGCCGTGGCCACGGTCACCGCCACCGGCTACCTCGGCCTCCTCGCCGGACCGGCCCTCATCGGCGCCCTGGCCAGCGCCACCACCCTGCCCACGGCCCTGCTGCTGCCCGCCCTCCTCGCAGCCGCCGTCGCCGCCCTCGCCCACCGCGCCCTGGAGAACACCACCCCTTGACACCCACCACTGCCCACGCGGGCCTGGACGCCGTCATCCTCGACTACAACGGCGTCATCGGCCTGCAACCCACCACCGACCAGTGGCTCCGCCTGGCCCGCACCGCCCTGTGGCCCGAGGACGACCTCCCCGCCTTCCAGCACGCCTTCTGGACCGCCCGCACCGCCTACGACGCAGGCCACCTCAGCGACCTCGCGTACTGGGCCACGGTCCTCGGCCACCACCCCGGCGCCCGCCGGCTGCGTGAACTCCGCGACACCGATACCGACATGTGGACGTCCATCGACGATCACGTCGTCGATGTTCTCCACCAGGCCCACGAGTCCGGTCTGCCGCTGGTCTTGCTGTCGAACGCACCCCGCTACCTCAGCGATGTCCTCGACCGCCGCCCGTGGCGCCGCCTGATGACCCACGCCTTCTACTCGGCCCGGCTCCAGGTCTGCAAACCCGACCCGGCCGCCTACCAGCACGCGATGAACGCCACCTGCGCCGCAGACCCCGACCGCGTCCTCTTCGTGGACGACCGGGCCGACAACTGCCATGCAGCCCGCCGCCTGGGCCTGCGCACCCTGCACTACACCGGCCACCCCACCGACCTCGCAGCCGCCCTGCAACCCCCGAACTGACCCGCTTCCTCCCCTCCCAGGATTCAGTGCCCCACGACGACCACGACACCATCGACGGCGACGTCTACGTCTCCCCACGCCACCTGGCCCGCTCCACCGCGGTCAGCGACCCCGGCCTCGACCCGCTGCGCGACCTCGGCTGGGATCTGCACCACGACCACCTCGGCAACGCCTACCTCACGGCCCCCGACGGCAAGGTCCGCCTCGGCTACCTCCCCGAAGGCGACGACGACGGACTGTGGCGCATCAACGCCTACAAGGACGCCTTCGGACCACCGGCCTGGGGCGTCTGCTTCAACGACAGCTCGCCCACGGAGTTCGTCACTGCCTTCACCACCGCCCTCGCCGAGGCGTACCGGCAGGGCCCAGACCGCTACCTTGCCCGCCCGCTTGCCGGAAGGCCCGACCGTGACCCGTTCCAGGCCGTTGACCCGCTCATCAACCGAGGCTGGCGCTTCGACCGCCCGGATCTGAGGACCTTCGCCATCACCTCACCCGACGGGCTCGCCACGCTGGAATACACCACCGGCGACCTCGACCCGGCGATCGAACTGGAAACCCGCGACGCGCGCTGGCACCTGTGGGCCGGCACCTCCTCAGCCCGGCCCTACTGGTACGCCACGGCCAGCACCGACACCCCCGCAGCCCTTCTGCGAGCTGTGACCGAGGCCGTGGCCGACCCCGCACCCCTTCCTCGATGGCGGGACGACACTTCCAGCTACGTCAAGGACCACGCCCAGACTTCCCCGATCCACCCGCCCTCTCCGCCGACGCCCACCCCGCTCGACGTCCGGCGGGCCGCAGCGTCCCGCCGCCCGGCCGCGCTTCCCGCGGCCAGCGTTCCGCGCTGGAGCACCACCAGCCGACATGCCCTGCCCGGCCAACGCCGCTGACTCCACTCAACTCCGACCGGAGATCCTCGTGTCCCTGCAGGCTCCCGAGTTCTTCACCGAGCTGTGCCTTCCTTTCCACGAGCACGCCGTCGTGGGCAACACCTACTACGCCGCCCCCGTGCCGGGCACGCCGCTGCGTTTGCGGATTGACTTCACCCGAACCATCCACGCGGACACCTACGGCGGGCTGCGTGTCGCAGTCGTCCACCCGGAACGCGGGGAGATCGACGCGGTGGCACTCAGCTTCGTGGACCACGGAACCTTCCACCGCCGCGACGAAGCCACCACCACCCCTCCGCACACCAAGCAGTACGGCACCTTCGGCACCTACCACCGCCCCGGCCGCCCCCCGTGGGACGGAGCCGTCACCACCGGGCTGCGCGACGCCATCGAGCAGTACACGGCCGTATGGTTCCCCGGCGCCTGGGCTGCCTCCGCGCCCAAGCGTGCGGCCGTCCCCACGCCGCGCAGCACTCCAGCTCCGCCGACCGCCCCCGCCGGGGCCCGCACCCGCTGAGCCTCGTCCCGATCCCCGCACCACCTACTCAGCAGGAGCATCTCCTCGTGTTGCCCGACCCACCACGCGACCCCTTCAACAATCTCGACCCTGCCCAGACCGTGAGAGTTCTCCCGCGTCACCTCGCCGGTCCCGGTCAGGCAGACCTGGAGACGATCTGGGCCTTCCCCTTCGACGACGGATGGCACCTTCACCAGGGACTCGAAGGGATGGTGTTCGCCATCAGCCCCTGCGCCCGGCTGTGGACCCGCTTCGCTCCCAGGCCCGAGGAGCGAGGCCCAGACATGTGGACCATCGGCATGGACCGTGCCCCCTTCGGCCCGAGGGCCTGGGAGATCACCTTCGACGCCACCACCCCGCCGAACTCCTGCGCGACGTCCACACCGAACTGCTCGACCTGTATCCGCGCGACACCGAGGACCAGGCCGTGCTGCGCCCGCTGACCCGCAAGCGGACCACCCCGCTGTACGAGCGGGCCCGCCTCGCCGCCAACGTCCTGGCCGCCCGGGCCCACGCGGTGCGCCGTGCGGAGCGCCTGGGCTCCCGTACCCGGCCGCGCACCGTCGCCGTGCCCGCCGCCTCGAGGTCGCACCCGCGGCCGTTCCGCGCCGGCCCGAAGAACAGGCGCCTCCTGGAGCCGGAGACCGGCGTCGACACGGTGGAACGAACGCACCAGACCTTGGAAGCCGCCGCCGCGCATGTGGCCGCCACGCTCCAGGACAGCCGGCGGGCACGCGAAGCCGCCCACGGCCCTCGCCCGCAACCCACCCCGGCGACGGCCCCGCCGCCGCACACCCAGCAACCCGGCACCCAGCACACGCCGGGCCGAAGTCCAGGAGGAGTCGCGTGAGCACCCCGGAAGAACTGCCCAACCCTGACGACGCACTCGCCCGCGCCCGCGCGGCCCGCCCGGAGATGGCCGCCGCGCTCGACGAGGACCAGGAGCACGAGGCCGATGAGCCCGCGCGATGGCAGCCGATCTGGAAGCGGCCCCAGACGCCGAAGTTGAAGGAGGACAAGAAGAAGGAGCTGCGCGATCAGCGGGAGCGGCTCCAGGACGCCGGGAAGCGCCGCCTCGCGGCTAGGGAGTCGCGCCGGCCCCGCTCCCGGCAGAGCCGGATCGGCAACGCGGCCGCGCGCCGGGATGCCCGCGCCCTGTCCCGGGTGCGGCACTCCAACGTTTGGCTGCGGTGACGATGCCGGGCATCGTCTACCGAGTGGAGTCCCCACCTGATGCCGCGGACTCCACCGTGGTGCACACCGCGGTGATGCGCCGCCGCACCCGGCACCGCACCACCGTGACGATGCCCGGCACTCGTGCGCTCCGGTGCACCGCACCCGATGCTCCGCACCGCACCGGTTTGCCCGCCGCCGGCGCCCCCGTGTCCGGGGGCGGCCGGGCGCGCGCGACCCCCCTTGTCCGGCTCCGCTATACCCCCTTGTCCGGTACTGCTACCACGACGTTTTCCCTGGACATCGCGGGTTTCGGCTTGCGATCAGGTCGCGGTCAAGGGCGTGTGTGATAGAGGAGCCCGACCGAATGTGGCGCGCGCCCGGTGTGGTGGGACAGGGCTTCACCCTCGATCGTGGACAGGGGTGTCGCATGCGCTCACCGCGGGTTACTCGCAGTGAGATACGGTCACCGGCATGACCGAACAGCCTGGGAGCACGTGGGAGTTCAGCCTCTCGGCTGCCGAGGAGCTGCTGCTGTGGCATCTGGCGAGCGGGGATGCGCCGCCGGTGGACCAGCAGCGTCGTACGGTGGTCCTGGTGGCGGCTGCGGTGCATGCGGTGGCGGCCGGTGCCGGCCTGAGCGGTCAGCAGGTCGCCGACGTGCTCCTGGCCGCCCCGGCCGGGTCGGCCGATGTCCTGGGCACGCTCCGGGATTACGCCCTGTCGGCGCTGGAGGCGGCGCCGGTGGGGGAGTTGGGGGGCGGTGAGCGTGAGGAGCTGCTCGCCGCGTACGGAACCGGCCGGTGGCAGGGCGAGCACAACGCGGCCCTGGGAGCGGTGGACCATCACGTCCAGGACGCCGCCGGCGCCGGACAGCCGTACCCGACGGTCCGTGACCGTGCCGCCGTGATGGCCCGGGCCCGCCGCGAGCGGATGCTCGCCGGCCTTGCCGACGCCGAGGTGGAGCCGTGGTGAGCCGGGCTCAGGACGTGGCGGGCCGGCTTGTGGAGGCCCTGGGCTGGTCCGGTCGGGTCCGGAGCGTGCCGGACGGGGAGCGGGTCCGGCTCGTGCACGAGACGCAGGGGTGGTGGCTCGCGCTCGTGGTCCACGAGGACGCGGGCGCCGCGCAGGTCCTCACCGGCAGGGTGGCTCCGGACGGTTCCTGGGGTGAGCCGTCCGTGCGGAGCATGGGCGTGCCGGTCGAGGACATCGAGGCCCTGGCCGTCCTCGCCGTGACGGCCCTGAACGATGCCGACGGCGCGGCCGTATGGAGTCGCCAGCGCCTCGATGTCACCGGCATGGTGTGGATCTCCTACGACGGCGGCCTCTCCCGTCTGCCCGTGGCGTGTGGTCGCTGCGGGGCGCGGTCCGGGCACCGGCTGACCGTCGATCAGGTGGCCGGGCTCGCGACGCTGCGGTGTACCGCTGGGCATGTGACCCGCGACCCGCGGCTGTCCTGCGACAGCATCGTGGAGGCGATCGCCCGGGCCGACGCACCACGGGTGCCCGGTGACCTCTACCTTCCCGGCACTGCCACCCGGTAGCCCGCCTGCCGGGCTCGGGCAGAGAGGTGACCAGGAGAGGGCTGGCGCAGGGGGCGGGCCACCGCGAGGATGGGAGCGGACCGGTCAGCAGCGGAGGGGACCCGAAGAACAAGGTGGCGCAGTACGAGGTGCGGTTCGCCGGCGTGGTCGAGTACCGCAGTGCGGCCACCGGGTTCGCCTCCCGGGTCCCGGTCATCTGCAGTGAGTGCGGAGCCCGTACCGGCCTGCCGCGCGCGGCGAGGAGACCTCAATCACCTGCGAGGCCGGGCATACGACGACGGACGGGCGTCTGACCCCGGAGGCCGTGTGGGCTGTCGCGGTCCGGGCGGCCGAAGAAGGCGTCTCCGTGGTGCCGGCGGATGCGGAGTCCTGGGTCTGGGCGCGTACGGAGACGGGCATCCTGCCCGGGTACGAGGACATGTCCTGAGCCCGCTCCCCAAGCGCCGTACGACGCCGGGGAACGGTTTCCGGGGGTCCTGCTGGCCCCAGTGCGACCGTGGCCTGACTCGCCCCTCCGCGTGGGTGAGGCAGGCTGGAGGGGTGACCAGGGCGCCCATCGTCGTGCACCGGCCCTCGCCGTCCGGGGGTCGGCGGGTGAGTGTGCACCGGCACGGCCAGGACGAGATTCTCGGCACCGCGTACAGCGACCACGACCTGATCGTGTTCCTGGAGGGCGCCGGTATCGCCGATCCGGCCGACGTCCTCGACCTGCCGGACTGGGTGGAATGGCGCGACGGCGGCCCCCACGACTTCAGTGCGGCGCCTCCTCCGGAGTCGCTGCGCCCGTGATGTGGACGCTGCCCGAGCCGATGCTCACCGTGGCCGTGTCCGACCCCGCTCTGCCACCGGGAGCGGCAGCGGAGCCGAAGTGGGACGGTTCTCCAGACATCTCGTACTGTCTCATTGGCACCGGTTCTTGAGCGGTCCTGGTGGTCGGCTGCCGGTGAGGGTTCAGGCCGCCTTCGGGAGTGGTGGGATGAGCTTGTCGCCAGGGGATTCCCTCCCTGGTCACGGTTTGTGCTTGGGGCGGCTGGCGGAGGCTTGCCGGGTGTCCGCGCCGGAGCTGACGTGGCGTTGGGTGTCGTGGGTACCGTGCCAGTCCAGGCACATCACGGTGGCATCGTCTTCGAGCCTGCCGCCGGCGGCGTCACGGACCGCGGACGTCAGCATCAGTGTGGTTTCCCGCGGATGGAGGCCCCTGGTGCGTTGCAACAGGTCGGGGATGTCGATGTTCTCCCCGTGGCGTTCGAGCATGCCGTCGGTGAGCATGAGCAGACGGTCACCGGGGCGCAGGTCGATGGTCTGGACCCGGTAGGGGTAGGGCTCGATGACGGACAACCCGAAGGGCGGGTCCACTTCGCAGGGGATCTCCTTCACGGTTCCGTTCCGCATGCGCAGGGGCCAGGGGTGGCCGGCGTTGACGAGCCGGGCCAGGCCGGTGTGCAGGTTGATGCGCAGTAGCTGGCCGGTGGCGTGGCCGTGGTCGTGGTCGGCCAGTGCCCGGTCGGCGCGGTGTGCCTGGTCGGCGAGGCCGGCTCCCGCGCGGCGGGCGCCGCGCAGGGCGCTCACCAGGACGGTGGCGGCCAGGGCGGCGGCGATGTCGTGGCCCATGGGATCGGTTAGCGACACGTGGAGAGTGTCGCGGTCCAGTGTGTAGTCGAAGGTGTCGCCGCTGAGGTCTTCTGAAGGCTCGAGATTTCCGCACAGTGCGAACTGCGCGGCCTCGCACGACAGGGACGGGGGCAGCAGCTGGTACTGGATTTCCGCGGCCAGTGTGGGGGGTCTGGAGCGTTTGCCCCAGGTGTAGAGGTCGGTGAAGCGCCCGTTGGCGATCACGATGTAGGCCAGGACGTGGGCGGCTTCCCCGACCGCTTCCAGGACGCCTTCGTCGGGGGCGGCCGGCAGCAGCAGTTCGAGCAGCCCGATGGCATCCCCTCGGTTGGTGACCGGAACAATCATCCGCTGCCCCTGACTGGTCACCTCCTGATACAGGCGCTGGGTGCGGATCACCTGCTCATAGACGCTGCCGAACAGGGAAATCCGCTCCGCCTCCCGCCCGCCCTCCACGTCTGCGGTGGGCAGCCGAGCCACTGCCCTCCCTGTCAGGTCCACGATCAGGAAGGAGACTTCTCTTGCCGTGAAACGTCGTCGTAGGTGCTCGGCGATGACGTTGACGGCGTCCACCGGTGCCGCCGACTCTGCTGCCGTCAGCAGCCGGGGAAGTTCGCTCGGCGCACTGCTCACAGCGGCGGCCCCTTTCCACCCCTCTTCTACCACTTTGATAACTGTCATGGAGGCCGTCAAATCTTGAACGGCCATGGGGCGTCGGGGCAGTCACGCCGTATGCCGCAGGACGAGCCCCTTCCCGCCGCAGACACGGCCGAGGCTTGATTCGGGCCAAGCCCGACGGCCGCTCCCTTAAGCGGGCATGCATTGCTCAACTAACCCGTGTCTCATGAGACACACCGGAATCTGGAGAAGGACGGTCACCGGACAGTTTTGTGGCGGCTGGCTGAGACGGTTCGACTTCAAGCGCGGTCGGGTCGGGACGTGACGACGCCCTGGATGGATCTTGCCGTGGCGGGGATGGCCCTGCCGCCTGGTGTCGTCCTGGACGGCGAGGCCGTCGTCGTGGTTGACGGGCGGGTGTCGTTCGAGGCCGCTCAGGCTCGGGCGGCTTCCTCGCCTGCACGGTCGCGGGAGCTGGCAGCGCGGCACCCTGCGCTGCTCATCGTGTGGGACGTTATGTCGTTGCCCACCGGGGACGTGAGGGGGCGTCCGTATGAGGAGCGGCGCGCCTTGATGCTGGACATGGTGGCCGGGCTGCCGGAGGGGTCGCCAATTCAGGCAGTGTCGGCGACGGAAGACGTGGAGGTCGCCCGGGTTTGGTACGAGACGCTGACCGGCTCCGGTGTGGAGGGGGCGGTCGCCGTACCGGGCGGGTCGGTCGTCGTCGTGGAAGAAGGTCAGACACGCGGAGACGATCGACGCGGAGGTGGTGGGGTTCACGGGGGCGGCGGGTCGGCCGCGGGCGCTGGCGGTGCGGTTGCCTGACGGCCGTGTTGCATTGTCTCAGCGGCTCGGGGCGCAGCTGGCCGCGCAGGTCGCGGCGGCGCTGGTGGCCGTTGCCCCGGCCGCGCGAGGTCGGGCGGCTGGGGGCGAGTCGTTCACGGCGGCGGAGTCCGGGCTGCTCGTCGAGGTGCTGGCGGGGACGACGAGGCATGCCGTGGTCACCGTGACGCGCGTGCGGTGAGCTGCCGCGGATGAATCGGGAGGAATAGCTGGCCCTTCAGCTCGGCGAAGGACCGCGGGTCCCGGCGCACGAACTCCCTGCTTCGGCGTGGGTGTGGGCACGCCGTCCCTGAGCCGGGGCTCCGTTATCCACGAACGCGCGGACACCTCGTTACGCTGCGGCCGTGACCGAGCCCTCCCCGCTGCCAGGCGACCCCTCCGAGCTGCACCTGCGCATCTCCTACGACGACGGACTCTGGGACACTCCCCAGGCGGACACGCTGGAGTGCTGGAACGTGGCTGTCCTGCACCGCCGGCGCGCTCATGGTGAACATCGCGAGCCGGTCAGCTCCAGCGGGTGTGCGACTGCTGATTGCTCCTCGTGCACGGTCGAGGACGTAGCCGTCGGCTCCATGACGTTCTACCGGGTGCACCTCGACCGGGGCCGCAACGCCTACTGGGCCATGGGAGGAGGAGTCGAAGGAACTGTACGAGACCGCGCAGGCCCTCCTTGATCCCGAGACGGGTTCCTTCACCGATGAAGTCAGCGAACAGTTGGAATATGTCGGCTCAGCGCTGCTCGTCATGAATCGCGTGACGCTGGATCCGACATGGCGCGGGCACGGTCTGGCGGCCGTGCTTGCCTGCGAGGTGATCACCCGGCTCATGGCCGGCTGCCGGGCCGTCGCCTGTTCGCCCGGCATCACCGATCTCAGCAGCCATCGGCTGACGGCCAGAGCCGAGTGGGACCGCGTGAACGCCAAATTGCCCAGGGGTGGGAGAGCCTGGGTTTCCGTCCCTACCGAGACAATGTCTATCTTCTGTCTCCCGCCTCGCAGGACCTTGAGGAGCAGCGCGGCGCCCTTCGCCAGCACCTTGCCGACCTTGGGGGGCTCTGGCGGACCGATGCTTCACGATCCGTCTCGCTAGCGGATGAGGCAGGCTCGCCAGAGAGCCTGTGAAGCCCAGAGGGGGCGGTGTCCCTCTTCGGGCTGGTGCCGCTTGGGGAACCAGCAGCAAAGTCATCGTGGGATACCTGTCCCGACTCGGGACGGATCCGGTGTCCCGAGTCGGGACACGCCGCGTGTCCCGACTCGGGACAAGGTCGCCGCCAGGCTGTACGGCGTAGTCCCCGCGCGGGAGTGCACTGGGGCAGCTGGCGTTAGGGCCACGGAATCTGAGATCCCACAGCTGTCGACGGACGGCAGTTCGCCGGGGGCAGACAGGAATGTTCCGGGAAAGACTGGCCAACGGGCGCGAGGGCATGTCAACGTAGACGACCTTACAAGAAACCCCAGGTCAGAGAGGTGATTGCTCGTGACCGTAGCCCCTGCGGGCCCCGGTTTCTCCACCACTGTCGAGGCCCTGCGACTGCGGGAGTGGCAGCTCGGCCCCGGTCAGCCGACTATGGTCCTGGACCAGTTCTCGGCCGAGGATTTCCACCTGATCGTTGATGATCGCGCGGACGTGCACGTCAGCTCGAAGGACGGCCGGTTCTACCTCGGCTGGTTTCCGCACGGCCGACCCGGCACGGACGGCGAGGGGTGGAAGATCGCTGTCACCGGCACCGCTCAGGTCCGCGGCTACCACCTGTCGTTCGACACCGAGACGCCGGCCGACATCGTCGCCGCCACCGTGGCGAGGGTGCTGCAGACCGCACGCCGCCTCTGACAGCGCGGTCACCGATACATAGCGCCCGCCCTGTGAGCGCTGGCGGTGCCTTTAGGCCGGCCTGGCTCCACCGCCCCCGTTTCCCTCGAACCCCAGGAGGCTGGTCGTGACGTCCCCGGAGATGACCGTCGGCGATCTCATCGATCTGTTGTCCGGCTGCGACCGGAGCGCTCCGGTCCGCCAGGCCATGAACCCGTTCTTCCCGATGGCGCACCGCTTGGCGCAGGTCCTGCAGTCGGTCGACGAGACCGGCCGGACCGTTGTCTACCTCGCCGAAGGGCGGGACGAGGACGCACAGCTTGGCCACCTTCCGCCGGAGGTCGCCATCGCCCTGACGTGGCAGGGCCCCGTCCAGGCGCCCCCGCGCCGCCCTCGCCGCCGTGCCGGCGGCAACTAGATCCGCACCGAGCCCTTGGAGGCGCCCCTGTACCCCGACCTTCCGCCCGACCCGTCCGCCCCGCGCGGCGGCCAGCCCGCGTTCTGGGTCGGCCCCCGGCACCTGGCCGGTGACGATGGACGCCTCTACGACGTCGTCGCCGACGCGCTTGCCGGCCTGGGCTGGACGAGCCTGACGATCGTCCGCGGACGGCACGAGCCGGACGAGGAACCGGAGGACCGCCAGGTTGTGCGCAGCACCGTCCTGCACATCAGCCCCGACGCCTTGCGCTGGGCCCAGTGGGGCCTGGCGGACGAACCGTTTCACCTGGGTGGGCTGTCGATCGCCTGGCAGATCTCAGCCCGAGCCGAGGCGAGCAGCCCGCTCGCCCAGTGGTCGGCCTACTTCACTCGTGACGTCCCCGGCGAGGCGGTGGTCGACTTCCTCGTCGCGCTCGACGCAAGCAACCAGCCTGTCTCGGCGCTCGCGAGACCCGAGCTGGTCCTTGACGCTGTCGCCGCCCACGGCTGGTTCCGCGACATCGACCAACCCCAGGCGGCAGCGATGGACCCGACGTTCATCTCGCACATCAGCCTGGGGGAGGTGCCGCCCCTCATCCAGGACGGCGACCTACGGGCCCTGTCCGCCGGGGACGACGAGAGGGGGCCGGCCGGATGGCAGGCGTGGGCCGAGCCCGTGCTCGGCGCCCCGCTTCTGTGGGTGGCCTCGTTCGCCGCCAGCGTCCCGCACGACCTCGTCGCCGCCTTCGCCGCCTCCCTCAGCTCGACCGCACCGGTCCTGCGGCGGGTCCTGCCCGAGGCCACCCAGGAGCACCTCCTGCGCGCGCCGGCCATCTAACGTCCCGCGCACCACTCCCGACGACCGCAGTCCGGCATCCGCCAGTTGGGGGTGCCGGATTTTCCTATTTCCTGGGTGAAGTGGCCGGTCGGGTCGTCCATGCGCAGCCCATAACGCACTGCTGCCCCCGACCCGCGGTGGTCGGAGGCAGCTGCGTGACGCGCGCGCAGGTCAGCTCGTTGCCGTGGCCTTGGCGAGGGCCTTGTCGAGGTGGCGGTCGACGAGGGCCGGGGAGCCGGAGACGACCAGCAGCAGGTTGCCGTCAAGGATCGCGGTCTGCTTGACCACGGTGCTCCGTCCCCCGGCGATGAAGGTCAGGAGCAGGCTCCACTGCTCATCACCGCCGACGGTGGGCGCGGGCAGCTTCTGCGAGGTCACGTCGACCGGGGTGCCACCGGAGACGACCTGATAGGCCGGGCAGCCGGCCATGGCGTCGAAGATCCGGCCGATGCCGTCGGAGAGCTTCTTCACGCTGTCGCTGTACAGCTCCTCGGAGATCTCCGAGGAGCTGCCGCCGTAGGTGAAGTCCGCATTCGCCTTGTGCGGGAAGGCGAGCGTGCCGCCAGTCGCCGCGTCGCCGCCCAGCTCGTTCAGGGCCGGGCAGCCGATGACGGTGACGTCGTCGTGCTGGGCCGGACGCTCCGGCTTGGGAAGGTAGCCGCTGCCGAGGTCGCGCGGGCCGAGCAGGCGGGACTCGAGCGCGGCTGAGGAGAGCGCGGGCGGCTCCTGGGCGGCCTCGGTCGGCTTTTCCGTACGGGAGGAGGAGGTCCGGTGCGTGGACCCGGTGGTGTCGGTGGAGCAGGCGGGCACGGCGAGGAGGGCGGCGGTGATGCCGAGTGCGGTGGTGGCGACGCGAACGCGCATGACGGAACTGACCCCTTGGTGCTAGGCGACGGGTGGTCAGTGCGGGCCCGCGGGCCCGGTGGGGTCGTAGGAGTGGTGGTCAGTGCCCGAGGTGGCGCAGGCAGTCCTCGAACGTGGCGTGCGTCGAGTCCGCCGGCCCGGAGTGCCGGTTGTACCAGGCGGTGTCGATGCGGGTCTCCAGCTGCTGATGTCCGGCCCTGCAGCGCAGCCAGATCTCACCGCGGGTGGAGAGGATGAGCCAGTCCCGGTACGCGCCGCACTCGGCGCAGGTAGCCATCTTGCCATCGAGGACCAGGGGCTGCTTCCACGGCATCATCTTGCCTTCGACCTGGTCGTGGCTCGGCACCCGCAGCTCCGGCGGGAGGAAGTCGTCCACGATGGCGGTCGGCACGGCGGACTGCGGCTCGGGCGCCGGCACGCCGATGCCGGGCGGGACCTGTCCCTGCATCTGCGCGTGCAGCTCGGCAAACCGTTTCTGAGCTTCGCTCGGCCCCTTGGCCCTGCGGCGTATCCGGTGAAACACCCTGGCGTCCCCCTCTACCTCGGCACCTCGTCCTGCGCGTTTCATGATCGTGCCCCACGCCGTCGGCGGTTTCAATTCACAACGTCCACAGTCCCTTCGGCCAGGTCAGCACGGGTGTGGCCTCTCGGCTGCCCGGGTGACGAGGAGGCCACGACGCATATCTCGGTACGGCACAGCGGCGATCCGGGGAGCCCGCGTGCCGTCCGGTGTACTTATCGGGCCTGACGCGGTGACGCCTCTCCGCTGCGCCACCTGTCGGGCGCGGACGGCCTGGTCGTCGCCCTGCGCGTCGCGGACCGGTTCGCTGCGGTACTGGTCTCGGGAAGCTGGGAGGCATCGGCGGGCAGGTCGGCTGTCCGCCGCATCCGCCATACGAGCACGTCGCTGATCGAGTCCGCGGTGCCCAGCTCGCGCCGAGCGGCAACGTCGGACAGGAGGGCGGCCGGGTCGTGGCCGGCGGCTTCGGCTTCCGCGATGGTCGCGGCCAGGGCGTACGAGCCGGGTTCGGCAAGGATTTGCTCAGCCAGTTCCGGGAGCGCCTCGCGCAGCAGCACCCTTTGCCGCTGGAGCACCGGCCGGCTCAGACGCCGGCCGCGCTGGTAGAGCACACCGAGCGGCTGAGCCGAGGCGGCCTGGTAAGCGGCGCGCAGGTGTTCGGCGGCTCGGGTGGCGGCCTCGGCCTGCTGGGCGTGGCCCTTCCGGGCGTGCCAGTGCGCGGTGGCGGTGATCAGGAAGAACAGCATGTCGATCGCCATCGCCGTGGTGGCTCCGTCCTCACCGCGGCCGATGGCCGGGCCGCCCTGGACGAGGTCGCGGGCGGCCTGCCGCAGGGCTCGATCGTGCCCCCGTACGGCATGGACGTGGGAGCGCGAGGCCCGTTCGAAAGCCGTGGCAGCGTCGCGCAGTTCGCGGCGCGTGTGGGCAGCGGACGTCTTTGCGAGGGCGTCCAGGACCTCGCCGGCCGCTGCGATGTGGGCGGCGGCGACCCCGTCCTCGCCGTGTTCGACGACGAGCACGGCCTGCCACACGGCCGATGCTGTTTCGCGGCGCGCGGAGGCCGGGCTGCCCGGCCCCGTGCGAATCGCTTCCTCCCGCCGGGCCGCAGGGACATCATGCGCATCACCGGACCACCGCTCGCGGATGCGAGGCAAGGACAGGTCGGGAGCCAGGCGCGCGCCGGGGTAGAACACCGGCTCGCCGTCCTTGTTCAGGTCGTCGGGCAGGGCAACCTTGTATCCGAGCAGGTCACCGGAGGGCGCGGCGCGCTTGCGGATCAGCAGGCCGGCGGCAGCGAGCCGCTCGAAGAACTCCTCGTCGCTTCTCGCTCCGGCCACCGCACGCCGTACGGACTCACGCAGTTCCTCGCGGGCGGTTCGCTCTCGGCCCTGCCGCTCGGCCTTGTGGCGTTCGGCGCTGGTGGGCCGCTTCGCCGCGGTGCCGTCCCCCGGTGCGACCTGGTGGAGGCCGAGTTCCTTCTCGATGAGGCGGGCTTCGGCTTGGGCGCGGGCGCCGGAGCGGAAGTCGTCGGGGCGGTGGCCGTCCTCGGTGACGAGGGTGGCGACGATGTGGATGTGGTCGTCGGCGTGGCGCACGGCGACCCAGCGGCAGCCGGACTGTCCCTCGCCGGGGTCGATGCCGGTGGCGGCGACGATGCGGCGGGCGATGTCGGCCCACTCCTCGTCGGTCAGGATCCGGTCACCCGGGTCTGCGCGCACGGAGGTGTGCCAGACGTGCTTGGCCGGGCGGGCGTGCTTGGCGAGGGCCATCATCGGTTGGTCCAGGAGCTGCTGGAGGTCGGTGAGCGTGGTGTTCGGGTCGCGGCCCGGGTCGGGGGACATGCCGTCGAAGGAGGCGACGAGGTGAGGGTCGGTGTGGTCCTCGTGCTTGCCGGTGTCGTAGAGGTAGTAGAGGAGACCTCGGGTGTCGGATCCCGACGGGTTGACGCTGGGGATCATGAGCCGTAGTGCTCGATCAGCCGTGTGGCGGCCTGATGGGCGGTATCGGCGGCACGCCGTACGGCGGCGATGGCCGCTTCGAGGTGGGGAACGTCTGCGCCGGAGTTGAGTGCCTTGACTGCCTGGTTGAGGTTGCTGCCGGCCCACCCGAGCCGACGCCGGCTGTCGAACAGGGCGGTGATCACTTCGCGTTCGTCGGCGATCTCAGCGCTGGTACGACTCAGGTCGCGGGCGGCGGAGAGCGCGGAGCGGGCGAGGAACCCGGCGACGGACAGATTGCACTGGGCGGCGGCGGACTTGATCAGGGCGTACTCGTCTTCGTTGAATCGCGTGGCGGGCTGGCGCAAGCGCTTCTTCGCGGGCGGCTGACGCGGGCGCTGACGAGCGCGCTGTCGACGGGCGGGCGGCTCGATCTGCTTCTCCTCCTGCCCCGGCTTCGATCCGCCCCCGGTCGAAGCCCGAAGGACCTGCGCCCCCCGGTGCAGGGCCTCTCCCGCCCCCTCGGGGGCGGGCTCGGCGGAAGCTATGCTTCCGCCCCAACTTGCTCGCCCCGAGACCGAGTTGGAGCCGGGATCAGGTTCCGGGGTGGTGCCGTTCTTGGGTGCGTTCGTCATCGGGATTCGGGCCTCATAGAGCGGGTATATTGCTGGATGGTTGCGGCCAGCGCGAGGAGATCGGCTGGGCTGGCAAGGACGCGGACCGGTTTGTTGGGACGGTCCTGGACGAGCCACTGCCCGGTCGGCATGAGGACGACGGCGTGGAGGAGTTGCCGGCGGACGAGGACCTCCGCCCAGGCATCGGCCTCGGCAGTGGTGGGCCCGGAAAAGCGAGGGGGATGCGGAATCATGGCGTATCTCCTAAGAGGCGCGGTGGCCCGGCTTGAGCCGGGCCACCTTTACGGATACGGGCCTTGAGCTGGGGATTTGCCGGTTCAGCCGCACTCGGGGCAGCGCCCGACGTGGCTATTGAGCGCGCGGGCCATCCGCTGCTTCGCCGAGGCAGCCTGCTTCGCGCTGGACTTCGCCGCTGGCCTGCCCGCGTGCCGCTCGGAGTGAGCGAGCATGAATCCGATCTCGCGCTCGTACTCCGCACGGACGGTCTTGAACTGGTGGCAGGTCTTCATCGGGCGGTGCTCCTCGGCGTCGTGATGTCCTCGTTCCGCAGCTCCTGGAGGACCAGGCCGAGTCGGTCGTTACCGACTCCCGTCAGGCCCTGGCGGCGGATGATTTCGCGCAGCTGCACCCGAGTGATCGCGCCGTTGCCGTCCCGTTCGAGCAGGGCGGGAACATGGGGGCGCACCTGGCGGACAAGCTGGCGCTCGGACTCCCCCAGCTCGCGTGCCTGGCGCTCCGTCTGCGGAGAGCGGGACCGGGCACGCTTGTCCTTGTTCTTCGTCCGGGACGTCCTGGTCGGCTTCCGGCGAAGCGGGACCTTGTGTCCTCGGTCCTGGGTGGTCTCGGTCCCGGACTGTGGGGCGGTCGGTCCTCGGTCCTGGGTGGTCTCGGTCCCGGACTGTGGGGCGGTCGGTCCCCGGTCCTGGGTGGTCTCGGTCCCCGACTTCGCGATGCCCGGTCCCCGATGAGAATCCGCGTCCTGAGCTGCTACTTCTCGCATGTTGCGGTCGGTCCTCACGGCCGCTGCGTCCCGCGCTGCGGATTCCGGACCGGCGAGTTCGGTCCCCGGGACCGCGCCGTCTTCACAGGACTTGCTCCCCGCGGCCGTTCCGGTGGCGTCGCCTTTGGTCCCCGCGCCAGCCTCGGCTTCCGGGTCCGCCTTCTCGGGGACCGGTCCCCGAGGAGTCCTCGGTCCTCGGTCCCGGACCGGCTCGTCGAAACCTTCGAGACCGAGGACGGGGACCGGCCCATTTGATGCCGGCTGTGCGGGGACCGTGGCCGCCGATGCGCTGCTGTGCGCCGGGGACCAGGGAGAAGGGAGCGAGACCGTGGCGAGCGCCAGTGCGTGTCGCCGGGCGGCGAGCTGGTCGAGCAGCTGTGCCCGCTGGAGAGGGTCGGTGCCGACCGAAGCTCTGCCGACCGCCTTCGACAGGCGTCGCGTCAGCCGCCGGCCGCGACGGCTCTGCTGCTGCTCGGGTGTGCGCTCGGCGAGACGGGCGGCGAGGGTGACCGCGCGGGTGGTGGCCCGGTCCCGGGTGATCTGTGCGGCGTCCCGGTCTCGCGCGGCGATGCCCAGGCGGGACAGCAGCCGCTCGCGTGCTTCCCGGCCCAGGACGGCGATCAGTCCGTTCGAGGCGGCACCCGGGGTGCGCAGGCGCAGTTCGATGCCCATGGCCAGGTGCCACAGCATCGCCGCCATGACCGGTCCGACGAAGGCCCGGACCGTGCCGCCGACGGGGCCGCTCTCGGCGTAGGCCGGGATCACCTGCACTGTGGTGATCACCCAGACCAGCGTGCCCGGCAGGCCGGGAGCGCCCTGGACAGCGAGGTTCTGCCGTGCCATCAGCGCGGTGGCGAACAGGGCGAGCTCGGCAGCGGCGAACATACCGGCGCGCTCGGCGGTGCCGGCCATGTCGAGGTAGTCGGCCGCGAACCGCCACGAGGTGTCGGCGCTATAGGCGGTGCAGCCCAGGGCGGCGACGGCGGCGACCTTGACCGCCGGGCCGCCGAGACGTTTCTGCGAGCGAGTCCCCCGGCGCCGGATCGCCCAGGCGGTCAGCACGAGCGCGAGGGCGGCGGGCACGACGGCGGCGAGGAGGAGAGGGAGGTCCGAGGTAGCACCGAAGGCGAGGACAGGGTGGGTCATGCTGCCTTTCCGAGAGGGGCGTGCGCCGGGGTCGACGCCGCTGGGCGGCCTGTCGGCTGCTGAGTGCCGGGAGTTGCGGGCGCGGGGGCGCCCTTGGGCTTGGAGGTCTTCTTCCGCTTCTTCTTGGAGCGGGGCACGCCGTAGTTGCGGTCGCGGTCGAAGACCTTGTTGGCTGCTTGCCGGAGCAGGTCGCGGGCGTGCTTGTGGCTGATCTGCAGGGCGACGGCGAGCCGGTCGGGCTGCCAGCCCCGGACGTAGGCGTGGTCGATGACCGCCTGGCGCTCGGCTTCCGTCAGGTGCACGTCGCGTCCCTGGAAGAAGGCGGTCACACGCCGGTAGTCCAGGCGCCGGTGCAGGTTGTCGTGCAGCGGGCGCCGCTCGGCTTCGGTGAGCCCGCCCCAGATGCCCTCCTTGAGGACGTTTTCCAGGGCGAAGTCCAGGCACGCGCGGCGGACGGGGCACCAGCCGCACAGCTCCTTCGCCTCCGCGATCTCCTCGTGATCCCGGGGCCCGGGGAAGAACACCGCGTCGGCGTCCTCGACGTCCATGCCGTGGCACGCTCCGCGGGTGTGCCAGCTGGTGTCTGCGATGCCGCGCAGGCCGGTGGCCGGCGCGTCGTGGGTGGTGATGTGGCGCAAGGCGAGTCTCCGATGTGCTGCCGCACCGGCTCGCCGGCTAGGGCGGTGCTCGGCGGGTGCGGCGTCGGGTGCCGGCTGCGGCGCGTGGGCGTGCGCCGCAGCCGGTGCGGGACGGTGATCTTGGGGCGGTGCAGCGGACGGGATGCACGCGCCGGAGGTGCCGGTCAGGCCAGGGCGGGATGCTGGGCCTGCTCGGTGTGCTGGGCTTGCTGGGAGGCGGCGAGGTCGAGGCGGCCGGGGTGCGGGGTGGCGCGCGGCGTGATGGCGCGTACTCCGTCGTTGGGGCCTATCCGGCGGCGTCGGCATGGCTCGCCGACCGGGGCCAAGCACCACTCGCATCGCACGCTCAGGGCGTCGGGCAGCCCTTGCGCGACGGCATCTTCGCGTGCAGCCCGGGCGGGCCGGAACGGTGCGAGGGCGGCTCGGGCGGCGGGCGGTATGCAGGAGCCGATCTGGTCCAGACGAGCCTGCAGCCTCGGGTTGATCCCCTCATGGCTGCTGGTGATGGCCCGGGCCTGCGCGGGCTGCGCCATGCCGGCGGCGACGGCGCGGCGGGTGCCGACCAGCTCTGCGGTCCAGGCGGCTTGGTCGTCCGGGTCCGCCGACGGTGTGGGGTCGCAGTGGAGAGCCAGCCGGTTGCGCCGGTAGCTCTCCCAGGGGCGGACCACGTCCGCGGGCTGGATCTGGTACGGCGAGGCGCGGTAGTGCTGGCGGGCGGCGACGCGGGCGTCCCAGCCGTGCGGAGTGGCCATCGGCACGTCACCGAGCAGCTCGTGCCACTGGGCGAGCTGATCGCGGGCCTCGCCCTCGTCGGTGCGGATGCTGCGGGGGTCGAGCCGGCCGATGTAGGCCAGCAGAGCGGCGATTTCGCGGCGGTCCACGCTCAGCCCTCCGTTCCGGTCGGCTCGTCCAGGGCGGCGAGAAGGGCGGCGGTGTGCTTCTCGGCCCGCGTCATGCCACCGGGCGCGGCGGTGTTCTGGCCGGGCACAGCGTAGAGGTTCGGGCGGCTGGGGGAGTGCTCCCGGGCGACCCAGGAGCGCCAGTCCGCAGCCCAGGCTTCCGCCGACCTCGGAGCATGGCCCGCCCGGTGGGCACGCCACTTCGCGTCGGCGGCCTGCAGGCCCTGCTCGCCGAGGCGGTCGACGTGTCCCTGCTGGCGGGCCCATGTGTGGGTGGCGGGGTCGACCTGCCACTCGGCAGCCGAGGTGACCGCAGCACCACCACTGCTGTACCTCCGGTTCAAATCAGGTTCACTACGGTTCTGTGTGCCGGTGGCCGGTACATCCCTGTGCCTGCTACCGGCACGTCGGTGTGCCGGTTTCCGCCTGGACCTGCCGGTTTCCGGTACTGCCGGTTTCCGGACCCTCGCAGGGGATTCCGGCACCTCACGCGGGCGGATCCCGTACCGCCGCAGCGCCGACAGCCGGAGCTTCGCAGGGCCGTCGGCCTCGTCCGGTACCGTCGTGTCGCCCTCTTCCTCCCGCTGCTCGCGCAGGACCTGTGCGACCGCCTCGGCGGCGAGGGGCAGGCGGTAGACCGTGCTGCGCTGCGGACCCACCAGGTCGTCGAGCTGTTCCAGCTCGCCGGCCAGGCGCAGACGCTCGATGGCCTCGCGCACCGTGGAGACCGAGGCGTTGGTGCGCTGGGCCAGGCTGGACAGCGAGGCCCAGGAGACGCACTGATCGTCGGCCACCCGGTCGGCGATCGATAGCAGGACCAGACGCGCGGCCCCTCGGCTGGAACTGTGCTCCCACACCCACTCGCGGGCTTCGCTGCTCATCGGCCGCTCCCGGCAAGCGGGCGGGCGGGGCGGCTCGCGGGGGCCAGGATGGCGCGGTCCGGCTCGGGGCGCTGAGGCGCCGAGGCGGAGCTAGCTGCCGCGCAGGCCGGACGGTAGGGCCTTTTGCGCAGGGCGGAGCGCATGCAAGAATCTCCTTTGGTGTTGCCACGCTGAGACGCCCCGTGGAAGGGATCAGCGTGGTGATGGTGGCGATCTCCGCCCTTGCCGGGGCGGTACAGCCGTTAAGCGTCCGGCGTCCGGGAGTTGCAGCTCTCGGGCGCCGTCGCTGTGTCCTGGGACCTATGAGGCCCGGAGGTTGTGCACGTCATTGCTCCTGTGCTCGTCCGTGCGGGCTGTCTGCCCGGCGGGGGACGACGAACATACGCACGGCTCCGCGTCAAGGTCCAGAGTTGGTTCTTAAACCCTGTAGAAGTCGCGTGAGCTGGTGCGACGGGGGTGGAGCGATCATGGGCGAGTCCTAGCGCGTACGTAGGTCACGACGGCCGGGCAAGGAACGCTTACCGCGCCCTGCTGGCGTCACAACACTTCAGTGAAGCTGTGATCGAAAACCTACGCCAAAGTGATCCCGGTCTGTCAACACTGAAGTGAAGCATCTCGGTCTTTGATCCTGGGAACTACACTGCAGTACAGTCCGGAGTCGCCGTCTAGATGAGAGGAGTCGGTGATGGTGGAGTCCAGCGGACCGGCG
Organism: Streptomyces sp. cmx-10-19; assembly: GCA_049998335.1. Classification (GTDB taxonomy): domain Bacteria; phylum Actinomycetota; class Actinomycetes; order Streptomycetales; family Streptomycetaceae; genus Streptomyces. Next base: position 71,538 of record JAEBFB010000016.1, read on the forward strand.
GAGGCGCCCGGCGGCGCGGCCGACGCTCGGCGCTCATTCGCCGACAAGCTCAACCACCTGTTCCAGACTGTGACGAACCCGGAGACTGGCAAGCGCTACACCAACGCCGAGGTCGCCCGGGCGATCTCCGTGTCCGAGAGCGCGATCTCGCAGCTGCGGACCGGGGCGAAGCCCAACCCCACCTACACGACGGTGGAACGACTCGCCGGCCACTTCCATGTCAAAGAGCAGTACTTCTTCTCGGACTACGACGCCGAGGAGGCCGAGAAGGTGCGCGCCTCCATGGAACTCATCGAAGCCGTAGCCGATAGTGACGTGCGCGGCCTTGCGCTTCGAGCCAACGGCCTCTCAGCGGACAGCTTGCGGATGATCACGGATGTGATCAATCAGGCGCGACGCTGGGAAGGGCTCGACAGGCCCGAGCGGTGATGTGACCTTGATCACCCGCCGGGTGGATTTGACTAGTATGCCGCACATGGTCCTTCAAGATCGCCTTGGGCAACCATCTGTCCCTATGCAAAGCTCTGCTAGAACCACGCGGACTGGTGGGTTCCGGTTAGCGCAGGCCGTATCAGCGCTCATTCGGGGGCTACAGCAAGGATCTCGTCCATGTTCAAGCGGCAATTCGCGCGCGGAGAGGCGCGGCTGAGGCGACTGTGTGAGGAGCAGTTGCGAGGGATCGATATATCCGATCCCTACGCGGTGGATGAAATATGCCGGCAGATCGCCATCAAGCGTGGCCGCCCCCTGCACCTCCACGAATTGCCTGAGACCGGAGGGCCCAACGCTCCCTGCGGACTGGTTCTCTCGTTCGACTACGGGGATTTCATCTTTCACTTCGCGGCCACCAGCGAGCGGCATCGCGCGCAAATCGTGCGACACGAGCTAGCGCACCTGCTGCTCGGTCATGCCGGGGAGAACGAGAGCGTCGTCAGGTCTCTACTGGCGGTGCTCCCTGACGGGGTCGACCCCTCTGCTGTGCTCTCCGCTCTCGGCCGGACGAGCTACGACGACGAGACCGAGTACGACGCCGAGATGGCCGCCTCCTGCCTGGGAGAGCTCTTTGACGATCTTGCCCACTCGGGCCGGGAACGCGGCCGGTCCGGCGCGGTGGCACGGCTCGACGACGCCTTGGTCCACCCACGGAGGAATCGCCGCTCATGAGTACATCAATCATCGTCGCCGGCATCCTCTGGCTGGTGGCTCTGTGGCGGTTGCCGTCCCTCCGGCACTCCCGCAAGCAGCGAAGCCTGGCGCTGACCCTGGTGACTCTCGCCGCTGCCATGTCATTCGAGGTTCCGCAGGTCAAGGAGGCAGTCGATGCCGCCGTCGGCGCAGACGCCAGGCTGTCGCCGCTGCTGAAGCACCTGCTCGGCGTCACCTCGGCGGCGTACCTGCTCGACTTCGTCATCGCAGTCGTTCGACCCCAGGGCCTGGCGCGTCGCACCCGGCTGGTGGCCGCCGGCGTGACCTTGCCCCTCATGCTTGCCTTCTATGCCTTGGCCAACTGGACGCCGGGAGGGCCGGTCAGGCTGGGGGAGGGCCGTGGTGCCCTCTTCCCTGTCCTCTACATGACGGTCTTCACGCTCTACATCGGCATCGCCATGGTCGTAGCGACATGGCTGTTCCTCGGCGGCGTACGCCACAGCCGGACCCTCCTGGGGAAGGCCGGCCTCGGGTTTCTGGGCTTGGGGACCCTGCTCGGAAGCCTGTACGCCCTCCAGCGCATCGTCTTGGTGACGCTTCAGCTCGCCTCCGGCACCAGCTACCCAGACTTGGAGAATCTTTTCTCCACAACGCTCAAGCAGGCCACGGTCCTGTCGGTCGCAATCGGCGTCTGCCTGCCTCCGCTCTCTGTCGCCGTGGAATACGTCGCGGCGTGGAGCACCCTGCAGAAGCTGCGTCCCCTCTGGGCGCAGCTCACGGAAGCCGCCCCGTACGTGGTGCTGGCAACCTCCGTAGGCAGGAGGCGTATCCCCTTCCGGTTGGAGCGGTGCGTCATCGAGATCGAGGATGCCTGCCTGGCGCTTCGCGAGTACGTGTCAGTCGACATGCACACAAAGGCTCGGAGGTTCGTCCGTCAGGAAGGGGTCGCTGCGCAACTCTCTGACGCAGTGGCGGAAGCCTGCTGGTTGCGTGCAGCCGTCCAGAGCGCACGAAATGGGGAACGGCTGCGGGGAGTTGAATATCCACCCCTCGGCGTCACTGGCCGAGACAGACCGAGCGAACTGTCATGGTTGCGCACCGTTGCCCGCGCGTACCTAACCTCGCCAGTCGTTTCCGAATTCGTCCGGCAAGAACAGTCGACCATTTCCCACGAGCAGGGCGCTTCAGAAAGGATCTCCTCACATGACAACTGATGTCCGCCCCCACGAGTCGCGGCTGGCCCGCCGCATTACAGACTGGCTCGAGCCGAAGAACTGGATCATCGCTGTCACGCTGCTGGTCGGCTGGCACACCGCACAATGGACAGGTGTCGCCTGGGGCGTGGTCGGCGCCCTCTTCGCGGCCGTTATCCCGATCACCTTCATCAAGTACGGCATTCGCAAAGGCCACTGGGGCGACAGACACGTCGGAGCGAAGCCAGCACGGCTAGTCGTGATGGCCGTCATCCTGCTCTCAGTAGCCACCGGCATCGTCCTGATGCTCGCCGCGGGGGCACCGCGCACCATGGTTGCCCTCATCGTCTCGATGCTCGTGACGCTCGCGATCCTCACCGCAATCACCTTCGCCTGGAAGATCTCCGTCCACCAGGCCGTGTCCGCAGGTGCCTGCGCGATGCTCGTACAGACCTACGGCCCGTGGATGGCCCTGGGCTTCCTCTTGGTCGTCGTCGTCGGCTGGTCCCGCGTCGAACTGCGGGACCACACACGCAACCAAGTGATCGCAGGCACCATCCTCGGCACCATCGTGGCCGCAGCCGTCTTCCACCTGGCACGCTGATCCGAGGGAGGGGCGTGGTTGAGGGCGACCGCTACGTCTCTCAGCTACCTCACCCGACCGCGGGCTCCCGCATCCCCGAGTGCGAGGGCCTGGCAGCATCGGGTTTCAGTGCTCGTAGGACCAGGCCCGTCCGGTCTGCCGGTACTCGGCCACGGAGATGGGCTGCACTCCGGGTCGCATCCGAGCCGTGTACAGGTGGCCGTCGAGGTGGTCGATCTCGTGCTGGACCAGACGGGCGAGGCCGCGTTCGTAGTCAGTGGTCACGGTCGTCCCGTCGAGTGTCGTGGTCTCGACCGTGATCCGAAGGGGACGGGGGACGAGGCCGCGCACGTCGAAGAAGCTCAGGCATCCCTCGTACTGGTCGTCGTTCTCCTGCGAGGCGGCGATGACCCGGGGGTTGAGGAGCACGATCGCGCCCGCTCCTGGCTCGGCGGGCTGGACGACGGCCGCGGCCCGGCCGATGCCGATCTGTGGGGCTGCAATGCCCATCCCCTTGGCGAACGTGTGGACGCCCGCGATGCGCTCCATGGAGGCGAACAGGCTCTCCACGACTTGCTCGGCGGCCTCACGTTCGGCAGGGAGTGCGAAGGGACGTGCCGGCTCGGCAAGGATGGGGGCGCCTTCCTGGACTACGCCGAGGTTGCGCATCTGCTCGCTGGGCCGCACCTCGTCCACGTGAACTCCTGTTGATTCGCGTCGCGTTCGCGCCGCTCGGAAGCGCCATTCAAGACGATAGCGGGCGTGCAGGATCGGATGGCCAGTCGACCAGGTGAAGACGGTGGTGCCGTTCGGTGCCAGCCTGGTGGTCACAGGACGCGACGCAGATCGTCACGACCTGGAGGCCGCCTGCCTATACCGGGGGGCCGAACGAGCCCGCTTCGATGATCTCTTCCCCTTCGCCTTCGGGCGGATCGAACCTGGCGTAGAAGTCGTCCAGGGCGGACGGGGAGACGGCGAGCGCGTTGGCGTCGTCTCGCCGGTTCCGTTCGTCCAGGCGGCGCAGCAGCTCCTCGCGCGGGACAGGGAAGTACAGGAGCCTCCACCGGCCACCGGCGGACTCGACGAGCTTCTTCCACTCCTCCCGCGCAGGGCGCAGCCACAGCCCGTGGTCGAGGACGACGTCCTGGCCGGCCGCGACGAGCGCAGTCAGGCGCTCGCGGATCTCGGCGACCACGGGCTCCTCCAGCGAGAAGTACTCGTGCTCGGGGTAGTCCACGCCGTAGCGGCCGTGCCGGGCGTGGACCTCCTCGTCGACCGACAGGCGCACCGCCCCGGCCGGGATCAGGTGCTGTTTCGCGTACGTGGTCTTGCCCGAACCGGTCAGCCCGACCAGCAGGTACACCACTGGCCTCGGCTCGTGTCCGGCCTGGGTTTCGCTCGATGGGGTCTGCTTGTGCACAGGGCGATCGTAGAACCGGCCGACCCTGTGGGAGGCGTCCTTGAGTTCGTCGGCGTTCATGCCGAGATGGAGGGCAGATTTGCCACGCCCGGGTGTTGGTGTCCCCGGCGGGCACGGTTGCCTCCTGAGCAGGGATGGCGGGGTGAGGTGCGCGTGATCAGGACTCTTCAGACGATCAAGGACCAGGGAGCTATGGCGCTCGTGCGGCGATGCAAGCCCTCGATCAGCTTGCGACGGGAGAGGTCGACGATGACCGCGTGGTGATCGCTGAGCCCAGTGGTGTCCAGAACGCGGACGTTTTCGACGGCCTGCACGCTCCAGGCGTCCAGGTAGCCGCGGTCGATCCGCCGCGGGCCGCCCTGACCGACAGCGGCATACCCGGCCGTCGCGGCAAGGGCGGTGGTCTGGCCCAGGCGGTGCGCGGCCCAGCGGGCGGGGTCGTGCATGCCGCAGTCCAGCATGATCTCGTCCACCGCGGTACAGCTGGCCCAGGTGCCGTCGGGCTGTTTGATCGCGCGGTGCCGGCGGTGCACGATGTCGGTCACCTCCGGGGACGACCAGTCGATGGCAGGGACCTGCTCGCCGACGGGTACCGGGTACTCGTTGGTGTCGCCGAACAGCCAGCAGGCGGCGTGACCGCCCGCAGGGTTCGGATGGTGGGCCTTCACCTTGTCGACGAGTTCCGTCAAGTCCATGGCTTCGGAGCGGCGTTGTGCCGGGTTGCAGAAGGCGCTGTGGAAAGAGGCGGTGATGATGGGCACGTCCGGGGCCTCGGCGAGCCGCAGTTCGACGTGGGTGGGCGGTGCACTGTGGCCGACGGGGTGGTGACGCTGGCGGGCAGAGGGAAAGACGGCCTCGCGTATGAACACCCCGGAGGGATTGGTGCGCTGCCCTACCGCGGCACGGAAGCCGCGCATACCGAGGATCTGCTGCGCGGCCGTGAAACGGCGCTCCGCCGCGTGCTTCTCCGCCGGTGCCACGTCTGGCCGGGTCTGTGAATACTTGAGTTCCAGCATGGCCAGCCAATCTGGCCGCTGTGGCTTCAAAACCTCCTCGTAACCTTGCCGCCATCGTGCCGGCAGGACGCCGGGTCGGGGCTCCGGGCCTCCGTCACGCTCCAGATTCCACAGCATGAGCCTGACGCGGTCCTGCGTGCTCACTGTCTACCTCCATAAGGTGCTGGGAGCGGTCAGTTACAGCTCGTTCGACGGGCAGGGCGTCTCCCTGGCGGGCATGCTGGGTCAGGTGTGGGTGACGAGGTAGGCGGGACCCTCGCCACGGCGTGCTTGCTCGACGGCGTCGAGGCGGGCGAAGGCTCGGGGCGCCATCAGCTCCTGCCAGGTGGCGAGGTCGTGGACGGCCCACATGTCGTGCTCAGCTGGGTCGAGACGGATCCGGCCGAGCTGGTCCGCGCTCAGCCGGCCTCCGTCGAAGATGAACCCCACCTTGTTCAACGGCAGGCGGGGCCCGGCGTGCAGGAAGTGCGTCAGAAGCAGCGGCGGCGTACCCAGCCCCAGTTGGAGGCCCGTCTCCTCGACCGCCTCGCGCCGGGCGGTCTGCAGCGGGTCCTCGCCCAGGGCGTCCAGGTTGCCGCCCGGGAACTGCCAGAGTCTCGAGCCGTAGACCGAGCGGAGCTGGATGGGCCGGTCCTGCTCGTCGCGGATGTACAGGCAGCCGTAGACGGTGTGGTGGGGGACGGTCTGCGCGTACTCCTCGGCCGTCATCGGCATGGGGCGCCCTGGCCGGGCAGGGCGGTGGTCGAACGCGAAGGCGAGCACGCCGAGCGCTTCCTTGGCCGGCGGGTAGATGCTGCGGAGGGCAGCGAGCAGCCCTCCGGGCGGCTCGTCCGGGGCGATGCGCGCGGGATCCTCCGAGCTGAGCAGGTCTTCGAAGGAGGGGTACGAGGCGAGCCGCTGCACGATGACGTCGAGTTCCCGTCCGGTGTCCCGGTCGTGGAAGACGACCGTGTCGGCGGCGGCGATGGTCCGCTTGTTCGGGGTGGCCACCCTGACCTCGATCGTCTTGCGGCCTGCCTCCACTTGGCGGTAGTACGGCCCGAGCAGGTGCATGTGGTGCTCTTGCGGGCCGTTGCCGCCCGTCGGGCTCGGGATGGCTGCGGTCGCCTGTTGGATGTCGTTAGGCACACGTGCCTCCGTTCGATGCTTTGCGTCTGTTGCGGGTCTGGCCGTTGTAACCGGGCCAGGGTGTGGTGGCCGCGCTCCTGTGGCGTGGCTGCCGTCGGGGCGGTTTGTCGTCCGGCGTGGCCCCTTGTGTGGCTGCGGCGGCTGGTCCCGCGCAATGGCCAAGGTCATCGGCCCCCCCCAAGACGGTCGCTGCGGTCGAGTGTTGAGATCTGACGACACGACGGCTATATGGAACACACCTCATTCGGTCGTGATGGGAAGCCTGCCCGTCATCGCGTGGAGATCCGGGCACTACGGGTCATCCCCCTAGCCGGTCCCGGGTCGGCTCCAGGAGCCCTTCCAGTTCTCTCTCGGCGTGGCCAACCGTGCCGGTCAGGGCCTCGTGGCCGTGGGCGGACAGGGTGCCGGCTTCCGGTCCGGCCTTGAGGACGCCGATGGGGCGTTTGCTTGGCGGTTGGCGTGGCGTTCCCAGACACCCACTGCGACTGTCGAAGCGTCCCGCATGGCCTGCGCCAGAGGGGCGGGGATGGTGCCCAGCCCGAGGCCGGCGGAGGTGACGGCGGCGGCGAGTGTTCTGCGCTCGTCCTGGCTCAGCCCTTCGCGGCCCACCGGGTGGGCCAGAACGTCTCGTGCGATGTACCCGTCGGGACGCGCCGTCGCTTCGCTGGCGAGGCGGTGCATTGCTTCGGACCCTCGGCTCGTTGGGGAGAGGTCGAGCACGACCAGTCCCACACGGGACCGGAACACGGCAAGTTCGGGGGCTGAGCCGAGAGCCAAATAGCGCTGCACCATCTTGGCGATCAGCTCAACCGGTTGCTCGTCTGCTGCCCTGTGGCAGAGGACGGTGAGGGCTGCCGAGACGGAGTGCTCCCATGGCTCTGCCAGGGTGCTTTCGTGCAGGAACTTCAGCGCATTACTGGGTTGCTCGCCCAGACAGCGGACGAGTACCTCCACTTGACGCCCGTCGAGGAGGCGCTGGCCTATGCCCCGGTGCTGCTTGCTGTGTGTTAGTGCGCGATCCCATTCACCTGCTGCGACAAGGGCACGGGTTCCATCGCCGAGGAGGACGGTCCACAGCCACTGGCACACCTGTTGATGGTCGCCTGCCGACGTCGTGAGGTGCTGGAAGGATGTGGTGTGGCCGTCGATGACCGTTTCACTCTGCGATCTCACCGCTCGGGTTAAGGAGTCGAGCAGGTGGTACGCGCCGGGCCCGTCGCCGTCGCGGATACGGAGTCGGGCCAGGTTGACCAGGGGTTCCAGGGCGTGCCGGGCTTCCTGCGCGCCTAGGGGCTGGGCGCGCAGGACGGCCTCGGCGTGGCGCCAGCACAGAGCGCGTGCCAGGTCCGGCACGCCGCAGTCGCTCGCGATCAGCGCCGCCTTGTTCAGGGCGACGGCTGCGGAGGTCACGTTGTCGTCGCGCTCGGCGGCGGCAGCGAGGTCGGTGATCTCGCGGATGCGTTCAGCGAGGGGCGGGCACGCTGGACGTGGACGGGCAACGAGCGGGAACCGCTTCGCTATCTGGCTGACGTCCATGTCACTGCCATTCGATGACGATGCGGTTCAGCGGGTTGTCGAAGGCGAAGCGGCCGGGCTTCGGCGCGAGCGGGGTCGCGTCGAGCGGCTGGATCTCGAACCCGACGTCGAGCGCCCGGAAGCCCTGGTTCCAGGTGCGGAGCTGGTCCGCGACGTCCGAGGCGAGGGCTTGGGCGTCGGGACCGTGGCCGATGACGCCGAACTCGTACAGGGTGGCGCCGTCGGGGGCCTTCTTCGCGTACGGGCGCCGGGTGAGGTAGGTGAGCGTGCCACCCTCGAAGACCGCGGTCGAGGACGGGTAGGGCGCGGTGACCAGACCCTTCTCGATGGCCTCGCCCTTGGCAGGCATCCGGCTCAGGCCGTTCGGCATGGCGCAGGCGAGCCACAGCTCCAGGTACTCCGCCGACTCCGGGCCCCGGAAGGTCACGTCCGTCCACACCTCGGTGCGCGGCTGGCGGAAGATGTCGCTCAGGGCGTCCGCGTCGACCTGCTGGTCTCCGTTGGTGACGAGCGTGACGGTGTGGTCGAGGTCCAGGGGAACAAAGACGCGCGGGTCGTCGGCGATACCCCGGCGCAGCGGCATGAACGTGTTCATCTGGCTGCCGACGCTGCGCCAGGCACCGCCCTGGTTCTCGAACGCGATCGAGCGGGAGACGCTGCCGCGCAGGCGTAGTGGCGTGAGGAGCCGCCCGCCGGGGGCGAGCTGGTCGAGCCAGGCGTGCGGAACGCCGTGGGCGCCGACGGTGGCTTCGATCCGATCGTACGGCGCGTTGGGGGCGTGGCCGACTGCTCCGTCTTTGAGGATCACTTCGACGTTGTGGATGCCAGCGGCGGCCAGTCCGCCGCGCGCTCCGGCCACGATGTCCTCGTCCACGTCAATCGTGGTGACGTGTCCCGTCTCGCCGACGAGGTAGCCGAGGAGTCCGGCGTTGAAGCCGGTGCCGGCCCCCAGCTCCAGGATCTTCTGGCCGGGCTGGACGTCGAGCTGTTCCAGCATCATGGCGACGATGTCGGGCTGGGAGGCGCAGCTGATGGAGCGGCCGGATCCGTCGAACTTCGTGTCCACGGGTGTGTTGCTGTACGCCTTCACCAGCGGGGCGTTCGGGACGAAGAGGTGGCGGGGTACGGTCCGCATGGCCTCCTCCACCCGGGACGTGCGCACGCATCCCGTCTCGACCAGGTGGTCGATCAACTGGGCGCGCAGACGGTCGGCGGACGGGGCTTCGATGGTGTCACTGTTCACCCCGTTGACCGTAGTGCTCGGCGTCCCCTCGGTTCGGGTGGACGCGGCGTTGTCGCTCGTTCCCATGACTGCCTCTTTCGCGAGTGTTGACAAGGTGTGCTGGTCCTGGGCGGGGAGGCCCAGGCGGTTGAAGTGGAAGATGCCGTGGTGGGCGATCACGGCGCGCAGCCCTCGTTCCAGGCGGCCCTGACGGTTGAGGTCGGCGAGCTGCTGGCCGAGCCACTCGAACGTGGCTATCCACTCGGCCAGCGGCGCGAGTCGGCCTTGGGTGACGCTGCGGCTGGTGGTGCTGACATCGACGGTCATCAACCGGTGGACAGCAGCCCGGTGCCGTTGCGGACTGTGGACCTCGTCACCGGGGCGTTCGGCCGCGATCTTCGCCCAGACGTCGCCCTGCTCGTACCAGTCGAGTCCCGCCGCGCGCATCGCCACGCTGAGCAGGAGGACCGCCAGCTCACGGCGACCGAGCTGGGGGCCGCTGACTGCCTGCTGGCGAGCCGCCTCCTCCAGCAGGTGACGGCTGTCGTAGTGGAACAGGGTGTGCGCGATCTTCATCGCGGCGGGGCCGCCGAAAGCCGTCTCTTCCGGCTCGTAGATGCCCCGCGTCCAGGAAGCGAGGACGCCGGCGTCGACCAGTTCGTCCAGGGCAGCGTCCAGGGCCTTCGCCGAGTCCGGGCCCGCGGCCCGGTACCGCAACCGCCACCAGGGGTACTTCCGCAGGAACGACCACTGGGCCAGTTCCGACTCCTGGGCGATCAGCACCGGGAGCAGATGCTCCACGGCGGTGGCCTCCGCGCGGCTCCAGTCGGTGAACCGGATGAGGCGTTGCGGCCATTCGTCCGCTGCCATGTTCCCTCTTCTCGTCGGCTAGTTGATCAGGAAGCAGGTGTCCCACCCGGACGCGGACGGCATCCCGGTGTGGAAGGCGTGCAGGGCGAGGGCGGTGCCTGCGGCACCTTCGAGGAGTCCGATGTCGCCGCCGCCGGGCGGGGCGAACAGGGAGTCCGCCAGGGTGCCGGGCGCGGTGTCGGTGATCGGGGCCAGGAGCCGGGGCAGACATTCGGCGAGGCCGGGGGTGAGGGCGTCGGCGGCAGCGAGTTGCGTGATGCGCGCCAGGCCCGCGAAGCCGTGGCACAGGGAGACATCCACGGTCGCGTCGAGTTGGCCCGGGTCGGTCATGGCGCGCAGGAGGGCAAATTCGGCAGCGTGTTGGCGGGCGGGGTCCTTGAGGGCGAGGGCGGCGAGCTGCTGGGTGCGGGCGAATCCTGCGGTCCCGTAGCACCAGGACGGCCGGGAGGGACCGGGGCCGGTCGTGCCGGAGCGCAGCTGCTCGCGGGTGATCCAGTACGGCCACCACGGGCCGGCGGGACCGTCCTGCTGCCAGTGGTCGAGCCAGGCCAGGATGCGCGTAATCGCGTCGCGTTGGCCGTCGACAGTGATGCCGCGGCGGGCCGCGAGGGAGAGCACGGCGAGGGGGCCGCCGATGCCGTGGGCGACGCCGTTGTTGGCGTGCCCCTCCGGATACTGGGGGGAGATCGTCCCGGAGGGGGCGAGGTGGCTCCACCAGCCGGGCAGCACTTCCCCGTCGTGCTTGACCGGCTCGGTCAGCCGGACCAGGTAGGTCAGGATCTCGCGGAGGACGTCCGTGTGGATGTCGCGGTGCAGCAGGAGCCCGCCCATCCCGCTCAGGCCGCGGATCGCGTCGAACGCGGCCAGCGCGGGCATCTCGCCGCGGTCCATGCGTGCGTGGGCGTCCGCGAGCCGGTCCCGGATCGCCTTCGTGACGTACCGGTCGAGGGTGTCCAGGGCGCGGGCGTAGCGTCCGGGGCGGTCGGCGGCGGCGTGGAGAGCGAAGGCGAGCGCCGGCGCCCCGTAGTAGAGGTGGCTGTCCGGGCCGCCGACGGCGGGTTCGGCTGCGGCGCAGGCGAGCCAGTCGTGGGCGCGCTGCCACGGCCCTTGACCGGTGCGGGCCCGCTCGATGTGCAGCAGCGCGACACCGACCGCGCCGTGCGCGAGCGACTGCGGCCACCAGCCCTGGCGGTGATGCAGCCCTCGTACGTCCTCCGGCGAGGTGAGCCGCTCGGCGATCGTGTCGGCGGTGACCCGCGCGCTGTCACGCAGGTTCATGGTGATCTCCTCGGTGAGTCCAGGCCATCGCGGCGGCGTGGGCCAGCCGTACGCACATCCGCTCGTCGTCCTTGTCGATGCCGACGGCGCGGATGTGGTGGGCGTGCAGCAACGAGTCGAGAACGAGGTCCGGGTCGATGCCACCACCGGAGGTGTCCAGCTTCTGCCGGTAGCGGGCCAGGGCCTCGTCGCGCTCGCTCCAGGCGCTGGCGATGGCCGCGCCGCCGGGGGCCTCGCGCAGGGCCGCCCAGCCGTCAGTCGGATCGGCCAGGCGAACCGCCTGACCGCGTATGGCCCGGTCCGTCGGGCGCGGGTCGGTGATCCGGCCGTGGGCGATCAGCCAGTCCATGCCGGCCGCGATGCTGCCCGTGAAGGCGGCGGCGAGGGACACGAAGTTGGCGGCGGTGAGGACCTGTCGGTGCGGGCGGGTGCTCTGGGCGAACTGGACGGCCAGGGCTCGGGAGTCGGCGGCGAACACGTCCTCGGCCAGCCTCATCAGCGGCCCGGCACCCCACCGGCCTGTCTCCGGGTAGGAGGTCGTGAACTGCATGTCGGCGAGGATCCCGGCACGGCGCAGTCCGTTCGCCCAGGCACTCACGCGCTCCGCCGTGAGGGCGAAGTCCTGCTCACTGGGGACCGAGATGCGCAGGCGCAGGTGCCAGCGGGGGTCCCGGTAGCGCATGTACCACCAGGTAGGCGGCGCGTCCCACTGGTCGAACAGCGCGGGAAGGTGGTCGGCAAGGATTTCGGGCTGTCGTTCGACGTGCCCGTACAGCTTGACCAGCAGCCAGGAGGCGGCGCCCGGCAGGTGCCCGTGGTCGCGGGTGATGAGCTGGTCGGTGGTGATGGGCGGGACGGCCGGCCACTGCGGCGGGCGGACGGCCGTCATCGGGGCGATGATCTCGTGGGACCGTCCATCGAACCAGCCTCCGTCGGACTCCGCTTCCGTCAAGATCGCCGATTCGTGGGTGTCCAGGTGGGTGCGCAGCAGCGCGAGGTGCGCACGTTCGGAGAGGTCCAGCGGCAGAAGCTGGTCGCCCTCGGCCAGCGCGACGTGGTCAGGAACTCGGCGGCGTGCGCGCCACCCGTCGGCCGCCTTGTGCCACTCCTCCCAGGAGGCGCGGCGGTCGGGCAGTTCCGACCGCTCCAGTCGCCACCGTGCCGGAGAGAGGATCGCGCGGCCGTGGCGCACGCGCGGCAGGTACGGCAGGGCAGTGGCGGACGCCCAAGGGAAGACAGTCAGGACAGCGGTCTGGGATCGGCTGATCTCGGTGAGGAAGCGCGCGAGCGGCGGCGTGTGGCCTCGCAGGTCCAGCGCGTGCAGCGTCATGGGATCCAGCAGGCACGCCCGGGAGAGGGAGACGAGGTAGAGCCTGCGGCGGTCGCAGCCCACAGCGAGGTCGTCGAGCGTGATCGTGCGCTCGTCCACCTGACGGTGTTCCGCCAGGCTGATGACGGCCGGCAGGAGCTCGGCAACGCGGGTGACGTTGGTGCCTCCCCGGTTGAGTGGGGCGAAGGAGACCTGAGTGGGGATCGAGCCGGGCATGTTGACCGGCAGCTCTTTCAACAAGGCGCCTACGCGGGCCTGATCGTCTGGTGCGAGCAGTCCGAGGCTTCGGCCGATCGTGGTGCCGATTCCGCGGGAAGGGGCGATGCCGTGGATGACGAAGTCTCCACTCTCCAGTGCCTCTTGCGAAGTGGCACGGATGTGGAAGCGCAGCTCAGTGTGGGCCGGTACCTGTGGGGCGTGTCGGTCTCCGACCGTCAACGTGCGGATCAGGTCCTCGTCCAGGCTGATCTCGTCGCGGCCGTCGAGGACGGCCGCCTGGGCGAGTGCGAACAATTGCTGTTCACGGGCGGTCAGGGCCTCACGCTGTTCAGGTTCCGCGTCGCGGTATCCAGCCGGGAACCCGAGGCCGACGTCCGGGTCCACCAGGTCCCGGACCGGGACGAGCGCGTTGATGCCGTACCGCTCGAAGAACCGGTTGTGGAAGTCCTTCCACGCCGGAGTACCGAAGGGGTGCGCAGTCAGCCGGGCCAGCACCGTGGCGGCCTGCTCTGCCTCGCGGGCAACCTGCCGGGGCAGAATGAGGGAGCAGTCCATGCGCAGGTCCAGCGTGAGCGGCTGGGCCTTGACGGTGCTCAAGGCGGTCATCTTCTGACGTAAGGCGGTACGCAGGCGCCGACCGTCCGTGGGGGCGAGGACCTGGTTGTGCTGCGCGATGGCGTCGCGGACCGCCCGCAGGTCGGCCACGAGGTCTGCGGCCGACGGCGCGTCTGCGGCTTCCACCTGCTGGACCAAGTGGTCCAGGGCATCCAGAGAGGCCGAGGACGCGTGCAGGCCGCTGATGAGCACGCCGCGCTCGACCAGGCTGCTGACCAGCCCTTCCACCCGGTCGGCCGGAACGTCGGGGAACTCGGCCCTCATCAGTTCGACCACCACATGGACGGGGACGGGCGAGGCGGCGGCGGCGACGGCGATACGTACGGCGCCGGTGTACCGGAGGGATACCTCGGCCGCCGGGCCGTCCTCGGTGCGGCGTGAGCGGGGCGGGTAGGGCACGATCAGCCGATCACCCCGTACGAAGATGGTGTTGTTGGCCATCACACGCAGGTGCCGTAAGAGTTCAGGGTTTGCTTCCAGGCGGGCGATCAGGTCCGCGATCCAGTCGCCATCAGCGCGGACGACAGAACGGTGCCACTCACCCCAGGACCACTCCGCCCGTTCCCCGAACGAGGCGGGCGCGATGCCGGCGAACAGGCCATTCGGGGTCGCTCGGCCTGTCATCCGCAGCAGATACCGCATGACCGACACCAGAACGCGCCGGAGCTGACGGGTCTCGGGGCTGGCCGCCGAGCACAGCGTTGCAACCTGCTGCGCGAGTAGGGGGCTGGCCTGCTCGATGGAGTCGGCGGCCTCGGGCAGCGCCCAGATGTCGCGCAGCCACGCCTGCCACCGCACCTGACGTCCGGGGGTTTCGTCGGTGAGGTCCGGCCACGCGGGAAGCGGCAACCGCGAGTAACGGGCGGCGCGCACCAGCGCAGCGTCCGCGCACCGGTACAGCGGGCCGTCCTTCCGGGAATCCATGCACCCTCCCTGGTTGTGGCGTGTTGAGGTGCCAGCCCGCGCGACGGAAGGTCGCGCGGGCTGGCGATCGGCGCGCTCGGGTCAGGCCACGTTGGTGGCGCAGGACCCGTTGCAGCTCGGCTTGCAGCCGTCGTCCGTCAGGTTGATCACCGTGGCGGAGCCGTCACCGGACTCCAGGACGCTGATGTCCAGGTCGAACGCGTCACCGCCCGCCGTGGCGGCCGGGGACTGCATCTGGCCCTTGATCGTGTTCGCGTTCATGCAGGTCTCTCCCTACTCGTCGTGGAAGATGCTCAGGCCACGCTGGTGGCGCACGGGCTGGAGCAGGTGCTGCCGCAGCCGTCGTCGGTGAGGTTGATCAGCCGGGCCTGTCCGTCGCCGGACTCCAGGACGCTGATGTCGAGGTCGAACTCGTCGTGCTCCATGTGTTGCTTCCTCCGTAGTCGTGCGCGGCTTCGGTCGAGCCGCGGGGGTCGTGCCGCTTGGGCGGCACCGGCACGACATGGGCGTCGTGCCGGTGGTCTGGTGCGGTCAGGAGCCGCTGGAGACGCAGGCATTGCCGCCGCAGGTCGAGCCGCAGCCGCCGTCGGAGGCGCTACTCGCCCCGACCGTGCCGCCCGACTCGATGACGCTGATGTCGAGGTCGAACGGGTCCTGCGCGGCAGAGACTGAGGTGAGCCTCGCTCGCTGGTCGGTCACCCTGGAAGTCACGGGGATCCTCCTGATCGGTGTGGTGGAACTCGTCGATTCGGTGTGTTGCTGTGCGGCCGGCTCTGCCCGGTGGACGGCAGCTGTGCGACTGCGCCGGTCGGGCCCTCCTCGGCCACCTCTCCAGACACGGAATCTGCTGTCCGGAAGAGGAGTTGGGGGCGGACACGAAGTCCGAAAGATGACGGGAGCGAGCTACGCCTTCATGCTGCTACGGGCTGCGCCGACGGGTAGTTCTTCGCGGCCCGGTCCAGCACCTGGGTGAAGTGCTCGCCCTGCTCATCGCCCTCGGCCTCCTCTGCGCGGAGGCCGCCGAACCGCTGCCAGTAGCGCCGGCAGACGTCGCTCTCCATCAGCTTCGCGGCGTACCAGGGCAGGTGTCCGGAGCGGACGAAGCCGAGGCGGTCGCGGACGCTGAGGATGCAGATGAGTCGGTTGGCCGCGAGCAGCTGCATGTACTCCTCGACGTCCATGTCCTCCGGAGCCCGGAGCTTGGCCAGATCGGGGTTGGTGGACATCTGCGGGTGTGGAACACCTCGTTGCGCTCGGTCTGGTGCCGCGCCTCCTGCCTGAGCCGGGTGGCTCCGACCACAGCGGTGGTGAGGGAGACGGCAGCACCGGCAGCCAGGACGGCGGTGGTGAGCTTCATCGGTCAACGATCCTTTCGGGGTCATATTTGTGGTATTTGTGCTGGCTGGTGGTGGACCGGGGTCCCGCTGGTTCAGGCGGCGATCCCCGCGAGGACGACGGTCGGGGCTTCGTCGGCGGAGCTGTCCGGCGTGTAGCGGCGGCGCACCGTCTTGAGAGCGACGGCTAGCGGCGGCAGACCCACAGTGGCCCTGCGTTTGTCGACGGATGCCGGCGCGCTCAGCGGGCACAGTCCGATGCCGTCGGCGGTCAGCAGGAACTGGGTGCCGTACTCCTGGGCGCACCCACCGGTAATGAGGGCGCGGTCGTGCAGGTGCGCCCAGTGCTGGACGAGCGCGTCGCCGGCCTCGACCGCACGCCCGAGCAGGATGGTGGCGGCGCGCTGGAGGGTGAGATCGTGGTCGCTGTGCAGGGCGATGCTCCAGGCGGCGCGGGCAGCAGCAGGGCCGACGAGGCGGTGGCCGGGCCACTCGTATTCGCCCAGGACGCGGCGCAGGAACTTGGTGTTGGCGTGGTCGGTGTGCCGGCCCTGCCCGAGTTGGACTGCATCGAGCTGGTCGCGCACGCGCTTGGCTCGGTGCACGGCCGATTCCGTTGCGCGGGCGATCAGCTCGCGGGCAAGGTCGGGTCGCTGCGGTTCGTCGGTTGTCACGCGGTGCTCCGATCGTCCGCGGCCAGATGAGGTGCATGGGTCTGGCAGCTGATCAATGTGCTGAGCCTGGGGCGGTGCTCGGCGGCCAGTTCGAGGCGGGCGACGCGGTCCCCCTCCCGTCCCGGGCCGGAGCCCCGCACGTCCCAGCCCATGTCCGTGAGCCGGCGCAGCAGGGCGGCGATGGGCTCCGCTTGGAGGGAGTGACGGGCCAGGATTTCGGCCCGTACGAGCGGGAGGCCCTGCCGGGCGGCGAGGTCGGAGGCCCACAGCGTGATCAGCCGGGTGATGTCGTCGGGCTGGTCGGGCAGGGTGTGGACGCGTCCCAGGCGGAGGCAGGGGCCTTCGCCCCAGCTGAGTCCGGGGTCGCGCGCGGGGACCATGCAGGCGAGCAGCTTTCCGTCCTCGAACAGACCGGCCGACCTCGTCTGCCGGTCGCGGAACAGGGCCGGCACGTCGGCTTGAGCAGGCACGGGGAGACCGCGCAGGATGAGCCAGCGCTGCCGGTCCTGCACGAGAGCAGCGGCCTCCGCGCGCTCAGCGTCCGTACGTAACGTGCGCACCGCGTATACGGCGCCCGCGTACTTTGACGCGAACGAGGTAGCAGCCAGACGGTCCTCGCGGGCCAGGGGAGTGGGGGGCCTGTTCACTGGCTCGCTCCGCTCCGTGCCGCCGGGTCGGTCGGCAGCAGCTTCCAGCCGTGGGCAAGGATCACCAGGTGGGTGGTGTCCCGCGCGCCCGTGTCGGCAAGGAGTCGGTCGAGTGCGGCGCGCTGGTCGGCGGGGGCGAGCTTGGCGGCGACGGCGATGTCACGGGGGTCGCTGTGCTCGGCGACGGCTCGGAGCAGCAGCAGTTGATCCGGGCTGAGCGTCGGTGCCGGCCGGTCCGCCGTGGGCGAGGCCACCTGCCGGGTGGCGAACAGGCGGTGCACGATCACCGGGGGCCGGCAGCGGGGCGGGCAGTGCAGGCTCTCACGGATGTCGCGCATGTACTGGCGGACGGTCACGGCCGACAGGCTGGTCTCTGCCGCAATCTCCTTGGCCGTGAGGTCGTTCGCGAGGTGCTGGGCGACGCGCTGCAGGGTCGGCGTCAGGGGTGTGATCGGTGCGCTGGTCGTTACGGGCGGGGTCACGGTGTCTCTCTCGGCTGGGTGGATGGTCACTGGGAGGGTGCCGCCGGTCCCCGCGGGGGACGGGGGCCGGCGGCACGGGCCCGTGCGCGGCGATGGGGAGTCACGGGGTGCCGCGCACAGGGGCTCATGCGGCGGTCGGGTCGGGTCGTGCCCAGGCGGCTTCGGCGGCGAGGCGTTCGGACCACTGGATGATGTGGTCCTCGTTCAGGGCGGCGTCGGCGAGGCGTATTCGCTGGACCTCGCCCGTGCCGGCCGGGGAGTAGGTGCACTGGATGTCGCGCCACAGCCGGTGGAGGACGTAGTCACCGTCGAGGGCGTGGGCGCCGTGGAGCTCCATCGCGTCCTGGGCGGACTGCATCGCCCACCGGTGGCCGAGGTATTTGGCGTTGATCAGGTCGGTGTCGCAGGGCAGGCCCTGGTCGAGGCAGTGCACGGCCTGGTAGGCCAGGACGCGGGCGCCGCGCAGGTGCGCCTCCATCTGGCCGATGCGGTCCCGCACGACCGGCTGGTCGGACAGAACGCGTCCGTAGCGGGGCCGGTTCTTGAGATAGGAGGTGGTGGTGTCCACCACCGCTTCGTGCAAACCCAGGCTGAGCGCGGCCAGATTGGGGCGGCCATAGAGGATGCTGCTGCTCTGAGCGACGTCCAGTCCGTGGCCGACCTCCCCGACCACGTTGTCCTCGGGGACGCGGACGTGGTCGAGGTCCAGGCGGCCGGCGGAGAAACCATGCAGGCCGAGCCCGGCACGGTGGGCGCAGACGGTGATCCCGCGGCGGTCGGATTCGACCATGAACGCGGTCAGCGCCCGGGACGCGGTGACGCCCGCTTTGGCGGTACGGGCGATCACGAGGTGGGCTCCGGCGAGGTGGCTGTTGCCGATGTGGACCTTGCTGCCGGTGATCACCCACTCCTTCTCGCCCGCGCGGTCGGCGGTGGTCTCGGTGCCGCCGATGTGTCCCCCGGTCCGGGGTTCGGTCACGGCGATCGACAGGAGGAGGGAACCGTCGGCGACGCGGGGCAGCCAGCGATGCTTCTGCTCGTAGGTGGCCCAGTTCAGCAGCGCGCCGACGGGGATCATGGTGGCCTGGAGGATGGCGGCGGCAGCGGCAGAGACGCGGGCGATGCGATGGACCAGTATCGTCCTGGCCACGTGCCCGGCGCCCAGCCCGCCGAAGGCGGGCGGGACGGTGACGGCGAACCAACCGTGTGCGGCCATCAGGCCGGCGACCTTGCGCTCCACCCTGCCCGGAGTGGCCTCCATCCGCGCGGCGCGCGGCGCGACGTGCTCGGCCGCGAAGGCGTCCGCCTCCTGCCACAGCAGGTCGTGGCGGGCGGTGAGGTAGGGGCGCAGCGCCGGTGGCGGGGTGGTGGGTGTGGCGGGCATGGTCGTCTCCCTCTCCCTGGGTGAAGGTCACACGGTGGAGTGGCCGGGGATCGCCTGCGGCACCCGGGTGGGGGGTGGCGGAACGGGCTGGCGGACGGATCTGCGGGACATGTGGTCCAACACCCCCGCGCCGGTGTTGATGGTGATGTCCCTGATCCGTCGGGCCTCGCTCAGAGGCCGCTTCTCGGGGTCGATGACGCACACCGTGCCCAGCACGGTGCCGCTTTCGTGGATGAGCGGTGCGCCGAAGTAGGAGCGGATCCCGACCGCGTCGACCACCGCATTGCCGCTGAAACGCGGGGACGCGTGGACGTCGTGGAGCGGGAGGGCCTTCTTGCGGTTCATGACCTCGGGGCACCAGCCGTGGTCGAGGCTCATGGTGCGCCTGACAACCACGAACCCGCTGCCCGGCGGCGGCTGGTGCAGTCCGATGAAGGTCTGCTCTTCCAGGAACAGGTTGACGAACCCATACAAGAAGCCGGCCTGGGTGGCCATGTCGCGGGCCAGCTCGTCGAACTCCTCACCGGCCTCACTGGCCGTGGTGGGCACGCCCAGGCGGTCGAGCAGCTCGTAGCGGCGTGCCAGCTCGGTGGCCCGCTCGGCCTTAGGGCCGGTGGAGATGGTGCCGGCCCGGAGGGACGGCCCGGGGACACGGTCAGAGGTGGTGCGTCGAGGCAGCTGCCCTGCGGACGGGCCGGTCTGCGGTGCGGGCCAGGGGTGATAGGGCTGCGGCTGTGGCATCAGGCGTCCTGGAAGGTTGTCGGGGATGGGGTGCGGGCGGTGCCCGTGGATGCGGTGGTCACGGCGTGGCCGACGAGGGTCAGCAGTACACCGGCGACGTGGTTCTGGTCGCGGGCGTCGCAGGCGACCACCGGTACGGAGGCGGGCAGTCCCAGGGCCGTACGGACGTCCTCGGAGTGGTAGCGGTGTGCTCCGTCGAATTCGTTGACGGCGACGACGAAGGGCAGGCCGATGTGCTCGAAGAAGCTGATGGAGGTGAAGCTGCTTTCCAGGCGGCGGGTGTCGACCAGGACGACCGCGCCGACGGCACCGCGACACAGGTCGTACCACAGGGGAAGGAACCGGTCCTGGCCGGGCATGCCGAACAGGAACAGTTCCAGCGGCAGGGGGTCGGGCAGGCTCAGGCGGCCAAAATCGAAAGCGACGGTGGTGGTCTGCTTGTCCTCGATGCCGGCCAGGCTGTCGATGTCCGCGCTCGCCTCGGTGAGGTACTCCTCCGTGCGCAGCGGTGCGATCTCGCTGACGGCGCCCACGGCGGTGGTCTTGCCGACGCCGAAACCTCCCGCGACCACGACCTTCAGCACGGCCGGTGCACCGGCAGCCGGGCGCACCGCAGTGTGCAGCGCCTTGTCCGGGTCATCCGGCCTGGGGATAGGCGAAGGCAACGGCATCGGGCCACTTCCTTTTCAGGCCGGCGGAGACAGCCGCCAGCAGCTGGACAGGGATACCGGCATCCGTCTCGGACGCGGCATAGGGCGCGGTGACGGGCAGGATCAGGGCGTCGGCGTCCAGCAGATCCGAGAGGAGGATCCTGACGGCGGTGACGGGCCGGCCGAGAAGTGCCGCCAGTTCGGCCACCGACCGCCGCTGCGCCCGGCACAGGGCGAGGATCTCCTGGCAATCCTCGGCCTGGGCCGGTCCGGGCCGTCCGGGGCCGGGCTCCAGCACCGTTTCCAGGGCCAGCAGGTGCCGTGGCCGGGTCCGGCCCCGGGTGAGGATGTAGGTGCGCACGAACGCCGCGTCGTCGGCCGCGGGCGCGCGGCCGTCGGTGCTCACCGGGCTTCCTCGTCGGCGTCGCGGCGGGCGGAGACGAGCATGTACGGGGCGAACTTCTCCAGCAGCCGCGCCATCTCGAACCCGCAGTTGCCCGCGTCGGCGTCCGGGGCGGTGACGACGACGAGGAGCGTGTCCACCACACCGCGCTGGCTGGGGTAGTGCTCGAAGGCGCGGCTGCGACCGGCGCTCTGGACGAAGTACAGACAGTCCTCGCGCTCGATGATGATCTGCCGGGGCGGCGTCTTCCGGTGGCTGAGCCCGGTCATGTTCGCGGCGAGGGAGGCCAGGCCGGAAACCGCGGCCGACAGTTCGTCGGCCCAGTCCTTGTCGACACCGCTGTCCAGCAGCTGCAGCCCGTCCCGCGAGAGCAGAACGGCGTGGGTGACGTCCGGCACGGTGGAGACGAACTGCTGCAGCATCCAGGCCATATCCTCCTGCGGGCTGCCGGCCGTCGTCTCCGACGCGGCCTCGGCGATGGTGTTCATCTCGGGGTGGGTGCTCATAGGGATCGCTCCAGAAGGGGGAAGGCCGGCGGATACGAGCTGGCCCGCCGGGATGGTAAGGGCGTTGGTCAGGGGCCGGGTTGCTCTGCGGCGGTGCCGCCTGCTGTGATGCCGCGCCGGAAGGCGGCTGCCAGCCCGGGCGACGCCGCGGTCGCAGGAACTTGCTCTCGCGCCTGTGGCGGGCGGAACGGGCCAGCCTGGCCGGGAGTACGCCGCGGAAGCAGGGGCGGGCCGGCTGAGGCGCCCGCATGCCCAGCCCCCTGGGGCCCGACGGAGGCCGGGCGTGTGACCTGGCCTGACGGCGGGCCGTGCGTGGGCACCACGTCCTGCGGCAGCGGCTGCGGCGGGCGCGTGGAGGGGTATGCTTCGCGACGGGTGACGGCTGCCTCCCGCCCGGGAGAGTCTTCTATTTCGACGAGCAGCCGGGCCGGGATGACGACCAGGGCGGTGGTGCCGCCCGTGGGATTCTCCTGCAGGCGCACGGTCAGCCCGTGTGTCTGGGCGATCTTCGCGGCAACCAGCAGACCGAGCTGTCCCGCGCGTACCTGACCGCTGACGTCGACCTCGTCGGGGGCTGCGAGCAGGCGGTTCATCTGCCGGCGGATCTGCGGGGGCATGGGGACGGCCCGGTCTTCGATTTCGACCGCCAGTCCCTTCGGCACCCGTTCCGCCCGCACCGTCACCGTCGTCGCCGGGTCGGAGGACTCGGTGGAGTTGTCGATCAGTTCGGCCAGCAGGTGTGTCAGGTCCGGGCCCACGTGCCCAGGAAGCCCCACCGTCGCACCTACGGACCCGGCCGCGATCACCACCCGCGAGTACTGCACCACCTCGGAGACCGCGCCGCGCAGTGCGGTGGTGACGGACACCGGCCGGCGCACGCTGCGCAGGGACTGCCCGCCCAGGATCGCGGTGCTCTCCACCTGGCGGCGCATCCGCGTCACCAGGTGATCGATCTGCCAGAGCTTCGACAGCAGCTCCGGATCGTCGGTCAGCTTCTCCAGCTCACTCAGCGCCTCCAACGCCCTCGCCATCAGCGCGTGTTCGCGTTTGGCCAGACGGCGCAGCACGTCGAGCAGGACGACGGACTGGGACTCGTCGTGGACCCGGATCAGCGAGAGCACGGCCTGGAGCTTCAGCTCTCCGAGAGCCGTCTCCAACGTCGCTGCCCCATCTGCCGACCACGCCGCCTGCCGGTCCGGCAGCGGCGGCCGGACCCCGCGGCACAGTTCGTCCGCCGACCACACAACGGACTTCTCGACGGCCGCCGCGACGCCCGCGACCCGCGCCCACTGCGCCTCCTGAGCCTTCGCCGACGCCGCCTGGACCGCTGCCGCCGCGCCACGTGAGGTGCGGAGGGCGAGGAGCCCCGCCCCGGCCACACCGCACACGAGCCCGCCCAGTACCCAGCCCCCGGCCACGCCCGCTGCGCGGGCAAGGAGAGCCGAAACCAGAAGCACAGCCAGGAGCACCAAAGGCGGGACCAGGGCGCGGCGGACGTGGCCGAGTATGGCTCTGTCGATCTGAGGCGGCCGCCGGCGTCGGCGACCGGACGGCGCCGGTCGGGCGGGAGACACACGGTCAGACATGGGACATCCTCAACGGTCAGGGCGGTGATGGAGGGCGACGGGCTACGGCAGTCGACGGCTACTGCTGGAGGCGCTGATACCAGAGTTCCGCGCTGGTGTCGGACTTCATGGGTACGCGGCGGGGGTCGCTCCAGACGCGGTTGAAGAAGGAGATCCCCTCCTTCTCGATGAGCTGGGTGACGTGGGACGTAGCCCGCCGCTGCATCTCCATCAAGGGCTTTCGCAGGGGATGGTCGTACAACTTCCGATAGCGGTCGGAGGCACTCGCGCTGACCTCGTCGGTCGACACCGGCTCGCCGAAGATCTGGGCGGTGATCTGCTGGTCCGCCCAATAGGCGTGACCTTCCATCAGGAATTTGTAATCCCGGTCCGCCGTACCGGCCAGCTTGGGGAAGAAAGATTCCTGCGCTGCCCACACCGCGCCGTCGCTGGCCCTGTGCTGCGCCAGATGCGTCATCTCGTGCCCGAGAACCTTGTGGAGAACAGGAAGGTCATCGATTCGGCCGGAAAGCTCAAGCGCCTCCGGTACGACGACCAATTCCGGGCAGCCAGGCTCAAACTCCACCGACTCACCCATCATGAGCGGCCAGAACGTGCCCATGAACATGAGACTGGCTCTCCTTCGCCCGGCGCCCTTCAGCCTGTCGCCCACGGAGGGGTTGAGCCGCGTGCGTTCCGCGCGCATGCGCCTTTTCGAGCTGCGGTTGTGTGCCTTCTTCCAGTCGCGGAGCGTCATCGTGTGGATGACCACCGGGTCGGGCAAGGTGAGTCCCGTCACCGCCGTGACTATCGGAGCAGTCTCAGAGGCGATTGCCTCTAACTGCTCCCCCCATTTGGCGAATCTGAGTCCGACTTCCTGGCGCACAATGCACTTCACGAGCATTGATCCTTACTTGAGAAGAATTTCATCGACGGAAATTCCGTCTTGATGCCGGGGAATCGTTAGGCGAGGCACAAGATCTGGTCTGGGGGTTTATCGGGGCTGCCGAAGAGGCCGGGGACAGGCCGTGAGTCGAGGATTCAGCGGTCACCAATGTGACGCTGGCTCGCTCGGGTGGCGTGGAGGCCCTGTCTGCGAAATCGAAGCCCGTCGCACGAGTGCCTCGGCAAACCAGCCACGCCGTGGGGACGAGGATCAGTCCGGTGAGGAGCGCTCCGGTGAGGGTCATGTCCGGGGCACCGAAGCGGACCACACCAGGCAGGTGAGGGCGACGGCGAAGACCGCACCGCGCAGCACGTTGATCTGCGGCTTCCAACGGGCAAAGCTTCGTACCGGCCGCCTCGCTCCGACGTCGTTCAGCCGGATTTTCGCGATGAGTTCCTGGGTCGCCTCGGCGAGTTTGACGAGGTGCACGCGGCTGGGCAGGTAGCCCTCCGGGAGCGCGTCCGAGCAGAGTTGCTGCGCACGGAGCAAGGCCGGCTCTTGCGAAGGCACTAAGGATCCGAGCTGGTTGACGTGCCCTCGCAGCCGCAGAACGAGGTCCTCCACATCGGCGGCGGTCACGGGTACCGGCGAGTCCTCGCCCAGCACGAGCGTCACCGTCTCCTTCGCGGACACCGCTTGGTCACGCCCAGCACCCGGCTCACCGAGGACTCTCCGGTCCTGACCACTGCGTTGGTACAACGCCCGGCGAGGGGCCAGCGGGAGACGCATGACACAACTCCTATTCGGATCAAGCCAAGTTGGGTGAGAAACGCCGTGCACTGCAGTCGGTCGGCGTGCAAGGTGAGTGATCCGGCCGCTACGTTGAGCGAACCGCGAATCCCCGCTGGGGGGTATGCCTGCGCGGCCCGCAAGGCCGTCAAAGGCGTCAAAGATCATTCCGGACCCGAGGGGCAGCCCATGGCCCGTGAGCGAAACGTCGCCCTCGCCGCACTCTTGCGCGAAGCGGGCTGGTCCCAGCCCCAAGCAGCCGCCGCGGTCGCTCGTGTCGCCGCAGAGAGCGGTGCACGCGAGTTGGAGGCCATCTCCCGTTCGCACATCGCCATGTGGGTCCAGGGCACCAAGCCCAGCGGACGAGCGCCTCATATCCTGCGTGAGACGCTGTCCCGCAGGCTCAGCCGCCGCCTCGCCCTCGCTGACCTCGGGCTGGAAGACGGACCGACAGGCTCGTCCGACAGCAGTTCCGACTGGAGCGTCGACCCTCTGACCGTGCTGGCCGAGCTGGGAAGCGACGACCTGGACATGCACCGACGCAAGCTGCTGGCGACCGCCGTGTACTCGGCCGCCGGCCTCACTCTGCCCGCGAGCGCGTGGTGGACAACTGCCCCGGCCGCAGCAGCATCGCGCCCAGCAGTTTCCCCACGGCTGGTAACGCAGGCCGACATCGACGACGTCCGTAACCTGACAGCCTTCTACTCCGCGCGGGACCAGCAGCGTGGTGGAGCCTCGGGGCGCTCGGCTCTGGCCGGCCACCTTCGCGACGAAGCGGTGCCACTGCTGGGCAGCAGGTTCCGAACGGAACGGCACCGCCGGGACACGTACTCGGCCGTGGCAGAGATGACCTACATCGCCGGCTGGATGGCGTTCGACGCCTCGGAGCACCGCACCGCCCAGCGCTACCTCACCCTCGCCGCCCGCATAGCGGCCGAAGCCGGCGACGGACCGCTGGGCGGCCACATCCTGCGCGCCCTCGCCCACCAAGCAGTCGACCTCGGACACCCACGCAGGGCCCTCGACCTGGCCGACGCCTCCATGGCCCACACCCACTACGGCCAGGCCAGCTCGCGCGAGAAGGCCCTGCTCTCCATCGTCCACGCCCGCGCCCTGGCCGCCGACGGCGACCGCCCCGGCACCCTCGCGGCCATCAGCCGAGCAGAGCGGGACCTCGCCCGCGCCGACAACGAGGACGCCCCCAACCGCGTCGGCTTCTTCCAGGAAGCCTCTCTCGCCCACGAAACTGCCTGCGCCCTGCGCGACCTGGGCAACCCCCTCGACGCGGAGATCCATTTCCAGCGCAGCGTCCGCACCCGCCGCCGGCAGCAGTACGCCCGCACCCACAGCGTGACACTCGGCTACCTGGGCGCCGTCCAGGTCCGACAAGGACGTCTCGACGAGGCATGCGGTACCTGGGGACAAGCCCTCGATGCCATGGTCGGCGTCCAGTCCGGCCGCGCCCGCGACGTCATCATCCGCATGCAGAGCGACCTGTCGCCCGTCCGGCAACGCGGAGGCCGCCACGTTGTCAAATTGGACCGCCGGGCACGGGAAATGCTGCGCGCCATAGGCTAACCACAGGGCAGGTCCGCAGGTGCGGCCGACGGTTGCTGCACACGCGACTTCATGAGAGAGGAACGAGCGCCGATGGCGACGTACGAGGTCGAACCGATCGCAACGGTCGTCGGGGGCCACACCCGCGTCCGAGACGACTACCAGGGCGGGGTGGTGTCGATCATCCGACTGGACGACGCCTTCCCACTCGAAACGCTGCAGGGCATCGAGGAGTTCTCCCACCTCACGGTGACCTGGCACTTCCACCTGGCGAGTCCCGAAGACGTCAAGCTCCACGCGCGCAGCCCAAGGGGAAACCCGATCTGGCCGGCGACCGGAACGTTCGTCCACCGCAACCACCGACGCCCCAACCAACTGGCGATCAGCTATCCGCGACTGCTCAAGACAGACGGCCGGGACCTCGTCGTCACCGACCTGGACGCTGTGGACGGCACTCCTGTCCTCGACATAGCCCCCTACTTCGCACAGATGGGGCCCCGAGGACCGGTGCATCAGCCAGCCTGGCCGGGCGAAATGCTTGCCACCTACTGGCTCGATGCCTCGGAGCGCCCGTAACTCCGCTCGCCGCAACTTCTCGACGGCTGCGTCTCTCATAGCGGCCTGGGCAGTCCCCAACCCGGGTGCGACATTCACGTCGGGCTCCCGATGCTGTCACAGAAGAACTCGCACCACGTTTCTTCGCCGCTGCTGCCCCACTTGTCGGCGAGCGCTGCGACGAGCGCCATGCCCCGGCCGGAGATGTCGTCCGGACCAGCCTGTTGCAACACTGCCGGGGCGGGATTTTCGTCGGTCACTGAAACAGTGAGGGTCCCACCGACAGC
The DNA here is from genome assembly GCA_049998335.1 of Streptomyces sp. cmx-10-19. Taxonomy (GTDB): domain Bacteria; phylum Actinomycetota; class Actinomycetes; order Streptomycetales; family Streptomycetaceae; genus Streptomyces. The sequence goes on from JAEBFB010000016.1 coordinate 98,478, forward strand.
GCGCAGCCGCAGTTCGATCACGCCGAGTCCGTGCTCGATCGCATTCGTGATGAACTCCGAGACCACCAGCACCACATTGTCGGCTATCGGCCCCGTCAAGCCTGCCCGCCCCAGGAAGGCCGCCGTCGAGCCGCGCATATCCGCGACCGCCAGCGGATCCGGTTCGAACGCGGCCTGGAAGACGTGCATGTCTGTATCCGCGGCGGCGTCCGGCAACCATGCTCGGGCTCCCATCTTGGCTGCCCGTTCCAAGCAACTACGCGGGGTGGTGCTCTGGCTCATGGTGGTGGCCTCGGCTTCGTGGGGAGTTGCAGACCGGCCCTCGCCGCCTCAAGACGCTCAAGCGGAGACCGCGAGGGGAGATCAAGGTTTCCCCGGGTGAGCCGGGCCCGCCATGTCACCGGGGGTATCACCTGCATCCCGCGGGGTGACACGGGTATCACCAACATGTCATCTGGACCCCACTTGCCTGCGAGTTCGCTATGTGGGGCTTGAGTTGGGTGATAGTTGAAGCGCGGGGCTTGACGCCCCAGGCCGATACGGGCCGCCTCATTGCCAGCGGCCAGAAGGGAGCCGTCGGGGATGGAAGCGCGGACGTTGCTTCAACTGCTGGTCTGGGAACGCGGTTGGGCGTATCCGCGGTTCAGGAAGGAGTACGAGAAGGCCGCTCAGGAGCTGTCCGTCGCGGCCGGCGAGCCCCACTTCTTCAGCGCCACGGTGGAGGAGCAGACGTTTCGTCGGTGGACAGCAGGGCGCGTCAAGGGGCTCCCGAATCAGCCTGCACCTGAGGTGCTTGAGCGCATGTTCGGGCGCAACGCCAGAGCTCTTCTCAGCCAACCGAGCGGGCCGCCGCCGGGCGCGAGCTATGTACCTACGATCAATGAGAGTGATCTTGCAATGACTGCTCGGGATGCCGCTTCGCACGCCGGGGACGCCGCGTCCCTCAGTGTGCCGGACATGACACTCGACCAGCTTGACGACGACATCGTCGCCCTGGCGCGCGAGTACAGCCGAACGTCTCCCGTGGAGGTCTACCGCAGGGCGAAGGAACTCCTGAGCGTCGCGCAGTCGCTGCTGGAGAGGACCCAGGTGCCCCGCCAGCGTGAGCGCGGCTACCTGGCTGCCGGCCAGTCGGCCGCCGTCCTGTCCGCGATCTGCTTCGACCTCGGCTCCCTGCCCGCTGCCGTCTCACTGTCCCGTACGGCCGCCTTGTACGGTCAAGTGATCGAGCACGGTCCGCTTCAGGCGTACGCCCACGGTGCACTCGCCTTCCTGGCGTTCTGGGGCGGCCGTCCAGCGGAGGCCGTTCGTCTCGTGCGCACTGCCCAGCAGTTCGGAGGACTCGGCGGCACGGCTATGACGCGGCTATTCGTGATCGAAGGACGCGCCCACGGACACCTGGGCGACCAGGCATCTGCTGAAAGGGCTGTGCGGGCCGCCCTTGAGCAGAGCACTGGTGCGCGAGACGAGCTGCACGATGATGTGGGTGGCGAATTCGGGTTCCCCCTTGACCGCGTTGCCATGAGCAACGCCACCACCTACCTCCTGCTGCGTGATGCTGACGGCGCTGAGGAAGCTGCGGAGCACGCCCTCCAGCTCCTCAGCGCTAAGCCTGAACATCAGCGTCCGCTGCTCATCTCCACACAGGCACATGTGGATCTAGCCCGCGCCCGACTGCTCCGAGGCGAACTCGATGGCGTGCAGGCCGCACTGGAGCCCGCCTTCAGCGTCCCGACTGAATGGAGAGGAGCCGGGACACTCGAACGTATGGCGGCAGTTCGCGCCGGTCTTGTTCGGGCGGACTTCCGCAGTGCGCCTGACGCTATCGCGCTCGGCGAGCGGATCGAGGACTACACGGCGGAGGCGTCGGCGCAACGGTTGGGGGGCACGCCGCCACTGGCCATCGAACCCTGACCATTACGAGCCCAGCTTCGCGAGGATCTCCTCCTCCTTCTCCGTCGAGATGCCGTGCTCTGCCCAACGGGGGTGTTCGACGGGCACACCGCCCGACTGCATCCACTCCCACGTGGCCGCTACGGTCTCCACCAGGGGCCGGCATCGCAGGCCAGCGGCCTGCGCCCGCGTCGAGTCCACGTTCCAGACGCCCGCGTGGGTGCGCCAGAGAGGCAGTTCGGTCCACTGCTGCACACCCTGGTCAATCAGGAGATCATCGGGTGCCCAGACCAGTCGTCCCCCGCTTCCGGTGACATCGAGACAGGCTGTGAGGAATCCGCCCATCGTCTCCCGACCCAAGGGTGCGGTGACGTTGAACTCACCGCCGTTCGGTGAAAGGGCCTGATCGAGCGCAAACGCCGCTACGTCGCGTACATCCACCGGTTGGATCGATTTGTCTGGCTTTCCTGGCGCGAGGATCATCCCGCCCTTTGAAGTGCGCCGGAGCCACCAAGGGAGGCGACCCACGTATTCTCCGGGTCCAAGAATGACGCCGGGCCGCAAGATCGATACCCGCGGAGCGCCGAACGTGGTGATGGCGGCGCGCTCCGCGCCGGCCTTCTGGCGACCGTAATACCAGTCGGGTCCGTCCCAGTTCGCAGGCAGCCGTCCGAAGTTCACATCGGCGTCGGCCGGTGCGTCCAGCAGCTCGGAGGATTCGGTCAGTGGCTCGTCTGGCCATCCGCGGTAAGCATTCACGGTCGAGATGTAGACGTATTTGCCCGCCACGGGCTGCAGCGCCTCGGCACCGGCCAGCACATCGCGTGGGGCTAGCTCGGAGGCCGATGTGTCGATCACCGCGTCCCACGGCCCCTGCTGTCCCAGCCGGAGGAGGTCCGCGTGCACGGTGCGGTCTCCGAGGATCTCTTGAGTGCCTTCCGGAGCCGTACCGGACCTGCCTCTGTTGAAGACAGTCACCGACCAGCCACGATAAAGCGCAGTCTGAGCAACGGCTCGCCCAAGGAACCAGGTCCCACCAAGCACCAGAATTTTCATGTTGCTGATCCTGCCCGTTCAGGGCACCTCCGTGCTACAGCGCCCCCTAATCATGAGCTCTCGACAGCCCCGTCGCCGCGAGCCCGGACTGGCGGCGACGGGCCATGGCTGGGAGGCCCGACCATGGAGCATGCGATCCCGAACGGCTCTCGCGCCGGCTTCACCAGCGCTTCGCCCACGCCAGACGAGAACAAAGCTCAAAGAGCTGGAACCTCCTGACTATGCCAACGTACATCGTCCCGCAAAGTACATGGTCAGGAACGGGGCCTGTGGGGACCTCCAAGGCGACCAGTGCCACGTTGGTGTCGTCGTGTAACGGCCGTGTCTATGACCCCATAGACGCTCTGTCGCGTCAGTGCCCCATTCGCTCACGGCAGACGAGACAGATTTCCGAAGGACTGGAACACCTCCCGATGGTATGTCAACGTACAACAGGCCCAAGAGGAAGTAGGCGCGTTAACGGCTCGCCGGGTGAAATGGAGGGAGACTGTTCTGTCGGTCGGTGGTCTTCGAGGCGTTGAGATGGGACGGACAATTCTCCACGTACTCGGTCGATTGAAGCCTGTGATGGTCGAAAGACGGGTGGCTGCGCAGCGGTGTTCACTGGACTCTGCGCTTGCATCTCTGCGGCTTTGCCTACCGAGTGAGGACTTCTTGCAACGATGCCACGAAGAGGGCCGTGCCGTAATCGCGTTGGCGAACAGTGTTCCGGCGACTCCGCACCAAGTGGTGCGCGGCCCCGAGGTTCCCGAGTGTCGTATCGCGGTGCCTCTCGACTGACCTACGGGCGAGGTCCCGCTAGCAGCCACACCGGGCAGACGGCCTCGACGACCAGGCAGCCGTCGGGTGCGGTGCGGCGCGCAACATAGCCGATGATCGCCGGTTAGCCAAACCGGCGATCGTCGCGACCATTGAGGTGTTCGCCTTCCGGCTGCGCTTGGCGGTGGAGCCGTGGCGGACGCAGACAGCTTCGCGTTGGCAAGAGGAGGCGCGAGGTAGCTCTGCTGCGGCTCCTATGCCGTAGGCAGCGTGCGCCGCTGGCAAGCGGTCCTCCTGGCGCCGACGACGCGAGGTGATGCTGCCGCGCCCCTGTCGCTCCTCGCGCCCTTGCAAGGAAACCCTTCCATGCGCCAATCCCTGATGCCCCCTTCTCTTTTTCGCCACGAGATGACACCGAGTTCCGCTATCGGCGTCCGGGAGGTGACGGCGTGGCGGTAGCTGTGCGGCCTGGGGCAAAGCTGACGGTCGATGACGTGTGTGACGAGCTGGGGATAGCTCGATCCACCTTCTACGACTGGCGACAGAAGGGGCGAGGGCCGCGCTGCATCCGACTTCCCAACGGAAGCCTTCGGATACGGCGTAGCGATTTCGAAAACTGGCTTAGTGATTGTGAGGATGCATCTTGACCGATGGCACGTTTGACGTACGGATCTACAACATCGAGCGCCGCACGCGAGCGAACGGATACACGTACAAGGTGGTCTGGAAGGTCGGAGCGAAGAAGCACAGCAAGACCTACCCGACCAAGGCACTCGCGGATGCCCGACGCTCCGACCTGTTGACCGCGGTCAAGCGTGGCGAGCCCTTCAGTACCGAGACCGGACTGCCAATCTCGTACGCCAGCAAGGCCGCGGACACCAACTGGTACGACTTCGCGGTCGAGTTCGTCGACAAGAAGTGGCCGCACTTCTCCGCCAACCAGCGGAAGAACGTGGCCAAGGCGATGACCTCCGCGACCATCGCCTTGCTTCGGACTCCTCCTCCGAAGCAGTTCGATCCGGTAAAAGTGCGGACCGCGCTGCGCGAGTGGGCCTTCAACTCCAAGCGCCGGACCAACCCCGAAGAGCCGATACCCGACGATGTTCGCGTCATCCTCGACTGGATCCAGCGCAACACCCTGTCGATGGCAGCGTGGGAGCAGTCGGACCGAGTCGACACGGTCGTGTCCGCTCTCGGAACGCTGCTAGACGGCACTGCCGCAGCGTCCAGCTCCGTGTCCCGCAACCGGCGGATCATGAACCTGGCAATGGAGTACGCCGTCCGCCACGGCATCCTCCGGCAGAACCCCCTGCCGAAGGGCAAGGGCAGTGGAGGGGGTGCCCCCAAGGTCGCTCAGGCCATCGACAAACGCTCTCTGCTGAACCCTGAGCAGGTCACCGCGCTCCTCGATTGGATCGGCAAACGCCCCCTCCGGCGGGGGCCCCTATACAAAGCCTTCTTCGCCACTCTCTGCTACGCCGGTCTCCGCCCGGAGGAAGCCGTCGCGCTCCATGTGAGTGATGCCACGCTGCCCGAAACGGGCTGGGGCGAGTTCATCGTCCACAGCGCCCGGCCGGAGGTCGGTAGCCAGTGGACCGACAGCGGAGAGCCTCACGATGACCGTGACCTGAAGGGACGAGCGGAGGGCGACATCCGCACTGTGCCCATCCACCCTGACCTTGTCGGCTTCCTTCGCGAGGTCATCGTCCAGTACAAGCTCAAGCCGACTGACCTCCTCTTCCCCGGAGAGTTTGGCGGCAGACTGGCGGGCTCGGTGTTCCGACGGGTCTGGGACAAGGCCCGAGCGGAGGTCCTCCAGCCCCACGAGTACGAGTCGCCGGCGGGTAAGCGTGTGTACGACTGTCGCCACACCTGCCTCACCGCGTGGCTCAACAAGGGCATACCTCCGGCCCAGGTCGCCGAGTGGGCCGGAAACAGCGTGCCCGTGCTCTTGGCGATCTATGCGCGGTGCATCGTCGGCCAGCGGGACAACTACCTGAAGCAGATCTACGACGTCAGGTACAGAAGCGAAGCCAAGTAGGGCGGATGCGAGAAGGGCGGTGCGGGTCCCCAGTGCATGGGGTCCCGCACCGCCCTTCGGCGTTGTCCAACGGGGCCATTCGGATGCATTTGAGCCTTGGGGGCTGGGGGACGCATGGGGGACAGACACCCGTAGAACCCCAGTTTCAGCCGGTGTCAGCCGGACTCCAGCGCCGTTCGGTGGACCCGCGTAAGCTGGAAGTCTGCGACGGTCAGACACAGTCTGACCAGGCAAAATGACGCCCACCTGGCGTGACGCCAGTGGCGCCCCCGGCAGGACTCGAACCTGCGGCCAAGCGCTTAGAAGGCGCCTGCTCTATCCACTGAGCTACGGGGGCCTGATGTGGTGGCCTCGGTCGTCGGGCCCGGGTGCGGGACGGTCCGTGACGTTGCCGGGGACAAGGATAGGGCTCCCGGCTCCGTGTCCCTGTTGCTTCGCCTCCGTGGCTCGATGTGGAGGTTCGGTGAAGCGGTCCTGATAATCGCAGGCAGGTGCGAATCGTGCATCGCTTTTGGCGTCTCCCGCATCGGGTGTTGTCCACTCGTTATGCCTGGGCCGCCCTCGCGCCCCAGTAGTCCCTTCCGTCCGAAGTGTCCGGTCGGCGCGCAGACATGCTCATCATGCCCATATGCTTCAGAATTCCCCTAAAATTGGGCATTCTTCCCATGTGGTGACCTTGGACGTACGGCCTCAGCTGCTCGACGCACTCTCCGCCCTGCGCGACCGTGTCGCGGCCGCACGCTTCCCGCTGCCCCTCGCGGGAGCGCCACGCGCGCGTGCCAACCGCGACGAACTCCTCGCCCAACTGGACGACTATCTGGTGCCCCGCCTGAAGGAACCGGAAGCACCCCTGCTGGCCGTCGTGGGCGGCTCCACCGGCGCCGGGAAGTCCACCCTGGTGAACTCCCTCGTGGGCCGCCGGGTCAGCGAGGCGGGCGTCCTGCGGCCCACCACCCGGACCCCGGTGCTGGTCTGCCATCCGGAGGACCACCACTGGTTCAGCGGCATGCGGGTGCTGCCCGACCTCACGCGCGTGTGGGTGCCGCACCGGGAGACCGACGACGACCTGCTGCTGCCCGGCGAGAACCCCGCGCGCGTGCTGCGCGTCGAGACCGCCGACAGCCTGCCGCCCGGCATCGCCCTCCTCGACGCCCCCGACATCGACTCCCTGGTCGCCGACAACCGCGTCCTGGCCGCCGAGCTGATCTGCGCCGCCGACATCTGGGTGATGGTCACCACGGCCGCCCGCTACGCCGACGCCGTCCCCTGGCAACTGCTGCGCACCGCCAAGGAGTACGACGCCACACTCGTCACCGTGCTCGACCGGGTGCCGCACCAGGTGGTGTCCGAGGTGTCCCGGCAGTACGCCGCCCTGCTCACCAAGGCCGGCCTCGGCGACGTCCCCCGCTTCACCGTGCCCGAACTGCCCGAGTCCGCCTGGGGCGGCGGGCTGCTGCCGGCCACCGCCGTGGCACCGCTGCGGGCCTGGCTCGCCCACCGCGCGCAGGACCTCGACGCCCGCCACCACGCCATGGCCCGTACGGCGCACGGCATCCTCGACTCCCTCAAGTCCCGGATGCCCGAACTGGCCGGCGCCGCCGCCGCGCAGTACTCCGCCGCCCTGCGGCTCACCGCCGCCGTCGACAGCGCCTACGACCGCGAGCAGGCCCGCCTGCGGGGGCGGCTGCAGGCGGGCGCCGTGCTCGCCGGGGACGCGCTGAAGCGCTGGCGGGCCTTCCCCCTCGACTGCACCCCCGAGGAACTCCTCGACTCCCTCGTGGAGAGTCTCAGCGCCCTGCTGCTGTGCGCCGTCACCGCCGCCGACGAGCGGGTGGACGAGGCGTGGCGGCGGGAACCGGCGGCGGGCGCGCCGGAACTCGCCCGCCGTGACGCCGTTCCTCATGACGCCGCCCTTCGCGAAGCCGACGCGGAGAGCGTCGAGCAGCGCATCGGGATGGCGGTGCGGCGCTGGCGGCGGGAGCTGGAGGAGTACGCCGAGGAGGAGGTGCGCGAGCTGGACCGCAACCTCGCCCCGGACCCCGGGGCAGTCGCCGGCCTCGTCGCCACCGTGCTGCTGGGCGGGCGGCGGGCGCGCGTCGCCGGGGAGCGGCTCGCCGAACGGATCGGCGCCCATGGGGCGCTGCGGCTGCGGGACCGGGGCGGGCGGCTGCTGGAGGAGCACGTCGACCGCGTGCTGCACGCCGAGCGGGAACGCCGGCTGGCGCCGCTCGACGCCCTGGAGGTCCACCCCGAACCGCAGGCCGAACTCATCGCCGCGCTGTCCGTACTTCAGAAGGAGAGGTGACCGGTGACCGCCGTCACTGACCAGGACCCTACGGAGCACACCGAGCATGTGGAGGGGAACGCCGGGACATCCGTGCCGGACGCGGGGGAGCGCGGGACGGGCGCGGACCGGGAGGACGTCGCGCGGGGCGCCGTGGAGCAGGCGGCGACGCGTGGGCGCGAGGGGGGCGACGGTGACCGTGCCGGCGGCTCCCTCGCGCGCGTGCGGGAAGGGCGCAGGCGGGAGGGGCGCGTGCGGGACGGGGCGGATGCCGGGGCGGTGTCCCGACGTAAGGGTGACGAGCGGGTGGGTGACGAGCGTGCGGCTGGGGAGCGGGTGAGTGAGGAGCGTGTGGCTGGGGAGCGGGTGGGTGAGGAGCGTGTGGCTGGGGGTGGGGCCGGGACTGGATCAAGGTCCAGTTCTGATGCCGGTGCCGGTGCCGGTGCCGGTGCCGGGAGCGGTGGCGGTGGCGCGGACGGTGTCTGGGGCGACGGGCTGATCGCGCGGAGGGTGGACGAGAGCGCCGGGGCGGAGCGGTTCGCGGCCGTACCGGCCAGGTCCGCCGGCTCGGCGCTCATGCCGCTCGCGTACGACGGGCAGCTCCGGTCGCGGCTGGACGCGCTGCGCGAGCTGGTCGGGCTCTCCCGGACGCGGCTCGACGGCGGGGCGCTGGCCGAGGCGGGCCGGGTCCTCGACGAGGCCGCCGCGCGGCGCAGGCTCTCCGGACAGCACACCGTCGTCGCCCTCGCCGGCGCGACCGGCAGCGGCAAGTCGCAGCTGTTCAACACCCTCGCCGGGGTGACGATCTCCGAGACGGGCGTACGCCGGCCCACCACCGCCGCGCCCATCGCGTGCAGTTGGAGCGACGGTGCCGCCAGCCTGCTGGACCGGCTGGACATCCCCGGCCGGCTGCGGCGCCGCCCGATCCAGCAGGGGGAGTCCGAGTCGACGCTGCGCGGGCTGGTCCTGATCGACCTGCCCGACCACGACTCGGCCGCCGTACAGCACCGCGAGCAGGTCGACCGCATCCTGGCGCTCGTGGACGCCGTCATCTGGGTGGTCGACCCGGAGAAGTACGCCGACGCGATGCTCCACGAGCGCTATCTGCGGCCGATGGCGGGCCACGCCGAGGTCACCTTCGTCGTCCTCAACCAGGTCGACCGGCTGCCCGGCGAGGCCGCCGAACAGGTCCTGGACGACCTGCGGCGCCTGCTGGACGAGGACGGCATCGCGCTGGGCGAGCACGGCGAACCCGGCGCCACGGTGCTCGCCCTGTCCGCGCTCACCGGGGAGGGCGTCGGCGATCTGCGTGAGACCCTCGGCCAGTTCGTCGCCGAACGGCAGGCCCCGGCGCGCCGTATCGCGGCCGATGTGGACGCCGCCGCGCGCGAGTTGCGGCCCGTGTACGTCAGCGGGCGGCGGTCCGGGCTCAGCGAGGAGGCGCGGGAGGAGTTCGCGGACCGGCTCGCGGACGCGGTGGGCGCCACGGCGGCGGGCGAGGCGGCCGAACGCGCCTGGCTGCGCAACGCCAACCGCGCGTGCGGCACGCCCTGGCTGCGGCTGTGGCGCTGGTACCACGACCGGCGCGAACCCGTCACGGGCCGCCTCCAGGCGCGTACCCAGGCGGACGAGGAGGCCACGGCCCGGCAGCGGGTCGAGCAGGCGGTGCGTACGGTGTCCGAGCGCGCCTCGGCCGGGCTGCCCACGCCGTGGGCGCAGGCGATGCGCGAGGCCGCCGTCCGCGGCGCCCAGGGGCTGCCCGAGGCCCTGGACGAACTGGCGGTGCGCACGGGAACCCCGCCGGGGCGTCCGCCGCGGCCGGGGTGGTGGCCGGTGGCCGTGCTGGCCCAGGCGTCCATGACCCTGCTCCAGGTGGTGGGCGGACTGTGGCTGCTGGGCCAGATCATCGGCTTCCTGCCGCCCGAACTCGGCGTGCCGGTGCTGCTGATGGTGGCCGGCATCGTCGGCGGTCCCCTCATCGAGTGGGGCTGCCGCATGGCCGCCCGCGGGCCCGCCCGGCGCTACGGCCAGGAGGCGGAACGCCTGTTGCGGGAGGCGGCGGCGGGCTGCGGCCGGGCCCGGGTGCTCGACCCGCTCGCGGCGGAACTGCTGCGGTACCGGGAAGTGCGGGAGCAGTACGGGCGGGTCACGGGGGTGGGGGTCGGGGCGAGGTAGCGGGGATGGAGGAATCCTGTTGCCGGTCCTGGTCCTGGTCCTGTTCCCGGTCCTGTTCCCGGTCCTGGCCCTGTTCCCGGTCCTGGCCCTGTTCCTGGTCCTGGCCCTGTTCCTGGTCCTGTTCTTGGTCCCGGTCCTGGTCCTGGTCCCTGCCCCCGTGTGGGTGAGGGAGTTGTCCACAGGCTCGCGGGCGGTCCACAGGCCCCGGCGGGCCGGCCCGTTCCGGGGCACTCTGGCTGCGCGGCGGTCGCGACGGACGCGGCCGCCCCGGCCGCCGTACGGGTGAGGCCCGTATGGGAGGGAGGACTCGCGATGAACGAGACGATGATCTGCGCCGTGGGCAACGTGGCGACGGCCCCGGTGTACCGGGAGTTGGCGAACGGGGGGTCGGCGCGCTTCCGGCTCGCGGTCACCGCGCGCTACCTGGACCGGGAGAAGAAGACCTGGACGGACGGCCACACCAACTTCTTCACGGTGTGGGCCAATCGGCAGCTCGCGTCGAACGCGTCGTCGTCGCTGGCGGTGGGGGACCCCGTCATCGTCCAGGGCAGGCTGAAGGTGCGGATGGACGAGCGCGGGGGACAGACCTGGGCCTCGGCGGACATCGACGCGGTGGCGATCGGGCACGACCTCGCGCGCGGCACGGCGGCGTTCCGGCGCACGGGCAAGGGGGAGACATCGTCCTCGCCGCCGCAGCCGGAGCCCAACTGGGAGACGGCGGCGGACGAGTCGGGGGACGCGGTGTCCGGTCCTGTGACCGAGGAGGCGTCCCACTCGGCCTCCGGGGCGCGGCCGGAGCCGGCCGGGGTGGCCTGACCCCGGGTCCGACCCCCGGCTGACCCCGGCCTGATCCGGTAGCCCGCCGAATCGAACGGAATCCTGCCGAAACGCGAAGGAGCGCGGCTTATCGACGGCCGTGCCCGGACGAATCCGGGTGGATTTGTCGATAAGCCCTGCTCACAGGCCTTCTCGGCGATAACGATTCCGATTCGGATCACCGTGCGAACGAACATCACCGGCCGAGGTGGTCCATGACGTCTTTAGGATGCCGAACGAGCCCGGAGGGGCTGCTGATTCTGCTGGTGGGACCCTTTCCCCCACGCCAACGGGTCCTGCTCGAAGGGAATGTGGTGTTGTCTTCGCTCGCTGTGCCGTCTCTGTCCGGCCGGGGAACGGCCCGCGCCGCGGCCGTGCTGCTGGTGTCCGCGCTCGCCGCCGCCGGTGTGGTGACCGGAGCCGGCACGGCCGCCGCACAGGATGTGACGCAGGCGCAGGGCGGGGCGACGGCCACCATAGGCGGTCTGAAGACCCACGGCACCGCGGTCATCCACGGGGCGGACGGCGACCAGCGGGTGGAGGCCGGGCTGTTCGAGATGTCCGTCGAGGGCGGCGGCATGCTCCAGACGTACTGCGTCGACATCCAGAATCCGACGCAGAAGGACGCCAAGTACCACGAGACGCCGTGGAGCGGCACGTCCCTGGGCGCCAACAAGGACGCCGGGCGCGTCCATTGGATCCTCCAGAACTCCTACCCCCAGGTCAACGACCTCGCCGCGCTCGCGAAGAAGGCGGGCATACGCGGCGGGCTCACCGAACAGGACGCGGCGGCCGGCACACAGGTGGCCATCTGGCGCTACTCGGACGGGGCCGACGTCGACGCGGTCGACCCCCAGGCCGAGCGGCTCGCCGACTACCTGGAGAAGAGCGCCCGGCCCCTCGCGGAGCCGCCTGCCTCGCTCACCCTGGACCCGCCCGCGGTCTCCGGCCGCCCCGGTGAGCGGCTGGGCCCGGTGACCGTCCGCACCGACGCCGGCGGCGCGATGGTGACGCCGCCGGTGGACGCGGCCACCGACGGCGTGCGGCTCGTCGACAAGAAGGGCGCGCCGATCACCACGGTCGCCGACGGCACGCAGATCTTCTTCGACGTGCCCAAGGACGCGGCGGCCGGCAGTACCGAGCTGGGCGTCCAGGCGTCGACCACCGTGCCCGTCGGCCGCGCCTTCGCCTCCGAGAGCCGCAGCCAGACCCAGATCCTCGCCGGTTCCAGCGAGTCGACGGTCGCGGCGACGGCGACGGCCACGTGGGCGGCCGAGGGGCCGATACCCACCGTGACCGCCGAGAGGAACTGCGCCGAGGGCGGCCTCGACGTCACCGCCGCCAACAAGGGCGACGAGCCGTTCACCTTCCAACTGCTGGACCGGGAGTACACCGTCGCCCCCGGCAAGACCCGCACGGTCCCGGTCCCGCTGCCGGAGGACCGCGCCCACGACTTCACGGTCCGCGGCCCGGCCGGCTTCGAACAGCGCTTCACCGGCGTCCTCGACTGCCGCACCCGCACCGACGTCGCCGACGACACCCACCCCCTCACCCAGCCGGCCCCCACCCAGGTCATCCCGCCCACCCCCGCCCCCAACCTCGCCGAAACAGGCAGCTCCGACACGACTCCCCTGATCGGCGGCACGGCGATAGGCCTGGTCGTCATCGGTGGCGCACTGCTGCTTCTGCTCCGCAGGAAGAACGAACAGTGAGTCACCCGTAGAGCGAACGCCCTCCCTGGGCTGTCGCCGGTGAACCGCTGCCCCGCGTACCGGGACGGTCTCACTGCGGGAGCCCGAGGAGGGGTCGGGGCGGTTGGCTCTCGTGCGGGAGGTGGACGGGGGCGGGTGTGAGTGGCCTGTTGTGGGGTGGCTGCTCAATGCGCATCTCGCCCTCGATCCCGGGTCGGGGCAGGTGTACGCCGTCGACGGTGACGAGGGGAGCCTTGTGCCGCTTCACTCGGATGAGGCACCCCGACGGTCTCCAGCAGTCGCGCCCCCTCACTCTCCGCACCGGCTGCTAAAAGCCACGCGCGGGCAAGGCTGCCATCCGCCCCTCACCGAAGACATGGAGGAGTCCACGACGGGTGACATCAAAAAACATGACCAGAACCCCGAACTCGGCGTCGACAGCGACGACGTGTGCCCATCGGCTGAGTGGCTGAGTGGCATGGCACGGGTCACCACGGCACCCGGCGGACGCGGGGCAGAACCGACCGGATTCGAACCGACGTCCCCGCGATGGTGGAGACCGCGCGCGACGACCTCTGCGCTACGGCCCCGCCCGCCCGTCATCCTACGGACGCTCGCTGCGAGATCGCCTGGGAGATTCCGATCAGCCGACAGGCGCGCCCAGGGTTCGCCGTATGGCCGACGACATCGCGTTCTGTCCCGGGTGCGGCCGGCCGCTGAAGTAGGGCGGTCTCGTGCTGGTCGAGAGAGATGGCGATGGCCGGAAGGCCAGTCGATCCCTATGGCGGTGCGGTGGCCGGCATGTCCGGTGGCGGTGGCCGCGGGCTCCACCGACGGCAGCCGGGAAAGCCCAGGTCAGAGCGGATTCGAGGAACGCGTTTCCTCACAGGGGTGGCGGTGCGGCAAGATGGGGTGTATCTGCCCACTGCCTGATCAAGCTGCCGGACGGTTTCTCTTGGCTGAGTACATTTACACCATGCGCAAGGCGCGCAAGGCGCACGGCGACAAGGTGATCCTTGATGACGTCACGCTGAGCTTCCTGCCCGGCGCGAAGATCGGTGTGGTCGGGCCGAACGGCGCCGGTAAGTCCACCGTGCTGAAGATCATGGCCGGGCTGGAGCAGCCGTCCAACGGCGACGCCTTCCTGTCGCCCGGGTACAGCGTCGGCATCCTGCTCCAGGAGCCCCCGCTCAACGAGCAGAAGACCGTCCTGGAGAACGTCCAGGAGGGTGTCGCCGAGGTCAAGGGCAAGCTCGACCGGTTCAACGAGATCGCCGAGCAGATGGCCACCGACTACTCGGACGCGCTGCTGGAGGAGATGGGCAAGCTCCAGGAGGAGCTTGATCACGCCAACGCCTGGGACCTCGACGCCCAGCTGGAGCAGGCCATGGACGCGCTGGGCTGCCCGCCCGGCGACTGGCCCGTCGCGAACCTCTCCGGTGGTGAGAAGCGGCGTGTGGCGCTGTGCAAGCTGCTGCTGGAGGCCCCCGACCTGCTGCTCCTCGACGAGCCCACCAACCACCTCGACGCCGAGTCCGTCAACTGGCTGGAGCAGCACCTCGCCAAGTACGAGGGCACCGTCGTGGCCGTGACCCACGACCGGTACTTCCTGGACAACGTCGCCGGCTGGATCTGCGAGGTCGACCGCGGCCGCCTGCACGGCTACGAGGGCAACTACTCCAAGTACCTGGAGACCAAGGCCACCCGCCTCAAGGTCGAGGGTGCCAAGGACGCCAAGCGGCAGAAGCGCCTCAAGGACGAGCTGGAGTGGGTGCGCTCCAACGCCAAGGGCCGGCAGGCCAAGTCCAAGGCGCGCCTCGCCCGGTACGAGGAGATGGCCGCCGAGGCCGACAAGATGCGGAAGCTGGACTTCGAGGAGATTCAGATTCCGCCGGGTCCGCGGCTGGGCAGTGTCGTGGTCGAGGTGAACAACCTCTCCAAGGCGTTCGGGGAGAAGGTGCTCATCGATGATCTGAGCTTCACGCTGCCGCGCAACGGCATCGTCGGGATCATCGGGCCCAACGGCGCCGGCAAGACCACCCTGTTCAAGATGATCCAGGGGTTCGAGGAGCCCGACTCCGGGACCATCAAGGTCGGCGACACCGTCAAGATCTCCTACGTCGACCAGAGCCGCGAGAACATCGACCCCAAGAAGACGCTGTGGGCCGTCGTCTCCGACGAGCTGGACTACATCAACGTCGGCCAGGTCGAGATGCCCAGCAGGGCGTACGTGTCCGCGTTCGGGTTCAAGGGCCCCGACCAGCAGAAGCCGGCCGGCGTGCTCTCCGGCGGTGAGCGCAACCGCCTCAACCTCGCGCTCACCCTCAAGCAGGGCGGCAACCTGCTGCTCCTCGACGAGCCCACCAACGACCTCGACGTCGAGACCCTCTCCAGCCTGGAGAACGCGCTGCTGGAGTTCCCCGGCTGCGCCGTGGTCGTCTCCCACGACCGGTGGTTCCTGGACAGGGTCGCCACGCACATCCTCGCCTACGAGGGCGAGTCCAAGTGGTTCTGGTTCGAGGGCAACTTCGAGTCCTACGAGAAGAACAAGGTCGAGCGGCTCGGTGCCGACGCCGCGCGCCCGCACCGCGCCACCTACAAGAAGCTGACCCGGGGCTGATCGATCTTGCGGCACATCTACCGCTGCCCGCTGCGCTGGGCGGACATGGACGCGTACGGCCATGTCAACAACGTGGTCTTCCTCCGCTACCTGGAGGAGGCCCGCATCGACTTCCTGTTCCGCCCGGACAAGGACTTCCGGCAGGGGTCGGTGGTGGCGCGCCACGAGATCGACTACAAGCGGCAGCTCGTCCACCGGCACCGCCCGGTCGACATCGAGCTGTGGGTCACGGAGATCAGGGCCGCCTCCTTCACCCTCACCTACGAGGTGAAGGACGGGGACGTCGTCTACGTCCGCGCCTCCACGGTGATCGTGCCGTTCGACTTCGAGGCGCAGCGGCCCCGCCGTATCACCGCGGAGGAACGGGAGTTCCTCCAGGAGTACACGGACGACAAGGAGGAGGCCGTCGCCGCATGACGGTCCTCCATCTGGCCGACGAGGGGGAGGCCGCGGATCTCGCGGCCTTCCTCTCCCGGCTGCTTCATTACGACCGTTCGGCCGCCGTACGCCTCCAGGCGGCCGGTACCGCCCTCGCCGTCTTCGGGCGGCCTCCCTCCTTCGAGGTGCTCGCCGTCCGCGCGGTGCGGCTCGCCAAACCGTACGAGGACGGGCTCGACGTCACCCTCGACATGACCGTGTCCGCCGGTGAGCTGCTGGAGGCCGTCGACGAGCCCGCCGCCACCTCCGGTGTGCCCGGCGCGGTGACCGGGCCGCCGTGGGCCGGGGTACTGCCCCCGCGCGGCGGCTGGCGGCCCGAGCCGGGGCTGCCCGCGCCGGACGCCCTGCGCGCGCTGGTCGCCGCCGCCGTCGCGGAGTTCCGTACGCGGACCGGGGAGCCGGCGCCCGAGGCGCGGACCCGGGCCGAGCTGGACAGGATCGGGCGGGAGATCTGGGACCGGACCGTCGGCACCACCGGGCTGCCGGTGCGGGCCGTCCACGCGGCCCGGTCGCTCGGATTCCTGCGACCGTCGACCGGAGGGGACGGCGGCGGAGCGGACGGCGGCGGGGCGGACGGCGGCGGGGCGGTGACCCTGTTCTCCTCGGGGGCCTGGCTGCGGCTGCGGACCGCTTACGGTTCCGTCGCCCTGCGGCGGGCGGGGAGTGGCACGCTCGGTATCAGCGTGCGCTGAGACAGGCCGCCGGGCCGGCTCAGCCCTCGGGCTCGCTGTCGTCCGGGCGTACGGCGATGTGGTCCGGCTCCAGTTCCAGCGCGACGCGGTCGCGCATGCCGAGGGCCCTGGTGTACTCGGCCGGCAGCTGGAGGCGGCCGGCGCGGTCGAGCATGGCGTACTCGCGGGCCACCAGCGTCTCGTGGCCCGTCGCCGCGTCCACCTCGCTGCGGCGCAGCACCTCCGTGGAGGTGCGGCCGTCGCGGATGGCGACCGTGCGGCGGACCTCGCCGGCCACCGCCTGGTCGTGGGTGACGATGACGATGGTCGTGCCCAGGCGCTCGTTCGCGGTGCGGAAGGCGGCGAAGATCTGCTCCGCCGTGTGGGAGTCCAGCTCGCCCGTGGGCTCGTCGGCGAGCAGCACCGCCGGGTCGCCCGCGAGGGCCACGGCGATGGCGACGCGCTGCTGCTGCCCGCCGGACAGCTGCCGCGGGCGGCGGTCGCGGCAGTCGGCCACGTCCAGCAACTCCAGGAGGCTCAGGGCGCGTTCGGCGCGGGCGCGGCGGGCGGAGCGGCCCCGGCCGCCACCGGCCAGTTGGAGGGGGAGCACGACGTTCTGGGCCGCCGTCAGGTACGGCAGGAGGTTGCGGGCGGTCTGCTGCCAGACGAAGCCGACGACCTCACGGCGGTAGGCGAGGCGGTCCTTCGCGGTCATCGCCAGCAGGTCGCGGCCGGCCACGCGGGCGGCGCCGGCCGTGGGGGTGTCCAGGCCGGCCAGGATGTTCATCAGCGTGGACTTGCCGCTGCCCGAGGCGCCCACCAGGGCCATCAGCTCGCCCTCGCGGACCAGCAGGTCCAGGCCCTGGAGGGCCTGGACCTCCACGCCGTCCGCGCTGAAGATCCGCACCAGGCGGTCGCAGGTGATCAGCGCGTCGTGGCCGTAGGCGGGGCGGTCGCGGGACGCGGTGGCGCGGTCGGCCAGGTCGGCGAGGGTGGGGTTCGTCGTCATCGTGCCTCCTCGGCGGAAGGGGGTGCTCCGCGGGTCTGTCGGGCCTCCCGGTCGGAAGGGTGCGTTCCGCACGTTCGTAGGAGTGGCCGTGGTGCCTCCCGGGCGGGCGCCGGTCCACCGGTTCGTCGGCCCCGCCTCATCGCGCGTCCCCCGCCCGCAGCTCCGTCACCGAACCGCGTCGCCCCGACCACCACGCCTGCAGTGCCGCGACGCCCACCGCCACCACCAGCACCGCGACCGCCGGGAGGGCCAGCGACCAGGGGTCGGTGCGCAGGGCGGCCGGGCCCGCCGGGGACGCGTGCGTGGCGAGGGCGATCGTCGTGAGGTCGATGCCGGGGGAGAGCAGCCGTATCGCCGCCCAGCCGGTCAGGGCGCCGCCCGCCGCGGCCAGTACCGCCTGTGGCAGGGACTCCAGGACGAGCAGGCGGCGGCTCTGGGCGCGGGTGAGGCCCATCGTGCGCAGGCGGGCCAGGAGCGCGGCGCGTTCCGGGGCGGCCCGCAGCAGCGACAGCAGCAGGGCGAGGACGGCGTACCCGGCCCCCGCCGCGACCGCCCCGGCGTAGACGCGTTCGGCACCGGACTGCAGGGGCGAGTCGACGTACCGGGCGCGCTCCTCGGACCACAGCCGTACCGAGCCGCCGTCGCCCGCCGCCCGGCGCAGCGCCCCCGCGTCCAGGTGGGCGCCGGTCAGCAGCAGCGCCGTCGGCCGCGCCGTCCCTGCGGACAGTCCCGCCCGGTCCACGACCAGGAAGTCCTCGCCGGACACGGCCGGGGTGACGTCCCGGACGAGGGCGACGCGCAGGGTGACGGAGGTGCCGTCCCCGAGGCCGATCACGAACGGGTCGGTGCCGTACCGCGCCGCGGTCGCCGGGGACGCCAGTGCGGGCAGCGGGTCCTCGGCGGTGCCGCGCCGCTTGAGATCGGCCGCGTCGAAGGCGCCGAGGCCCGTGCGCGCCGCCAGTCGCGCGTAGGCGCCGGGGTCCACGTCGGCCAGGGGCAGGGGCAGCAGGCCGTCCTCGGATCTGACCTGGTCGTCGAGGGCGACCTCGGCCGTGTCCCGGACGCCGGAGGTGGTACGGACCCGCTCGGTCAGGCCGGCCGGCAGCGGGCCGGTCGTCTCGATCCGGGCGTCGGCGCCGATGCCGTGCAGCGCCGCCCCGTCCCGCGCGTCGGCCACGCCGGACAGGACCGAGCCGCCGAACGCGGCCGTGGTGAGCGCGGTGAGCAGCGCCAGCAGCGGCAGTACGGCGGAACCGGGCGCACGGCCCGCGCGGGCCAGCGCCAGATACCCCACCGCCCCGCGCAGCCGCCCCGCCGGGCGGGCGAGCCGGCGCAGCGGCAGCGGGTAGAGGCGGACCAGCACGAGCGCGGCGATCACCCCGACCAGTACCGGCGCCGACGCCACCAGGTTTCCGCCGCCGCCCGAGGCGCCGCGCCGGCGCAGGGCCTCGACGGCGCCGAGGGCCAGGACCAGCGCGGTGAGTTCGGCGACCGTACGACGCCGGGACGGGCGGGCCGTCGCCGCGTCCCGCCGGGCGCCGTGGACGTGGACGGCGCGGTGCGCGAAGGCGGCGCGTACGGGCAGCGCGGCGCAGGCGACGGCGGTCACCGCGACGGCCGCCCAGATGGCGGGGGTGAGGCGGCCGCCGGGGAGGGCGAACAGCGCGGCGGCGAGACCGAGGGCGCCGGCGGGCAGCGCCACCACCGCCGTCTCGGCCAGCAGCCGGCCCGCCAGGCCGCGCGGGGAGGCGCCGCGGGCGCGCAGCAGGGCGAGTTCGGGGCGGCGGCGCTCGGCGGCGAGGCCGCCCGCCATGAGCAGCACGACCCCGGCGACCGTGCCGGCACCGGCCGCGGCGACCGTGACCAGGGGGGTGATGCCCGCCCGCAGCCGGCCGTACGCGGCGAAGACCTCGTCGAGGTCGGTGGCGACGTCGGCCAGCGGGTCGACGGCGGAGCGCAGCTCCCGCAGCCGGGGCCCGGACTCCAGGGCGGCGACGGCGGACGTCAGCCGGTCCAGGTCGTGGGTGTGCAGGGCGCCGGTGTCGGGCGCCACCTGCCAGTACGGGACCGGCTCGCCGGGCGTGGCGAGCAGGGCGGGGGCGGCCGCGGGGGCGAGCAGCAGGGCGCCGAGCCAGTAGCGGTCGCGTTCGGCGCCGGGCGGGGCCGGCACGGTCATCAGCGAGGGCTCGCGCAGGAGGGGCCGGGTCGCCCAGTAGGCGCCGCCGGGGTCGCGGGGGGCCAGGACGCCGGTGACGCGGACGGCGAGCGGGGCGCGTTCGACGCCGGGGACGTGCACCACCGAGCCGACCTCGATGTGCAGGGCCCGGGCCGTCTCCTCGGTGACCGCCGCCTCGACCAGCGTCGACGCCGCGTTCACCGGGGCCCCGGTCGCGCTCGGCAGGCGGCCCGCGCTGAGCCGGGCGTGGTCGCCGAGGCCGTGCTGGGCGGCGAGGTGGAACCGGGCCGGCAGCCCGCTGGGCATCGGCAGCCAGCGGTCCGGCACGGCGACGGGCCGGGTGGTGCGCACGCCGTACGTCGACTGCCTCCGGTCGACGGGGAGCGGTGCGGCGGCCACGGCGGCGAGCGCCTTGCCGTACCGCTCGCCCACCTGGTCCGGGCGCAGCAGGTCCTCCCGGGCCTCCGGGGCGAGAGCGGAGTCGGGCCGGGGCGCGGTCAGCATGACGGTGGTCCGGTCGGGCCGGCCCTGTGCCAGCGCCCGGCCGAGGCCGGCGTCCGCGTACCGGTCCAGCGCCCTCGGGTACGCGGCGGCCAGGCACGCGGTCAGCGCGACGAGGACCGCCAGCGCCCAGGCGGCGCCGGGGGCGACCCGCAGCCGGGTCCGCACCCAGGGGGCGACGACACGGGTCACGGGGTCCCGCCTTCCTGACGGGCGGCATCCGCCGCGCCGGGCGGTACGCGGTCCACCGTGGTCACCGGGCCCCACCGCCCTGCTCGCGCAGCGAGGCCGCCGGGTCGGTGCGGCGGACGGCCAGGGCGGCCGTGACCAGGAGCGGGACGAGGGCCACCGCGGCCAGCAGCGGGGCGACCCGGGCCGGGGGCAGGGCGACGAGGACGTCCGGGACCGGGTGGGTGGCCTGCGGGGTCAGCACGATCAGGGGGATCACCGCCCGGGTCAGTACGGTGCCCAGGGCGGCGCCCACGAGCAGGGCCAGGGCGAGCAGCACGCCCTGCTCGACGGCGACCGTGCGGGCCAGCCGGCGGCGCGGGGCGCCCAGGGCGCGCAGGACCGCGAACTCGGCGCCCCGCTCCCGCAGCGACCCCGTCGCGCTCACCGCGAACCCGACGGCCGCGAGCGCCGCGGCCGCCCCGGCCGCCGCCGCGAACGCCGCCCCCGGACCGGCGCCGAACGGATCGTCGCGCAACTGCTCGGCCAGTTCGTCGCGGACCACGACCTGCCCCGGCTCCAGATCCGGGAACGCCCGCAGCGCCGTGACGACCTCGGACGTGACGCCCGGCGCCGGGCGCAGCCACCACTCGGAGGGCGTCAGGCCTTCGCCGTACCGCTCCTGGAGGACCCGGTTCAGCGACCGGAGGTCGAGCAGCAGGGCGCCGCCGTCCTGCTCCGTCCCGTCCGCCGCGTCGGGGGCGGTGGTGGGCAGCTCCCGTACCGCCCGCAGGATCCGCACCGGGACCTCGTGGCCGTTCAGCGAGACGTCCACGCCCTGTCCGGCGCGGGCGCCCGCGGAGTCGAGGAAGCGGTCGGTGGCGACCGCCGTGAGCTGCGGCGCGGCGGGCTGGGCGGCGTCCAGGCGCAGCGTCACCGACGACACCGTCCCGGCCATGTCGAGGGGGACGTACCCGGTGCCGTACTCGACCGACGGCGGGCCGGACGTGCCGAGCCGGGGCTTGGCGGGGCTGGTGCGCGCGTCCGGCGACGTCACCTGCCCGTCGCCGCGCACCGACGCCCGCCAGGCGTCCGGGAGCGGCAGGCTCCGTACGGTCCCGTCGGTGTCGGTGGCGGTCACGTCCGCGAGGGTGAGGCGGAGTCGCTCGGGGTTGCCGATGGGCTGGGGCGTGACCACTTCCAGGCCGGTCACGGTCAGCGCCGCGCCGGAGACGGCGACGTCCAGCGTGTGCCGGCGGCCGTCGGCGGGCAGGTCGCCGGCCGGGAGCCGGAAGGGGACGCCGTAGCGGTCCCGGACGGTCACCGTCACGCCCGCCGCCACCCGTTCCCCGGGGCCCGTCGCCGTCTCCGGGCCCCGCAGCGTCGCCGCGATCCCCAGCCGCACCGTGCCGGCCGGTGCCGGCGCGCCCGCCGGCCGCCCCTCGGCGCCCTCGGCCTCCTGTGCACCCTCCGCACCCTTCGCGTCCTTCACGCCCCCGGCGTCCAGTCGGCCCAGCAGCCCGCCGGCCGTGTCGCCGGCCAGGTCCGGGCGCAGCAGCATCGTGTCCTTCGCGCTCCTCGCGTCGAGGGCCAGCACGGTCGCCGTACGGCCCCCGGACAGCGGCAGCGAGACCCGTGCCGCCGGCGCCGCCTCCCGTACGCCCGGCACCGCCGCGTACGCCTCGGAGCGGCCCAGGTCCACGGACCCGACGGCCAGGACCCGGACCGGCGCGCCCGCCCGGAAGTCCGCCTGGTCGTCCTGCGAGCGGTCCCAGGAGGCGCCCTGGCCGACCGCGAGCATGCCCAGCGCCACCGCGAGGACCAGCAGCAGCACCGGAGCCGTCCCGCGCATCGGACGGCGGCTGAGCTGCCAGCCCGCCAGCGCCGAGGTCAGCCCGCGCCCGCCGGCCGCCCGCCGCTCCGCGAGCCGCGCCACCGGCGGCAGCAGCCGCAGCGTCAGCACCGTCCCGGCCAGCAGCGCCAGCGCGGGCGCCGCCACCAGCAGCGGATCGATGCCGAGGGCGCCGCCCCGGTCGCCGCTCACCGGGCCCGTGGTCTGCCGGGACAGCTGCCAGTAGGCGACGCCCGCCACCACCAGCAGCCCCACGTCCGCACCGGCGCGCAACGGCGCGGGCAGCGGCCCGGCCCGGCCCCCGGCGGACAGGGACGAGGTCAGCGCCGGCAGCGCCACCGCCAGCGCGCAGCCCAGCGCCGCCGCGCCCGCCGCCAGCCACACCCCGGCGCCGCCCCACACCGGTACGTGCAGCCGCAGCCCGATCCGGTCCAGCGCCCCCCGCCCCGCCAGCAGCCGGGTCAGCGGACCGGCCAGCAGCGGGGCGCACAGCAGCGCCGGCACGGCCGGCAGCAGCGACTCCGACGCGGCCAGCCCCGCCAGCCGGGCCCGGGAGGCGCCGCGCGCCCGCAGCAGCCGCCGCTCGGCCGCGCGCTCGGCGTTCAGCAGCCGGGCCACCAGCAGCAGCGCGCACCCGGCGAGCAGGGCCAGCTGGAGGGCGACGACGAGGAGCGTGGAGCGGGAGACCAGCAGGGAGCGGTCGAGCCGGTCCAGCACCGCGGGCAGGTCGGTGGCGGCGGCCGTGGAGCCGCTGAGTTCCGGGCGCCCGCGCAGCCACGCCATGCCGTCGCCGGCCGTCCCGCGCAGCGCGTCCGTCCGCCCCGCCGTCACCGACGAGAAGTCCGCCGCCGCCAGCCACCCCGAGGACCCGGCGCTCACCCGGCCGCCGCTCAGCGCCCCGGGGGCGGCGAGCAGAGGGCCGTACGTCGTGAAGTCGCCCAGCTTGACGCCGCGTCCGGCGAGGTCGTCCAGCCGCCAGTACGGCGCCGTGGCCCGCGTGGGCCGGTACAGGCCGGTGATCTCGACGGACACGGCCGGGCCGCCGAGCCGGTCGGCGAGGGTGAGGCGGGCGCCGGGCCGCAGCCCGAGGCGCTCGGCGGCGGCCGTGGGCAGCGCGGCCCCGATCCGCGTGCCGGTGCCCTCGCGGGGCATGCGCCCCTCGGTGAGGCGGACCTGCGCCGCATCCAGCGCCGCGAAGTAGGTGAGGTCGGGTTCGTCGCCCTGGTGCCGCGGAGTGTCCGGCAGACCGTACGGGCCCGAGCGGGTCAGGGTGCGGACGGTGACCGGCAGCCCGCCGAAGGTCTTCCGGGCCCCCTCGCGCACGGTGCGGTCGGCCTGCCCGCGCCCCTCGCGGGGCACGTCCGCCCGGACGATCAGCGCGGTGTCGGCGGCGTTGCGGGGGTCGGCGAGCGCGTGGCGCAGGGCGGCGTCGCCCACGGCGCCCGAGTACGCGGTCAGGGTCGTCAGCACCGCCGTGGTGAGCAGCACGGTGAGCAGGGCGGCGGCGAGCAGCAGGCGGTGCGCCCGTGCGCGCAGCAGCACGAACCCCGTGAATCCCCCGTACCCCGCCACCCGGTTCCCCCGGCACTGTGGTGTCCAGACCTATGCGTCGTCCGGACCTCCGCGCGATGGTGTCAGAGGAGGCGGTGGGGAAGTAAGCGTCCGGGCTGAGGATTTGATCGGATCGTGACCGGAATCCGATGCCGGAAGACCGGAATCCGACCGCGTTCCAACCGGGTTCCGACCGGGTTCCGACCAGGTTCGGTCGTGGCGCGGGGTCAGCCCGCCGTGTTGATCATCGACGCCGCCGCGTACGTCAGGTACTTCCACAGCGTCTGCTCGTGCTCCTCGGACAGCTCCAGCTCGTCCAGGGCCACCCGCATGTGCTTCAGCCAGGCGTCGTGCGCCGCGCGGTCGACGGTGAAGGGGGCGTGCCGCATCCGCAGCCGCGGGTGGCCGCGCCGCTCGCTGTACGTGGTCGGACCGCCCCAGTACTGCATGAGGAAGAGCGCGAACCGCTCCTCGGCCGGGCCCAGGTCCTCCTCCGGGTACATCGGACGCAGGACCGGGTCCTCGGCGACCCCCTCGTAGAAACGGTGGACGAGCCGGCGGAAGGTCTCCTCCCCGCCGACCTGCTCGTAGAACGTCTGCTCCTGAAGCGTGCCGCGCCGAATCTCGTTCACACCGTCCATGCTCTCAGACCGGGGGGCCTAGGACTCAAGGCCCAGGACCGGCGGACCCACGCCCCAGGACCGGCCCCGGCCGTACTGTGGAGGCATGGGCGGGCACGACGACCTCGGCCACCTCGCCGCCTCCGCGCGGGCCGGGCTGGTGCGGGAGATCGAGCTGAGCGGCGCCTGGGCGGCCGACCCGGTGTGGCGGGAGGCATTCCAGGCGGTCCCGCGCCATCCCTTCGTGCCCTCGTACCACGTGGGCGTGCGGGGCGGGTACGAGCGCCGGTGGGGCGAGGACCCCGACCCGGCCGCCCGCGAACGCTGGGTGCGCGGCGCCTACGCCGACGCCCCGCTGGCCACCCGGCTGCACGACGGCGCACTGCTCTCCTCCTCCAGCCAGCCCTCGCTGATGGCGATGATGCTGGTGGAACTGCACGTGAGAGACGGCGACAAGGTCCTGGAGATCGGCGCCGGCACCGGCTACAACGCCGCCCTGCTCGCCCACCGGCTCGGCGACGACGACCTGGTCACCACCGTCGACCTGGAGCCCGACATCACCGAGTCCGCCCGCCGGCACCTGGACGCCGCCGGGTACCACCCGGTCGTCGTCACCGGCGACGGCGCCCGGGGCGTGCCCGAACGCGCCCCCTACGACCGGATTCTCGCCACCTGCTCGCTGTCCTCGGTGCCGCGTGCCTGGCCGGCCCAGTGCCGTCCCGGCGGGCGCATCCTGACGCCGCTCGCCACCGGCCTCGTCGTCCTCACCGTCCGCGACGCCGAGCACGCCGAGGGGCGCTTCCTGCGCACGCCCGCGTACTTCGTCCCGCTGCGCGGCGCGGAACGCCCCGAGGCGGAGCCGGCGGGCCTGGGCGGAGTACCGCGCCGGGCCCGGGACGACGACCTCTTCCGCTTCCTGCTCGCGCTCAGCCGGGGCAGCCTCGACCCGCAGGAGGCGTACGCGCTCTACACCCGCGAGGGCTTCCCGCGCCGCGAACGGTACGGGGTCACCCTGCGCGGGGAGCGGGCCTGGGCCTGGCTGGACGATCCCGAGGGACCGTACGCCTGGCCCTTCGCCCGACCTTCTAGCCCCGGCGGATCGTGATCGTCGTCCAGGCGCCCACGTGCACCCGGTCGCCGTCCTGGAGCGGCACCGGCACGAAGGGCTGGATCGGCTCCTCGCCGCCGTTGACCGTCGTGCCGTTGGTCGAGTTCTGGTCGACGACCGCCCAGCCGCCGTCCGGCTGCTGCACCAGCACCGCGTGCTGGTGCGAGACGCCCGGGTCCTCCGGCGGCACCGCCAGATCGATGTCCGGGGTGTCGCCGGTGGAGTGCCGGCGTCGCCCGATGGTGATCTGGCCGCCGGTGAGCGCCCGCTGCTGCTCGGGCGAGTACGCGGGCAGGTTCAGACCCGCGGCCTCGGGGCCGGAGCGCTGCATCATCGCCATGAAGTAGTCGCGGTCCGGGCCGATCGTCGCCGACCAGGTCGCGGGCCGCTGCGGCTGCTGCGGGAAGCCCTGGCCGGGCGGGGCCTGGGTGGCGCCGGGCTGCGGGTAGCCGTAGCCGTCCGGTCCGCCCTGTGCGCCCTGGCCGCCGGGTGCGCCCTGGCCGCCGGTCGGCGGGGAGAGCACCCAGTCGTCGTCACCGCCGCCGAAGCCCGGGCCGCCGCCCTGCTGCGGGCGGTTGCCCTCCTGCGGGTAGGCGGGCGGCGCGGGCGGACCCGACCGGTACGCCTGCGCTCCCGGCCCACCGGGGCCGGGGGGCGGCGGGCCCTGCCGGGCGGGATCGCCGCCGAAGTCGGGGGGAGCCGGGGGGCCGGAGGGGCCACCGGGTCCGCCCGGACCGCCGTAACCACCCGGGCCACCGGGACCGCCCTGTCCACCAGGCCCGTTGGGACCACCAGGCCCGTTGGGGCCACCGGGGCCGCCCGGGCCGTTGGGACCACCGAAGCCGCCAGGGCCACCGGCGCCACCGGGACCGCCTTGTCCACCGGGGCCGTTGGGGCCGCCGGGGCCGCCCGGGCCGTTGGGACCGCCGAAGCCGCCCGGGGCGCCGGGGCCCCCCGGACCGCCTTGGCCGCCAGGGCCGTTGGGGCCACCCGGCCTGTTCGGCCCGTTGGGGTCGCCGAAACCGCCCGGACCGCCCTGGCCACCGGGACCGTTGGGGCCGCCGGGACCGCCCTGGCCACCGGGACCGTTCGGGCCGCCGTAACCGCCGGGGCCACCCGGGCCGCCCTGTCCGCCGGGACCGCCCTGACCGCCGGGCGCACCGGCGCCGTATGGGCCGCCTGCCCTGCCGGGACCGCCGGGTCCGGCGCCGGGTCCGCTCGGGCCGCCGCGTCCCGACGGGTCGCCGAAGGGCGGGCCCGGGGGGATGGGTTCGGCGGGGCGGTTGACCTGGGACGGGCGGGAGCCCTGGTAGTCGAAGCCGTCACCGCCGCCGTACGACGGACCGCCCGGCGGCTGCGGGAACGGCGAACCGGCGCCCGTCGGGCGCGGGGCGGCCGGGGTGTACGACGTGGCGGTGTTGGTGAGGAAGTTCCACCGGCACTCCTCGCAGAAGGGCGCACCGCCCTCACGCGGCGTGCGGCACTGCGGGCACAGCTGAGGCTCGCCACCCTGACCACCCGGGCCGCCGCCGGGACCGGCGGGCGGCGGGAAGCCGTAGCCGCCACCGGGGGGCGGCGGCGGAGGCGGCGGCACGGCACCGGCCATGCGGTGACCGCAGACCTCGCACCAGTCGTCGGAACCCGACTGGTGTCCGTTCGGGCAGGTCGGCATGTCGGGCTTCCCTCTCTTCGGGCGTGTCGCGTGGGTGGTCCTGCGTCACTTCTTCACACGAACGGTCTTGGTCGACCGGGTCTCGAGAGTCATCTCGTCGGCCTCCTCCACCTTCGCTTTCAGTCGCACAGTACCCGCCGCCGCATCCACCACGTCCACCACCTTCGCGAGCAGTTTCGCCGTATCCGCGTTTCCGGACACCCCCGCGAGCTGAACCGCGCGCCCCAGTTTGGCCGTTGCTCCGTCGATGTCTCCCGATTTGCGCAGATCCAGCCCCTGCTGGATGACCTGTGCCAGTTCGGCCTGCCCCGTGTAGTGGGCGACCTGCGGGTTGATCGACGTGGAGGCGGTCATGTCGTCGGTCCACACGGCCCGGACGAGACCCTGCGCGCCGAGGTTCTGGACGCTGCCCCCCGGCTCCGGGATGACCAGGGAGACGCGGGCGGCGAGCATCTCCTGGCCCAGGCCGGCGGCCGGTACCTCCACGCAGACGTGGTAGTCGCGGGACTCGTCGCCCCAGGAACCGGTGGGGTAGTCGCCGGCCCGCGGACCCGCCTCGGTGCGGCGGCCGGTCAGCTCCTCGACGGTCGGCGCGACCTGTTTGACGAACTTCACGGTGGTCCCGACCGGCGTCCACAGGCGCAGCGCGACGTCCGCGACCTCCTTGCCCATCGCCGTCTCCATCATCCGCGTGAAGTCGGCGGCGAGACCGGCCGGATCGGCGACGATGTCGGCGGTGCCGAGCAGGGCGGAGGCGATCCCTGTGACTTCTTTCACTTCCCAGTCGGTGCCCACGCCCCGGGCGTCGCAGGTGAAACGCCCGGCGCAGGAGTCGAGGGCCGCCTTGAGGTCCTCGGCCGACTCGTGCTCGTTGCGGCCGTCGGTGAGCAGGATGCCGTGCCGGATGGCGACGTCCGCGGTGGACAGCAGCCGGTCGGCCAGCCGCAGCCAGGTGCCGATGGCGGTGCCGCCGCCGGCACTCAGTCTGCGCAGTGCCCCTTTGGCCTGTTCGCGGGTGGTGGCGTCGGCGACCGCGAGCCGTCCGCCGCCCGGGTAGACCTCCCTGGCGACGTGCGTGCCGTCGATCACCGCGAAGTGGACGCCGTCGCGCAGGGTGCCGATCGCGGCGGCCGTGGCGTCGCGGGCGTTGCGCATCTTGGTCGGCGGGTAGTCCATCGAGCCCGAGCAGTCGACCATCAGCGCCACCGCCGCGGAGGGGCCCTGGCCGGACGAGTACAGGTGCGGCGCGCCGACCGCGCTGCCGACGGTGCCGCCGCCGGTCGCGGTGACCGTCACGATGGCGTTGACCTCGCGGCCGCCCTCGGGCAGGTACTCGTTCTGGTAGACGTCCACCGCGAACTGCGGCGCGTTCGACTTCGAGAAATTGGCCATGCCGGATCGCATCCCCCTCTACGTCCCCACGGTGGTGGGGAATTGGCTGCTGGCGCCGGACCGCCCCCTGCGGTCCGCGAGGCGCCCCCGCGAGGCCGCCCCTAGGCCGATCCTGCCCCTTGCGACGGGACCGGGAACGGCAGGAGGGCCACTGTTACGTTGTCGTGGCCCCCGCCGTCCAGGGCGTGGCCGACCAGGACGCGGGCGCCGTGCAGCGGGCGCGCGGCGGCGTCCTGGGGCACCGCCTCGGCCATCTCCTCGGCGGACTCCGCGTAGTTCCACAGGCCGTCCGTGCAGACCACGACCACACCGGGGCGGTCGGGCTTGAACGACGCGGTGTGCGGCTCCAGTTCGTAGGCGTCGGCGCCCAGCCAGCCCGTGATCGCGTGGGCCCGCTCGTCGGCGTACGCCTCGGCCTCGCTCATCAGGCCGGCGGCGACCATCTGCGCGGCCCACGAGT
This sequence comes from Streptomyces sp. cmx-10-19, assembly GCA_049998335.1. Lineage (GTDB taxonomy): Bacteria > Actinomycetota > Actinomycetes > Streptomycetales > Streptomycetaceae > Streptomyces. The sequence goes on from JAEBFB010000016.1 coordinate 127,431, forward strand.
CGTCCTCGGTGAGCCGGGCGGGCGGGGTGGCGCGGTCGGCCGGCACCCAGTAGACGCGGCTGTCGCCGACCCAGCCGACGACCAGCAGGCCCGCCGTGACGACCGCGCCGACCAGGGTGCAGGCGGGCGCGTTCTGGTGCGGGGCCTGCTCGCGGAGGGTGGCGGGCTCGTCGGCCAGCGCGTTGACCGCCCGGGACGCGGCGAGGATGGCGTCGTGCATGGCCTGCTGCGGGTGCGTGCCGCGCGGCAGGGCGTCGAGCAGGCAGGCGCCGGCCGCGCGGGAGGCGGCGAGCGAGGCGTCGTCGGGGCGGGTCGCCGAGGACACGCCGTCGCAGACGATGGCGACGCTCGCGGGGGCGCCGTCGGGCAGCGCGGTGCAGCCGACGGAGAACGCGTCCTCGTTGCGGTGGTGGCGCAGGCCGCGGTCGCTGACGGCGGCGATCGGGCCCGACTCCTGCTCCATGTGGTCCCGTTCCCGGGGCTGGGCGTGCCCGCAGTTCTCGCAGTACCCGTCGTGGTCGACGCGGCCGGCGAGGCAGGCCACGCAGAGCTGCTCGGCGGGGGAGGGGGCGGTGGGCGCGGGCGCGGCGGGGGCCGCCGGGCGGTCCGGCTCGCCCCACGCGTCCGACGCGCCCGCGGCGGCGGGTTCGCCGGCCGCGGGCGGCTCCGGGACCAGGCGCGGGTCCGGGGCCTGGAGGGGGTACTCGTCGGGCTCGCCGGGCTCGCCGGGACGGTCGAAGCGCACGCCGGACGCGGCGGCTCCCTGCGGCGCGGGCGCGTACGGAGGGGGTGCCGGCGGCGCGGGCGGGGCCGTGGGCGGCGGAGGCGCGGGGGCCGGGGGCAGCGGGGAGCCGCCCGAGTCGGTGCCCGGGAGTTCGGCCGCGGCGTGCGCGGGGACGGGTCGGCCGTGGCCGTCCGAGTCCCGGGCCGACGGCCACTCCACGTCGCCGTCCGGCGCGGGCGCCGGGGCGGGCACCGCGCCGTGGATGGCGAGGGTCGGGCTGTCCTCGGGCCGCGGGGGCACGGCGGACAGGTCGTATCCGCACGCGCCGCAGAAACGGTCGCCCGCCTCGAGGGGTTCCTCGCAGCTCGGGCACTTCGACACAGCGGCCTGCTGGGGCATCTGCGACATCAACTACACCCACGTTCGGGGGCGGTAACGATTGGCACGTTCCACCAGGTCGATCCTCTCCTCGCCGCCCCGCGCCAGCCGGGCCAGCGTGCGGTACGAACGCTCCAGGCCGAAGCGCAGGCCGCGTTCGTCCAGGCCGCTGCCGAGCAGCGTCCGTCCCCCGGCGGCGGGAGGGACGGAACCCGGACCTTGGGAGAGTACCCAGTCCAGCGCACAGCCGAGGACCTCGGCCGACAGCTGCTCGCGCCGGGCCGGGTCCAGACCGTACACGTCCAGGGCCTCGACCTGCCGCGCGGCGGCGACCAGATCGTCCAGGAACTCCAGGTCGCCGGCGTGCGCGGTGCGCTGCCGCAGCCGCGCCCGGACGGCCGCCACCCGCGCCGCCGTGCAGTGGACCGAGGACTCCGGCACCGACTCCAACGTCCGTACGGCACCCGTCCGGTCGCCGCCCGCGAGCTGGACGCGGGCCAGTCCGAAGGCCGCGCTGACATGGCTCGGGTCGGACGACCACACCAGGCCGTAGTACTCGGCGGCGTTGTCGAGCTGCCCCAGCACCTCCGCGCACAGGCCCAGCGCCAGCTTGGGCGCGATCTCGCCGGGGAAGGCGTCGTAGATCGCGTCGAAGGCGAGCGCGGCGTCCTCGTGGTCGCCGGTCACCAGCGCCGCGAGGCCCCGGTACCAGACGACCCGCCAGTCGTCGGGGCGCTCGCCCTCCAGCGACCGGAGGGTCTCCAGGGCGCCGGGCGCGTCGCCGCTCTCCAGCCGGGCCCGGATCTGCCGCAGCCGCGTCTCCGCCGACGGCGCGGGCGCGGCGGCCAGCGCGGTCAGCAGCTCACCCGGCGCGGACGCCACCAGGCCCGCCAGGAAACCGGCGTTGGGGTCGCCCGCGTCGACCCGGGGGACCGGCAGGGCGAGGGACGCGGTGGGAGCGTCGGCCGCCTTCACCAGGCCGGAGGTGCCCGGGTGGAGACCGCCGACCGCGCTCACGGCGCCGGGCAGCGAGGCGCTGGCGCCCACGCCCACGGGAGCCGTCCCGACCGCCCCGCTGTGCGCCGGCGCGCCACCCGGCCCGGCCACCACGACGGTCCCGCCCGGCGCCCCCACGGCGGGCCCCGGCAGCGCGGCGGCCCCCGCCGCACCGGGCACCGTCACAGCCGCAGCCGCGGCACCGGCACCGGCACCAACCCCGGCACCCTTCCGTCGCGTACGCGGCACCCGCGCCCCCAGCCGCGACACCTCGCCGTCCAGCCGGGGGAACAACTCCGTGTCCGTCACTCGTACTTCCGGCCCGAACAGCGTCGACACGGCGGGCCGGGCACGGCCCGTCTGGAGGGACACCACCTCGCGCAGCACGCCCGTCAGCTGCTCGGCCATCTCCTGCGCGGAGGCGAACCGGCGGCCCGGGTCCGGGTCGGTGGCCCGCACCAACAGCCGGTAGAAGGACTCGTACCGCCGGAAGACCTCGATGTGGCCGGGGTCGGGCAGCGAGTCGGCGTAGACCGTGGTGTAGCCCTGGAAGTCGAAGGTCAGCACCGCCAGCGTGCGGCCCACCGTGTACAGGTCGGACGCCACCGACGGGCCCACCTCGGCGACCTCCGGCGCCTGGTAGCCCACCGTGCCGTAGATGGCCGACTCGTCGTCGTCCATGCGGCGCACGGCGCCCATGTCGATGAGCTTGAGCTCGTCCTCGGTCTGGATGGCGTTGTCGACCTTGAAGTCGCAGTACAGCAGCTTGCGGCTGTGCAGATGGCCGAGGGCCTCCAGCGCCTCGATGCCGTACGCGCAGGCCTGCTCGACCGGGAGCGGGTCGCGTCTGCCGTCCGGGGCGCGCCGCGCGTTGGCGATCTCCTTCAGCGACTTGCCGCCGACGTACTCCATGACGATGTAGCCGTCGAGGGAGCCGGTGCGCTGGTCGAGGTGCTCGACGAAGTTGTAGATCCGCACGATGTTGGCGTGCTCGATCTCGGCGAGGAAGCGCCGCTCCGAGATCGCCGCCTCCATCGCGTCCTGGTCGCCGGTGTCCAGCAGGCCCTTGAGGACCACCCAGCGGTCGGCGACCGCCTTGTCGACGGCGAGGTAGATCCAGCCGAGCCCGCCGTGCGCCAGGCAGCCCGCCACCTCGTACTGGCCGTGCACGACGTCCCCGGTGGCCAGCTTGGGCACGAAGGAGTACGGGTGGCCGCACTTGGTGCAGAAGCCCTCGGTACGGCCCGGCCGCTCCCCGCGCGCCCGGCCGACCGGAGCCCCGCAGTCCGAGCGGGAGCAGAACCGCTTGCGCTCCGGCACCTCGGGACGGGCCATGACCATCGCGCGCGGATCGGGGCGCGGGATCGCCGGGACCTCCACGAGACCGGCGCCGAGCCGGCCGCGCCCGGTGGACCCGGCGGCCGAACCGGAGCTGCGCACCGACACCGAGCGCCCCGTGGCCCGGCCCGACACCGAGCGCGAGAGCCGGCCCGACACCGAGCGGCGGGACTTCGAGGACTGCGACGACGTACGCGCGCTGCGGCCGGTGGAACGGGAGCTGCCGCTTCCGGACTTCTCCGACGAGCCGCCCGACGCGCGGGAGCCCCGGCCGCCCCCCGCCACGCCGGTCGGTGCCGAGCCGAGCAGGCCCCCCGCTGCGACGACCGGCGCGAGGCCGCACGTGTCGCAGTACAGCTCGCCGCCGCCCATGTCCTCGTAGGACCCGTCGCAGCCGGGACGCTGACAGGTCCGCTGTTCCTCACTCATGACGCCGCCTCCCCCTCGTCGCTCATGCGCCGGGCCCCGTCCGGTCGACCGGCCCGCCCTGGCCGGGCACCCGCCGCGCGGTGCCCAGCACTTCGGCCGCCGCGTGCTGGTAGCGCAGCACGGCCTGCTCGGCGACGCGCAGGTCGCAGGGCGCGCTCCACAGCATGCGGCGCGCCCTCTCGTACTTCTCCACCAGCTCCGGGTCCTCGGCGAAGCCCAGGCGGGCCACCTTCGCCTTGTACGCGTCGAGCCGGCCGCGCAGCTCCGCGCGGACCGCGAGCGGCGCGGTGACCGCCGTCAACGACTCGCGGGCCCGCAGCAGTTCGTCCTCCGCCTTCTCCTCCAGGGACTCCAGGAGCGGCGAGAGACGGTGCCACTGCGCGTGCCTGCGGTACTCGGCGGCCGCCGCCAACTGCTCCTGGAGCACGATCGGCGGGCCGCTGACCACCGGCACCTCCGTCGCGGCGATCTTCGCCAGCACCTCGCCGCGCGCGGTACGGGCCTCGGCGAGGGTGCGGTCGGCACGGGAGAGCACGTCCCGCAGCCGTACGATCCGCTGCTCCGCGTCCTGGCGGACGGCCAGCACCGCGTCGATCTCGCGGCGCACCTCCTCCAGGGCGCGCGCCTCCCGGTCGTACACCGTCGTGTCGGGACGGCCGCCGCCCGGCGCCGAACTGCCCTCCGCCCGCTGCCAGTACGCCAGCGGATCGGACACCACCTGCTCGCGCAGCCGGGTCAGCGTGCGCGTGATCCGCTCCAGGTCGTCGCCCGCCGGATGCTCGCCGGGGCGTACGCCGACGGAGTGCGCGAGCTTGCGGGTGCGCTGGAGCTCGGCGGCGAGCAGGTCGATCCGGGCGGGCAGCGCCGACCAGACCGCGTCGGCGGCGACCACCATGTCCAGCGAGGACGCGTAGAGCTGGTTCATCCGCTCCACCAGCGCCACCAGCGAGTACCGCTCGCTGAGCCGGCCGGGACCGCCGGTCGGGGTCGGTGCGGCCGGGGCGGCGCCGCCGGCCACCGTGACGGCCTCGCCGCGCAGCAGCTCGGTCAGCTCGGCCAGGTCCTCGCGGCTGGACCAGCGGCGCCGGGAGCGGATCTCCCGAGCCGTGCGCAGGGCGGCCGTGTACGCGTCGAAGTACGTCCACAGCAGCGTGATCGACGCCTCCGCGGCGGCCCAGCGCTCGCGGGTGACGCCGGTCAGCTCGGCACCTTCGAGGAGTCTGCGGCCCGCGTGGTCCTGGAGGGCGAGGAGCGAGGTCTCGATCGCCTCGTGCTCCGCGCCGAGCCGCGCCAGCGCACGGTCCACCTCGTCCCGGTCCATCACCGGCCCGGTGGGTCCCGTGTCGCCCATCGATCACCTCTCGCTGTCGGCGGACCTGTACGTGCTCTCGGTCTGCGTGCTCTCGGTCTAAGTGCTCTCGGTCTGCGTACCTCGGTCTACGTGCTCTCTGGTGACGATCCGTCCTGTGGCGCCGGTCAGTTCGCCCCGCGTCGTGCCGCGTCGTGCCGCGTCGCCCCGCGTCACTCCGCGCGCAGATACTGCGGAGCCGGAGGTTCCGACTTCGCGGGCTTGTCGCCCAGGGTGTCCGACAGCCACGTGTCGTACGAGTGCTGCCAGCCCCCCGCCTTGTCCGCGCGCCACTCCTCCAGGACGTGGTTGACCCGGCGTACCAGATCGTCTGCGTTCTTCTCCATCGCCACGCCGTAGTACTCGGTGCCGAACGGGTCGCCCTTCAGCTCGACCGTGGGGTCCTGGGCGGCCTGACTCGCGGCGAGGGCGCCGTCGGTGACGACCGCGTCGACCTCGCCGAGCTGGAGCCTGACCAGGCAGTCGAGTTGGTTGGGCACGGTGGTGCCGAGGTCGGCGCTCGGGTCGAGTCCGCCGTTCCTCTGGACCTGCTGAAGCGTGCTCAGCGCGGTCGAGCCCTTCGCCGTGCAGATCTTCTTGCCGGCCAGCGCCGCGTCGTACGTCCCGGTCCTGCCGTCGTACCCCTTGATCGGGGACGACTTGGGGGCGAGAAGCTGCTGTCCGGTCCGGAAGTACGGGGCGGAGAAGGCGACCTGGCCCATGCGCTCGCAGGTGATGGTCATGGTACGGACCACCATGTCCACCACGCCGTCCCGGACGGCGGTCTCGCGCTGGTTGGTGGGGATCGCCTTGAACTGCACGGCGTTCGGGTCGCCGAGGAGGTCCTGGGCTATGCGTCGGGCCAGGTCGATGTCGAAGCCCTTCAGGTCGCTCGGATCGTCGCTGTTCGGATCGCGATAGCCCCAGTGGTAGCTGTTCTGGTCGACGCCGACGACCAGTTTGCGCTTCCCGCCCTGGCGGTTCTGGATGGCGTCGATGGTGGGGCCGTCGGCCGCCGACGGGGCCAGTGTCTGCTTCTCCGGGGCCTCGCACTCCTGCTCGGCCCGCGCCTGACTGCCGTGGGCGGTGCGGGGGCCGCCGTGGCCGGTGGTCTCGCCGTGCGAGCGGACCGAGGGCAGGAGCAGGGCGAACGCCACCGCGAGGGCGCAGGCGAAGGCCATCGCCCCCACCCCGCCCCAGCCCTTCAGGCCGGTCCGGAACCGCTGTGCTCGCATCCTCACGCCCCCTTTCACGGGTACCCCTTCCTCCCCGGCCGCGGCGGCCACACCCCGGCTCACCGGTACTCCGACAGCCGGCGGCCGATGCCCAGCAGCGCGCCGGCCACCCCCAGGGCGGCGAGTGCGCCGGCGCCCTGGGGCAGGTAGGCCATCGCGTCGAGCCCGTCACCGGCGGCCCGTTCGAACTCGGCCTCCTCGTGGCCGAGGGCGGTGTCGAGGGCGGCGTCGACACCGTCGAAGCACTCGGCGGTGGCGCCCTTGTCGCCTATCACCAGGTTCAGCGCCTGCTGGTAGTTGCCGTTGTCGTCCTGCGCGCGCGCCGCCGCGTGCCGCTTCTTCCACTCCCGCATGTTGCTGTCGGCCATTGCGACCGGGTCCCGGCCCGCCGCGTCGTCGGCGAGCTTCCCCGCCTCGGCCAGGCCGGCGCTCAGGTCGTCCATGTCGTCGCCGAAGGCCAGGTCGTAGGTGTCGTACACCGTCTTGCCCACCTTGGTGGTCTCCGCGCCGCGGGAGACCAGAGTGAGGTTCTCGTTGCCCCGGGCCTTGAGGGAGGCGACGCGGGCGGCGTTCAGCTCCTTCAGGGACTCGACGCCGTGTTCCTGGGAGTCGGCCAGGCTGGACCGGGCGACGGTGTGGCCGGCGACCAGCCAGAGCAGCACGACCGCGGCAGCGGCCGTGGCGGCGACCAGGCCGTGGTTCAGGACCCGGTTGGTGCGCCGGTAGTGGCGGTGCTGGGCCCAGGCCAGCGCGGCGAGCACGAGGACGCCGAGGGCGATCGCCGCCCAGGGGTAGGGCTTGGCGTCGGCGTAGTCGGCGTCGAGCCGCTGGTTCTCCTTCGTGTAGAGGTCCTGCGCGGCCGGGAGCATCTCGTTCTGCATCTTCTCGTTGGCGTAGCGCAGATAGGCGCCGCCGACCGGGAAGCCCTGGCGGTTGTAGGTGCGGGCGCGCTCCACCAGGCCCTTGTACTGCGGCAGCACGCGGTTCAGCTTTTTGATCGTCTCCGCGGCAGGGGAGCCGGTGTCGGAGTTGGCGGCGGCCTGCACGAGGCGCTCGGCGGCGGTGTCGATGCCCTGGTCGTACCGGTCGCGGGAGTCCGCCGTCTCCTGGCCGCCGGCCAGGAAGCCGCTGGAGGCCGCGGTGTTGGCCTCGGCGAGCGAGCGGTATATGTCGGCGGCGGCCGAGCTGAGCGGCTGGCTGCGGTGGAGCACGTCGTCGGCGGCGGACGAGCGCGCGTCCATCTGCCAGGCGGTGACGGCGCCGAAGGCCACGACGAGCGCGGCGAGCAGCGCGCCGATCAGCCGCAGCCGGCCCGGCTCGGTGACCACGGCCGCGCGCAGCCGGGCCACGCCCTCGGCGAACGCGGTACGCCTGCGCGGCGGCGCGGCGGGCGCGGGGGCGCCGCCCCCGGGGCGCCGGGACTGCGGTGGCACGGCGGGCGGAGTGGGCACCGCCGCCGTGCCCTGCGGCGGCGCCGCGCCGCCCGTCGGTGCTCGATTCACTGCCGGCCTCCCCCGTGGTCCTCCGTCGCCGCAAGTATCGCCGCCGGCACCGACATTCGCACCGGCCTTCCCCGATCTTGCTCCGCCCCCGCCGCACCACACCACTCCTGCCCATGAATACGCCGGGGGAGTCGGCACGGTTCCCTGCGCGGGGCGGGACGGGGCGGGGAGGGGGCGCGTGAACGGGGGGCTGGGCAGGCCGGCGGACCGGCGGCTCGCGGTGCGGGGCTTGTGGCGAAGACGGAGATCGGACAGTTCCCCCATGCGACACGCCGTGCAGGCGGCGTGTCGCATGGGAGGAACTGTCCAATCTCTGCCCCGGTCGCGGAGCCGGCGCCGCGACCGGTCGGTGCGGCGGGGGGCCGGCTCCGTTACTTCGTCGTGCTCGGCGGGGTGAGGGGCGCGGCTGCCGCCGACTGCGGGGACGTGGCGTTGGCGAAGGCCGAGGGCGGGGCGACGCCGGCCGCAGGGTCGGGGGCCGGGGTGGTGCCGGCGGTGCCGTCGGCCGGGACCGTGGCGCCGCCGACGATGGCGATGCCGGCCGCGTCGAAGGCCCGCTTGATGCGCCAGCGCAGCTCACGCTCGACGGTGAGCGCCTTGCCGGGCATCGTCTTCGCGGAGACCCGTACGACCATCGAGTCGAGGAGTACGGAGTCCAGGCCGAGGACCTCGATCGGGCCCCAGAGCATCTCGTTCCAGGGCTCCTCCTTGCTCATCCGCTCGCCGACCCCGGCGAGGGCCTCCTTCACCTTGTCCAGGTCCTCGTCGGAGCGGACGGTGACGTCGACACCCGCTGTGGACCAGCCCTGGGAGAGGTTGCCGATGCGCTTGACCTCGCCGTTGCGGACGTACCAGATCTCGCCGTCGACGCCGCGCAGCTTGGTCACCCGCAGCCCGACCTCGACGACCTCGCCGGAGGCGACGCCCGCGTCGATGCTGTCGCCGACGCCGTACTGGTCCTCCAGGATCATGAAGACGCCGGAGAGGAAGTCGGTGACCAGGTTGCGGGCGCCGAAGCCGATCGCGACGCCGGCGACACCGGCGGAGGCGAGCAGCGGGGCGAGGTTGATCTGGAAGGTGCCGAGCACCATGAGGGCGGCGGTGCCGAGGATGAGGAAGCTGGCGACCGAGCGCAGGACGGACCCGATGGCCTCCGACCGCTGACGGCGCCGCTCGGCGTTGACCAGCAGTCCGCTGAGCGCGGTGCCGGTGGAGGAGCCGGTGCGGCGGTTCATCCGGTCTATCAGCTTGGTGATCGCCCGCCGCACCACCGCCCGCAGCACCGCCGCGATCACGACGATGAGCAGCACCCGCAGGCCGATCGCCAGCCAGGTCGACCAGTTCTCCTCGACCCAGCCGGCGGCGTTCGTCGCGTGTTCCTGGGCGTCCTGGAGCGAGGGCACCGTCGGGGCCGTGGGGGACGGCGAGGGCGACGGACCGGCGGCCATGAGGACGGCGGCGGACAGGGACACGGCGGATACCTCCAGGTGCGGCGGCCCGTCCTCCACGGTCCGGTCCGGGGCCGGGGTCCGGGGCCGGGGGGCCGGGGTCCGGTTCAAGGTCACGGAAAGGTCACCGGACGGGCAGATGCACCACACTAACGGGGCACCGCAGGGGGTCCGGCCCGAAACGGGCGGGAGAGACACTGCTCACCCGCGCCCGGACTGGTCACGCCGGTGCCGCCGCGTCGCCTGTGGTCGAAAACACTCCCAGCCCGTTACCGGGACATGGTGGCGCTACGACCTGGCATGAGGGGAGACTTAACCAGATCGTCCCGGCGCGAGCCACGCGCCGCCGACGCCCAAGGAGGCACCCGTGCCGCATGTCCTGGTCCTCAACGCGTCGTACGAGCCGCTCGGCGTCGTACCGCTCCGCCGCGCGCTCGTCCTCGTCCTGGAGAACAAGGCCGTGTGCCTGGAGGAGTCCGGCGCCTATCTGCACAGCGCGACCGTCACCGTCCCCGCACCCAGCGTGGTCCGGCTCAAGCGCTTCGTACGGGTGCCCTACCGGGGGCCCGTCCCGCTGACGCGCCGCGCCCTGTTCGCCCGTGACGGGGGGCGCTGCATGTACTGCGGCGCCGTCGCCACCAGCGTCGACCACGTGATCCCGCGCAGCCGCGGGGGACTGCACGTGTGGGACAACGTGGTGGCGTCCTGCCGCCGCTGCAACCACGTCAAGGCCGACCGGCACCTGGTCGAGCTGGGCTGGCGCCTGCGCCACAAACCGGCCCCGCCGACCGGTCTGGCCTGGCGCATCATCGGCACCGGCCACCGCGACCCCCGCTGGCTCCCCTACCTCCAGCCCTACGGCGCGGACGACGCCCTGGCCCGCATCGACGGCATCTCCGCCTGAGCGGGCCCGGGGCTCGCTCGCTCAGCGCACCCAGTTCTTCAGCGGCTCGGTGTCCAGGACGATCCCGACCGGCTCGGGCAGGCCCACCTCCTTGCCGAAGGGCAGTGTCCGCACGGTCTCGTACCGCCCGCCGTCCGGCCCGCTGTGCACCTTGACCTCGCAGGTGTCCCGGTCGATCAGCAGATACACCGGGACACCCGTCTCGGCGTACGCCAGCGGCTTCTCCACCCGGTCGCGCCGGTCGGTGTCGGAGTCGTACGAGGTGACCTCGACGACCATGAGGACGGGCGCGGGGTCGGCCCACTCGCCCTGGCCGACGAACGCATCCGACGGGGCCAGGGATCCGTCGGGGCGCGCGCGGCCACCCCGGTATGCCTCGACCACGAGCCCCTGTGTGGGATCCAGCCACAGGTCGGGCCGGTGCTGCATGCAGATGCGCGCCAGCCACTGAATGACGCGTCCGTGATCGCCGCCGGGCACGGCCTTCCCCCCCAGATGTCCGTTGATGAACTCGAGCCGCACGCCTTCTATGCTCCGGGCGGCGTGGCGGGCGAGTTCCTCGAACTCGGTGACGAGCATCTGGGGCCGGTCGGCGGTCACGGTCACAAGGCTCCTCCGGATCTGCGGGGGTCCACACGGTCAGCGTAGGGCAAAACCGGCGGCCCATCAGGCGCCCTCACGCGTACCGCAGCTCCCCCGGTCGTACCGTGCGGCCCAGCAGGGGCAGGGCCGTGGCCGCCGCGAGGAGGCAGGCCGTGTAGATCGCGGGGGCGACCAGGAAGGCGGTCCAGGGGAGGGTGCCGTCGCTGGCGAGGGTGGTGTACCAGGTGCCGACGGCCAGGCCGCCCGCGCCGGAGAGGAGGAGGGCGGGGGCCAGGGGCAGGGCCGTCTCCAGGAGGAGGGCCCGGTTCAGGACCGCGCGGGGGACGCCCGCGGCGACCTGGGCGGCCAGGGCCCGGCGCCGGGAGGACAGGGCCTCGGCGGTGCCGGCGGCGAGGCCGGACAGGGTGATCGCCAGGGCGACGAGGAGCGCGGCGCCGGTCAGGTCCAGGCCGGTGGAGTAGTACGCCATGTCGGAGGCGGAGTACTCGCCGGAGCGCAACTCGGTGAGGAACGCCCGCCGTATGCACAGAAAGGCCGTCGCCGCGACCGTCACCAGCAGGACCGCGGCGTGGGCGCGGGCCGGGGCCCACGGGTCGTCGCGCAGCCGTTCCCCCGCGATCAGCGGGGCCGCCGTACGGGCCCGTGCGGCCAGGAGCCGGCCGGTGAGCCGGGCCGTGGTGCCCGCCAGCCACACCGCGCCCGCGCCGAGCGCCACGACGAGACTGAAGGCGGTGAGCGGCGTGCGCCAGTCGAACCGGTTGCGCGCGGCGTCACCGCCGTCGAGGGCGAGGGCCGCGCACCCGGTCAGCACGGCGAGCGCCCCCAGGAACAGCAGCCCCGGCCCCCGCCCCGAGTCCGGCGTCACCCGGCGGACCCGCCCCAGCGGCGAGGCCACCACCCGGCGCAACGCCACCGTCGCCGCCACCGCGCCCAGCACCGGCACCCCGAGAGCGACCAGCGCCATGCCCGTCCAGGTCAGCGCGGTCGGCCCGCTCCACAGGCCCAGCAGGACCGCGACCGAGCACACCGTCGCCGCCGCCGAGCCCGCCAGACACGCGAGCCCGGTCTCCAGCGCGACGATCCGCCGTACCTGCCAGGGCGTCGCCCCCGCCAGCCGCAGCCCGGCGAGGCGCCGGTCCCGGTGCACGGCGCCGATCCGGGCGCACTGGCCGAGGAAGGCCAGGACCGGCACCAGGAGCAGCAGCAGCCCGGCGATCACACCGGAACGGGTCCCCGGCTGGCTCAGCAGACCGTGGAAGACGGAGATGCTGTACTGGCCCTCGACCGACGCCAGCGCCACGGCCGCCGACGCGAACCCCGTCGCCAGCGCCGCCCCCACCGAGGTCAGCGCGATCCGCCACCACTCCCGCCGGTCCGACCCCCGTACGAGCTGCCGCGCCAGCCGCAGGTCTGCGACCACCGACCCGGCCGACCCCGTCGGGGCCCCGGAAACCGTGGCGCTCACGCCGCCACCCCCGCCGGTTCCACGACCCCGTCCCGCAGCCGTACCTCGCGGTCCGCGTACGCCGCCACCTGGGCGTCGTGGGTGACGAGGAGGACCGCGGTACCCGTGTCCCGGGCCGCGTGGGCCAGGGCCGTCATCGTCCGCTCGGCGGCCAGGGAGTCCAGCGCGCCGGTCGGCTCGTCCGCGAAGACCGCCCTCGGGCCGGTGATCAGGGCGCGGGCCAGTGCCGTCCGCTGGGCCTGGCCGGCGCTCAGCTCGCCGGGCCGCAGTTCCCCCTGGCCGCGCGCGCCGAAGCGCTCCAGCCACTCGCCCGCCCGGTCCCGTGCCTCGGCGCGGGCGGTGCCGGCCAGCATCAGCGGCAGCGCCACGTTGTCCAGCGCCGTCAGCTCCGGGATCAGCTGCCCGAACTGGAAGACCACACCGAAGTCGGTGCGCCGCAGCTCGCTCAGCCGCTGCTCCGGCAGCTCCTCCAGCCGCCGCCCCGCGTACGTCACCGAACCCGCGTCCGGCCGGACGATCCCGGCCAGGCAGTGCAGCAGCGTCGACTTCCCGCTGCCGCTGGCGCCCGTGACGGCGAGGATCTCCCCGGCCCGCAGCTCGACCGAGGCGCCGCGCAGGGCCTCGGTCCTGCCGTGCGCCTTCACCAGTGCGCGCGCCGCGAGCAGCGGTTCCGCCGCGCCGGTGAGCGTGTGTGCGTACGTCATGCCGTACGGACCTCCGTGGTCAGGGTGGTGAGCCGGGCCGCCGTGGTGGTCATCCAGCGGAGGTCGGCGTCGAGGTGGTTGAGGGCGTAGTCGGCCGAGAGCACGGTCGCCAGGTCCGTGCCCGGGGCCGTCTTGACGGCGGTCAGCTCCCGCATCCGCGCCATGTGCGCGGCCCGCTGCGCCAGCAGGTACGCGTCCGCGTCGGCGCCGGTGAGGATCGCGACGACGACCTTCGCGAAGATCTCGTTCGCCACGAAGGGCGCCGGCGGCGCGACCTCGCGCGCCCAGCGGGCCAGTTCGCGTCCGCCCTCGTCCGTCGCCCGGTACGCGGTCCGCTCCGGGCCGCCGTCCGACCCGGTGCCGTCGACCTCCGCGAGGCCGTCCCGGACCAGCCGCTGGAGGGTCGTGTAGACCTGCCCGTAGGCCAGCGGACGGGCCTGCGGGAAGCGTTCGTCGTGCCGCCGCTTCAGGTCGTAGCCGTGACTGGGCCCCGAGGCGAGCAGACCCAGGAGGATGTGACGGGTGCTCATGGCGATCAGTATTCACCGAGTACATGTACTGAGTGAATAGTCGACGCGGGGCCATCGCGGGATCAGTGGGGCGGCGTGACCGGTTTGCGTCGTCCGTGTGCGGGTTACGTGGTCAATCTGTCGGGTTCGACTTCTTTTGTGCGAGGCGGGGTGTGACCAGGGACACGTTGGCGGCCCTTAGGCGCCTGTCCTCGCGTCTACTGGGTAGGGCTGCCGTAACCCGTCAAGCGGCATACCGACGCCGTGCCGAGCCATAGCAACAAGGAGACATTCGTGGCTGCACCCCTGCTGCTCCCGGCCCCCTCCAAACCCGTGGCGGAGCCGTCCACCCCCTGGGCGGAGCCCTCCGTCGCCTCCGACATCCCGCGCTACCGCGTCTTCGGCGCCACCGGCGGCTCGGCCGAGGCGCCGCTCACCAGCGAGCCCCCGCTGCCCGACGCCGAGCCCCTGACCAGCGAGTCGCCGTTCGCCGACGCCGTGCCGCTGACCAGCGAGTCCTCGCCCGAGCTGACGGCCGACGTGCCGGAGCAGGGCGGCCCCTCCTTCGCCGTCCCGGAACCCACGAGGTCGTAGAGGTCACCGATGCCAGCAGCCCGGCCGGCCGAGCCGCCCACCGAGGACCTTCCCGAGGATCTGACCCGGCTCGCCGCCCTGCACGGCGTCGCCACCTCCTACCGCCCCTCCCCGGACCGCGCGGTCCCGGCCACGGCCACCGCGGTGACCCTCGCGCTGGCCGCCCTCGGCGTGGACGCGCGCACCCCCGAGGCGGTACGGGCCGCGCTCACCGCCCGTGAGGCCGAGCTGCGCGCCCGGCTGCTGCCGCCGACCCTGGTCCAGTGGACCGGCGGCGGCACCCCGGCCGCGCTCGCCGCCCTGCCCGAGGGCACCCGGCTGCGCGTCGACACCGAGCAGGGCGAGACCCGCACCGACCTCGCGTCCCTGCCGCCCGGCGTCCACCGCCTCACCGCCACCGCGCCGGACGGCCGTACCGCCGGGGCCCATCTGATCGTCGCGCCGGCCCGGCTGCCCGCGCCCGCCGGACGCTCGTACGGGCTCCTCGTCCAGCTGTACTCCCTGCTCTCCCGCCGCTCCTGGGGCATGGGCGACCTCGGCGACCTCCGGGAGCTGGCCGCCTGGGCCGGACGCGCGCTCGGCGCCGGGTTCGTCCAGGTCAACCCGCTGCACGCGGCCGTACCCGGCGCCCCCACCGACCCCTCCCCCTACCGCCCCTCCTCGCGCCGCTTCCCCGACCCCGTGCACCTGCGCATCGAGGAGGTGCCCGAGTACGCGTACGTCAGCGACCCCGCGCGGGCGCGCGAGCTGCGGGAGCAGGCGTCGCGGCTGCGTGCCGCCGTGCTGGAGGAGGGTGCCCTCATCGACCGGGACGCCGTGTGGGAGCTGAAGCGCGCCGCCCTCGAACTGCTCGCCGAGGTCCCGCTCGGCCCCGGCCGCCGCGCCGCCTACCGCGACTACCTCGCCGCCCAGGGGCGGGCGCTGGAGGACCACGCCACCTGGTGCGCCCTCGCCGAGGTCCACGGCTCCGACTGGCACCGCTGGCCCGAGGGCCTGCGCGACCCGCGTTCCGCCGAGACCGAGCGGGCGCGCGGCGAGCTGATGGACCGGGTCGACTTCCACTCCCGCCTCACCTGGCTCACCGACACCCAGCTCACCGCCGCCCAGCGCACCGCCCGCGAGGCCGGGATGCCGCTCGGCATCGTCCACGACCTCGCCGTCGGCGTGCACCCGGGGGGCGCCGACTCCTGGGCGCAGCAGGAGCACTCCGCGGCCGGCATGTCGGTGGGCGCCCCGCCGGACGCCTTCAACGCCCGCGGCCAGGACTGGGGCCTGCCGCCCTGGCGCCCCGACCGGCTGGCCGACTCCGGGTACGCGCCCTTCCGCGACCTGCTGCGCGGCCTGTTCCGGTACGCCGGCGCGCTGCGGGTCGACCACGTCATGGGCCTGTTCCGCCTGTGGTGGGTGCCGGAGGGGCAGCCGCCCACCGAGGGCACGTACGTCCACTACGACGCCGAGGCCATGCTCGCCGTCCTCGTCCTGGAGGCCGGCCGCGCCGGTGCCGTCGTCATCGGCGAGGACCTCGGCACCGTGGAGCCCGGCGTGCGCGAGGCGCTGCGCGAACGCGGGGTGCTCGGCACGTCGGTGCTCTGGTTCGAACGGGACTGGACCGGCGACGGCCGCCCCCTGCCCCCCGAGCAGTGGCGCGCCGACTGCCTGGCCACCGCCACCACCCACGACCTGCCCTCCACCGCCGCCCGCCTCACCGGCGAGCACGTCGAACTGCGCGACCGGCTCGGCCTGCTCACCCGCCCCCTGGAGGAGGAGCGCGCCGAGGCCGCCGCCGACACCGCCGAGTGGCTGGACGTCCTCGCCCGCCTCGGCCTGCTGCGCGGCACCGGCGGCGACACCGGTACGCCCGCCGAGGAGGCGGAGATCCAGGCCGTGCACCGCTTCCTGCTGCGCACCCCGGCCCGCATGGTCGGCGTCTGGCTCCCGGACGCCGTCGGCGACCGCCGCCCGCAGAACCTCCCCGGCACCTGGGACCAGTACCCGAACTGGCGCCTGCCCGTCGCCGACGCCGAGGGCCGCCCGGTCACCCTGGAGGACCTCGCCGCCTCCCGGCGCCTGCACGCGCTGATCGACGTCGTACGGGAGGGCGGCGACGGCTGACCGGACCGCGCCCGGGGCCCCGTACGGCACCCCGGGCGCGCGGCCTCCGGCGCCGTTCGCTAACTTTGCACCGTGGACAAGAAGAACGCCCTGCGCGCCGGCGCCCTGGCAGCCGGTACGACGCTGATGATGCTGCTCATGTCGTCCCCCGCGGGCGCGCTCACCCGCGACGACGGCGACGACCCCGGCACGGGCCTGAGCGTCATCGAGACGCTGGGTCTCTACGTCCTGGCCCCGATCGCGCTCTTCGCGATCATCGCGGGCCTGGTCATGGTCCTGGACCGCTCCCACGAGGCGCACCGCGTGACCACCCGCAACATCAAGACCCGCCCCGAGCCGAAGGCCGGCGCCAAGACCTGACGGCACCCGGCTTCCCGAGAGGGCGCCGGTTTCCCCGTACCGACCCGGTACGGGGAAACCGGCGCCCTCTGCGCGCGGGAGCCCGCGCCCGCCGCCGGGAACGGCGGAGGGGCGCCCGGCGGTACGCGGACGCGCACGTACCGGACGCCCCTCGTCGAGCGGCGCTACTCGGCAGCCGCCGCCGCGTCGGCGGCCTGCGCGCGCAGGGCGCGTTCGATGCCCGCGCGGGACTCCGAGACCAGGCGGCGCAGGGCCGCGCCCGGCTCGGCGGAGGCCAGCCAGGCGTCGGTGCGGTCCAGGGTGTCCTGGGAGACCTGGATCGCCGGGTAGAGACCGACCGCGACCTGCTGGGCCATCTCGTGCGAGCGGGAGTCCCAGACGTCCTTCAGGACCTCGAAGTACCGCTCCGTGTACGGCGCCAGCAGCTCGCGCTGGTCGGTCTGGACGAAGCCGCCGATGACGGCTTCCTGCACGGCGTTCGGCAGCTTGTCGGACTCCACGACCGACGCCCACGCCTCCGCCTTCGCCGCCTCCGTCGGGCGGGCCGCGCGCGCGGTCGCCGCGTGGCGCTCACCGGCGGCCGTCCTGTCCCGCTCGTACTCGCTCTGGATCTCCGAGCCGCCGAACCGGCCCACCGCCGCCAGCCGCTGCACGAACGCCCAGCGCAGCTCCGTGTCGACGGCCAGACCCTCGACGGTCTGCGTGCCGTCGAGCAGCGCGTCCAGCAGGTCGAGCTGCTCCGGCGTCCGGGCCGTCGCGGCGAACGCCCGCGCCCACGCCAGCTGGTGGTCGCTGCCCGCCTCGGCCGCGCGCAGGTGCGCCAGGGTGGCCTCGGTCCAGCGGGCCAGCAGCGTCTCGCGGGCCGCCGGGGCGGCGTACTGGTCGATGGCCAGCTTCACCTGGCGGTGCAGCGACTGCACGACACCGATGTCGGACTCCTTGCCGATGCCCGACAGCACCAGCGAGAGGTAGTCGCGGGTGGCCAGCTCCGCGTCGCGGGTCATGTCCCAGGCCGAGGCCCAGCACAGCGCGCGCGGCAGCGACTCCGTGAAGTCGCCCAGGTGCTCGGTGACCACCGCGAGGGACTGCTCGTCCAGGCGGACCTTCGCGTACGACAGGTCGTCGTCGTTCAGGAGCAGCACCGCCGGGCGCGCCTTGCCGACCAGCTGCGGTACGGCCGTCAGCTCGCCGTCCACGTCCAGCTCGACCCGGTCGCCACGCACCAGCTTGCCGTCCGCGTCCAGGTCGTAGGCGCCGATGGCGATGCGGTGCGGGCGCAGGGTGGGCTCGCCCTTGGCGCCGGGCGGGAGCGCCGGGGCCTCCTGGCGGATGGCGAAGGAGGTGATGATCCCGGCCTCGTCCGTCTCGATCTCCGGGCGCAGGACGTTGATGCCGGCCGTCTCCAGCCACGCCTTCGACCAGGTCCTCAGATCGCGGCCGGAGGTCTCCTCCAGCGCGCCCAGCAGGTCCGACAGGCGCGTGTTGCCGAACGCGTGCGCCTTGAAGTACGCCTGCACGCCCGCGAAGAACGCGTCCTGCCCGACGTACGCCACGAGCTGCTTGAGGACGCTGGCGCCCTTGGCATACGTGATGCCGTCGAAGTTGACGAGCACGTCGTCCAGGTCGCGGATGTCCGCCATGATCGGGTGCGTGGACGGCAGCTGGTCCTGCCGGTACGCCCAGGTCTTCATCTGGTTCGCGAACGTCGTCCACGAGTGCGGCCACTTCGAGCCCGGCGCGGCGGCCTGGCAGGCGGCCTCGGCGTAGGTGGCGAACGACTCGTTCAGCCACAGGTCGTTCCACCACTCCATGGTGACCAGGTCGCCGAACCACATGTGCGCCAGCTCGTGCAGGATCGTCGCCGCCCGCACCTCGTACGCCGCGTCCGTCACCTTCGAGCGGAACACGTACTGGTCGCGGATGGTCACGGCGCCCGCGTTCTCCATCGCGCCCGCGTTGAACTCCGGTACGAAGAGCTGGTCGTACTTCTTGAACGGGTACCGGTAGTCGAACTTCTCCTGGAACCAGTCGAAGCCCTGCCGGGTGACCTCGAAGATCGCGTCCGAGTCGAGGTGCTCGGCGAGCGAGGGCCGGCAGTAGATGCCCAGCGGCACCGACTGGCCGTCCTTCTCGTACACGCTGTGCACCGAGTGGTACGGGCCGACGATCAGCGCAGTGATGTACGACGAGATGCGCGGGGTCGGCTCGAAGGACCAGACGTTGTCCTTCGGCTCCGGGCTGGGCGAGTTGGAGATGACCGTCCAGCCCTCGGGCGCCCGCACGGTGAACTGGAACGTCGCCTTGAGGTCCGGCTGCTCGAAGCTCGCGAAGACCCGCCGCGCGTCCGGCACCTCGAACTGGGTGTACAGGTACGCCTGGTCGTCCACCGGGTCGACGAAGCGGTGCAGGCCCTCACCGGTGTTGGTGTACGCGCAGTCGGCGACCACGCGCAGGATGTTGCGGCCCGGCAGCAGCCCCGGCAGGGCGATGCGGGAGTCCTCGAACACCTCCGCCGCGTCCAGCGAGTCGCCGTTCAGCGTCACCTCGTGGACGGTCGGGGCGACCAGGTCGATGAAGGACGCGGCGCCGCCCTCGCCGGGGTTCTCCGCGGCGTCTTCCGCGACGTCGAAGCGCACCGTGGTCACGGACCGGTAGGTGCCGCCCTCCTGCGCGCCGCTGAGGTCGAGTTCGATCTCGTACGAGTCAACGGTCAGCAGCGAAGCCCGCTGCCGCGCCTCTTCGCGAGTCAGGTTTGTGCCAGGCACGCGGTCATCTCCTCGTCATGTGTGGTGCGCGCCATCCTTCCACGTGGCCGACACCGAACGCGATGTCCATTTCCCGCCGGTACGCGGCACGCGCGCACGTGAGCCTGGAACCCATGAACGGCTACCTCGTACAGCCCATCACCCCGGCCACCCTCAAGGAACTGCGCGACACGGACGACGCGGGCCGCGTCCCCGTCCCCCTGACCGACGACGAGGGCGGCGCCCCCCTGCGCTGCTGCCTGCGCCGCGGCACACCGGGGGAGCGCGTCGCCCTGGTCTCCTACGCCCCGCTGCGCCGCTGGGCGGCGGAGACGGGCGCCGACCCGGGCCCGTACGACGAGCAGGGGCCGGTGTTCGTCCACGCCGCCGCCGAGGATTGCGCGGGGCCGGAGCCGGACGGCCTGCCCTTCACCACCTCGCACCGCGTCCTGCGCCGCTACTCCGCCGGCGGGCAGATCCTCGGCGGACGCCTGATCGGCGACCCCGGGGCCTTCCCCTACGCCCTCCGGGAAGCGTTCGACGACCCGTCCGTGGCGCTCGTCCACGTCCGGGCCGTCGAGTACGGCTGCTTCCTCTACGAGGTCAGGCGGGGGTAGCCCGCGTAACCCGCAGGTACTAGCCCTTCAGCTCCGCCGCCACCAGCTCCGCGATCTGCACCGCGTTCAGCGCCGCGCCCTTGCGCAGGTTGTCGTTGGAGACGAACAGGGCGAGGCCGTTCGCCACGGTCTCGTCCTGGCGGATGCGGCCCACGTAGGAGGGGTCCTGGCCGGCCGCCTCCAGCGGGGTGGGCACCTCGGTGAGCGCCACGCCGGGGGCGCCGGCCAGCAGCTCCTTGGCGCGCTCGACGCTGATCGGGCGGGCGAAGCGGGCGTTGATCTGGAGGGAGTGGCCGCTGAACACGGGCACGCGCACGCAGGTGCCGGAGACCTTCAGCGCGGGGATCTCCAGGATCTTGCGGGACTCGTTGCGGAGCTTCTGCTCCTCGTCCGTCTCGTGCAGGCCGTCGTCGACGATGGAGCCGGCCAGCGGCAGTACGTTGTACGCGATCGGCGCGACGTACTTCTCGGGCTTCGGGAACTCCACCGCCGAGCCGTCGTGGGTGAGCTTCGGGGCGTCGTCGCCGACCTTCTTCACCTGCTCGAACAGCTCGTCCACACCGGCGAGCCCGGAACCGGACACCGCCTGGTACGTGGCGACGACGAGGGCTTCGAGGCCCGCCTCGGCGTGCAGCGGACGCAGCACCGGCATCGCGGCCATCGTGGTGCAGTTCGGGTTGGCGATGATGCCCTTGGGGCGGTCGGCGATCGCGTGCGGGTTGACCTCGGAGACCACGAGGGGCACCTCGGGGTCGCGGCGCCAGGCGGAGGAGTTGTCGATCACGACGGGGCCCTGGGCGGCGACCTTCTCGGCCAGCGCCTTGGAGGTGGCGCCGCCCGCCGAGAACAGCACGATGTCCAGGCCGGAGTAGTCGGCGGTGGCCGCGTCCTCCACGGTGACGCCGTCCAGGTCCTTGCCTGCGCTGCGGGCCGAGGCGAACAGGCGCAGCTCGGTGACCGGGAAGTTCCGCTCCGTGAGGATCCTGCGCATGACCGTGCCGACCTGACCGGTGGCTCCGACGATTCCGACCCTCACGGTGACTCCTTCGCGTGACCTGCGTGACCTGCGTGACTGCGTGACGCACGTGCTCCGGCCCGGTGGCCGGGGTCTTTCCATCATGCGTCTCTCCCACGGCCACCTGTCCAATCCTTTGCCCACGGACCGGGACGCGAAAGCCGAGGTGACAGGGGCACGCCCGGGGTTCCAGGGCCCAGCGGCCGGAGGTGCGGATCCGCAGAAAACCGCTCGGAACCCGCTGCGGACCGGAAGCCGTACTGATCCGGCGTACCGGTTCCAGGCGTTCGTCCAGTTCCCACAGGACCGGCAGGCTCAGCCCGCCGAGCGCGTCGTGCTGGACCATGACCTCGGACCCGGGTCCGGTGTGACGTACGACTCCATAGCCCTGGCCCTCGACCGGCTGCCGGTCCAGCACGGGCGCGCCGGCCGGGTCGGCCGGTTCGGTCCGCCAGCCGGTGTCCTCGGTCGTCCACACCTGTACGTAGCAGTGGCCGTCCCGTGTCACCCACAACGGGCCGGTGACCGGGCGGCGGCGCGTGGTGTCGGCGCAGATCTTCGCGCGGCCGTCGGTCTGGACCGTACGGGTGATGACCACGGTGTCGCCGGGGGCGGTGCGGCACAGGCCGAGCAGGGCGGGCGGGCCCTGGTAGCGGAAGACGGTGCTGCCCTGGCCCCCGGCCGGACCGGTGAGCAGCGGCGCCTCCTCCACCGGCGGCAGGCGCAGGCTCCACTCGCCCATGTCCGTGAGGCGCAGCCGCACCTGGGGCTCGCCCTTGGGGAAGAGCAGCGTGCGGCCGCGTCATGAGGCACATGGTGACAGTGGAGGAGAAGTGAAGTCGATGCCGGGAAAATGTGAAGAGCAGTGGAGGGTGAAGTGGCAACCGGGCGTCCGGAAATGCCGCCCGCCTCGTGCGAACGTTTCGCGCCCGTCCGGCGTCATAGGGGAAACGCGGCGAGGGGAGGGGTGTGGCGGTGCTGCGCGGAAGGACCCGCCGCGGCCAGGGGGACGCCGTACGCGACGATCCCCTGGACGCGGCCCAGGAACGCAGGGTGCGGGCGGTGCTCGCGCTCGGCGGTGTGCCGCAGGCGGACCTGTCGGACGGGGTGCAGCAGGTCCGGCTGCGGCTGCTGGAGCGCACGGCGAGCGGGCGGGAGGCGCCGCGTGACGTGTCGGCGTGGGCGGCGGTGGTCGCCTCCAACCTGGCGATGGACTGGCACCGGGCGCGCCGCCGCCAGGACCGGCTCGGCGAACGCCTGGCCGCGCTGCGCCAGTTGGACCACCCCTCGGGAGAGGACACGAGCGTGCTCTCCGTGGCCGTCGCCCGGGGCCTGGACGAACTGCCCGACGCCCAGCGCCAGGTGCTCGTCCTGCGTTTCTTCGCCGACCTGCCGGTACGCGGCATCGCGGAGGAACTGGGCGTCCCCGAGGGCACGGTGAAGAGCAGGCTGCACACGGCGGTACGGGCACTGCGGGCCCGCCTGCACGAGGACGAGGTGGTGTGACATGACCGCCGAACGGCACCACGACGGACCCGACGCCCTCATGGCCGCGATCACGGGCGACCCACCGCCCCCGGGCACGGAGGCGGACGGCACCTACGGGTCGGCCCAGGCCGACGTGGCGCTGCTCCGGGAGCACCTGGGCATCATCGCCCACGCCCTGAGCGAGCCGCCCGCCCCGGCACCCGTACCGCTACGCCCCGCCCCCCGCCGCCGCCTCACCCTCGGCCTGCTCGCGGCGGCCTGCGCGGCAGCCGCCGTCACCGGCCTCGGCTGGCTGGCCGTCCGGGGCGGCCCCGGGACCACGAGCGGCTCGGCCGCCGACAGCGCCGCGGCGAGCGGCAAACGGGCCGAACCCGCAGCACCCCCGGTCACCTTCGGCACCCCCCAGTACCTCGCCTGCGCCCGCCTGGTCGCGGAGGGCACGGTGACCGCCACGACGACGTTGCCGGGCACGGCCGGACACCGGGTCACCCTGACGGTGACCCACGCCTACAAGTCGGACCGGCCCACCCCGAGCCGCATCACCTTCACCACCCCCACCCCCCTCACCCCGGGCACCCACGCCCTGATCGGCATCCCCCGCCACACGGACACGGCGGACACGGTGATCACCGACGAACACGCCCTCCCCACCACCCGCACCCGCATCACCACAGCCCTCCCTGAGTCCCGCACCCTGACGTGCGACTGAACACTGAACCCCGGCACAACACCGAACCCCGGCACAAGAAGGTGGGGCGGGCCCCCGAGGAGCCCGCCCCACCGCTCTGTTCGTCCAGCCGCCCTGCCGGACTACGGCACCACCGTCCCGATCCGGACGCTGCCCTGGCCCGCAGCGGTGCCGCGGGCGTTGACCAGTTGGACCTGGCCGAAGAACTCGCGGCCCGCCGGGGCGGGGGCGAGGGCCGTGACCTTGCCGGTGACCTGGGTCGAGGCGCCCGTGGAGAGGTCGACCGGGGCCGTGGAGTCCACCGAGACCGTGCCGAGGCCGGCGGCGAAGTACACGTCGCGGTAGTCGTACTCCGTGCTGCCCGACGGCACCGAGTAGCCGGCGACCTCGACGGTGTACGTGCCGGCGGCCGGCTTCGGGAGGGAGACGGACTCCTCCGAGTCGCCGTCGGCGGACTGGGCGACGACCGCGCCGGTCGCGTCGTAGACCGTCAGGTCCAGGTCGGCGGACGCGTCGGAGACGCCCCCGATGGCGACGTCGAGCGACGTGGCGCCCTCGGGCACGTCCACCGTGGAGGTGGCCGTGTCGCCCTGCGCGATGGTCGGGCGGGACGTCTCGGCGGAGCCCAGCGGGCCGCCGACCAGCTTGCCCTCGATCGGGGCGTACCGGTTGGTCACCGTCCAGGAGGCGTCGGCCGGGACGCCGGCGTGGGCCTCGGGGACGGTCACGACCGCCGGGTCGAAGACCGCGCCCAGCACGGTGACGTCCAGCTTGTAGGGGTTGTCCAGCAGCGGCGAGGTGCGCCGCGACTCGACCTCGACCTCCCAGACGCCGGGCTGCGGGTCGGCGTAGGAGCGCACGTCGGGGCGGCAGCCGTTGCCGTCGAGGTAGTTGTTGTAGCAGTACGGCGTGGAGGTGTTGTCGACCGGGACGCCGTACGGGTGGATGGCGATGAACCGGGTCTGGCTCTTGTCCTGGAGGCCGCCGATCGCCACCTCCAGCGCCTTCGCGCCCTCGGGGACGGTGACGAAGTACGACGTGGTGGCGTTGCGCTGGACGGAGCCGCGGGCCGAGAAGGTGTACTTCAGCGGCTCGGAGACCACGACCGTGGTGAGGACCTGTCGGTCGATGCCCTCGGTGCGCGGGTCGTCGACCTCCAGGATCGCGCTCTTGACGCCCGCGGAGGACGGACGGGCCTCGACCCTGACCTTCACCGGCTGGTCGAGGGGCAGTCTCACCTCGTCCGAGCCGACGACGCGGAACGTGCGGCCCGTGTTGTTCCCGAAGTGCAGCTCGTGCCGGATTGCCTGCGCGGGGCCCGTGGTGCGGGTCAGCGTGATCTCGTACGTCTTCTTCTGGCCGGCCGTGAGGCCGCCCTCGCGGTCGTAGAGACCGGTGCCCCGGCCCGGGGTCGTGAGGGCCTGGTCGATCGCCGTGTCCACGGGCGCCTGGACGGCGTACTCGTGGGCGGTGGCGCCGCGCCGGATCGACGTCCAGGCGTCGGGCACGTTGATCAGGCCCGCGCCCTCCTGGTGCGCCTGCACGCCCGCGATGTGGTCGGCGGTGGAGGTCAGAGCCGTGCGCAGCTTCGCCGGGGTGAGGTCGATACGGGCCTGCTCGGCGGCCGACAGCAGCAGCGCCGAGGCGCCGGCGGCCTGCGGGGACGCCATCGAGGTGCCCTGGAGCATGCCGTAGCCGGCCGGCAGCGCGTAGCCCGCCTCGGGGACGGGGGCGCCCGGCATCCACGTCTGGATGGTGTTGACGGCGGCGCCGGGCGCGGTCAGCGTCGGCGTGAACCCGCCGTCCTCACGCGGGCCGCGCGAGGAGAACGGCATCATCGCGTACTTGGTCTTCACCTCGGACCCGTAGTTGGCGGCCCAGGTCTCCCGGGAGACGGACGCGCCGACCGAGATCACCTTGTCGGCGAGCGCGGGGTCGCTGATGGTGTTGAGGCCGGGGCCGTCGTTGCCCGCCGAGATGACGAGCTGGACGCCGTAGGTGTCGATGAGCCGGGTGTAGAGCAGGGCGCGCGCGTTGGCGCCGTCGTTGAGCGCGGGCAGGCCGCCGATCGACATGTTGACGATGTCGACGCCCCGGTTGACGACCAGGTCGGCCATGCCCTCGGTGAGCGCGATGTTGGTGCAGCCGCCGGACCAGGAGCAGGCCCGGGAGGAGACGATCTGCGCGCCGGGCGCGGCGCCGTTCATCTTCCCGCCGAACAGGCCGTTGGCGGAGGTGATCCCGGCGACGTGGGTGCCGTGTTCGGACTCGATGACGCCGATGTTGACGAAGTCGGCTTTGTTCCCGGCCGCGTCGGTGACGTCCTTGCGGATCTCGACGACGAACGGCTGGCGCTCGGCCACGTCCGTCCTCGGGTCGTCGGTGCCGAAGTACCCGACCTGGAAACCGTCCTTGTACGGTTTCATCGGGGTGTCGTCGGAGAAGTCGTGGTCGTTGTTCAGGTCGACGCGGACCGTGCCGGCCTGCGCGTCGTACAGCAGGCCCCAGGAGTCCGTCGTGTCGCCGTCCCGGTTGGCGTCGCCCTTCGCGTCACCGCCCGCGGTGTACGACTCCAGGAAGGTGCTGACCCGGTACGAGCCGGCCGGCGCCGTCCAGGTCCGCCCGCCGTAGGTGAAGGTGGGTCCGGAGACCGCGGTGGTCATCGGGCGCCAGGTCCGGTCGCCGTCCACGAGCGGGTCGGTCGCGGTGACCCAGTCGACGATCTTGCGCTCGCCGGTGGTGGTCCTCTGGAGCGCCGGGTGGCCGAGGTCGACGCCCGAGTCGAGGATGCCGATGGTGACGCCGCGGCCGTCCGCCTTCGGGTTCTTCTTCACGAAGTCGACGGCGCCCGTCTCGAAGGACGGGTTGTACGGGTTCTCGGCGGGCGTGCGCCGGTCCGGCGCCGGGTACGGACGAGCCTGGTGGGCGGCGCCCTCGGCGGTGTCCGCGCTCGGCGTCGGGTCGTCCAGCGGGATCTCGTCGCGCAGGTCGATACCGGCCACGGAGGAGAGCTTCGCGGCGGCGGCGATGGCCGCGTCCGCCTTCGCGGTGGGGACGGTGGCGCGGACGTAGCCCAGCGCGTCGTAGGTCCGGCCCACGGCGCCGCCGGGGACCGCGTCCAGCTCCTTCGCCACCTGCTCGGTGCTGCCCGGCGTGGTGGCGACCATCATCGTGACGTTCTTCGCGCCGTCCGCCTTCGCCTCGGCGAGCAGGTCGGCGTCGTGGGAACCCAGCTTGTCGTGCGCGGACTTGACGGTGGCGCCGGCCGGGGGAGCGGGGGCCGGCCCGTCGGCGGCGAAGGCCGCGGGTATCGGCCCGGCCGCGGCGAGCGCGGTCACGAGGCCCGTGGCCAGGACCAGACGGGCCGCGCGTCTGGCGCCCGGTATCGGTGCGCGCTGGGGGCTGTGGGTCATCGGCATCCCTTGTTGGTGAAGGAACGTGAGGAAGCGACCGAAGCCGATCGGCCACGGCCGCTGAAGTCCGGAATCCGATCCCGGACGACCGCTCAGCTTTACGCAACGGATCACTATTTGGGGAGAGTTGCCCGAGACAGCTTGAAGGCGTGGCGTACTTCCGCCATACGCCATCGGGGACACAAGGGGCGGCCCCTGACAATCCCGTGACTCCGGGCCGCTCCCCGGAGGACGGCAGCTGTGTGTGAGGAGGGGGCCCGTACGGTGTGTGCGGCCCCCCTCCTCTCCCCTCCTGGTGGTCGCCCCCGGCCCGCGAACGGACCGTCACTACTGGGGCAGCACCACGATGTAGGGGACGGGTTCCCTGTCTCCGGCCGCCATCAACGCGGTCCGTACGATCGCCGCCTGCTGCCCCAGCGAGTCCCGCAGCTTGCGCGGGGTCAGATGGACGACCGTGACGCCCAGCCGCTCCAGGTGCTCGCGCTTGCGGACGTGCTCCGCCCACGCCGAGTCGTCCTCCTGCTGCCGGTGCGCACGGGTGTCCAGCTCCAGCGCCACCGCGCGCTCGGGCCAGTACGCGTCGACACCGCCGAGGTGGGGGCCGCCGGGCAGGCGCAGGTCGACGTTCCAGGCCGGTTCCGGCAGCCCGTACTCGCGCACCATCCGGTACAGCCGCCGCTCGGCCAGCGCCCGCCCCTCGGCGACCAGCGAGTCCACCGCGTCCACCACGTGCGGCCGGCTCAGCAACCGCGCCCGGTTCAACTCCCGCACCACCGCCGCAGGTTCGCAGTGCCCGCCGCGCACCGCCTCCGTCAGCAGCCGGCGTACGGCGCCCGGATCGGTCAGTTCCGCCACCGCGTCGGCCAGCGCCCGCGCCACCGGCGCCACCGGAACACCGGTGAGCGGCACGGCGGTCGGCAGCGCGCCGGTGCGGACGATGCGCGCGCAGCCCGCCGACCGCAGCCGGCGCAGCCGGGGCACCAGCACGTCGATGACGTCCAGCGACGGCAGCGGGGGAGCCGCCGAGAAGCCGTGCAGCGTCAGCGCCGCCAGACCCGTGATCATCGCCTCCGCGTACGGCGTCGCCGGCGCCCGCTCCCCGCCCGGCTGGAGGGGCACCGACGCGGTGACCCCGGCGGGCGCGCCGGCCGTACGCTCCCGGGCCGCGTAGAGCAGCACCGCGTGCAGGCGCTCCTCGCTGGTCGGCGGGCCCGGGTGGAGGAGGACGACGCCGGGGAGGAGCTGCTGCCAGGGTCCACCGGGGCGGCACTGCCCGCCGGCCTCGGCGGCGGAGACACCGTGCGCCCGCAGCTGCGCGGCCGTCATCAGCCGGCGGCGGCCGTCGGCGAGGTGGTGGAGGGGGCGGGGGGAGAGCGGGGTGTTGTGCGTCATGACCGGGGATTTCCCGTGCCCGATCCCACCTTTAACCCCTGTTACACGCTCATCGCCGAATCCGGACAAGACCGCCCTAAAGGACGGGTGTTCGGATGCCGAAAACCCCTGGTCCGCACAGGTGGGGACCAGGGGTTACGGCTGCTGCTGCCTGAATTCCGTAACGATGACGGAACGCCGAATCATTGGCCAAAGGAATGGGGCTTCTCCATGCCGGGCGCCCGGTGCTTTTCGAGGGGCGCGGGGCTGTGTCCACGCGCGGCTCCGCCGCGTGGGCGCGACCGGCCGCATCGCACCCGCAGCCCCCGACGACGTCAGCCCCCCGCTCACCCGGCGTCGCAGTCCTGCCCGCGCAGCGCCCGCGCCAAGTCGTCCCGCGCCTCCAGCACCAGCCGCCGCAGCGCCGGTGCCGCCCCCTCGTGGGCCGCCAGCCACGCGTCCGTCGCCGCCAGCGTCTGAGGCGTGTCCCGCAGGGACGGGAACAGCCCCCGCACCACGTCCATCCCGATCTGGATCGACCGCTCCGCCCACACCCGCTCGATCACCGCGAAGTACTTGTCCGCGTACGGCGCGATCAGCTCCCGCTGGGACGGCTGCGCGAAGCCCGCGATCGTCGCCTCCACCAGCGCGTTGGACAGCGCGTCGGACTCCACGACCTGCGCCCACGCCTGCGCCTTCACCGCCGCCGAGGGGCGCGCGGCCAGGCACCGCACCTGGTGGCGCTTGCCGGAGGCCGTGTCGTCGCGGGCCAGTTCGGCGGCGAGCAGCGCCTCGTCGGCCTCACCGTGCGCCGCGAGCGGGCCGAGGAAGGCCCAGCGCAGCTCCTGGTCCACGTCCAGGCCGTCGATCTTCTCGGTGCCCTCCAGCAGCCCGCGCAGCAGCGCCAGTTCCGCCGCGTCGGACGCCACCGACGCGAAGAACCGCGCCCACGCCAGCTGCTGCTCGCTGCCCGGCGCCGCGTCCCGCAGCTCCCGCAGGGCGCCCTCGCCGAGCAGCCGGGCGCCGGTCTCCCGCCAGTCCGGGGCGACGTAGTGCACCAGCGACGACTCGGCCCAGGCGTGCAGCATCTGGAGCACGCCGATGTCCGTCTCGCGCCCCGCGAACCGCAGCACCAGCGCGACGAAGTCCCGCGCCGGCAGCAGCGCGTCCCGCGTCATGTTCCACAGCGCCGACCAGCACAGGGCACGGGCCAGCGGATCGGTCAGCGCGCCCAGGTGCTCGCGCAGCGTCGCCAGCGAGGTCGCGTCGAACCGGGTCTTGCAGTACGTGAGGTCGTCGTCGTTGACGAGGACCAGCTCGGGCGCCTCGACACCGGCCAGCTCCGCCACCACCGTGCGCGGCCCGTCGACGTCCACCTCGGCGCGCGCGTACCGCTCCAGCGCCCCGCCCCCGGAGCGCCGGTACAGGCCGACCGCGA
Organism: Streptomyces sp. cmx-10-19; assembly: GCA_049998335.1. Classification (GTDB taxonomy): domain Bacteria; phylum Actinomycetota; class Actinomycetes; order Streptomycetales; family Streptomycetaceae; genus Streptomyces. Next base: position 156,854 of record JAEBFB010000016.1, read on the forward strand.
CCCGGTGCGGACGCAGCTCGGGGTGCGACTCGGGGGCCTCCTGCACCACGGCCAGCTCGTCGATCCGGCCCTCGGCGCCGAGCAGCACCTGCGGGGTGAGCGCGTTGACGCCGGCCGTCTGGAGCCAGGAACGCGACCAGGCCGCCATGTCCCGCCCGCTGGTCTCCTCCAGCACCGCCAGCAGGTCGCCCAGGCGCGTGTTGCCGTACGCGTGCCGCTTGAAGTAGCGCCGCGCGCCCTCCAGGAACGCGTCCTGGCCGACGTACGCCACGAGCTGCTTGAGGACGGAGGCCCCCTTGGCGTAGGTGATGCCGTCGAAGTTGAGCTTGGCGTCCTCCAGGTCGCGGATGTCGGCCGTGATCGGGTGCGTGGACGGCAGCTGGTCGGCGCGGTACGCCCAGGCCTTGCGGCGGTTGGCGAAGGTGATCCAGGCGTCCTTGAAGCGGGTCGCGCCGACGTTCGCGAACGTGCCCATGAAGTCCGCGAAGGACTCCTTGAGCCACAGGTCGTCCCACCACGCCATGGTGACGAGGTCGCCGAACCACATGTGCGCCATCTCGTGCAGGATGACGTTGGCGCGCGCCTCGTAGGACGAGCGCGTCACCTTGCCCCGGAAGATGTACTCCTCCCGGAAGGTGACCAGCCCCGGGTTCTCCATCGCGCCGAGGTTGTACTCCGGCACGAACGCCTGGTCGTACTTCCCGAAGGGGTACGGGTGGTCGAAGTGGTCGTGGAAGAAGTCCAGGCCCTGCTTGGTGACCAGGAAGACGTCGTCGGCGTCGAAGTGCGGCGCCAGGCCCTTGCGGCACAGGGCGCCGAGCGGGATCTCCAGCCGCGTCCCGTCCTCGAAGACGCGCTCGTAGGAGTCGGTCACGTAGTGGTAGGGGCCCGCGACGACACACGTGATGTACGTCGAGACCGGCTTCGTCTCCGCGAACCGCCACACCCCGTCGGCGCGGTCGCCGACGCCGTTGCTCCACACCGTCCACTCCTCGGGCGCCCGCACCTCGAAGCGGAACGGTGCCTTGAGGTCCGGCTGCTCGAAGCCCGCGAAGACCCGGCGCGAGTCGGCGGGCTCGTACTGGGTGTAGAGGTAGACCTCGCCGTCCTCGGGGTCGACGAAGCGGTGCAGGCCCTCGCCGGTGCGGGAGTAGGCGCACTGGGCGTCGACGACCAGCTCGTTGTCGGCGGCCAGGTCCTCCAGGGCGATCCGGGAGCCGTCGAAGACCTCGCTCGGGTCGAGGTCGCGGCCGTTGAGGGAGACGGCCGTGACGCTCGGCGCGATCAGGTCGGCGAAGCTGCTCGCGCCGGGCTCGGCGCAGCGGAAGCGGACCGTGGTGACGCTGCGGAACGTGCGCGGGCCCTCACCGGGCGCGTCACCGGTGGCCGAGCGCACGTCGAGGGACACCTCGTACCCGTCGACGGACAGCAGGGCGGCCCGCTCCCGGGCCTCGTCGCGGGACAGATTCTCACCGGGCACGGGCGGCACTCCCTCGGAGGGTGTTCAGTATGCGGACAGCAGCGATCCTGCCATGCGGCCCTGACCGGCGGCAGCCGGGAATGGGCGGGGCGCGGGGTTGCGTTGCCTGGAGAAACGCTCGGCCGAGCAGCTTCATGAGGAGAGACATGTCGGAGAAGACGCCCGTCGACTTCTGGTTCGACCCCCTGTGCCCCTGGGCCTGGATGACCTCCCGCTGGGTCCTGGAGGTGGAGAAGGTCCGGGACATCGAGGTCCGCTGGCACGTGATGAGCCTCGCCGTGCTCAACGAGGACCGGCTCGACGAGCTGCCCGCCGAATACCGCGAGATGCTGGAGGTCAAGGCCTGGGGGCCGGTCCGCGTCGTCATCGCGGCCCAGCAGGAGCACGGCGCCGAGGTGCTCGGCGACTTCTACACGGCGCTCGGCACCCGCATCCACAACCAGGACGAGGGGCCGGGCAAGGAGACCGTCGCCGCCGCCCTCAAGGACGTCGGCCTGCCCGAGTCGCTCCTGGACCACTGGGACGGCACCCCCTACGAGCCCCAGCTGCGCGCCTCCCACCAGGAGGGCATCGACAAGGTCGGCCAGGAGGTCGGCACCCCGGTCATCGCCGTCCCCGGCCCCGACGGCGAGCAGGTCGCCTTCTTCGGCCCGGTCGTCACCCCCGCCCCCAAGGGCGAGGAGGCCGCCCGCCTCTGGGACGGCACCGTCGCGGTCGCCTCCGTGCCGGGCTTCTACGAGCTCAAGCGGACCCGCACCAAGGGGCCGGACTTCAGCAACCTCTGAAGCAACCGCTGAAGCAACCGCTGAACCGAACCCGCCACCCGCCCGCGCCCCTAAGACAGGGGCGCGGGCGGGCACCGGTCACGCGGCGAGAGGCGTGTAGTGCGAGGCGTCGCCCTCGATGGAGTAGCTCTCCTTGCCCTCGATGCCCACCGGCACGGGACCGGCCAGCGTCACGCGGTGCAGCCGGCGCGGCAGGCCGTCGTAGTTGTCGATCGCGTAGTGCTGGGTGATGCGGTTGTCGAACAGCACCAGCTGGTTCTCCGACCAGCGGTGCCGCAGCACGTTCTCCGGGCGGGTGACGTACGCCTGGAGCAGTTCGAGCAGCTTGCGGGACTCGCCCGCCGACAGGCCCACGACGCGCTGCGCGAAGCCGCCGATGAACAGCCCGCGCTCCCCGGTCAGCGGGTGGACGCGCACCACGGGGTGCACCGTGCGGTACTTGATCGACGTGAACTCGGACCGCTGGGCCGCCTTCTCCTCGTCGATGTCCTCGTCGGCCACCGCGTAGTCGTAGTCGTTGGTGTGCTCCGCCCACAGCCCGTCCGCCAGCCGCCGCAGCGGCTCCGGCAGGTCGCGGTAGGCGCCCGCCGAGGACGCGATCAGGGTCTCGCCGCCGTACGCCGGGATCGTCAGGCTGCGCAGCGAGGTGGCCTGCGGCGGGTTGAGGACGAAGGTGACGTCGGTGTGCCAGTGGTTGGCGCGGCCCCGCTCGCTGTCCACCGGCAGCACGTGGGGGGCACCGCTGACGGCGCCGACGGTCGGGTGGGCGGTGGTGAGGTCCCCGAAGGAGCGCACGAAGGCCTGCTGGCCGGCGTCGTCGAGGTCCACGTCGTCGAAGACCAGCGCCTTGTGCTCGGCCAGGGCGGCCCCCAGCGCGGTGACGGTCGCCTTGTCGAGCGGGCGGGAGACGTCCACGCCGGACACCTTGGCGCCGATACGGGAGGTGATCTTGGTGATCCGCAGGTCGGTCATGCCGGATTCCTCTCAGGTACGGGCTCAGATGCGGGTGAGTGCGGGGGACGGCGCCGGGGCCGGGGCCGGGGACGGGGACGGGACTGTGGCCGGGACTGTGGCCGGGGTGCCGGTGACGTACTGGTTGCGGGGCCGGGGCAGGCCGTAGCGCTCGCGCAGGGTCTGCCGGGGCCCGTACGCGGTGCGCAGCAGACCGCGCTCGCGCAGGATCGGGACGACGTGGTCGACGAAGGTCTCCAGGCCCGACGGCAGCACCGGCGGCATGATGTTGAAGCCGTCCGCCGCGCCGCGCGTGAACCAGGACTCGATCTGGTCGGCCACCTGCTCCGGCGTCCCGGTGAAGGTGAGGTGCCCGCGCCCGCCGCCGAGCCGCCCGATCAGCTGCCGCACGGTGAGGCGCTCGCGCCGGGCCAGCTCCACGATCAGCGTGTAGCGGCTCTTGGCGCCCTCGATGGCGCTCTCCGGCGGCAGGTCGTCCGGCAGCGGCCCGTCCAGCGCCAGGGTGCCGGGCGCCAGCCGCAGCAGGTCCTCCAGGCGCCGTACACCGTGCTCGTGCACGATGTGGTCCTCCAGGACCTGCTCGGCCGCCCGCGCCTCCGCCTCGGTGGACCCGAGCACCGGGACGATGCCCGGCAGCACCTTGAGGTGCTCCGGATCGCGCCCGGCGAGCCGGGTGCGGGACTTGATGTCGGCGTAGAAGGACTGCGCGTCCGCGAGCGTCTGCTGCGCGGTGAACACCGCCTCCGCGTACTGGGCGGCGAAGGCCTTCCCGTCCGCCGAGGACCCGGCCTGCACCAGCAGCGGGTAACCCTGCGGCGTACGCGGCACGTTGAGGGCGCCCTCGACGCTGAAGTACGTCCCCTTGTGGCGCGGCGGATGGATGCGGGCGTCGTCGCCCCACACGCCGGACGCCTTGTCGGCGAGGATCGCGTCGTCCTCCCAGCTGTCCCACAGCTTCAGCGCCACGTCCACGAACTCGGCGGCGCGCGCGTACCGTTCGGCGTGCGCGGGCTCGGCGTCCAGGCCGAAGTTGCGGGCCGCCTCGGCGCCGGCGGTGGTGACGATGTTCCAGCCGGCCCGGCCGCCGCTGATGACGTCCAGCGAGGCGAACTTGCGGGCCAGGTTGTAGGGCGAGTTGTACGACGTGGACGCCGTCGCGATCAGCCCGATGTGCTCGGTCGCCGTCGCCAGCGCGGTCAGCAGGGTCAGCGGCTCCAGCGCGCCGGCCGGACGCTGCGCGAGGTTGCTCCACAGCTGCGGGCCGTCGGCGAGGAACAGCGAGTCGAACGTGCCCCGTTCGGCCGTCCGGGCCAGCTTCACATAGTGCGCGAGGCTCACATGGGCGTACGGATCGCTCTCCGGCAGCCGCCACGATGCCTCGTGGTGGCCGGTGTTCATCAGGAACGCGTTCAGGTGCAGCCGGCGGGTCATCAGTGGTCCTCCGTCACGCCCAGGGCGGCCAGCAGCCGCTCCCGGTACTCGCCCAGCAGCGGCTCCCGGTAGGAGCGCGGGTGGGGGCGGTCGATGGTCAGGTCGAGGCCGATGCGGCCGTTCTCCAGCACCAGCACCCGGTCGGCGAGGACGATCGCCTCGTCCACGTCGTGGGTGACCAGCAGCACCGAGGGCCGGTGCCGCTTCCACAGCTCCCGCAGCAGGTGGTGCATCCTGATCCGGGTCAGCGCGTCCAGCGCACCGAACGGCTCGTCGGCCAGGAGGAGTTGCGGCTCGCGCACCAGGGCGCGGGCCAGGGCGGCGCGCTGCGCCTCGCCGCCGGACAGCTCCCCGGGCCAGGCGCGTTCGCGACCCCCCAGCCCCACCTCGGCGAGCGCCTCCCGGCCCCGCTCGGCTGCCTCCCCGCCCTCGGTGCCGAGCAGGACGTTGTCCAGCACCCGGCGCCAGGGCAGCAGCCGGGAGTCCTGGAAGACCACCGACACCCGCTCAGGCGCCGACAGTTCCCCCGAGCCCTCGACCCCGTGGTCCAGGCCCGCCACGGCCCGCAGCAGCGTGCTCTTGCCGGAGCCGCTGTGCCCCAGCAGCGCCGTGAACTGGCCGGCGGGCAATTCCAGATCGAGGTCGTCGAGCACCGTACGGCCCTCGAACGACCGGGTCAGGCCGCGCAGCCGGACGGCCGGACGGGTCAGCTGCTCAGTGTGCGTCGCCATGACAGCACCCTCCGCTCGATCAGACGGACCACGCTGTCGGAGACCAGGCCGAAGACGCCGTAGATCAGCAGGCCGACGAGGATCACGTCGGTCTGGCCGTAGTTCTGGGCCTGGAACATCATGTAGCCGAGGCCGCTGGTGGCGTTGATCTGCTCCAGCACCACCAGGCCCAGCCAGGAGCCGGTCACACCCAGCCGCAGCCCCACGAAGAAGCCGGGCAGCGAACCGGGGATCACGACCTGCCGGACGAACGTCAGCCGGGACAGCCCCTGCACCTCGGCCAGTTCGACGTAGCGGCTGTCGATGCCGGACAGCGCGGCGTGCGTGTTCAGGTACATCGGGACGTAGACGACGATCGCGATGATGGCGATCTTGAAGGTCTCGCCGATGCCCAGCCACAGGATGAACAGCGGGATCAGGCCCAGCGTCGGAATGGCCCGGTTGAGCTGCACCGTCCCGTCGATCAGGGCCTCGCCCACCCGGCTCAGCCCGGAGAGCAGCGCCAGCACGAGACCGGCGCCGAGCCCGATCGCGAACCCGATGGCCGCCCGGCGCAGCGAGGTGAGGACGTCGGTGGCGAGCGTGCCGTCGGTCCACAGCCGCCAGGCCGTCTCCGCCACCGTCCAGGGTGCCGGGATCGCGCCGGGGTCCAGCGCGCCCGCGGCGGAGGCGACCGTCCACAGGACGGCCACCAGCAGGGGCCCGGTGAGCCGGGCGGCCGGCCACCGCTTCCCCGGCGAGAGCCGGCGGCGCCTGCGCACCTGCGGGGCGTCCTTCTCGACGGTGACCGTGCTCCCGGCGGCGGTGACGGTCGTCACGGCGCTCACCTCCGGTACTCCGCCGTCACGGCGCGCGCCGCGATGGCCTCGAAACGGCGGTCGAAGAGCTGCTTCACGTCGAACTTCTTCACGAAGCCGCCCTCCGCCAGCAGGTCGGCCGTGTCCTGCTCCCACTTGATCGCCTCGTCCCAGCTCGGCGGGAACAGCGGCTTGTTGGCCAGGTCGGTGACGGCCTCGGCCTGCGCGAGGGTCAGGTTCTGCGTCTTGACGTAGAACTCCCGGTTCCATGCGTCCGGGTGCTCCCACGTCCACACCAGGCCCTTGGCCCACTGCGGGATGTAGGCGGCGACGGCGGCGGCCTTCGCGCGGTCGTTGAGGACGGACTGCGGCGCCCACAGCAGGCTGAGCAGGTCGACCACGTCGGTCGCGATGGTGCGCGCGCCCTTGGCGCCGTACTGCTTCAGATAGGCGGGCGCCTGGCTGTTGCCGAGCGGGGCGACGTCCACCTGACCGGACTGGAGCGCGGTCAGGAACTGGTTGCTGGTCAGCGGTACCAGCTCCGCGTCGTCGTAGGCGAGGCCCGCCTCCTTCAGCGCCCGCAGCAGCACGACACCCTGGGCCTGCCCCTGGGAGAAGGCCAGCTTCTTGCCCTTGAAATCCTTTGTGCTGCGGATGTCGCTGCCGGGTTTCGTCGCGAACAGGTAGTTGGGCTTGCGGGTGACGTTGATCGCGACGATCTTCGCGTCGAAGCCCTGGTAGTACGCCTGGATCGGCGGAATGCCCGCGTTGTTGGCAAGGTCCAGGGACTTCGCCCGGAACGCGTTGATGACATCGGGCCCGGCGCCTATGTTCAGCCAGTCCGACACCTCGAAGGGAACCTTCAGCCCGGCCAGCCTGAACTGGATCTGCTGGGTGTCCTGATAGGAGGCGATCTTCAGGCTGGTGCCCGCGGGCACCTTGGTGGCCAGCGGAGCGGTGGCGGCCCCCTTCGTCTCGGCGGCGGCACTGCCGTTCGCGCAGCCGCTGAGCCCGGCGACGGCGGCCGAGGCGCCGACGACCGAGGTGAGGAACAAGCGGCGGTCAATGCCTGTGACAGGTGGAGCGGACATGGGAGAACTCCCTGAATTCGTACGGGCGGCAGGCGCCGGCGGACAGCGCGAGGGCAGCCGGGAAGGCCGAACGGCACCACGGGGGTGAAAGGGGGGTGAGGCATGCGGAATTCCGGCACAAGGACGTGCGAGGGAAAGGGAATTCACACAGCGGGATACGCGCTCCGGGCGCGCCGGGGCGTCAGCAACAGAAGGTGCGACAGCTCATGAGGTGAATGCTTCCGGTTCTCGGTGATCCCTGTCAACATTCGGAGTTCCTGAATTAAATAGTCTCAGGTGAGGCGCCCAGCGGGTCCCGGTACAGCACGTCCAGGACGACCGAGCCGCCCGCGACGGCCAGCACGGAGTCGGGGAAACTCGTCGGGAGGACGTCCGCCGCGCGCTCCGTGCCGACCGCCTCCCGCAGCGCGGCCAGGCAGTCCTCGCGGTGCATGGCGCCGATCTCGGTCACCACCACCGCCTCCGGGTTGAGCACGTCCGCCAGCAGCCCCGCCGCCCGCCCGGTGGCCCGGGACCGCTCCAGCAGCAGCGCGGCGGCCACCGGGTCACCGGCGTCCGCGGCGGCCAGCACGTGCCGCGGGTTGACCCCGTCGGTGACCCCGGCCGCGCGGGCCCGCCGGCACAGGGTCCGCTCGCTCAACTCCGCCTGGATGCACCCCGTACGCCCGCACACGCACGGCTCGCTGCCACCCGGTACCGGGAGGTGCGCGATCGCGCCGGCCTGCGAACGCGGCCCGTGGTGCACCTCGTCGTGGGTGGCGAACGCGGCGTCGACCACGTTGCCCGCGAACAGGTGCAGCATGCTGCCGCTGCCCCGCGCCCGCCCGAACAGCCGCTCCCCGTTGGCCAACGCCCGTGCGTGGCCGTCCACATGGACCGGCAGCCCGGTGTGCGCGCCGAGCACCTCGCGCACCGGCACGTCCCGCCAGCCCAGCAGCCCGTGCTCGACGATCGTGCCGGTGCCCCGGTCGACCCAGCCGCCGGCCGCCAGCCCCACCCCGAGCGGCCGCAGGTCCCGCGCCTCGGCGAACAGCGCTGCCAGCGCCTCGGCCGCGCGGGCCAGCACCCACCCCGGATCGGTCCGCTCGTGCTTCAGCTCCCGCTGCCGCACCACCCGGCCGCGCAGATCCAGCAGCGCGACCGTCGTGTAGGGGACGGCCACATGCACCCCGCCGACCACGAACCGCGACGCGTCGAGGTCCAGCGGCACGTGCGGGCGGCCCACCCCCTTGTGCCGCCGGGGCGGCTCGGCCTCGCGGACCAGCCCCAGCCGGGTGAAGTGGGCGCAGTAGTCCGTCACCGACGCCGGGGACAGCCCGGTCAGCCGGGCGATCGTGCTGCGCGCCACCGGCCCGTGCTCCAGCACGGAACGCAGGACGACACTGGCACTGGTCCGCCGCCGGTCGCGGTCGGCGCCGCGCGGGACGGGGGAAGCGAGCAGGGGTGCCGCGGTACGGGACATGGATGGTCTCCTGTGGAACGGTCCGACACTGCGCCGTCGATACGGACGAAGGCGTGCCGAACCCCCTCGCCGGGCGCGTGCCGCGCGCCGGCGGTCCCGGTGCCGCCTCGTCAGCTCACTCGCGTACGGCGACAGGTGGCGGTGCCCTGGCGTCGCAGGTCGACATAGCGACGCGACGTGAAGTTCCGGGCCTGGGCAACCATGCGTTCGAAGCTAGCAAAACGGAACGGCCCTGCCCAGACGGCGACCGACGGGCGAGACGGCCACCGGCTTCCGGTCCCCTCCCTCCGCAATGTGCCGCACGAGCACCGCACGGCGTAGGAACATGGGTCGGACACCCGAACCCTGGAGGCGAGCCCCACCCGATGACGGAGATCGACACCTCGGTGCCGCACTCGGCCCGGATCTGGAACTACTGGCTGGGCGGCAAGGACAACTACCCCGTGGACGAGGAGGCCGGCGACGCCTACACGGCCGTCTTCCCCGGCATCGTCACCATCGCCCGCAGCAGCCGCGCCTTCCTCGGCCGCAGCATCCGGTACCTGGTGACGGAGGCGGGCGTACGCCAGTTCCTGGACGTCGGCACCGGGCTGCCGACCGTCGACAACACCCACGAGGTCGCCCAGCGGCACGCCCCCGACGCGCGGATCGTCTACGTCGACAACGACCCGCTGGTCCTCGCGCACGCCCGCGCCCTGCTGACCTCCACGCCCGAGGGCGCCACCGCGTACGAGGACATCAGCCTCTTCGACCCGGAGCGCATCCTTCAGGCCGCGGCCGCCACCCTCGACCTCACCCGGCCCACCGCGCTGATCCTCAGCGGCATCCTCGGCCACGTCGCCGACCACGACCAGGCCCGCGACCTGGTCCGCCGTTTCCTGGCGGGCCTGCCCTCCGGCAGCCACCTGTGCGTCAACGACGGCTCGCGCGGCACCGACCCGGACTACGAGGCGGCCCAGGACGGCTACAACGAGACCGGCGCCGTCCCCTACTTCCTGCGGCCCGTCGACCAGATCGAGGCGTACTTCGAGGGCCTCGACCTCGTCGACCCGGGCGTGGTCTCCGTCCCGCTGTGGCGCCCGGACCCGTCCCCCGACGGCACGGCCCCGCAGGCGATCGGCCAGCACGGCGGCCTCGCCCGCAAGCCCTGACCGGCACGCGCACGCCCGGGACACAGGAAGCCCCCGCGAGTCACGTCCTCGCGGGGGCTTCCCCCATTCCGCCCGCCGGGTGAAGGTTGAGAAGACGATCACGAGGCGGGACGCTCCGGTGGCACCAGGGGCTCAGGGCGCCAGCAGCAGCACGTCGGTACGGGACTTCGCGACCTCGTACCGCTTGGCCACGTCCTGCCAGTTCACGACGGCCCACATCGCGTCGATGAAGTCGACCTTCTGGTTCCTGTACTGGAGGTAGAAGGCGTGCTCCCAGGCGTCGAAGACCAGGATCGGGGTGGCGCCCTGGCCGACGTTGCCCTGGTGGTCGTAGACCTGCTCGACGATCAGCCGCCCGCTCAGCGGCTCGTAGGCCAGCACGCCCCAGCCGGAGCCCTGCGTGGTCGCGGCGGCCTTGGTGAGCTGCGCCTTGAACCCGGCGAAGGAGCCGAAGGACTCGGCGATCGCGTCGGCCAGCTCGCCCGTGCCGTCCTTGTCCAGGGGCTCGCCGCCGCCGTCGCCGGTCATGTTGTGCCAGTAGATGGAGTGCAGGATGTGCCCGGAGAGGTGGAAGGCCAGGTTCTTCTCCAGGCCGTTGATCGAGCCCCACGTCTCCTTGTCCCGCGCCTCGGCGAGCTGCTCCAGGGTGTCGTTGGCGCCCTTCACATAGGCGGCGTGGTGCTTGTCGTGGTGCAGCTCGATGATCTCGGGGCTGATCACCGGCGCCAGCGCGGAGTAGTCGTACGGCAGTTCGGGAAGCGTGTAGACGGACATGGCGGATCCCCTCCGACCTCTTATTGCAAAAAGCTTGCAACTGCACGCTAGCAGCAGAAGAGCGTACGGGTGCGGCGGGGCACGCGAAAGGGGCCCTCGCGCGGAGGTGTCTCCGCACAGGGGCCCCTTCGGGAAGCCGGGGGGTCGCTTACGCGCGCGCCCGCCGACGCTGCCAGGCGTACCCGACGCCGGCCGGCACCAGCGTCATCCCGCCCGCGGAGTACAGCTGCACCCGGGTGTCCGGCTCGCGGGCCATCAGTACGAACACCCCGGCCATGCCCGCCAGCGCCGCCCAGGTCGGCCACGGGCCGCCCCACATGCGCACGACCACCAGGATGACCGCGCCGATCATGTTCAGCAGCCAGGAGAAGACGTCGTCCGGCCGCCAGTGGCTCAGCAGCACGCAGCCGAAGCAGAAGAGGGAGGAGACCAGCACCGCCACCCGCGGCACCCCGCCCGACACCCGCCCCGGCACCCGCGGCCCCTGACCGCGCTCGACCAGCGCGTACCCGATGCGGGAGGCGCCGTAGACGCTGGCGTTCATCGCGCTGAGCAGCGCGACCAGTACGACGACTGCCGGTCTCCGGGGCGGCGCGGGTCGGCCACAAGGATTGCCCGCGATACGGCCGTCCCGCATGCGGAATGTAGCCGTCCGTTCACGCCTCCCCGCCCCGCGTGACGCCCGCCTCCCCGCCCCGGTGACGGGTCTCACCCGCGCCTGCGTGTAGGCCCTGACCTTTGTGGAGAGCCCACGAACAGCGCGACCGGCGCTTTGTCGAGCGCTGCTCGTGATCGCCCCCCGGACGCTGGGATAGCGTCGCAGTGTCCCGACATGTCCACACCACCGCGGAGTCCCCATGAGCAGCGCCGCCGTTTCCGTCCGCCCCGGGCAGGTCCTCGCCGACCTCCTCCCCGCCTCCCGAGTCCGGGACATCGCGCTGGTCGCCGGCGGTGCCGCGCTCACGGGCGTCGCCGCCCAGATCGCGGTGCCCGTGCCCGGCTCCCCGGTGCCGGTGACCGGCCAGACCTTCGCCGCGCTGCTCGTCGGCACCGCCCTCGGCGCCCGCCGCGGCCTGCTCTCCCTCGCCCTGTACGCGGTGGTCGGCATGGCCGGCGTGCCGTGGTTCGCGGAGGGCGGCTCCGGCACCGCCGCGCCCTCCCTCGGCTACGTCTTCGGCATGATGCTCGCCGCCGCGGCCGTCGGCGCCCTGGCCCGGCGCGGCGCCGACCGCTCGGTGCCGCGCATGGCCGCCACGATGCTGCTCGGCGAGGCGATCATCTACGCCGTCGGCGTGCCGTACCTGGCCCTCGCCGCCGACATGTCGCCGAGCGCGGCGATCGCGGCGGGCCTCACCCCGTTCCTGATCGGCGACGCGCTCAAGGCGGCGCTGGCGATGGGCGTGCTGCCGACGGCGTGGAAGCTGGTCGGCAAGCGGTAAGCGGCCCACGAGAGAAGGGGCTCGCCGGACCACTGAGGGTGGTCCGGCGAGCCCCTTCCCGTCTGTCGACTGCCCGCTAGTCCTTGGTGGTCCCGGCGACGACGGCGCGGCGCCCCGCCATTTGCTGCCGCACGACGGCGACCACGACGACGACCACGGCGACGAGCAGGGACAGCAGCACGGTGGTGCGCCCGTCGTGCTCGGTGTCGGTGAGCATGTAGCCGAGCACGAAGACGATGACGGCGGCGGCGGCCCAGGTCAGATACGGGAACAGCCACATCCGTACGACCAGCATCTCCGGCGCCTGGGCCTGGATGATCTTCCGCATCCGCAGCTGGGAGAAACAGATCACCAGCCAGACGAAGAGGGCGACGGCGCCGGAGGAGTTGACGAGGAAGAGGAAGACGGAGTCCGGGAACTCGTAGTTGAAGAAGACGGCGACGAAGCCGAACACCACGGAGACGAGGATCGCGGTCCGCGGCACGCCCCGCGAGGTGGTGCGGGCGAACGCCTTCGGCGCGTCCCCGCGCTCACCGAGCGAGAAGGCCATGCGGGAAGCGGTGTAGAGCCCGGAGTTGAGACAGGACAGCACGGACGTCAGCACGATGAAGTTCATGATCTGACCGGCGTTCGCGATGCCGAGCGAGTCCAGGGCGGCGACGTAGGAGCCCTTGTCGACGATCGACTGCGAGTCCCAGGGGAGCAGGGCGATCACGACGAAGATGGAGCCCAGGTAGAAGACGGCGATCCGCCAGATGATGCTGTTGGTCGCCTTGGTGACGGCCCGCTGCGGGTCCTCGGACTCGCCGGCGGCGAGGGTGGGGATCTCGCTGCCCATGAAGGAGAACACGACCAGCAGTACGCCGGTGAGGATGGCCCCCGCCCCGTTCGGCAGGAACCCTCCGTGCTCCGTCAGGTTCCCGAGGCCCGCCTGCTCGCTGTCCACGCCGGGCAGGACGCCGAAGACGGCGAGCCCGCCGACGACGATGAACGCGGCGATCGCGACGACCTTGATCCCGGCGAACCAGAACTCGAACTCGCCGTAGGAGCCGACCGAGACGAGGTTGGTCGCGGTCAGCACCAGCATCACGATCAGGGCCCAGCCCCACTGGGGCACGGCCGGGATCCAGCCCTCCAGGATCTTGGCCCCGGCGGTCGCCTCCACGGCGAGGACGACGACCCAGAAGAACCAGTACAGCCAGCCGATGGAGAACCCGGCCCAGGGGCCGAGCGCGCGGTCGGCGTGGGCGGAGAAGGAACCCGAGGTGGGGTTGGCGGCGGACATCTCGCCGAGCATCCGCATCACCAGCACGACGAGGGTGCCGACGAGGGCGTACGAGAGCAGGATGCCGGGGCCCGCGGTGGCGATGCCCGAACTGGATCCGACGAACAGCCCGGCTCCGATGACGCCGCCGATGGCGATCATCGAGAGGTGGCGGTTCTTGAGGCCCGCCTGGAGCCCGGACCCGGCTTGCGGGGGGTTTCCGTGGCCGCTGTCGGCCTGGGGCAGGGTCGGCTGCGAAGTCATGGGGAGTTTCCTTTGCGCCGGTCGAGCTGTCTCCCGTACGAGCGGTGTACGAGCCGGACCAGTGAAACGGAGGCGAACGGATTCTGGAACCTTTGATTCCAGATCGTTACTTGAGCTTTCCCTGAGCATCGTTGGTTTCACAGAATCTTTTCGTGGCGGACACCCGGCGCGTATGCCCCGCCGCCCGCGTGTCACACTCGACCCATGCGCGTGTATCTCGGCTCCGACCATGCGGGCTACGAACTCAAGAACCACCTCGTCGAGTGGCTCGAGGCGGCGGGGCACGAGCCCGTCGACTGCGGCCCGCACCTCTACGACGCCCAGGACGACTACCCGCCCTTCTGCCTCCGCGCCGCCGAGCGGACGGCCGCGGACCCCGGCGCCCTCGGCATCGTGATCGGCGGCTCGGGCAACGGCGAGCAGATGGCCGCGAACAAGGTGAAGGGCGTGCGCGCGGCGCTGGCCTGGAGCGAGGAGACGGCGGCTCTCGGCCGCCAGCACAACGACGCCAACGTCGTGGCGGTGGGCGCCCGTATGCACTCCCGCGAGGACGCGACGAAGTTCGTGGAGACCTTCCTCACGACGCCGTTCTCCGGCGACGAACGCCACATCCGCCGCATCGACATGCTGAAGACGTACGAGACCACGGGCGACCTCCCCCCGATCCCGCCCCACCACCCCCAGCAGTAACCGCCCCGGAGGCCGCGCTCCTGCCCCGGGGGGCGGCCTCACCAGCCTGGCTCCACCCCGGCCCGGCCCTCCGTGCCGCCCCCCGGCCGGTGCCCGGCCCCGAGGGCTCACCGCTCCCGGCGGACCCCGGGCCCCGAGGTCTTACCCGCCCCCGCCGGGGCTCGGGCCTTCTCGGGCCTAGGAGACCGTCCGGCTGCGGCCGAGTGCGGCGTCCGACGCCCCTGCGACGCCGGCCGGGCGCAGGGGCGCAGGGGCGCAGGGGCGCAGTCCCCGCCGGGGTCCGTGGCGTGGGGCGGAGCCCCAGGAACGAGGCCGGCCTCTTGAGCTACCGAGTCGGGTGGGTGGGAAACCCCCGGGGTCCGGGGCGGAGCCCCAGAAACGCCCCCGGCCCCCGCCGACCGAGCCCCCGGAACCACCGAAAGGGACACCCCCGTGCCAGAAGGCCACACCATCCACCGCCTGGCACAGGACTACGCCGCCGCCTTCGCCGGCAGGCCCACGCGCACGACCAGCCCCCAGGGCAAGTTCACCGACGCCGCGGCCCTCCTCGACGGCACCCCCCTCCGCACCACCGACGCCCACGGCAAACACCTCTTCCTCGGCTTCGGCGCGGCCGAGAACCCGGAGTGGGTCCACATCCACCTCGGCCTCTTCGGCAAGGTCACCTCCGGAACCACCCCCGCGCCCCCGCCCACCGACACCGTCCGCCTCCGCCTCGTCAACGACACCGCGTACGTCGACCTCCGCGGCCCCGCCACCTGCGCCCTGATCACGGCCCCCGAGAAGCAGGTGATACACGACCGCCTCGGCCCCGACCCCCTGCGCCCCGACGCCGACCCGGACGCCGCGTACCGCAGAATCTCCCGCAGCCGCACCACCGTCGCCGCGCTGCTCATGGACCAGAAGGTCGTCGCCGGCGTGGGCAACGTCTACCGCGCCGAGGTCCTCTTCCGCCACGGCATCGACCCCTACCGCGCGGGCCGGGACCTCACCCCCGCCGAATGGGACGCGATCTGGCACGACCTCGTCGCCCTCATGCGCGAGGGCGTCAGGAACAACCGCATCGACACCGTCCGCCCCGAGCACACCCCCGAGGCGATGAACCGCCCGCCCCGCGTGGACGACCACGGCGGCGAGGTCTACGTCTACCGCCGCGCCCACCAGCCCTGCCACCTCTGCGGCACCACGATCCGCACCGCGGACCTCGCCGCCCGCAACCTCTTCTGGTGCCCCACCTGCCAGAACCGCTAGAAACCGCCGGCCGCCGCTAGAACCCGTGCGGCAGCCACGGCCCGACGCCCGAGCCGAACGCCACCGCCGCCTCGGCCGGCGCCCCCGCCGCACCTCCCGCACCCGCCCCACCGCCCCCAGCGCCCGCGCGCGGCAGCGTCCCGTACCACCCCGCCCACTCCTCGTGCCGCAGGACCCGCGGCCCGTCCGTGGCAGCGCTGTCGTCCGTGCCCGTGAACCGTCCCATCCACCCATCGCCATCAGGCCCGTACGAGGACGGGCGAGCCAATTTCGGCAGGGGCGGGGCGCGCGGGCCGTTCGTGAAGTTCACTGTGAAGTCCGGCCCCGGACGGGGGACAACGCAGACCTCCCGTGCCAAGTGACCGGTTCCATGGATAGGGTCCCGAACTGATGGCAGCAGGACGACAGCGGCGCGCGGAAGCCGAGACGTTCACGGCACGGTGGAAGAAGCAGTGGCACCGGGCCCGCGTCGGCATGCGCAGATCCGCCGTCGACTACTTCCGCGGCGACGGCTCCGACTGGATCGCCCTCGCCGGACTCCTGCTCACCATTCCGGTCATCGCCGCCACCACGATGGCCAACTCCGTGTGGTGCTCACCGGCCGCACTGGTCCTGCCCATCGTGGCCGGCGGCCTCCTGCTGCGCCCGGCCAGCCTGCTCGGCCTGTACGCGGCGGCGGCCACCGCGCTCATCGTGGAGTCCGTGCAGCTCGGCCCCTACACCGAGGGCCCCTCCCGGGTCACGCCCGGCGTCGTCCTGGTCGTCGCGGCCTGCGGCTTCTTCGGGCTGCTCGTCGCCCAGTTCCGCAGCCGCGTAGGCGTGCCCTGGCGGCGCGGCGGCACCATGCTCTTCGACCTGCGCGAACGCATCCGCGTCCAGAGCAAGCTGCCCCAGCTGCCGCGCGGCTGGCACCGCGAGATGGCGCTGCGCCCGGCCGGCGGCCAGTCCTTCTCCGGTGACTTCGTCGTCGCCGCCCGCACCAACGGCGGGCGCACCCTGGAGGTCGTCCTCACCGACGTGTCCGGCAAGGGCATGGACGCGGGCTCCCGCGCCCTGCTGCTGTCCGGCGCGTTCGGCGGGCTGCTCGGCAGCCTGCCCCCGCACGCCTTCCTGCCCGCCGCCAACGGCTACCTGCTGCGCCAGGACTGGGACGAGGGCTTCGCCACCTCCATCCACCTCGTCCTCGACCTCGACTCCGGCGACTACGAGCTGTACTCCGCCGGACATCCCCCCGGCCTCCAGCTCAGCGCCGGCACCGGCCGCTGGGAGGAGAAGACCGCCGAGGGGCCCCTGCTGGGCGTGTACGACGGGGCGCAGTTCGACCCCGTGAAGGGCTCCCTGCGTCCCGGGGACGTACTGATGCTGTTCACCGACGGCCTGGTGGAGACCTCCGACCGGGACATCGCCGAGGGCATCGACCGCCTCACCGGTGAGGCCGACCGCTATGTCGCGGGCGGCTTCCACGGCGCCGCCTGGCACCTGATCGAGGCCGTCGCCAAGGACGTCAACGACGACCGGGCGCTCCTGCTGATCTGCCGCGAGGGCCCCACGGCCCACTCCGCGCCGGCCGCGGACTGAGCCGGTACTGCCACACTGGGCGCCATGCCCGAAGCCCCGCCACCGCCCCCGCCACCGCCGCCGCCCCCGCCGACTCCGCTCTCCCTGGCCGAGGTCGAGGCCACCGCCCGCGCCGCGCACACCGGCCAGACCGACAAGGCGGGCCGCCCGTACGCCGAGCACCTGGCCGCCGTCGCCGAGGGCGTACGGCGACGAGGCGGGGACGCCGAGCAGATCGCGGCGGCCAGGCTGCACGACGCGGTGGAGGACGACGCGCTGAGCGAACGGTGGCTGTGCGAGGCGCCGCTGACCCGCCGTACCCGGGACATCGTCCTGGCCCTCACCAAGCGCGCGGGGGAGCCGGCCGAGGCGTACGCCGCGCGGATCCTCGCCACGCCAGGCGCGCGCCTGGTCTAGGAGGCGGACCTGGCGCACAACGCCGACCCGGCCCGCCTCGCCGTCCTCGACGGGGCGACCCGCACACGGCTGACCGAGAAGTACACGCGGATGCGCGCACTCCTCGGTCTGGAGGGGGAGGACCGGCCGGTCTGAAGGGGGAGCGCTAGCCTCGCCGTTTCAGTTGGGGCGATGAGGCGTCGCTGAAGGGCAGCTGCCGGATGACCGGCGCTTTTTCCGTATTTGGGCAGGGCGGAGTCCCGGCGCGGTGGTCGGGTTCTCCTGGGTCCTTCG
>JAEBFB010000017.1:0-167421 GCA_049998335.1 Streptomyces sp. cmx-10-19
CGATGTCGTCCACGGCGGCCGGGTCCAAGTCCGGGAAGCGGGCGCGGATCTCGTGGATGAGGCCGACGACCAGGTCGACGGGCTTCGTACCGTGCAGGGCGCCGTTCGCCTTGCCGCGTCCGCGCGGAGTGCGGATCGCGTCGTACACGTACGCTTCGGTGGTCATGGTCGGGTACCTGGTTTCTGTGGTGCGGCTGCGGCCGCGTGCGCGATACAAGGGGCGGGCGGCGGGCTGTGCCGAAAGACCGGGCCGGGCGGCGTGCGGCTACAAGGTGCGGCCGATGAGTTCTTTCATGATTTCGCTGGTGCCGCCGTAGATCGTCTGGACCCGGGAGGCGGCGTACATATGCGCGATGGGGTACTCCATCATGTAGCCGTAACCGCCGAACACCTGCAGGCAGCGGTCGATGATCTCGGTCTGCTTCTCGGAGCCCCAGAGTTTGGCCATCGAGGCGGTAGCGGGGTCCAGGGTGCCGTCGATCTGCTGCTGGATGCAGTGGTCCATCAGGGTCTTGCCAGCCAGGACCTCGGTCTTGCACTCGGCCAGCAGGAAACGGGTGTTCTGGAACTTCAGCAGCGGCCTGCCGAAGGCGTGGCGCTCCTTGGCGTACCGGACGGTCTCCAGCAGGGCGGCCTCGGCCAGGGCGATCCCGCCGACGCCGATGATCAGGCGTTCGCGGTGGAACTGGGTCATCAGCTGGATGAAGCCCTGGCCCTCCACGCCGCCGAGAAGGTTCGCCGCCGGGATGCGCACGTCAGTGAAGGACAGTTCACGCGTGTCCTGGCCGTGCTGGCCGATCTTCTCCAGCACCCGGCCACGCTGGAAGCCGGCCAGTCCCTCGGTCTCCACGACGAACAGGGAGATGCCCTTGGAGCCCTCGGCGGGGTCGGTCTTGGCGACGACGATCACCAAGTCGCAGTGGGTGCCGTTGGAAATGAAGGTCTTGGCCCCGTTGAGCACGTAGCGCTCGACGTCGCGGACCGCAGTGGTCCGCACGGCCTGCAGGTCCGAGCCCGCGCCGGGCTCAGTCATCGCGATCGCCAGCACCTTCTCGCCGCGAGCCGTACCGGGCAACCACCGTTGCTTTTGCTCCTCGGTGCCGCAGTCGGCCAGGTAGTGGGCGGCGATGGTGGAGTGCACCCCGAAGCCGAAGGCGGTGTCGTGGGCCAGGGCGAGCTCTTGCTGGACGACGGCTTCGTGGCCGAAGTTGCCGCCAGCGCCGCCGAATTGCTCGGGGACCTCCAGGCACAGCAGCCCCGCAGCGCCGGTTTTGGTCCAGAACTCGCGGTCGACCTGGCGCTGGGCCGCCCAGCGGGCCTGGTTCGGGGTGGCCTCCTTGCGGAAGAACACCGCGGCGTGTTTTCGCAGCGCGGCCTGGTCCTCGTTTTCCCAGGGGGCACGGTAACCGGGGAACAACTCAGACATGGGCTCTCTACCTTCCGGAGGCGGCTTCGGTGCGGGCGGCGCGGACGGCGGCCAGCGGAAGGTCGGCCTGCGCGGCCAGTGCCTCCCAGGCACTGGTCGGGCGCGCTGCGAACACCCGCTCCAGTTCCTCGCGGCTGTGCGCCCCGCCGAGGGACTGACCCAGCCGGTCGCGGAAGTGCGGCTCGATCGCCGCGAGCGCCACGTGGCCGTCGGCGCTCGGGTAGATGCCATAAGCGGGATCCGCCCCGCCCAGGAGCCCGCCCTGCCCCGTCAGGCCGTGGCGTACCGCCGCACCGGCCGCCCGCGCGGCGTCCTCCAGCACCACCCGGTGGTGGTATCCGGCGCCACCGCGACCGTGGTCACGCTCGCGCAGCGCCAGCAGCGCCGCCGACACGGCCCGTTCCGCGCCGAGCATGTCCACCACGGGAACGGTGGGCATCACGGGCGGGGCCAGGGTACCGTGCACCGCCTGATAGGTCAGGTCGTGCCCGGGCTGCTCACCCTGCTCCCCGTCGTGGCCGACGATCTCAACCAGGGACAGCCGCGGGAAGCGCAGGTGGGCGTCGGCCAGGCCCAGCCGGGCCAAAGCAGACGGGCGCATCGCGGTGATCAGCATGTCTGCCTGCGCGAGGTGGGTGTCCAGATCCGCACGCCCACCCGCACTCTTCAGGTCCAGCATGAGCACGCGCTGACCCGAGGTTAGCTCCGCGTACCAGTCGGGCGCCCCCAGGGCGAGCAGATCTCCGGCAGGCGGCTCGACCTTCAGCACATCCGCACCTAGGCCGCACAGCCGGGCGGCGGCCAGCGGGCCAGGCAGGTTCAACGCGAGCGATACGACGCGCACGCCGGTCAACGGCAACCTCGGGGGCATTCATCGGTCCTCTCTCTCACCCACTACAAACTATACAACCGTATTGTCTTTAGGTCAGCCGTAATGCCCTTGGGGTGATCGGTATGCTTCACAGGACGAGGAGGTGCCGATGACCGACCCACGCGCGAGCGAGGTGGACCTGACCGCCAGGGCCCGGATCCGCAACGCCGCCCTGGACCTGTACGCCGAACAGGGCGAGGACCGGGTCTCGCTTCGCGCCGTCGCCAGCGCCGCGGGGGTCACCGTCGGCCTGGTCCAGCACCACTTCAAGACCAAGGACGGCCTGCGCGACGCCGTCGAGGAACTGGTGGTGGCCTACCACGCCCAGGCCATCGCCGACGCCTCCGCCGACGGCACCCCAGCCCAGGTCGCCGCGGCACGCGACGAGGCGGTGCGCCAGATGCTGCGCCGCCACCCCCCGGTGATCAACTACATGCGCCGCGCCTTGCTCGACCCCGCCGGCCGCCACGGACACCTGCTGGAGCGCCTGGTCGACCTCAGCCGCACCGAGGTCGCCAAACTCCGCGACGCCGGACTGGCCTCCACCGCGCCCACCGAGTCCGCCCAGGTCCTGCGCCTGATGGTCCGCCAGTTCGGCGAACTGTTCCTCCAGCCCATGGTCGACACCCTCTGGGAGCACATCACCGGGTCGGACCAGCCCGGCGTCCCCGCCCCCGAGGTCACCGTGCGCCTCGCCCCCGACCCGAACCGTCAGAGCACCTGACCTCGCGGCACGGCGCCGCTCCGTGCCGGTCGAGATCCCTACCGTTTCGCGGTTCCGCCCACAGTCCGATGCGCTGTCTTCGTGGGCTCGGGGACGGTGGAGCGGGCCGTCGGTTCGCCCGTTTCTGACCGGCGGGCTGCCGCCTTGATCAGGGCCTGGGCTCCCCCGGGCGCTGTCCCTTTTGGTGCGGGATGTCGCGGCCAGCCGGGAAACGCCTTACAGCTGCTGCTGCGGCTCGGCCTCGGCGAGATCCCGCTCACCCACGACGCCTTCGTATTCATGAGCACACCTCGGCAGCAGCAGCCGTACCTCACGTCTGTCTTCGCTGGCAGGCACCTCACGGCACCTCCATGCCTCACCCAGCCGGTGACCGACACGCGATGCGTGCGCATGATCCTAAACAGCAGCGCTCACGCCGTCGAGGCGCCTTCCGAGGAGGTAGACCCCTTTTCAGCCACGGAGCGTCACCCACCCCCAGCTCAGGCCGAGAACTGGCGACAGTTGAATACGCGAGCCCACCAGTATCAACCCCCAAGGAGCTCGTGGGTTCAGCGGAACTGAAGCTTACTCAGTTGAACTCGGGGGTCGGTCCGTGTGCGTCAGCTGGGGGTATCCGCGGGTTCGGCAGGAACGCGGGGTGGGTTGCGTGGCTCTGCAGACCTAAGGGTTGTCCCGTAAATGATCTCGGGCGGGCCGATGACCTGGCCGTTTGCCCGTCACCCAGCGACGATCAGGTTGTGCAGGCGGGCGATGCCGAGCACGGCGTGGTGGACGCCGTCGCCTTTCAGCCGGCAGTCGCGAAGGATCTTCCAGCTCTTCATGCGGGCGAAGGCGTCTCGACGCGGGCGCGGACTTTTCGGTGGGATGCGTTGTGTTCCTCCTTCCAGGCCGGAGTTCGCTCTGGCCGGGTCGCGGCGGTGCGGGATGACCAGGCCGGTGCCTCGGTAACCGCCGTCGGCGATGACGGTGGTGCGGCCGACGGCGGCTTTCGCGCCGGACAACTCCCATGCCTTGCAGTCGTTGCGGTTGCCGGGCAGTGGCCGGCCGACGGCGACGACGAGCCGGGTGTCGGCGTCGATGACGACCTGGTGGCTGGTGGTGTACCGGTAGTTCTTCGACTGCTCGGCCACCTGGTGGTCGCGGGTGGGGATCAGGGTGCCGTCCACGATGAGCACGGTGTCCTTGCGGAACCGCTTGCGCTGCTGGAGTGCGAGCGCCGGGCCCAGGTGGTCGATCATGCGGTCCGCGGACGACTTCGACACCCCGAACAGCGGAACCAGTTGGCGCAGGGTGAGGCTCGTACGCCAGTACGCGGCAACCAGCAGGACCCGGTCCTCCAGCGGCAGGCTCCAGGGCCGGCCCCTGCGCACCGGGTCCGCCCCCTCCCGGCGCAGGGCTGTGATCAGCTTGCCGAACTGACGCGAGCTCAGCCCGGTGAACGGGGCTATCCAGGAGGGCTCCGACGCCGTGATCACACCAGACACGACAAGATCATCTCACCCGTGGCCAGCGGTTACGGGACAACCCTCAGGCGGCGATGCGGTGGGCTATCGCCTTGGCCGTGAAGGCTGCGTCATCCAGTGCCCGCTGGCGGGAGGCTTCGAAGAGGGGGATCAGCTCGGACATCGCCGGATTGTGTACGGCCATCGTGAGTTCCGGGACGATGAAGTTCACGTCCAGGGCGAGCGCGTCGCCCAGAACGGCCGTGAGGTAGTTCTGCACGTACTCGTAGCCCTCGCGGGGCGTGCCCGGGGCGTAGGAGCCGCCGCGGCTGGCGACGACGGTGACGGGGGTGCCCTTGAGCTTGGAGCTTCCCACGCTGGCGGTGCGGCCGACGAGGACGATGTTGTCGAGCCACGCCTTGAGGGTCGAGGGGATCGCGTAGTTGTACATCGGGGCACCGATCAGTACGGCGTCGGCGTTCTCCAGTTCGTCGATCAGCGTCAGCCGGTGGGCGAAGGCGGCGGCCTGAGCGGGGGTGTGCGCGGCCGAATCGGTCTGGCCGGCGGTGTGGGCGTCGGCGGTGAGGTGCGGTACGGGGTTCGTGGCGAGGTCACGGTAGATGACCTTGCCCTGGGGGTGGTGCTCCTGCCAGGTCCTGCGGAAGGCGGCGGTCACGGCGCGGGAGGAGGAGGCGTCGCCGGGGAACAGCGAGGAATCGAGGTGCAGAAGAGTGGACATGGGAGGCTCCTCAGTTGTCGCAGCGGTTGGGAGGCAGATACGGATGGCGGTCGCGGTCCGCGTGGAGAGGCGGTCTCGCGACACCCGGCCGGGTTTGCCGGGCGGAGGATGAGCTGTGGCGCCGCGGAATGCGGCCCTGGTCTAGGAGGCGAGGACCAGAGTGACGGCGGCAGCGATCGCGATGACGGTGAGGATGGCGGGTGCCATCGCGTTGCCGCGGGTCTCGGGGTTGGCGTAGTCGCCGGACACGGCGTGGAAGCCGGTGGCTCCGACGAGCAGGACGGCGAATCCCAGGGCGGCGGCAACGCCGATGGGCTGCCAGAAGAGACCGGCGAGGAGCCCTGCGGCTACAGCCAGCTCGGCCAGCCCGATGAACCGGACCAGCGGGGTGCTGAGGCCTCCCGAAGACTGCGGGCTGGGATGCTGCCCTTGAGCAGGGCTTTCGGTAGTTCTGCGGCCAGCCCGACAACGGCGAGCAGAACGCTCAGTGCGGCGGCGAGGACAAACATGGGTCGTGCCCTTCTGGAGAGTGACTCGGAACGCCCGAGCTGTGAGGGACCGTCGTCCGTGGAGGAGGGGTGTTCCGACGGGTTTCGCTGCTCACGCAGGAGCGTTACTGAAGTGCGGTCTCATCAATGGAGAGTGCTGCGGCGCGGCAACCTGGCCGCGGGCCGGGCCCCGACCGCCGCGCCGGTAAGGGCAGACACTGAGGCGGGGCGGCTCGTCGGCGCCAGCCGTGCCGCCGGTGGGAGGCGGCACGCAGCCACTCAGGTGAGCGGCTGCTCGGTGAAGTTCTTGAGCGTCAGTGCGCCTGGAACCTGGATGAGGCGTCCGCCTTCGTCGATCCTGCCGAGTTCCACCGCCGACAGGCCGAGCGTGCGGGCGAGCTCGGCGATCTGGGAGCTGGCCTCCCCGGAGTCGCTGGAGACGAAGACCACGCGCTTGCCCTGGCCGGAGGGCACTTCGGCGGCGAGCGTCTGGGCGGGAAGCTGGTTGAAGGCCTTCACAACCTGGGCACCGGGCAGGACCTCGGCCGCGTACTGCGCGGAGAGCCGGCCCTTGAGGATGTCGCCCGCGTTGGCCGCGGCGTGCGCGTTGGTGGTGTCAACGACGATCTTCCCGCTCCAGTCGGACAGGGCGTTGCCGAACGCCTCGACCGCGCCGAACGGGACGGCCATGAAGATGACGTCGCTCTCCAGTGCCTCGGTGAGCGTCACGGCCCGGGCCGTGGAGCCCAGGGAGGCGGCGAGTTCGCTGATCGAGTCCGGTCCGCGGGTGTTGGCGATGCTCACCTCGACTCCGGCCCTGGCGAAGAGGCGCGCCAGCGCCGAACCGATGTTGCCGGTGCCCACGATGGCGTAGCGGGTGTCTGTAGACATGTGTGTTGCCAGTTCTAATTGATTGCTGAGGGCTGTCGAGGCGGCAGAGCGGCTTCGCCGCCTGGCTGCCGTCGCCGCGTTCCTGTCGGGCACGGCGGCGTCGACCTCCCCTAGGCTATTTGGTTTACGTGTTAACCGAACCGTACGTCGGTCTGGTTAACATGTCAACCAAAGCGGTAGAGTGGCCTTCATGGGCGAATCGCAATGGCTGGACGAGCGGGAACAGCGAGCTTGGCGTAGCCTCATGAAGATGCAGGCCGGCCTGTCCGAGTACATCGAACGGCAGCTGCGCACCCGCAGCGGGCTGTCCACCGCCGACTACCAGGTGCTGGCGCATCTGTCCGAGGCGCGCGACGGCCGCCTGAGGTCGTTCGTTCTCGGGGATGCGCTGCAATGGGAGAAGAGCCGCCTGTCGCAGCACCTGACTCGCATGCAGAACCGAAACCTCATCCGCCGTGAGCGTTGTGCGACCGATCAGCGGGGGGCCGTTGTGGTCATCACCCAGCAGGGCCGCACCCTCATCGAGGCAGCTGCCCCGCTCCACGTGGCTGACGTGCGCAATGTGCTGATCGACCACGTGACCCCCGCACAGATGGACCTTCTGATCGAATTGGGCGAGCAGGTGGGCGCGCGACTCGCCATGATCGATCAGAAGCCGGGATAAGGTCTTGCGCTCCGCTGGGACCGGCTGACGTCGACCGTGCTGTCGGTGCCCCGCCCGGGACACCGAAGAGGGCCCGGCAATGCGTCAGCCGCCCCTGCTCCAACACTCCGATTTAGCAAAGAGGACGATGCGGGTCGACGAGCCCGCCTTCAAAAAACGTTCGTTTTCTGAAGATCGCCTCGCGGGGCTGCCCGGACGCCGCAGGGCCTTCAAAAACCTGGGTCATTCAACAACCCCGGACCACCGTTTTCTGACATGATCCGGGACCAAGACTGCCCCTGAACCGGCCGATGGGCCGGGCCTCCTCGTCGCCGAACCGCTCGTCCGCACCGAGATCAAGATCGGATACGCGCGAGTCTCGACCAGCGGGCAGAAGCTGGAGCGGCAGCTCGACGCACTCACCGCCGTCGGGTGCCGGAAGATCTTTGCGGACAAGAAGTCCGGCAAGGACGCGCTCCGCCCCGAACGAAGTGTCAGAAGTTCTTGTCGGCGGGACGGTCGCGCATCGCATACAGGGCGGCGCGGTCGAAGCCGATGGTCCTCTCACACACCAGGTCGTCGTCGTTGGTGGCCCATCCCAGGATGGCGTTGATCAGGCCGGCTGCGATGCCGAGCAGTGCCGCCCAGCCGGCGGCCTTCTTTGCATCGTCGTCGTCGGCCTCGGTCATGTCGCTGGACGCGTCCACGGCCCACTCGGCGAAGTCCTTGGCGCCAGCTACCTGGACCACTCCCGGTCGCAGATCGGCGAAGCGCTGGGAATCTCCAAGCAGGCGGCATGGGAGCGCTACGGGAAGGTCCGCCCCGAGGCTGGCCGGTGAGTGCCGCGTCCGTGCACCCTTCGAGGCCCCAGCACACACAGTGACTGCAACGACTCTCAGCAGCAGCACTCGCGACAGTTGAATACACGAACTCACCAGTATCAACCCCCGCGGAGCCCGTGGGTTCAGCGGACTTGAAGCTTGCTGAGTGGGAACTAGGGGGTCGGTCTGTGTGCGTCAGCTGGGGATATCCGTGGGTTCGGTGGGAACGCGGGGTGGGTTGCGTGGCTCTGCAGACCTATTCCTGGGCGGTGGGACGGACGACGATGTCACCTACATCGACACCGTCCGGCTGCTCGATGGCGAAGGCGATGGTGCGGGCCACCGCGTCCGGCGAAAGACCGCTCTCCATCAACTTGTCGATCTGGGTCTTCACAGCCGGATCCATGCGTTCCGCGAAGTCCGTGCGGACGGCGCCGGGTGAGACGACGGTCACGCGCAGGCTGCCGCCGGCCTCCTGGCGCAGACCCTCGGAGATGGTGCGCACGGCGTTCTTCGTACCGGCGTACACCGACTGGAGTGGCACGATGCGCAGTCCGGCGGTGGACACGGTGTTGACGAAGTGCCCGAAGCCCTGCTCCCGGAAGACGGGAAGGGCTGCGGCGATCCCGTACAGGACCCCTTTGAGGTTGACGTCGATCATCTCCTCCCAGTCCTCGACGCGCAGGTCATCCAGACGGGAGATCAATCCGATCCCGGCATTGCTTACGAGGACGTCGAGCTTGCCGTATCGGTCACGTGCCAGCTTGACGAGGCCGGAAAGGTCATCACGTTGTGTCACATCCGTGCGGCCCCAGGCGGCATCACCACCTGCCTTTTCGATGCGGGCGACCAGTGCCTCAAGACGCTCCGGACGGCGTGCCCCGAGGACGATCTTCGCGCCGCGCTCGGCGAGCAGAAGCGCGGTCGCTTCGCCGATGCCGCTACTGGCGCCCGTGATCGCCACGACTTTTCCTTCGATTCCCGACATGATGGACAGTCCTTCCAGCCGAAGAGTGTGGGCGGGGCGTGCCTTACAGTGAAAGTGGAGGCCCCGCCACTTCACACACTAAGTGGCGGCTCCTCCACTTAGCAAATGGAGACAGAGGAGAGCCGCCGATGGCCCGAGATGCAGGACGTCCGCTGAGAGCTGACGCACAGCGGAACCGGGACAAGATCCTCGCCGCCGCGGTGCGTGTGTTCACCGAGGAGGGACTGGATGCGCACTTCGAGCGCATCGCCAGAGAAGCGGGCGTGGGAACCGGCACCCTCTACCGCAACTTCCCGACCCGGGAGACCCTGATCGAGGCGGCGTACCGCAACGAAGTGGCCCGGCTGTGCGACGCCGTGCCCGGCCTCCTTGCGGCGATGTCGCCGCCTGAGGCCCTGCGAGCCTGGACTCGCCGCTTCATCGACTACGCCACCGCCAAACTCGGCATGGCCGACGCTCTGCGAGCCGTCGTCAATTCGGGAACCAACCCCTACGCCGACAGTCACGAGATGATTCAGGCCGCCCTCTCTTCCCTCATGGACGCCAATACCGCTGCCGGAACGATCCGGTCCGACATCAGCCCGACCGACATGTTCGCTGCCCTCGCCGGCATCGCCCTCACCTCGGCCAAGCCCGAGCAGCGAGAGCAGGCCGAGCGCCTCCTCGACCTCACCCTGGACGGACTGAAACCCGCGCCGCCGCGGCTCCCCGAACGCTGACGGCAGAAGCCCGGACGTCATCGAAGCTGCAGTTCAGGCTGCCTGTTGCAGTAGCGCTCGTGCGGAGTCCGCGTAACGGATCGCTGTCTTCTCATCGAGCCCGGACACCTCGGCGAGGTGGCAGGCCCGTGGGTCAGGGCCTCTTCGAGTTGCCGATCGACGCGGAGCCGCTCCAGCGTCGCGTCCTGCCCGCGCATCGAAGGAAAGTCGGTAGTTCAGGATTCGGGGTCAAGACCCTAGCTCGCCTGCGCCTGGCGTCATCCCCCGTGTCTGAAGAGGTCAGCTCGTCTTGATGGGCACCCGGCCGGCGTCGTACACCTGCCCGGTCAGGGCGTTGACTCGGTAGGTTTCCACGGGAGCCGGCGCCTGCTCATCGTCGTTCTGTCCGGCGTGGGGTGATGTCACGTTGACGAGCCAGTAGGGCTTCCACGCGCCGTCCAGGTCGTCGGCCTTGACGGTGATGGCTTTGGTCTGGAACTCGGCACCGCTGCTTCCGTTGGCCCGCAATTGCGCTGTCACAGCGTCGTTCACCGCCGTTTCGGCCTGCCTCGCGTCGAGCTTGGCCCTGGGAAGGTCGGTTCGGGTGGGGCCAAGGGTTACGTCGATCTGGGATACCCGACCGGCCTTGTCGATCTGGACGTCCAGCATTCTGGGCATGAGGACGTCGTTGTGCGTCCATCGCCAGTTCGTCATCCAGCCCAGGCTGGCCTTCTCGCCGACGGGGTCGGTCTCCTGCACGGTTGCGCTCTTGGCCCAGGGGTATTGCTGGCGGGCGTACGTTTGTGCGATCTCATGTGCCTCGTGGTCGGTGGTGGGTGGGGTCGTGCCCTTCACCGGATATCCCATCTCGGTGGGCCGGTCGCTGTCTTCCAGGAGGAGGTTCAGGTGCTTCTTGTCCGGCCAGGAGAGGCTGCCGTTGCCGAACAGCTTGGACTGGCCCTTCTCACGGATGTGCAGGTTGAAGATGATGTTCGTGCACGAGGTGTCCAGGCAGGGCTGTTCATAGAACTGGCCGAGCGTGTACCGGTCGCCGAAGGCTTCCTCGACCGCCGCCTCGACGGCGTGCCTCTGGTCCGTGCCCGCTGCGGAGAGGCCGCTGCCGTCGACGTTGGTGAAGTCGAGCATCGGGCGGGCGACGCCCGAACCCAGTAGGAGCAGTGCAACGGAGGCGATCAGCGCGCCCTTCACGCCGCCCTGCCACTGGAGCGCTGCGCGCGCGGCCAGCACGGCCGCGGCGATGGTGGTCCCCACCAGCCCGCCGGTGATGTTCATCTCGGCGTCCGAGCTGTCGCACACGCGCACCAGACCGTCGACGGTGGCCTGCGTGAACTCAATCGCCAGGGGAAAGGCGACGACGGCGACCACGGCGGGCAGGGGCCTGCGCACGGCCAGGAGGGCAAGAGCGCCGACGGGTATCATCATCGCCAGGTTCCACAGCCCCTGGGTGGTGCGGAAGGGCTCGGCGAACTGGTGGTTCAGGACACATACGCCGCTGGCCGGTCCGGCACCCAGGAAGGTGACGCCGAGGACACCGGTGACGGTGAAGGCAAGCCCGGCCCACCACAGGCCGTGAGGATTGCCCAGCCGGCGAGCGAGCGCCCATGCCCCGCCACCGAGCGCCAGGGCGGTCAAGGTGCACGCGACCAGATAGGCGACGTGCTGCTGGAAGATCGCGGAGAACACGGCGCGGTCCTTGCGTAGTAAGCCCAGCGGAACTGGATCCGGCAGGCCGAGGCCGACGCCAACGAGCGGGATGACCTGCTCACCGCCGAAGAGAGGAACGAGCTCGCCCGGCTGCGGCGCGAGGTGCGGGACCTGCGCCGGGCGAACGAGGTCCTGCGGACGGCTTCGGCTTTTTTCGCCGCGCAGCTCGACCCGACCCGGCCAGGGTGAGAGCGCTCCTCGACGAGCATCCGCACCTGGGGGCCGAGCCCGTACTGCGGTAACTGCGCCTCCCCTCCTCCACCTGCTACCGCTGGCGCCAGACCTCTACCAGGATTCCGGCGGGATCTACGGATCGTCCAGGATCCATGCCGTCCTGGAACGCGAGGGCGTCCACGTCGGCCGCAAACGGGTCGAGCGGCTCATGCGCCAGGCCGGCCTAGCCGGGATCAGCTCCCGTGGAAGCAAGGGCTTCACCTGCCGCGACCCGGACACCGGCCTCGCCCAAGACCTGGTGCAACGCGACTTCACGGCACACGCGCCGAACTGGCTGTGGGTCACCGACCTGACCATGATCCCACCCTGGAAGGGACACTGTCGCTGTCGGCGATCCGCGAGGCCTTCTCCCGCAGAGTCGTGGCCTGGGAGACCTCCGCCCGCGCGGACGCCGGCCTGGTCCTCACCTCCCTTGAGTACGCGCTGGCCAGCTGCGAGGTCACCCCGGCGAACTCGTCCACCATGCCGGCCACGGCACGCAACACACGTCCATCAGGCTCACAACACGCCTGGCCAGAGCAGGTGTTCGAGCGTCCATGGCTCGGTCGGCGATTCCTTCGGCAATGCCCTGGCGGAGAACCTGTGGATGCTGATCAAGACGGGCGTGCCCCGCGGACGGCGTCCGGTCCGCCGGCAGGAGAGCCGCGTGAACGGCGGGTGCGCGGATGCGTGCCCGCCGCGGCCGCACCCGCCGCTTCCTCACCGCCGCGGCATCAGTGCGGCCGCGCCCAGCGCGTTGGCCAGCAGCAGGGCGGCGGCGAGCAGCAGGCTCTCCCGCATGCCCGGCACGAAGTCGCCCGCGAGGAGCGCACCGAAGACGGCGATGCTGAGCGCCCCGCCCGTCTGGCGGCTGGTGTTGAGCAGTGCCGCCGCCGTGCCGGCCCGTTCGGCGGCGACGCTGTCGAGCATCAGGGAGGTCAGCGTCGGCATGGCCAGGGAGCCGCCGATGCCCAACGGGATCATCGGCAGGGCGATCAGCCACCAGGGCGTGCCGGCGTCGACAGCGGCCAGTCCGCAGCAGCCGACCGTCCCGACCAGCAGCCCCGCGACGACCACCGCCCGCGGGCCGTACCGGGAGACGGCCCGCGGCGAGAGGTAGTTGAAGTTGGCGGTGATCACCGCCATCGGCACGAACATCAGCCCGGCCGAGAAGGCCGACTGCCCCCGCTGCTCCTGGAAGAACAGGCTCAGCACGAACACCCCGCCGTAGAAGGCGGCGTTGCAGGCGAAACCCGCGACGACCGGCACGCTGACACCGCGTCGCCGGAACAGCTCCAGCGGCAGCATGGGCGTGGGCCGTCGGGCCTCCACGGCCACGAAACCGGCCCCGGCCAGCACCGCGACTCCGGCCGCGGCCAGCACCGTGGGAGTGAGCCCGTGGTGGCCGCCCTCGATCACGGCGAAGGTCAGTGCGGCCAGCGCCAGGACCGCCGTCAGCTGCCCCGGCGGGTCGAACACGGCGGGGTGGCGCGGGGAGGGCGCCGCCCGCAGCAGGATCAGGAAACCGGCGAGCCCGGCGGGCACGTTGAGGCAGAACACCACGCGCCAGCTCCACTCGGTGGTGAGCAGCCCGCCCAGCACGGGTCCCGCGGCGATGGCGACCGCGCCACCCACCGTCCACAGGGCGATGCCGCGCGCCCGCGCCTGCGGGTCGGGGAACGCCTGCCGGATCAGCGCCAGCGAGGTGGGCACCATCACCGCCGCCGCACTCCCCTGCACCACGCGCGCCGCCGTCAACGTCCCGAGCGTCGGGGCCACCCCGCAGGCCAGCGAGGCGAGAGAGAAAACGGCGAGCCCCCAGCCGTACGCGCGCCGTGCACCGATCGCATCCGAGAGCGCGCCTGCGGAGAGCATCAGCGCCGCGAACATGAGGGTGTAGCTGTCGGCGACCCACTGGAGCCCCGACAGGGAACCTCCGAGGTCGTCCCCCATCGCGGGCAGCGCCACGTTGACGCCGGAGACGTCGAGGGTGATCACGAAGAAGCCGAGGACGGCGGCGGTCAGGGCCGCGGTGGCGGAACCGGTCGGCTCCGGCCCGCTCCGGATGTCCTCGCTCCTCGTCTGTCCGGCGTCCGCCCCGGAACGCATAACGCTCATCGTGCACTGCTCCTCACTGCGCCGTCCCTGCCGGGCAGGGGATCGGCGGAAAACGGAAGGTTGGAAGGACGGAAAGAGGGAGTCGGGCGCCAGCGTGCCCGGCGTGTGCGGCTCCCGGCAGGCCGGGCCGTGGGGGGGAATGGTGTTCCTGGCCGTGATACGGCCCCCCTTCCCGCACCGTCCCTTGCGACAATGGACGGATGAGTGGAGGCACCGAGTTGGGACGCTTTCTGCGCGCTCGGCGGGGACAGATCCGCCCGCAGGACGTGGGACTGCCCGCCGGCACCGGCATCCGCCGCACTCCGGGACTGCGCCGCGAGGAGCTGGCGACACTGGCCGGGGTCAGCGTCGACTACTACACGCGCCTGGAGCGCGGCCGTGAGACACGGCCCTCGCCCGCCGTCGTCACCGCGCTGGGCGAGGCGCTGCAGTTGTCCGGTGACGCGCTGCAGCGGCTGCATGAGCTGGTGGCGCTCGCCGCGGGCCAGGCCCCGGCACCGTCTCCCGACCCAGCGCACACCGTGCGGGAGTCGGTGCGCGTCCTGCTGGAGACGCTGCGCCCGGCACCGGCGTACGTCGTCAGCCGTGTCAACGGCCTGCTGGCCGCCAACCGCCCGGGGCTGCGCCTCTTCCCCGGCATCACGGACTGGCCGCCGGAGCACCGCAACATCACCCGCTACATGTTCCTGCACCCCATGGGACGCAAGCTGTACCGCGACTGGGAGCAGATGGCGGCGCACAGCGCCGCCCACCTGCGTGCGATGGCGGGCGCCGACCCGGACATGCCCGAGCTGGCCCAGCTCGTGGGCGAACTGGTCGTCAAGAGCCCGGAGTTCGCCTGCCTGTGGGAACGGTACGACGTCCAGGCACGAAGCGGCGGCCAGAAGCACTTCCAGCATCCGGAGGTCGGGGCGATGTGCCTCCACTTCGAGGTGATGGCGATCTTCCGCACGGACGGCCAGCGCCTCGTCACCTACCACGCGATGCCCGGCACCCCCGACCACGACGCCATGCTGCTGCTGGACATGGCCAGCCCCAGGGAGGCCGCGTACTCCGAACGGCCCGGGCGATGACGCCGGCGGCCGCGGTGACGCTCATCTGTCCAGCACGATGTGGTAGGTCTCCTGCGGGGTCTGGATGTCGTTGCAGGTCAGTTCGCCGGTGGCGCCGCGGTAGGCACCGGTGCCGCCGGTGACGGCCATCCGCACCGTGTCGGTGCCCTTGGTCCACAGGGACTGCGCGGTGAGCTGCCCGTCCGGCAGCTGCACCGACAGGACGCAATTGGTGGTGATCTTTGCGCCGTCCAGCTTGGTCACCTGACAGGAACTGCCGTCCTCGCCGCGCGCAACCACCCACCGCGGCCGACCGCGACCACGCGGTCACCCGCGCGTTCGCCGCCCCCGCGCCCCCGGAAATCCTGCACCGTTTCGAGAAACGCTTCGGCGTCCACATCATCGAAGGCTACGGACAGACCGAAATCAGAAACGTCCTCTACGACCCCCGCCACGGCCGCAAGGTCGGCTCCCTCGGCCTGCCCACCGCCTCCTCCACCGTCGCGATCCACGACGAGCACGGCAACGACGTCCCGCCCGGCACCGTCGGCGAAATCGTCTACCGGCCCCGCCGCGCACACATCATGCTCACCACCTACCTCCACGACCCGGCCGCCACGCTAGAAGGCATGACCGGCCTGTGGTGGCACACCGGCCACCTCGGCTACCAAGACGAAGAGGGCTTCTTCTACTTCGTCGACCGAACTGCAGGCCATCGCCGACGGCACCAGCACCCGGCTGGGCAGCTACATCATCGCCGCCTTCGGGGGACCTCTCGGAGCCCCCTGAACCCCCCAGGACATCCAGCCCCTGCTCGACCGACTGACCGCTCTCGGCATCCGTGACTGGATTCTCGCCGACTCCTGCGGCTACGCCGCCCCACAGCAGATCACCACCATGATCGGCCACGTCGCCCCCGTTATGTTTTCCGCGGTCCTGCAACGGGGCCGCTGGCCTCCGGGTCCGGTATGACTGTGTCCCCCTGTCGAAGTCGATGACCTGGGGGGTGGTGTCGCTGGGTCCGGGGGTGTTCGTCGGAGACGCTGATCAGAGGTCCGACCACCGTCCGGTCCGGTGCAATGCCGGGCAGTTCGCGGGCGGCAGGTCTGCATAACGTGGATGCGCGAGCACGACACCCAAGCCGAGGCCGGCACCGTCAACACCCCTGGAAGGGTGCGATGTTCGAGATCGAAGACGTGGGCGTGTTCCTCGGCCTGGACGTCGGCAAGTCCGCTCACCACGGCCACGGACTCGCCCCGGCCGGGAAGAAGGTCTTCGACAAGCCGCTGCCCAACAGCGAACCGAAGCTGCGGGCCGTGTTCGACAAACTGACCGCGAAGTTCGGCACCGTCCTCGTGGTCGTGGACCAGCCCGCCTCCATCGGTGCCCTCCCGCTGACCGTCGCCCGCGATGCCGGCTGCCGCGTCGCCTACCTGCCCGGCCTGGCCATGCGCCGGATCGCCGATCTCTACCCGGGCGAGGCGAAAACCGACGCGAAGGACGCCGCGGTGATCGCGGACGCGGCCCGGACGATGCCGCACACCCTGCGCTCGCTGGAACTGACCGACGAGATCACCGCCGAGCTGACCGTTCTGGTCGGCTTCGACCAGGACCTCGCGGCCGAGGCCACCCGCACCAGCAACCGGATACGCGGCCTGCTCACCCAGTTCCACCCCAGCCTGGAGCGCGTCCTGGGCCCGCGTCTGGACCACCAGGCCGTGACCTGGCTGCTGGAGCGTCACGGTTCCCCGTCCGCCCTGCGCAAGGCCGGCCGCCGCAGGCTCGTGGAGCTGATCCGGCCCAAGGCCCCCCGCATGGCCCAGCGGCTGATCGACGACGTCTTCGACGCGCTCGACGAACAGACGGTCATCGTCCCGGGCACCGGCACCCTCGACATCGTCATCCCTTCTCTGGCCGCTTCCCTGGCCGCCGTCCACACCCAGCGCCGGGCGATGGAAACCCAGATCAGCACGCTGCTGGAGGCTCACCCTCTTTCCCCGGTCCTGACGTCGATGCCCGGCGTCGGCGTCAGGACCGCCGCCGTCCTGCTGGTCACCGTCGGCGACGGCACCAGCTTCCCCACCGCCGCCCACCTGGCCTCCTACGCCGGCCTCGCCCCCACCACGAAGCAGTCGGGCACCTCGATCCACGGCGAACACGCACCCCGGGGCGGAAACCGGCAACTCAAACGGGCGATGTTCCTGTCCGCCTTCGCCTGCATGAACGCCGACCCGGCATCCCGCACCTACTACGACCGCCAGCGAGCCCGCGGCAAGACCCACACCCAGGCCCTCCTCCGCCTCGCCCGCCAACGCATCAGCGTCCTGTTCGCCATGCTCCGCGACGGCACCTTCTACGAACCCCGGAC
The DNA here is from genome assembly GCA_049998335.1 of Streptomyces sp. cmx-10-19. Taxonomy (GTDB): domain Bacteria; phylum Actinomycetota; class Actinomycetes; order Streptomycetales; family Streptomycetaceae; genus Streptomyces. Next base: position 17,208 of record JAEBFB010000017.1, read on the forward strand.
ACCGAAGAACGTCGAACTCGCCGCATAACCCCAGCAACACCGAACCACCCCAAACCCGACACGGGCGCCTTGACGAAGAACATAGAGGCCCCCCACATCAGCAGAGGGCGAGGACATGGCTCAGCTGAAGATCCGGGACCTGTACGCCCCCTTCTGCGTCAGCCCCCCGGCGGCGCGACCTCGAGCAGGACGTGAGCCGGCTCGTGTACGACGACACCGTCCTGCGCATGTCCACGGCCGACGCCCCGGACATCGTGATCGCCCGCGCCGACAGTCCGGTATGTTCGTCCCGGCCAGGAGCGCGAGGAGGTGGGTGTCCGGTGGAGTTGCGGCATCTGCGTTACTTCCTGGCCGTGGCCGCCACCGGGAACGTCACCCGGGCCGCCGAGCAGTGTTTCGTGGCGCAGTCGGCACTCAGTGCCCAGATCGTGCGGCTGGAGACCGAACTCGGGAGCGCCCTCTTCGTACGCAGCACCCGGGGTATGCGTCTGACTCCGTCCGGTGAGGCGTTGCGGCCGCGTGCTGCTCTCCTGGTGGCCGAGGCCGAACGGCTGCAGGAGGACATGGCGGCGCTGCGCGGGTTCATGGCCGGGCGCCTGCGGATCGGGATGATCCAGGGGGCTCCGCGGCGGCTGAGCGTGGCCGGTCTCGTCACGGCGTTCCACGAGCAGCACCCCGGTGTCGACCTGTTCGTACGCAGTGGTGCCTCCGCCGATCTGGCGCGCGATGTCCTGGACGGCGGTCTCGATGTCGCTGTGGTGGCCGAGCGGGGGCCGGACCTGCCGCCGGGGCTGACGGTGACGCCGCTGATCGATGATCCGCTGGTGGCGGTGGTTCCTCCTGACTGCCCGCTGTCGGCGGACAGCCCCGTGTCGGTCGGCCTGCTGTTGGAGCAGGGCCCGTTCATCCACTACCGGCGGGGCAGCGGCCTGCGGCACAGTGTGATCAGGGCCTTCGAGCGTGCCGGGGTTGAGGTGGAGGCCCCGTTCGAGCTGGACCAGATCTCCGACATGGTCCAGCTCGCGACTGCGGGGGCCGGGGTGACGATCGTGCCCCTGAGCGCGGTTGGGCCCGAGTGCCCGGCAGGCACGCGCGTGCGCGTCGTACCGCTACGGGACGAGGCGGCTCTGCACACGCTCAGCGCGGTCAGTCCTGCGGGGGCCTCCACGGCGACCACGGCTTTCCTGCTGCTGCTGCGCACACTGCGCTGACGGAGCCCGTCGGCTGCCGGTGGCCGCCCGCCGCGCTCGCGGAAGGGCTGCCGAGCACGGTTGTGCGGGCGCAGTTGCCCCAGCGGCAGGGCTGGAGGACGGCGCGGTCCGCGGCGTTCGGTCGAAGCGATCGCCGCCTGCGGTTCTTGGTCTTTTACACCGCTCAGGACCCGGCCGATGCTGGATGACATGGCTGTGCTGCGGATAGGCGAGCGATCCAGCGAAGAACGTGTCCCTGACGGAGCGACCACGCGCCCGCGTGCGGTGCGCGGCCGCGCCGGCGCCGCAGGCATCTGGCTGATCTCGGCGATCGTTCTGGCCGCTCTCGCGTTGCGGCCGGCGATCGTTGCGGTCGGACCGCTGACAGTGTTCATCCAGGAGGACACAGGACTCGGCTCCACGGCCACGAGCCTGCTGACGACCGTGCCGCTGATCTGCCTCGGAGCGGTGGCGGCCACGGCGTCGTCGCTGTCCGGCAGGATCGGCATCGACCGGTCCGTACTCGCCGCGCTGGTCCTCCTGGTCGCGGGTATCGCGCTGCGCCTGGGTTCCCCGCTGTCGGCGCTGTTCGCCGGGACGGTGATCGCTGCCGGCGGCATTGCGCTGGGCAACGTCCTGGTCCCCGCCGCGATCAAGCAGTGCTTTCCGAAGCGCGTCGGCGTACTGATGGCCGTGTACTCGGTGGCCCTGCAGTCCGGGGCGGCGCTTGCGTCGGCCGTGACCGTTCCGGTGCGTTCCGCGTTCGGTCTCGGATGGCGGGAGGCCATGGCACTCTGGGCGCTGCCCGCGGCGGTCGCCTGCATGCTGTGGCTGCCGCGCGCCGTGCGGGGCCGGCACAGCGGCGTCCGCGCGCCGGCCGGCGGCAGCGCCGTGTGGCGCACGGGACTCGGCTGGGCGTCGGGCCTGTTCATAGGCCTGCAGTCGGGGGTGTACTTCGCTCTCGCCGCCTGGCTTCCCAGCCTGCTGCAGAGCCACGGGCTCAGCAGCGACACGGCCGGCTACCTGCTGTCCGTGCTGGGCGTTGCCGGAATCGTCGGCGGACTGCCCGTCCCGATCCTCGCCGCCCGAATGCGCCGCCAGCACCTGCTGGTCGTTGCCGTCTCCGCCGCCTTCGCGGCCGGGCTGCTGGGACTGTTCTTCGCCCCGGTCGCTGGCGCGGTGCTGTGGTGCGTGCTGCTCGGTCTGGCCCAGGGCGGCGGCCTGAGCCTGGCACTCACCCTGTTCACCCTGCGCAGCCGGACGCCCGGCGGCGCCGCCCAGCTGTCCGGCATGGCCCAGACGGTCGGTTACCTCACCGCCGCTTCGGGGCCGTTCGCAGCCGGCTGGACCCATGCGCTGAGCGGCGGGTGGAGAGTGCCGCTGCTGGTCCTGGTCGCAGCTCTCGTCCCGTTCACCCTCGCCGGGCTCGCCATCGCCGGACCACGGTATCTGGAGGACGAGATCCCCCAGGAATCCCGGGCCTGACAGCCCGTCACCCAATATCAGTCATTCCCGATCGGGAGGTACAGGTCATGACCAGTGTGTCAGTCTTCGGAAACGGCAACATGGGCACAGCCATCGGCGGGCTCCTCGCCGACGGCGGCGCGGAGGTCCAGTACATCGGCCACGGCGCGCCCGAAACGGTCACAGGCGACCTCGTGGTGCTCGCCGTGCCGTACGAGGCGCTGGGTGACATCGCCGCGCAGTACGGCGACCAGTTCACCGGGCGCGTGGTCGTGGACATCACCAACCCCCTCGACTTCGACACGTTCGCCGCTCTCAAGGTGCCGGCCGGCAGCTCCGCCGCCGCCGAGGTGCAGCACGCGATCCCTAAGGCCCGGGTGGTCAAGGCGTTCAACACCAACTTCGCGGCCACGCTGACGTCGCGGAAGGTGGGCAGCTCCCCGGTGACCGTCCTCGCGGCCGGTGACGACCGTGCGGCCAAGCAGGCGCTTGTGGACCTCGTCGCAGCCGCCGGGTTGACCGGCATCGACGCCGGCGGCCTGGCGCGGGCCCACGAGCTCGAAGCCATCGGCTTCCTGCAGCTGACACTGGCGAAGTCGGGGACGATCGGCTGGTCGGGCGGCTTCACCCTGATGCCCTGACCGGCCGGAGAGCGCACCGCCCCACACACCCGGCCCCTGCGACAGGAGCGAGAAGATGAGCGAGACACCGGCGCGCACCCATCCCGACACCCGTCCGGACGGCACCTACGTCCGCGGCCGCAGTTACATCACCACGCGCATCACGGCCGACGGCCGCGACGGCTTCCCCGTGGAGGCGAGCCGCTACCGGCTCATCGCGGCCCGCGCATGCCCCTGGGCCAGCCGTGCGATCATCGTGCGCCGAGTGCTCGGACTGGAACCCGTCCTGTCGATGGGGCTGTGCGCGCCGACCCACGACAAGGCGAGCTGGACCTTCGACCTCGACCCTCGCGGAGTCGACCCGGTACTCGGACTGCACCGGCTCCGCGACGCGTACCTGGCCCGCTTCCCCGACTACGACCGCGGCATCACGGTGCCCGCGATGGTTGACGTGACCACCGGGCAGGTCGTCACCAACGACTACGCCCGGTTGACGCTCGACCTGTCGACCCAGTGGACCGCGTTCCACCGGCCGGGAGCACCCGACCTGTATCCCGTCGACCGGCGCGCCGAGATCGACGCGATCAACCACGTGGTCTTCGAGGACGTGAACAACGGTGTGTACCGCGCCGGACGCGCCGGAACCCAGGCCGCGTACGACAGGGCGTTCCGAACGCTGTTCAACCGGCTGGACTGGCTCTCCGACCGGCTCGCCGGGCAGCGCTACCTCGTCGGAGACACGATCAGCGAAGCGGACGTACGGCTGTTCACGACACTCGTGCGTTTCGACGCCGTCTACCACGGCCACTTCAAATGCAACCGGCAGAAGCTGTCCGAGATGCCCGTACTGTGGGCGTATGCGCGGGACCTCTACCAGACACCGGGCTTCGGGGACACCGTCGATTTCAAGGAGATAAAGCAGCACTACTACCGGGTCCAGACCGAACTCAACCCGTCCGGGATCGTTCCGGCCGGCCCCGCTACGGTCGGCTGGAACACGGCCCACCGCCGGGATGCCCTGGGCGGACGCCCCTTCGGCGACGGCACCCCGCCCACCGCCGAGCGGCAACGGGACGCCCATCAGCCCGCCGCGGACCACCCGGCCGACCGACCCGGCTCCTCTCCCGAGTGAAGGGTGGTCCTGCCTCGACCGCGAAGCCGGCCGCCGTCGGCCTGCCCCTCACCTGGAGTACCGGCTCCTAGGTATGGGACCAGGGCTGCGACCACGAGTACGTCATCGGCAAGCCGCCCGCCGAGGTGCCCGAGCCGCCGGTGGAGCAGGACGCCGGAAACGTGGACGGCGACGCGGGGCGCGGTGCACGGGCGGCAGACGAGGGTGCGGATCTCGGGTCCAGGGACGGTCGTCCACGGCCGTGGTTCTGGAGGCCCTCCACGTCCGCGTCGTCAGCCGCGGCACCCCGTCCCCTGGGAGCGCGTACTGCATGAGCCAGGGTTGCGGCGGCGACCTCGTGCCCCACCGGTTCACCGTCGACCTCGACGTCGACCGCCCCGTCGCCCACCCGAAGGACGGCGCCGACGCCGAACACATCGTCCCCGCCGTCCACTTCCCCTACCGCGTCTTCGCCGAGGACCCGGAGGTGCTGCTGGTTGCTGCGGCGACACGGGCCTACGACGCCCGCTGGTACCGGTCCTGTCAGGGCCGCACCGGCACGGTCCGCATCGACGACCACGGCCAGCCGTTCCGCACCACCATCGTCGCGGGGATGGCGCACTACTGGTACGGCACGAACGGCACAGGCGGACGTTCCTGGGTGCCGTACGACGGGTAGTACTCCAGCCGGAACTGTCTTCTGCTGGTCGGCTGAGCTGTGCTGAGGATGGTGGAGTCCCTTGCGCCAGGGTCGCGGTCTGGCGGAGGGGAGCCACCAGCATCAGGACAGCACCCCGCACATACCCGGATGCGCGCCGCGAGCCGACGACCGGCCGAAGGCCGTCGGCCCGTCCCTGGACCTGAGGTGACGGTTGCTCATGACGACCGGTCGATTCGTTCGTTCGGTGATCCGCCGGACGTCGGCCTCAAGGACCACCCCTACGCGGTGAAACGCGACGATCGCGGGGGTGATGAACCCCTCGCGGGTCACGGCGCCGCCGCGTACGCTCGCACCCGCCGGTGGTCCACTGCCCGGCACCGGAGTCCCAGGCTCCGGCGAGAGGCACCATGTGGTCGGTGTCCAGGGCGCCGGGCACCCCTGCGCTGGGTGTCACCTGTGGCGCGAAGCCGACGAGGTGCGTGGCCGTCACGGGCGTGATACCCCCCACATACCTCCGAGGCCGGGCCGCTGCCGTGCTAGCGTCCAGCCGTGATCAATCCGGCACCGAAAGTAACCACACCTGGTGGTGGTCTGAACTCTGTCGGTCGGCATACTCCAGCAGACGCATCCTCGTCGTCCGGCTTCCAGGATCCACTGCGTCTCCTGGACCTGTTCGCGGACGACTTCGTCTGCAACCCGTACCCCTGGCTGGACAGACTGCGCGACCTCGCACCTGTGCACCAGGACCCGACGACCGGGATGTGGCTGATCAGTCGGCACCGGGACATACGGCGGGTACTGCTCGACCCGACCGTATTCCGCCCGGACAACGCCCAGCAGGCCGTGACGCCGCTGCCTGTGCCCGTGCTCCGGACGCTGACCCGAGCCGGCTTCCGGCTCCCGTCGGCGCTTGCCGACAACGGCACCGACAGCCATCCTGGCCTGCGACGGGTAGTCACCCAGTTCTTCGATGCCCGGTCTGTCGCGGCCGCAGTGCCGCTCATCGAGCGCATCGCCGATGAACTGCTGGACGAGGCCGGGGCGAGGGTCGACACCGCCGGCGAGATCGACTTGTTCACCTCCTTCGCCCAGATTCTGCCGTGCCGGGTACTGATGGAACTCCTGCGCATCGAAGACATCGACCCGGCCACACTGCTCCGCTGGAGCGACGCCTCGCTGGAGTTGTTCTGGGGCAGACCCGAGCTCGGGCGGCAAATGGAACTGGCCCAGCTCTGCGGTGAGTTCCACCAATGGCTGACCAGAACCGTGCGCGGCGACGCCGCCGGTCCCTTCGTCGCGGCCCTGAAGCGTCATCGTCTCCCCGACGGGACCCTGCTGGACACGGCCACGGCGGTGAGCGTGTGCTTCTTCGTCTTCGTAGCGGGCCAGTCCACCACGGGGCAGCTCATCGCCACCGTACTGAGCCGGGCGTGTGCCGAACCCGGGCTGTGGCCGCGAGTGGCGCACGAAGCGGGACTTGCCGAGGCCTGGGTCGACGAGGTGCTGCGCCGTGAACCGCCGGTGACCACATGGCGGAGAGTCACGGCCTGTCCGGTGGACCTCGGAGGGGTGGCTCTACCCGCCGGCGCGCAGTTGCTCCTCATGCTCATGGGCAGTGGGTCGGACCCGGAGGTCTTTCCCGAGCCGGAGCTGATGCACCCTGCCCGGCCCGAGGTCCGCCGTCACCTCGCCTTCGGCGCGGGCCGTCATCGCTGCCCGGGTGCGTCACTGGCGCGGACCGAAGCGGTAGTGGCGTTGCGGGCGGCGGCGCGCAGGCTGGGGCCGGTGCGGGCGCCGGCCGACGGTACGAGGCCGCCGATGCTGGGACTGCTGTCCTTCAGAGCGCCGAAGCGGGTGGCCGTCACCCGCTGAGGGATACCTCGACTGTCCATGTCCACACGATCACCAACCCGGTCGCACGGGCCGTCCTGACCTCCGTGGGACTCGCCCACCTGGCGCTCGTAGCCTTCGTGACCGGCAGCATTGCCTACTCTTCCGACGACTTCACCGGACCAACTTCCTGGCTCCTGCCCCCGGTGATCACCCTCTTCCATCTGGTGATCGGTCTCCTCTACGGCCACCGCAAAATGCCCCTGTCCCTTGTGGCCGTGGTGCTCCCGCCCGCGATCATTGTGATGACTGTGCTGTGCGCCGTGAACTTCAGCAACATGCACGGCGTACACCTCAACCCCGTCACCCTGGGCGCAGCATGGGCCAGATCTTCTCGCCCGGACTCCTGGCCCTCACCTACGCCGTCCGCGCCTGGCTCGGCCAGATCAGGTACGTCGACATCAAGTAGCCGTCCTCGCCAACTTCCGCATGCCGCAGAACCGTCGACATCGGCGTCCAGCTCGTAGCTCGCCACGCCCTCTGCCGGGCGACTTCACTGGGCTGAACCGGTGACCCCGGCCAGTCACCCCCGCCCGGCGGGCCCATCGTGTGACGGCAGACCGAACTAGAATCGGCGGGCGTAAATCCATGACGTACGAGGTGGTCACGACAGAGTTCCGCACGGAACTCCGTGCCCGCTGGTCGGTGTTCTCCGACCACCTGCGAGTGCCCTGGGCGTACGAGCCGGTGACCTTCTATGACAGCCAGGGTTCATCGTGCACGCCGGCGTTCTGGCTTCCGGAGCAGCGGATCTGGTTCGCGGCCGAGCGGGAGGCCCCGGTGTGGTGGGGCCGGTTCGCCATGTCCGCCGAGGGCAGCGACTACTGGGGTGGCAGTCGGGGGGAGGAGGCCGGCCGCTGTCTGCTGGTAGGCGTGCCGGAGGAATGGCAGGGGCTGACGCTGCTGTCCGAGGGTCCGTTCTTCCCCGACGAGGACCCTGGCATCGACTGCGCCGGGCGCTCCCTGACCGTGACCTGCCCGGACGGAAGCACGGCGAGCACGAATCCCTGGCCCGGCCTCTTCTACGGCCTGCCCATCCTCGCCGCCCTCGCCGCGAGCAGCTCGAAGTCGCGTTTACCGGTGCGGCGTCAGCCACCGCACTCAAGGCCAGGACATCAAGTTCTGCGGCAGACACGGAAGTATCGACTGCGACGGCATGGGCGGCCAGGGCCGCGAAAACCTCGATCAGCCGCTCGCCTTCCGCGATGCCCACTACGCGCAGTGCACGTACAGCAGAGCGGAAGCCAAGATCCCCGACAGCGTCAGACACAAGCCATGTCACGCCTCACCTGCCACCCACCTGACCAGCAAGAACCACCTCACATCTCCAGCCGTACGAGCACCACACCCTGCGGCCTGAAAACCACCCGACACTCGGGCAAAACAGGTGCAAACGACCTCTGAGTAGGTGTTTCTGTTCCTCTGGTGGTCATCCCGTGAGCGTGGCGAAGTGGCCCACGGGATGTGCTCACCTGGTCAACCGGGGGGCGCGATGCTGGTGCGTGGTCAGGGTGCCGGGATCAGTCGCCAGAGGGACGTGGTCTCGGCGCTTCGTGCTGTGTGGAGTGGGTCGGTGGCGTCCTTGGAGCGTGGGTGCCGGGGCTTGGTATCGATCTTGTCCACGACGTGGAGTTGTGCTGCCTGGATGGCGTCGAGCAGCTGCTGACGAGTTCGGAGGTCGAGGTGCTCTGCCAGGTCGGACAGGATGAGCCAGCCCTCGCCACCTGGTCGGAGGTGGGCGGGCAGTCCGGCGAGGAAGCTGTGGAGCATGGTGCCGTCCGGGTCGTAGACGCCTTGTTCGATGGGGCCGGTCGGACGGGCGGGGAGCCAGGGTGGGTTGCAGACGACGAGGTCAGCGCGGCCTTCGGGGAACAGGCCGGGGCCCGACACGTCGATACGGTCGGTCAGTGCGAGCCGGTGGACGTTCTCTGTGGCGCAGGCCAGAGCGCGTGGGCTGATGTCGGTGGCCACGACGCGTTTGACACCACGGCGGACCAGGACCGCGGCGAGGACACCGGTTCCTGTTCCGAGGTCGAATGCCGTACTGGTGGCGGGACTGTGCAAGGTCGCGGGCGGCAGTGGCGTGTGGGCGACCAGGTCGACGTACTCGCCTCTGACGGGTGCGAACACTCCGTAGTGGGGGTGGATCCGAGCCCCCAGCGCCGGCACGTCGATCCCTTCCAGGCGCCACTGGTGAGCACCGATCACTCCCAGCAACTCCCGCAGGGAGACCGCCATGGGTCCCTTTGAGGGGCCGTAGGCTTCCAGGCACGCCTGGCGGACGTTCGGGGCTCGGCGCAACGTCAAGGTGTAATCGTCGTCCAACAGCACCAGGAGCTTTCCAAGGACACGGGCGCGGTGACTGCTGCTGCGTCGGTGCAGGTGGAAGGTCTCGCTCGGGGATGTGCTGGGCCTGGGCGGCTTGCGGTCGATGCGGCGGCCCATCGCCTGTAGCAGTTGCCGGGCGTTGTGGAAGTCGCCCTGCCAGAGCAGGGCCGTTCCTTCGCACGCCTGTCGGTAGGCGTCGTTGGCCTTCATCCGGTCGTCGGCGACGACGGTTCGCCGGGGCAGAGGGGTGGCGTTCTCGGAATGCCAGCGGGCGGACTGGTGGGTGTGGTTTTCGGTCCAGTGGATGGTGGACACCACGTACTCCTCGTAGTCGAACGTGCAAGGGCACGAAGAGCACTTCGACGAGGAGCAGACTGAACCCACGCCTGTCCATCGGACACGCGTGTGCGCTGAGGCAGGTGGCCGTTACCGCTCTCGCGTCGAAGCGCGAGAGCGGACGTCCCAGACAACCATGCCGAGCATCAGGGTGAGTCCTTTCGGAGGAGTGGCAGAAGGCTCGCACAGGTGCTGCTCGGCTGCCAAAAGCACCAGTCAGGCCAGGTCAGGACAGCACCGGGACGCCGGCGCCTTCCGTCCCAGACCGGCCGCCTGGCCGATGGCGGGTGGGCCGCGGCGGGCCCGGCCGCCGCCGGGCCGGACCGAGCGCGCCCCGATCCCCGGCCGCGGCCGTACCGCCCATCCCGCCCGTCCCTTGTCCCTTACTCCTTCACTCCAGCCAGGGGACATGGGCAGAGCGGCCGCAACGGGGATGTCAGCACTCCGATCACGGCGAAACCGCATGGTGACCTGCGCGGACACGGAGACGGCCCGTCGGGTCTCGCAACAGGAGGCGCAGCCCCTGGCGCAACCTCCAGCGCAACAGCTAGGCGCAACCCTTGTCGCTACCCCGTGCTCCTGGTCGACCGAGGCGGCGGGTCATGCGGCCCGGACGGCTCCCCGGGCGCGGGCCAGCTGGCGCAACTCGGAGCGCGCCATCGGCACCGAGGGAGCGGTCTCCCAGTAGGGGTGCCACCACAGCCGTACGGACAGGCGCAGCAGGCGGCGGCGCAGGGCGGCGGTGTCGCGGGGGCGGGGTGCGGCGAGCGCGTCGTAGGTGGTGTTCCAGGCGGCTTGCGTCTGTACCAGGTCGTCGGGGAAGTCGGTCGCGTCCATACCGACATTAGATCGCTTGTTCGAATTCGGTGTCACATCGGACACGCCCCGACCGGAGGCGTGGTCGGGGTCGCGCCGGGCATGGTCCGTCTTCAAAGATCATCGGGTGGTGGATCATGGTGGGGTGATACGTCGTCATGAACTCACCGATCAGGAGTGGGAGTTACTCGCTCCGCCGATACCGCGGGCCGCGACGGGCCGATTCTCTTGGCCAGGTGTCACCAGGACTGCGAGCGGGCGGCCCTTGCCGTCGCAGGCGAACACCACGACAGCATCTGCGCGCGACCGCTTCCGGAGCGCATGCGGGTCCCTCGCAGCGGACCGGGCCGCCCCCGCTGCAGGCCTGATCAGGTCATCACGGACAAGGCCTACAGCTCCCGCGGCTTTCGCGCCTACCTGCGCAGACGCGGCATCGGACACACCATCCCGGCCAAGACCGACCAGCAGCGACACCGGCACAACCGCGGTCGGCGCGGCGGGCGGCCACCGGCATTCGACCGACAGGTCCACCGCCGCCGCAACGTCGTTGAGCGCTGCTTCAACCGACTCAGAAGCTTCCCCGGTATCGCCACCCGATACGAGAAGGCCGCCACCTCCTACGAAGCCGCGGTCACACTCACATCTTTCCTGCTCCGGGCAAGATCCGTTTCAAGACGGACCCTAGCGCAGGAGCACTCCGAAGACCGTGCGGAAGAACGCATCGACGGGGGTTGCGGACTTGTCGATCCTCGCGGCGATCAGCGTGCCCTCCCAGGCGCTGAGGATGAACAGTGCGGTGGTCTCGACATCGATCGAGCCGTCGAGGTCGCCGGCCTCCTGGGCCTCGCCGAGCAGGTCCCGCAGTCGGGCGGCCCATCCGTCGAAGCCGCGTTTGGCCGCGGTCCTGATCTCCTCGCTGTGATCGGCGACCTCCGCGCCGAGGTTGCCCACCAGGCAGCCGCGGACGAAGCCGTTCTCCAGCAGGTCCGCACCGAGGAACTCGAAGTGCGCTCGCAGCCTCTCCAGCGGAGGCCGGTCCGGCGAGGTGAGCATGTCGAACCGGAGTGAGTCCCGGTAGCGGCTCAGGGCCTCCAGGGCGCTCTCCTCCTTGCTGGAGAAGTGATTGTAGAAGGACCCCTTGGGCACACCCGCGGCCTTGGTGATCTCGTTGATGCCGGTGGCGTTGAAACCCTTCGCATGGAACTGCCGGAATGCCGACTCGGCGATCTCCTCGCGCTTGGACGCTCGTCCCATGCCTCTTGCCTCCTGAGTCCCGGATCACATCCTCCCCGTCCACCGCTGCACCACCGGGGCCGGCGGACACGGCATGCGGCCCGGACACGGACAGGGACACCTGGGCGGCTTGCTCAGTTTATGCACCGCTCGGGGGGCCGGTGCCGGGGCGTGGTCCGCCAACGGGAGGGGCCTCATCCACAAGCCGCGGAGGTCCGCGCGTCGGCAGCATGGAAGCATGCTCTACTGTTTCAAGTAGACCGGTCATTTAATTTACTGTTGATCGGTCGCTTCGCTCTCTCCCTGCTCGGTTCCGAAACACTCAGGAGCACACATGTCGACCTATCGGGCCTTCGAAGCCACCGGCGTCCACGACCTCCAGCTGGTAGAACGCCGGCTGACCGACCCCGCACCGGGGCGGGTACGGCTACGGGTGGAGGCTTGCGGGATCTGTCACACCGACGTTCTGGCGGTCGAGGGTCTGCGTGAGGACCCGTCGCGTCCCATTGTTCCGGGCCACGAGATCGTCGGTGTCATCGACGCGGTCGGCGCGGGAATCTCCGGCTGGCAGGTCGGGGACCGGGTCGGGGTCGGCTTTCTGAACGGCCAGTGCTGGGAGTGCGTACCGTGCCGACGCGGGGACTTCGTCAACTGTCTCCAGCAGGAGCGCACGGGCACGACCGTCGACGGCGGCTATGCCGAGGTCGTCCATGCGCGGGCCAGCGGTCTGGTGCGCATCCCCGACGGCATCTCTGCGATCGACGCCGCGCCCCTCCTGTGCGCGGGTCTGACCACGTTCACCGCTCTCCAGCAGGAGGGGACCCGGGCGGGGGCCCTCGTCGCCGTCCAGGGGATCGGCGGCCTGGGCCACCTGGCACTGCAGTACGCCCGCAGCCTCGGCTACCGCGTCGCCGCGATTGCCCGAGGCCCTGAGAAGGAGGCGTACGCCCGGGAGCTCGGAGCCGACGTGTACATCGACAGCACTGTCACGGACCCCGGAGCGGAGCTCACGGCGCGGGGCGGAGCCTCCCTCATCATCGCCACCGCCACCAGCGGCGGCTCCATGAATCCCCTGGTCAAGGGCCTCGCTCCGAAGGGGAAGCTGATCGTCGTCGGCGCGACACCGGACCCGCTCACGATCGCCACCCCGGATCTGATCTTCGGCACGAAGACGATCACGGGCAGTCTGACCGGGTCCTCCATCGAGAACGAGGACAACCTCGCCTTCAGCCTGGCGCACGGCATTCGGCCCAGTGTGGAGGTCATGCCCTTCGATCAGGCGGCGGAGGCCTACGAGCGGATGCTGTCGGGCAACGCGCGCTTCCGGGTAGTGCTCGACGTAACGGCGGCGTGAGGCGGCGAACGCGAACCGACGGCCGGGCGACCGTCTCCGCCTGCGCCCGCGCGAGCGCGGCAGCACAGTCGCCGGGTACGGGGCCCCGTGCTACGAAGGCGTGGCCCCGGCCGTTTCGAGCCGGGCGCAGGACTGGGCATCGTGTAGGCATCGAACGCGGCTCCCGCTCGGGAGGCGGGAGCCGACAGCCCTCACGCGGCACCGTTGTTCCCACGTGACGCATGGCGCCGGAGGGCGGGCCGCCCTCCGAGCGCCCGGATTTGTGACCCTTGACACGCGGCTCGCGGGTTCCGAGGGTCGCCCGCCTCCGCGAGAGCGCTTTTGGGCGTAAGCCACCATGCTCCCGTCCCGGTGGCAGGGCGGCTTTCCCTTCCTGCGGGAAGGCGTCGCTCCGCTGATTCCTGCCCGTCCGCCGCGGCGCCGGAGGTATCCCCGTCGGCTGTGGGCGGATGACCGGGCGGCCCTGCGGGGGATTCGGCAGTGGGTGGTCCACGCAGTGGGCTGACAGGGCGCGACGTCCCTGCCAGCCGATGTGCGGCGGTGATCTTCGTCCGCACTGGCATGTCGGACCCTTTTCCGCCATCAAGGTCGGACATGATCTCCTCGCACTCCGCCGGAACAACTGGTACACGCTCGCAGAAGGGCAGCTATGGCGTTCGAACGGATCGGACTCGTGGTGCACGGAGGCCGCGAGGGCGCCCAGCAGGCGGCGAGGGATGTCAGGCAATGGTGCGAGGAGAACCTCGTCAGGTGCACGGACATCGACGTGTGGAGCGGCGAGAGTCGACACAGTGCTCGAGAGGAAGTGGAGGCGGCTGGCGACCCGGACCTCATTGTCACGCTGGGCGGTGACGGCACCTTCCTGCGCGGTGCCCGGCTGGCCGCGGAGAACGACGCGCTCGTCCTTGGCGTCGATCTCGGTCGGGTCGGGTTCCTCACCGAGGTTCCGGCGCCGGAAGTGCACGCCGCACTCGATGCCGCCTACAGCGGTCGCCTGGAGCCGGAGAGCCGGATGCTGCTGACCATGCGCGCTTCCCGCCGCCTGGAGATCCCGGCGGAATTGGAGACACTGCTGCGCTACGGGCGCGGCCCCTCCCTGCCTCCGCCCCGAGTGCGCACCGACTGTGAGAACGGTGACGAATGGGGCATCGCCCTGAACGTTGCTGCGATCAACGATGTGGTACTCGAGAAGTTGTCGAGAGACCGACAGATTTCCGTGGGCGTCTACATTTCCGGCCGACTCCTGGCTTCGTACTCTGCCGACGCGCTGCTCGTGGCGACCCCGACGGGATCGACCGCCTACAGTTTCGCTGCCGGCGGTCCCGTTGTGTCACCCCGCGCAGAGGCACTTGTCTTCACAGCGGTGGCCCCACACATGGCCTTCGACCGCTCGGTGGTCACCGCCCCCGACGAACCCGTCGGACTGCGAATCCTCGAACGGTCAGGTCGTGCTGCCGTGAGCGTCGACGGTCAGATGCGGGGCGTACTTGACCCGGGTGACTGGCTCGGCGTCTACGCCGCACCCCGCCGACTGCGCGCGGTCCGGCTGGGCCCCATGGACTTTTACGGCCGTCTCCGGGAACGTATGAGGCTGACCGACGCCCCGGCCGCGATTGCCGATGGCACACCCGCCCCCCTGTGGCCGGTGAGCACCTGCCCACCGGGGGACCTCGCGCACCTGGCGATGCCCGTGCCGGTCGACGGAGAGACCTCTGAGCGGTGAGCCCCTCGACCTGATGAGACGCTGCTTGCCGCCGCTGAAACCAGAGGCACTTGCTCGGTCCTGCTCATCAAAACGGTCCGCATGACCGGCCTTGACCAGGCCATGTCTGCAGCGCTGCCCAGTGTCAATACCTGCGTACGCCCCGCGGTGTCATGCATGGGCCCGGAGCCCCCACGAGGACCGGGACGCCGAGGTCCACAGCGACTCAAGCGACCGGATCTCCGGGACATGCTCCGCCTCGCAGGGGGCGCGGGCACAGCGAGGAAGGCGGGGGACGGTGCTCCACTGGACCAGAACACCGCCCAGTCCCGCCGTCACTGGCGGGCTCTCCTCAGCATTCGCGGCCATCGCGACGACGCGCTCGGCTTGGAGGCGGGCGGCCGTGCGAGTCGTGTCGCCGACCGGATTGGTGCCCCGGCCGTCCGCGTGGGACGCGCTGAAGCCGCACCCGACGCGAAGCCGCGCACCGAGGCCACGCCCGACGCCGAGGCCGAGCCGCGCGCCGAGGCGGAGAGCCCCCGGTGCTGGTGGCAGCGTCGACGCAAGTGACGGTGGCCCTCCGGGAAGCGGCCTGCCGAGGGATCGGCAGGCCGTTCGCTTGCCCGCAGGACCGGTGAGTCCCCCGTGCGCGTGTGGCACGGCACACGCGCACGGCACCTCGCTCGGGTATGCACCGGGCTACGCACTTGCTATATTTGCTTCGCGCAGCAATTAATGAATCCCCCTCACCGCGCCGGCGTGCCCCGTGCCAGAACCCAGCCCCGCCTGAAGGGAAAACACGTGCCCTCCACCCTGACCGGCATCCAGCCCCAGCACTCCCGGACCGACCGGTTGGGCGTCCTTGAGACCTTGGGCACCGGGCGGCACCGCGGCCCTCGTGCCGAGGGGGACCGCCGGAAGCCAGACCGTCGGTCCCGGCCGCCATCGCAGGGCCACGTGTGTCATGGCACCGCGGCCTGTCACCGCTTCCGACGGCCCCTGCATCGGCGGCCGGCCGGACGGCTAGGGGACATCGTCCGGATCAGGTGGGACCCGAGTCACGGTGGCTCCTGGCCGGCCCGAGCGGGGCGTTGGGAGCCCCTCCCGAGCGAGCGCAGCCCGAGCGCGGGGGAGCGTGCAGCCGCATGGCGGAGGAGAGCGACAGGGCGGAGCCCCGGCAACCGACGACAACGCGGCCGGGGCACCTCCCAGCGACGCCGCCACGATCCGAACGGCACCCCCTGGCTGGGGCGGAACCGGGACTCCCGGTCCCCGCGCCGAGCAGCTCCACTCCCCCGACGCCGGACGCCGGACGCCGGGCAGGGATCGAAAACGACTGACAGGACATTGACGATGCAGATAGGTATCTTCGGCGTGGGAGACGTGGCCCGCGACCCGGTCTCCGGGCGAACCCCCACGGAACACGGGCGTATCAAGGCCGTCGTGGAGTACGCGAAACTGGCCGAGGACGTGGGCCTGGACGTCTTCGCCATGGGCGAGCACCACAACCGGCCCTTCGTGCCGTCCTCGCCCACCACGCTTCTGGGGCACATCGCGGCCCGCACCGAGCGGATCCTGCTGTCCACCTCGACGACGCTGATCACCACCAACGACCCGGTGAAGATCGCCGAGGACTACGCGACGCTCCAGCACCTCGCCGACGGCCGGGTGGACCTGATGATGGGCCGCGGCAACACCGGACCGGTCTATCCCTGGTTCGGCAAGGACATCCGCGACGGCATCGCGCTGGCCGTGGAGAACTACGCCCTGCTGCGCCGGCTGTGGCGTGAGGACGTCGTCGACTGGGAGGGCAAGTTCCGGACACCGCTCCAGGGCTTCACCTCCACGCCCCGCCCGCTGGACGGCGTTCCGCCGTTCGTCTGGCACGCCTCCATCCGTAGCCCGGAGATCGCCGAGCAGGCCGCCTACTACGGCGACGGCTTCTTCCACAACAACCTCTTCTGGCCCAAGGAACACGTCCGACGCCTGGTCGAGCTCTACCGCAGCCGCTTCGAGCACTACGGACACGGCAGGGCCGACCAGGCCATCGTCGGCCTGGCTGCGCACCTCTTCGTCCGGCCGAACTCCCAGGACGCCGTGCGCGAGTTCCGCCCCTACTTCGACCACTCCTTGTACGGCGACGGCCCGTCCCTCGAGGAGACGATGGAGCAGACCGCGGTGATCGCGGGCAGCCCGCAGGAAGTGATCGAGCGGGTGCTCGCGTACCGGGAGCACGCGGCCGGTGACTATCAGCGCCAGCTGTTCGTCGTGGACGGCATCGGCGTCCCGCACAAGACCGTGCTGGAACAGATCGAAGTGCTGGGCGAGGTGGCACCCGTGCTGCGCAAGGAGTTCGCACAGGACCGTCCGGCCCACGTCCCCGACGCCCCCACGCACGCCTCGCTCAGTGCCGCGGCCCGGGGGCGGAAGGTTTCCGGGGAGGACCGGCGGTGAAGCGCACCCTCGCTGTCGTCTCGGCGGGCCTGCGGCAGCCCTCGTCCACGCGGATGCTGGCCGACCGGCTCGCCGACTCCGCACGACGTCTCCTCCGGGAGCGGGGAGAACAGGTGGACATGGTGGTCGTGGAGGTCCGCGACCTCGCGCGCGACATGGTCGGCCATCTGACCACCGGCTACCCGTCGCGGGAGCTCCGGCACGCTTTCGAGGCGATCGCGAAGGCGGACGGACTGATCGCCGTCACGCCGACCTTCACCGCTTCGTACAGCGGACTGTTCAAGATGTTCTTCGACTGCCTCGACGACAGCGCCCTGGCGGGCAAACCGGTGCTCATCGCGGCCACCGGCGGCACGGGACGGCACTCCCTCGTCCTGGAGCACGCCCTTCGGCCGATGTTCGCCTACCTGCGCGCCGTGACCCTGCCCACCGCGGTGTTCGCCGCCACGGAGGAGTGGGGCGGCGGCGACGCCGGCGAGCCGCTCGTACGGCGCGTCGAGCGGGCCGCGGAGGAACTGGCCGGTGAGGTGGTGCGCCGTGACCCACCGGCGGCCCCGGACCCTTTCGGAGCCTCGGTGCCGTTCGAGCGGCTGCTGGAGGGCGGATGAAGAACCCGCACGGGTGAGCCGCCGTATTCCCGACGGGTGCGAGTCCCGCTGCGACATGTCTCACGGTCCGGAGCGGCTCCGCACTAGACAGATCTGTCTAGTATGGGTGGTCCCTCTGTGCCGATTGGAAGTGGCCGCATGAGTTCCGCGCTCCCCACACCTCAGGCCGTCTCGCCGGGCACGTCCCGGAAGCGGTCCGCCGCGCACGCGGCCCCGCGCCGCGGGCGGCTCGGCCCCACCGCCTCCCTCGGCGTACTGGCCTCGATCCTCGTCTCGCTGCTGGCCGCGTCGAGCGCGCCGACGCCGCTCTACGCGATCTACCAGCAGCACTGGGGCTTCTCTCCCATCACCACCACCGTCGTCTTCGGCGTGTACGCGGTGGCCGTGCTCCTCTCGCTCCTGGTCTTCGGGAAGATCTCGGACCATGTGGGACGACGGCCGGTCCTGCTCGTCGCCCTTCTCGGCCAGGCCCTGGCGATGGTGGTGTTCGTCGAGGCCGGCGGGGTCGACGCGCTGCTGGCCGCCCGCGTCCTCCAAGGAATCAGCACCGGCGCCGCGGTCGGTGCGCTCGGTGCCGGCATGCTCGACGTCGACGCCCGCAGGGGCGGGTTCCTGAACTCCCTCGCGCCGACGCTGGGCACCGCGGGCGGCGCGATGGTCTCGGGCATTCTCGTCCAGTACCTGCCGGCCCCGACCCGGCTGGTCTACCTGGTACTGCTGGGCGTGTTCGTCCTGCAGGCGCTCGCGGTGCTCGCCATGCGCGAGACGGTCTCCCGTGAGCGGGGAGCCCTGGCCAGCATGGCACCCGAGTTCAAGCTGCCGAAACCGGCACGGGCGGCGGTCGCCATCGCCGCGCCGGTGATGTTCGCGGTGTGGGCGCTGACCGGCCTGTACGCGGCGCTCGGGCCGGCCATCATCCGGACCCTGGTGCACTCCTCCTCCGTGGTCTGGGGCGGGCTGCCGCTCTTCGTGCTCGCCTCCGCCGCCGGGCTGGCCGTGGTGCTGCTGCGCGGGACGGCAACGCGCAAGGTCATGTTCATAGGCATCGGCTCGCTTGTGGCCGGCGTGCTGATCACCCTCACCTCGGTCGCCTCGGAGGGCGGGGGAACCCTCGCCGTGACCGCGTTCTTCGTGGGCGCGGCGATCTCCGGCTTCGGCTTCGGCGGTGGCTTCCAGGGCGGCATCAGGCTGGTCGTCCCGCTGGTCGAGCCGCACGAGCGCGCGGGAGTACTGTCCCTGCTGTACGTCATCTGCTACGTGGGCCTGGGGGTGCCGGCCGTGATCGGCGGGTTCCTCGTGGTGCACGGTGGCGGCCTGGTGCCGACCGCCCGCGAGTACGGCGGGGCCGTCGTCCTGCTGGCCCTCGCGGCACTGGCCGGGCTCCTGCGCAGCGGCCGCCGCGTCGAGCACGTGGCGGTGGTCCGGCCTGCCGACGCGCCCGCCCTGACGGCACCCGCGGCGGCGGAGCCGGCGCAGCGCTGACCCGCAGGAGGCTCTAGTCTGAACAGACCTGTCTGATCTGAGGTGGCGACATGGCGAGCGGCAGCAACGGGACCAGGACACCGGCGCGGGAGCGGCTGCTCCAGGCGGCCAACGAGCTCTTCTACAGCGAGGGCGTGCAGATCGTCGGCATCGACCGGGTGATCGAGCACGCCGGGGTGGCCAAGGCGTCCTTGTACAACACCTTCGGGAGCAAGGAGGGCCTCGTCTGCGCCTATCTGGAGTTCCGGCACGAGCGAAGCCGTGACCGGATCACCCGGACCCTGACCCGCTTCCGCTCCCCGCGTGAGCAGCTTCTGGGCGTCTTCGACGCACAGGGCGAGGCCTTCACCGATCCCGCGTACAACGGCTGCGCCTTCGTGCGGGCCACCGCGGAGGCACCCGAGAACAGCTCGGTGCGGCGGGCCGCCGAGAAGTACCGCGCCTGGATCCTCGGACTGTTCACCGACCTGGCCGACGCGTCCGGTTATGCCGAGCCGGAGGAACTGGCCCGCCGGCTGCGCCTGCTCTACGACGGCGCGGAGCAGGCCGCGCGCATGGACCGCGATCCGTCCGCCGCCACGACCGCCCGTGACGCGGCGGCCGCCCTCCTCGGGGCGGCGCCCCTGAGGGAGACCCGGCACCACACCCCCCGTAAAGTGGGATCATGACGGATATATCATCCTTCAGAGTGGAGCAGCGGTCCGCGTCGTACTGGCGCGTGACCTTCGACTCGCCTCCCATCAACCTGGTGACCTTCGAGACCTTCGCTGCGCTCGGCGACCTCGTGGACCGGATGGAGGCCGACGACGACCTGAAGGTCGTGGTCTTCGACAGCGCCGATCCGGACTTCTTCCTCGCGCACTTCGACCTGCTGCCCCCGGAGCAGCCCTACACGGGGCCCACCTGGCTGGACGTCGCGGCACGCATGGCCCGGTCCCGCGTGATCACGATCGCTTCGGTCCGGGGCCGGGCGCGAGGGGTGGGCAACGAGTTCCTCCTGGCCTGTGACATGCGCTTCGCCAGCAAGGAGAAGGCCGTCCTGGGCCAGCCTGAGGTCGGCGCCGGGATCACCCCGGGAGGCGGGGCGCCGGAACGCCTGCCGCTGCTGGTGGGACGGGGGCGCGCCCTGGAGATCATCGCGGGCGCCGACGACTTCGACGCCGAGACCGCCGAACGGTACGGCTGGATCAACCGGGCGCTGCCCGACGCCGAGCTCGACGCCCATGTGGACCGCATCGCCACGCGGATCGCCTCCTTCGACCGTCGGCCGCTGGCCGAGGTGAAGGCCCTGGTCAACCGCTCCACCCTGCCGTCCGAATCCGACCTGGAGGCCGGTCAGGACGCCTTCCGGGCCTCGCTGGCCTGGCCGGAGGCGCACGCACGGATCAGCCGACTGCTCCGGCGGGGGATGCAGCAGCGGAGCGACATCGAGTACCGCCTGGGAGACCACATCGCCGAAGGGTGACGTGACCACGGATCGCCCGCCGTGCGCGCCGCGGGGCCGGACCGCCTGCGCCTCCGCCCCGCCCACCTCGCGACGAGCCGATCACGGCGACCCTTCCGGCCCGTCCGGGACCGAGCCGGCCGGCACGCACGCTGCATCGGAGACCTGATTGTCTCTGCTGGGTGAGGTCGGGCCCGGACGGTCGGACCCTGCCCGGACGGTCGGGCCCTGCCCGGACGGCATGTAGAGCGCGCCGCGCTTGTTCCACTGCGGATCGTCGGGAGCCGGCGGAGACGACCGCCCGTGCCGAGCAGGTGATCCGCAAGTCCAGGACCCTCGTGCTTTCCTGACCCGGCCGGCGGAGCGGCGGGGGATGAGGGCCGCGGCCGGGCTCCCCGCCGCCTGCCGACGCCTCACGGCGTGCCGGCCGACCCGCTCCGTGCGATCCGCAGGCTCAGGTCCTTGAGCGCGGCGGCGTAGATCTCCGAGAACGTGGGGAACGGCTGGATCGTGTCACTCAGCAGGCTCAACGGAATGCGGGCACGGACGGCGAGCGTCGCCTGCTGCAGCCACTCCCCCGCCTCGGGGCCGAGCGCGTAGGCCCCGGTGACGACCCGGCCGTCGCTGAGCAGGGTCAGAAAGCCGTTTGCCTCGGCGTAGGCACGGGTGTAGGTCGCGGTCCGGGCCACCTCGGCGATCGGCACGGTCGCCGTGAACGGTGCCTCGGTGGCGCCCACGGAAGCCGCCTGCGGATCCGTGAAGACCACCCGGGGCACCGCCGTGTAGTCGGCCGTGCGGGTTTCACCGAGGATGTTCGCCGCGACGACGTCTCCCTGGTACTTGCCGACATGGGTCAGCATCCACAGCCCGGTCGCATCGCCGACCACCCAGAGCCCTTCGGCGGCACGCAGCCGCTCGTCGACCGGGATGCCGTGGCGCTCCGGACTCAGCCCCACCGTCTCCAGACCGATGTCGTCCACACGGGGACGGCGTCCGGTGGCGACGAGCAACTTGTCCCCGTTCAGTTCCCGCCCGTCGTCGAGCACGAGGACGTAGTCGTCGCCGTCACGCCGAGCGGCGACGGCCCGCCGGCCGAGCATCAGCTCGATGCCGTCGCGCCGTAGAACCTCGCCGAGCCCGTGGCCCAGCGGTGCGGGCTCCCTGGGGAGTACGCGCGGAGCGGGTGCCGTGATCACTGCGTCTCCGCCCAGCCGGCGGACGGTCTGCGCCATCTCCACTCCCACGGGCCCGGCACCGAGCACGAGCAGCCGTCGCGGGACCGTCTTCATGCCGGTCGCCTCGCGGTTGGTCCAGGTACCCGCCAGCTCACGCAGGCCCTCGATCGGCGGCACGAAAGGGGACGCCCCCGTGGCGACCACCACGTGATCGGCGGTGTAGCGGGCGCCGTCCACCTCCACCGCGCCCGGCCCGGCCAGGCGTCCGCTTCCGCGCAGCAGGTCGATGCCGTTGGCTGCCAGCCAGCGCTCCTGTCCGCCGTCGGAGTAGTCGGAGACCATGAAGTCCCGCCACGCGAGGGCCCGTTCCGGATCGATCTCGGCCTTCGCCTCCGCCTCCCGGGCCCCGTTGACGGCTTCGCCCGGACGCAACAGTGTCTTGGAGGGGATACACGCCCAGTACGAGCACTCCCCGCCGACCAGTTCGCGCTCCACCAGCGCCACCCTCAGTCCGCCCTCGGCCAGAGCACCCGCGCAGTGCTCACCGGGTGCCCCTCCCCCGATCACGATGACCTCGTAGTCACGGCTCATGCTCCCGCCTCCGGTCCCGGTCGTCGGGTCACTGGCGCTTACCAGCATCTCGCGGACCTTCAAACGCCGCTCCCCGGCTGGACTGGGCCCGGGATGACCGCACTCCGGGGCCTTTTCCCTCAGCCCGGCTGCCGTGCATGAGGGCATGGGTCACGATCTCGGAAGGGGCCAGTTCCAAGACGTCGACCATGTCACCGGGGCCCCACGAGCTGGACCCCGGCCTGCTCGTACCGGGCCAGCAGCAGGGGCGTCGTCACGGCGCTGCTGCGGCGTGCTGATCTCCGCGCCGGTCCTGTCCGCCCGGTCCTGCGGGTGGGACGCGGCGGTGCCGCCGCCGGAGTCGAGCATGCCCCGCGCGCTGCCGCCGGGCTCGCCGGCAGGGCCGTTGTCGACAGCGCGGCCGGCCGGGCATGACGCCGGGCCGCCTCCGGACCGACGGACGGCTCGGCGCCACGCCGGCGCAGCCACCGACCGAGCGCGCGGGGCCCAGGCTCAGGAGAGGATCTCCAGCAGCCGGTCCGCGAGGATGGCGGCCGAGTGCGGATTCTGCCCCGTGATCAGGTTTCGGTCCTCGACCATGTACGGCTCCCACATCTCGCCCCGGCTGAAGTCGACGCCGATCCTCTCCTTGAGTTCGGTCTCCAGCAGCCATGTCGCCTTGGCCGCCAGGCCTACGGCTTCTTCCTCGTCGTTGGTGAAGCCCGTGACCCGGTAGCCCCTGAACGGCGATTCCCCGTGGATCCTCGTGGACAGCAGAGCGGCGGGAGCATGGCACACGATCGCGAGGGGCTTGCCCGACGCGAGCTGCGCGGTGAGGATCCGTCCGGCGTCGGCGTCCTCCCACAGGTCCGACATCGGGCCGTGCCCACCGGGCAGATAGACCGCGTCGTAGTCCTCCAGGCGCACGTCCGACAGCTTCAGCGGACGGCGCATGACTTCGGCGGACCGGATGATGGACTCCAGTTCGAGGGCCCCGTCCTCACCCCCTGCCATGGAGGGACGCAGGCTCATCATGTCGACGTTGGGCGTCACGCCGTTCGGTGTGGCGACCACGACCTCATGTCCCGCTTCGGTGATCTTCTTGTACGGAAGCGCGAATTCCTCGGCCCAGTAGCCGGTCGCGTACCGCGTACCGTCCTTGAGCACCCAGTACGTGGCACCGGACACCACGAAAAGTATCTTCGCCATGGGAAGCGCCTCTCCGTCCTCATGGACATGTGCAATGGATTGAGGCATTTGAGACATTGTCACCGTAGTCACTACACCAAAGGGCTGCATCCCGAAAGTCGGGCAGGAAGAAGCAGAACACTATGAAGTCCACCGTCGTCGCCGACGGTCAAGGCCGCACGTGATGGGCCGATGCCCTGTGACCTGGGTGTATGCACGACGCCACAACGCCACGCTGCCCGCAACGAAGGCATCGCCGTCTGCTTCCGGCACTTCCCCGACGTCGAGGTCCTCCTGGACGACGGCTGCCCCGGCCTGAGCCGCGACCACCGCGGGCAAGCGATCACGCCGCCGAGGAAACCCCGGCGACACCTACCGCGCCAGCGCCGGCCGCGCCTCCGGGGCGGCGCCCGTCGCCCACAGCGGACAACCGTCGGGTGGTGGGTGACAGCATCCGGATGAGCGCCGTACCGCCGCCGTACGGTGCGGAGCTGTCCGGTCCCGCCGGTGAGGCGCTCGACAGCCTGGGGGCCCGCTGCCGCGAGAGGTCTTCGCCGAGACCGCCGCCGTGGTGGACCGGCTGACCGTCCTGCGCGAGGTGGCCACTGAGTGCCCGGACGGCCGGAGGAAAGGACCGGGACCGCGGCCCGGACACGTGTGTCGGCGACTCTCAGGAGAGCCAGTCCCGGTAACGCGTGGTGGCGAGACGCGCCCCTTCCCTGGCCGTCAGCGCGTCGCCCGGAACGGCCGAGAGCATGCCGGCGCTGTCGTCGGTCACCACCTCCCGGCCGTCGTTCCCGGCCGCCAGCGTGATGCGGCCGAGCTCGTCAAAGGGGAACACTTCAGGACCCGCGAGGTCGAGGGTGCCCTGACGAGGAGCGTTCACCGCGATCTCCGCGACGACGGCAGCGACCTCCCGCGCGGTGATCGGCTGCACCGGGGTCGACGGCATGCGCACGGGGCTCTCTTCGGCGGCCATGGAGACGAGGAACTGCATGAACTCCATGAACTGGGTCGCCCGAACGATCGAGTACGGAACGGAGCCCGCCTTCACGATCTCCTCCTGGAGCACCTTCGCCCTGTAGTAGTCCGCGGCCGGCACCAGGTCGACCCCGACGATGGAGAGCAGGACGACATGGCCGACCCCGGCCTTCGCGCTCTCCTCGACCAGGTGGGTGGCCGACGAGCGGAAGAAGTCCACGGAGGCCGCGTCGAATGTGGGTGAGTTGGTCACGTCGACCACGACATCGGCGCCGACGACGGCTTTTGCCAGCCCCTGGCCCGTGGTGAGGTCGACGCCCGAGGAACGGGAGTACCCCACGGCCTCGTGCCCCGCTTCTCGCAGATCTCTGACGACCTGGGACCCGATCATTCCCGTGCCGCCCATGACTGCCACCTTCATGGGTTCCTCCACTGTGCGGACTGTCGTATGTCACATGGACCGAGTACCCGAGCACTCTGTGACAGAGCGAAGCGGCTGGGCGCGACGCCGCTCACCGCACGGGTGACGACTGCGCCGAGGTGATCAGCGGGGTGTTCCCGGCCGCCGGCAGGACCCCACCGAGACCGGCGACGAGCGCCTCGTACGTCTCCTCGGTACTGGCCACCCCCGCACCGATGCGCACCGGCCTCCCGCCGGGGGCGTCGGTGGCAAGCCAGTGGTCGCGCTGCGGCCCGGCGCTGCCGGGCAGGGCGAGGAACGGCTCATCCAGCGGGTCGGTGAAGTCGGTGATCTCCCTGCCGGCGAGCGGGTGAGTACCTGGCACGGCGACCAGGCGGGGTTCCTCGGCGATCACCGCCCACCGTTAGCGGTCCGCATCGGGCAGCGGTAGCCGGACGAACGCCGCGTCGCACGGGCCGTCGGCGAGCCCGACGGTCGAGAGTCGTGCCGGGGGACCTGGCGAACGTGGAGGCGGGCGTCGGGGCGCGTGAAGTGCAGCTCTTCGGCCACGGCGGCGACGTACCGCAGGTCCCGTCCTGAACCTCCATAACCATCGGCTATCACAGTGAATCTTGGACGGACAACTGGTGCGCCCTGCAAGGTAGTTCACAGCAGCCGCTGAGAGCGGCGGATCACTCGGCACAAGGAGAAGATCATGAACAAGGTATGGCTGGTCACCGGGGCGAGCAGCGGGTTCGGCCGGGCGATCACCAACGCGGCGGTGGCGGCGGGCGACATCGTGGTCGCCGCCGCCCGCCGCACCGCGCCGCTCGACGACCTGGTCGCCGCACACCCGGACCAGGTCGAGGCGCTGCCGCTGGACGTCACCGACATCGCCGGCATCCGCGGCGCGGTCGACGGTGTGGTGGCCCGGCACGGCCGCATCGACGTCCTGGTCAACAACGCCGGACGGGGCATGGTGGGGGCCGTGGAGGAGACCACCGACGCCGAACTGCGGAATCTGATGGACCTGCACTTCTTCGGCCCGGCGGCACTCACCCGCGCCGTACTGCCGCACATGCGCCGCCGGGCCTCGGGCTCCATCGTGCAACTGACCAGCATGGGCGGACGGTTCGCCTTCGCCGGGGTCGGCGCCTACTGCGCCACCAAGTTCGCCTTGGAAGGGCTCTCCGAGGCGCTGGCCGCCGAGGTCGCCCCGCACGGCATCCGGGTGCTGATCGTCGAGCCCGGCGCGTTCCGCACCGGCTTCGCCGGCACCGGAACCCTGCAGCAGTCCGCGGCCCTGACCGCCTACGAGGACACCGTGGGCGCCGTCCGTTCCAGCCTGCCGGGCGGAGCCGGCCAGGAGCCAGGGGACCCGGCCAAGGCCGCGGCCGCCATCCTCACCGCGCTGGACGCCGACGAACCGCCGCTGCGCCTGCCCCTGGGCAACGACGCCACAGACGCGATCACCGACCACCTCGACCGTGCCCGCGCCGAACTCCACTCCTGGGAAAAGCTCACCCGCTCCACCGACTTCGACGACTGACGGCCCTCCGGCTGTCCCGCCCTCATCCCGCCGCCGTTCCCGCACGGGCGCGGCAGCGGGGACCTGCCGCGTGAGGCGCGGCTTCCTTCTCAGGAGTGTCCTCATGAGATCGCTGAAAGCGTCCTCCAGCACCGCTCCCACCGCAGGCCCGGCCCGGGACGGATCCCATACAGTGCTCGGCGCCGCCCTGCTGGGCTTCTTCCTCATCTCGCTGGACGCACTGATCGTCACCGTCGCCCTGCCCGACATCGGCCGCGGCCTGGGCGGCGGCATGTCCGGGCTGCAGTGGGTGGTGGACGGCTACACCCTCGCCTTCGCCGCCCTGATGCTCTCGGCCGGCGCAGTGTCCGACCGTATCGGCGCCCGGCGGGCGTACGGCGGCGGGCTCGTCCTCTTCGCGCTGGCCTCGGCCGCCTGCGGGCTGGCACCCGGCCTCGGCGTGCTCGTGGCCGCCCGCCTCGTGCAGGGCGGTGCGGCCGCGGTGATGATGCCGGCATCGCTGGCCCTGGTCCGGCAGGGCTTTCCCGACCAGGCCGAGCGAGCGTGGGCGATCGCCGTGTGGACCGTGGGCGGAGCGGTCGCGGTGGCGGCCGGGCCGGTCGTGGGCGGGGCGCTCACCGCCTCCGTGGGCTGGCGGTGGATCTTCTTCGTGAACCTGCCCGCGAGCCTGCTGGCACTCGCCCTGCTCTACCGGGTGCCCGCCTCTCCCCGGCTGCCCGCGCGCCTGGACGCGGCCGGGCAGATCACGGCCGTCGTCGCGATGGGAGCGCTGACGTACGGGGTGATCGAGGGCGGCGAGAAGGGCTTCGGTCACTCGCTCGTGGTGGTATCACTGCTGGTGGCCGTAGTCGCAGCGGGCCTCTTCCTTGCGACTCAGGCCAGGGGCGCGCATCCGATGCTTCCGCTGCCGTTGTTCCGCTCCCGCGTGGTGGCGATCTCCCTGGTGGTCGGCTTCATGCTCAACGCCGCCTACTACGGCGGGGTGTTCGTCTTCAGCCTCTACCTCCAGCAGCAGCGCGGGCAGTCGGCTCTGCACGCCGGCATGCTGTTCATTCCCATGACGGCACTTGTCGCCGTGGTGAACCTGGCCTCGGCGAAGCTGGCGGCCCGGTTCGGCCCCCGGGTGCCGATGGTGGCGGGACAACTGGTCGGCGTGGCAGGCGCGCTGGCACTGCTCACGATCAGCCCGAACACGCCTGTGGGCGTGGTGGCGGCGCTGATGGTGCCGATCGGCCTCGGCGGTGCGCTGACCGTCCCCGCCCTGACCGCCCTGCTCCTTGACACCGTACCCGCGGACCGGGCGGGCACCGCCTCTGCCGTCCTCAACACCGCCCGCCAGGTCGGCGGAGCCATCGCGGTGGCCGTCTTCGGCGCACTGCTTGCCGGGGCGGACACGTTCCTGTCGGGCATGCGGTGGAGCATGCTGCTCACCGCGGCCGGGCTACTCCTGACGGCGGGTGCGGCAGCGGCACTCCCCAGGCCCGGCCTCCGGCCCACGCAGCCGTGAGCTGTCCGGCCGTTCATGGGTCCGTCTCGTGCTCGGCTCCTGCCGCCGGCCGTTCAGGTTCTGGCTGAGGTGCTTCCCTCGGGAAGTGGATGGGACTGAGCGGTATTGCGTACCCGCCCGGAGCGCGGTGGTATGTCGGCCGCACACCGCCCGACGCCTCGGTGATCATCCGCTCGGCGTCCAGGATCTCCTTCGACTGGTACGCCCCGGACTTCTCGTCCCTGCCGGTGTCGTGCGACACCGAGGGGTCGCACAGCCGGTGCCCCGCGGCGACGATCTTCTTCACGGGACCGGGATGGGCCTCGGCCTGCACCGGGCGTGGTGACCAGGCCGGACCGGCCCTCCCGTGTCCCGTTCGACGCGGACAGATCGCCGAGGTGATCGCAGCCAGCGGCGCCGACCGCGCGCTCCCCGACGGTTCGGCGCGACGGCCACGAGACGGCCGGCCGGGACGAGGCCCCGCAGGCTCACCATCGCCCTGGTCGGCCGCGCTCACCGGCTCCGGCCTCGTGCCTTCGAAGCGGGGGGAGTATCCGAGATCACCGCTGCGATCGGTCCGGAAGCCGATGCATTCCGGGAGTCACAAGCGCTTCACCGCGGCCGCACCGTCTGCCGAATGAGTCGCCGCTGGTCGGCGGAGTACGAACGGCACGGGCTGCTGGGCATCGGCCCGACCGGTGTCGATCGGAACGGTGCGTGTCACGGTTCTGCGGATCGCGTGGTCAGTCCGGGCTGCGCGCGACCAGCTGGGTCGGGTTGACGAACCGCAGCGCGATCAGCAGCAGCACCGCCATCGACGCGGTGTAGATGACGGCCATCGCGTCGATGGACTGCGGGCTTCGGATCCCGGCGGAGAAGACCGCCGAGAACAGGGCCACGACGAGGGTCTGGCTGTCGGGTCCCGAGGTGAGGAAGGTCAGTTCGAACATGCCGAAGGTGCGGACCAGGACGAGGATGCCGGCGGCGAGCATGCCGGGGAGGAGCAGCGGGCCGAGGACGCGGACGAGGACGGAACGGGTCGAGGCGCCGCACATCCGGGCCGCCGCTTCGAGGCGGGGATCGATCTGCTCGATGAAGGGCGTCATCGTGAAGATCACGAAGGGGATGGACGGAACGAGGTTGGCGAGCACCACCCCGGTGAGCGATCCGGCCAGGTGGAACTTGTAGAGGACGGTGGCCAGCGGGATGCCGTACGCGATGGGCGGCACCAGGATCGGCAGCACGAACAGCATGTTGACGATCTTCTTGCCGGGGAAGTCGCGGCGGGCGAGCGCGTAGGAGGCGGGGACGCCGACCAGCAGGGACAGCGCCACGACCAGGAAGGAGACCTCGACGGTGACCCACATGACCTGGCCGAGGTTGAACTCGTTCCACGCCTTGCTGTACCAGGAGGTGGTGTAGCCGTCCGGCGCCCAGCCCCTGAACCAGGTCCGGCCGAAGGAGTTGACGACCACGGAGCCGATGACGCCGGCCACGGCGAGGAAGAACATGGCCAGCACGCCCCAGACCAGCCAGGCGCCGGGGCGCAGCGTGATGCTCCGGCGGCGCACCGGGGCGGGGCGGGGCGGGGCTTTCCCGGGTGCGGTGGACATCGCGGGGGCTGTCATCCCTTGCCTCCTGTCGAGCCGCGGTAGAGGCGGGAGCGCAGCGCCATGGTCACGCCGATGACGGCGAGCATCAGTGCGGTCATCACCATGGCGATCGCCGAACCTCCGGAGTAGTCGAAGCGCTCCAGGGCGACCTGGTAGGCCTCGATGGAGATGACATGGGTCTTGCCGTCGGGATCGCCGACCATCATCGCGGAGGGGAACACCGCGAAGGCCAGGACGAAGGTCAGGACGAAGGTCGTCATGAGACCCGGCAGGAGCAGCGGGAAGGTGACATGGCGGAAGCGCTGCCACCAGTCCGCTCCGAGGGTCGCCGCGGCGCGCTCCAAGGCCGGGTCGATTCCGGAGAGGTAGGAGTGGGTGAGCAGGAAGGCGAAGGGGAAGCCGCTGATGATGAGGGAGAGCAGCACGCCCCAGTAGTTGTAGGTGAGCCGCACCGGTGAGTCGGTCAGGTGGAGGGCGTGCAGGGTCTGGTTGAACCAGCCGACGGGTCCGAAGAACTCCAGGATGCCCTCGGCGGTCAGCACCGTGCCCAGGGTGATCGGTACGACGAGCAGCGCGAGCAGCAGGCGCTTGCCGCGGAAGTCCTGCCGCATCCGGTAGGAGACGGGGACGGCCACGCCCACGTTGATGAGCGCGGCGGGCACGGCCAGCTTGAAGGTGATGCCGATGGAGCCGACCGCGAAGGAGTTGCCGAAGAAGGCGCGGTAGGAGCCTAGGAAGCCGCCCTCCTCCGGCTGGAAGGAGATCTGCAGTCCGTACAGGAAGGGGTAGACGAACAGCGCGGCCACCGCGAGCAGACCGGGCAGGAGCAGCAGCAGGGTGCGGTCGACGCCGCGTTCGGCCAGGCGGTGCCGCAGTGCGGTGCGCTCGGGCGCGGGCGGGGGCGGGGCGGGGCGGGACCCGGGCGGGTGGACGTCGGTGCTCATCCGGTCGCCTCCAGCGGCTCCCCCGGGTCGTGCACGAAGACCAGGGCCCGCTCGGCGGGGATGTCCAGGGAGACGATGTCACCCGGCTGGACATGGGTGGCGGTCTTGAAATGGATGTGGTCGCCCGCGCCGGTCATGGCTTCCACGTGGAAGAGCCGGCCGTGGTACTCGACGATCTCCGCGACGGCTTCGAGGCCGGTGCGTGCGCCGTCGTCGACGAGGTGGATGTCCTCGGGACGGACGGCGACCACGACCTGCTCACCCGCGACCGGCGTCCGGTCGCCGACCGTGGTGCCGCGCAGTGCGAGTCCGCGTCCCCGGGCGAGCAGGCCCCGGGCGTCGGCGGACGCGACTTCGAGGTGCAGCAGGTTGCGGTAGCCCATGAAGGCGGCGACGTGCGGGTTGGCCGGGTGTTCGTACAGGTCTGCCGGGCTGCCGATCTGGCTGACGCGGCCCTCGTGCAGCACCACCAGGCGGTCGGCGAGCGACAGCGCCTCCTCCTGGTCGTGCGTCACGTACAGCGTGGTCAGGCCGAACTCCTGGTGGATGCGCCGGATCTCGCTGCGCATCTCCAGACGCAGCGCCGCGTCCAGGTTGGACAGCGGCTCGTCCATCAGGACCAGGGGCGGCTCCAGGACGATGGCGCGGGCGATCGCGACCCGCTGCTGCTGACCGCCGGAGAGCTGGCCGGGGTGCTTGTGGGCGTGCTCGGTGAGCCTGACCAGGCTCAGCACGGCGTCGACGCGGCGGTCGGTCTCCGCTTTCGGCACCTTCTGCATCTTCAGCCCGAAGGCGACGTTCGCCCTCACCGTCAGGTGGGGGAAGAGGGCGTAGTTCTGGAACACCATGCCGAAGCCGCGCTTCTCCGGCGGCAGGGTGTCGACCCGTCGGCCGTCGAGCGTGATCTGGCCGCCGGTCAGCGGCAGCAGGCCGGCCAGGCAGTTCAGGGCGGTGGTCTTGCCGCAGCCCGAGGGGCCGAGCAGGGCGACGAACTCACCGCCGTGCACGCTCAGGTCCAGCGGGTGCAGCGCGGTGTGCGTCCCGTAGTCACGGGTGACGCCGCGCAGACGCAGCTCGGTCAGCTGGGAGCGGGGCCCGTCCCCGGCCGGCGCAACCCCCGGCCGCGGACCGGACGCGGTGGAACTCGTCGGTGTCATGGCGCTCACCTCGTCGAGCCGATCCTGCGGTCCCACAGGTCGAACGCGGTGACCTGGGTGGTGGCCGGCAGCGAGTTCTTGATCGGGTACTGTGCGATCCACTCGTCGAACTGCGGCTCGCCGAACTCCGCGATGACCTTCCGCGACGCGGCCGGCGCCTTGTCCAGTGGCACGTTCTTGACCGCGGGGCCGGGGTAGAAGTAGCCCTCGTCATAGGCGAACGCCTGCTGCTCGGGCGTGAGCATCCACGCCAGCAACCGCAGGACCGCCGTCAGGGTGTCCGACGACACTCCTTTCGGAACGACCCCGTACTGGGCGTCGCACACCCAGGTGAAGGACTGGAACTTGGCCACCTTCATCCCGGGCGGCACCGTCCCCAGAGCACGCGGATTGATGTACCAGCCCGTCGTGGACGCGACCATGTGGACCGTCCCCGCCGCGAGGTTCTTCATGGTGTCCGTCGTCCCGGCCGGGTAGGAGTCGACGTACTTGTTCAGCTCCGTCAGGTACGCCCACGTCTTCGACCACCCGTCCGCCGGGTCCGCGGGGTCGGAGTCACCGAGCAGGTAGGGCAGGCCCATCAGGAAGGTGCGTCCGGGGCCGGAGTTGGCCGGACGGGCGTACTGGAACTTCCCCGGGTTGGCCTTCGCCCAGTCCAGCAGCGCGTCCGTCGTCGCCGGCGGGCTGGGGACCTTCTTCGGGTCGTACTCCAGCAGCGGCCCCGAGGGGTACCAGACCAGTTCGATGCCCTGGTGCTGCGCCAGCGAGGTCATCGAGGCCGCAGCCGGCTGGTAGTTGCTCATCAGACCGGGGAAGAACCGGTCGTAGTACGGCTGCAGGTCGTACCACAGACTCTTCTGGATACCGGCGGCCAGGCCGTCGGTACCGGTGAGCACCAGATGGATCTGCACGTTGTCCGCCTGCTGCTGCGCCTGCACCTTCGAGGCGAGCTGCGGTGCGGTGCCGGTGCTGTAGGTGACGCGCGAGACGACTTCCGGGTGCGCGGACCTGAACGCCTCGATCATCGGCTTGGTCAGGGCCAGATTCCCGGCCACGTCGAGGATGTTGAGGGTGACCGGCTTGCCGGGGGCGGTGGCCAGGGAGGTGGGCGCGGGGTCCTTGCTGCTGTCGCCGGGACTGCTCGGTGCGGAGCAGGCCGCCAGGACGGGTGCGGCGGCCCCCGCGGCGGCCAGGGTCGACAGCATCCGGCGGCGGGGGAGACCAGGGGGGCGTGGGAGGGATCTTCCAGGTGTCTCAGGCATGGCGGATCGAGCCCTTCGCTGGTGCGGTGGCTGGGGACGGCGTGCGGTGTGTGGTTGCGAGTGCGGCGGTTCAGCGTGGATCGGGCACCGGATCGCGGCCCGGTGTCGCGAGGAAGTCGAAGTCGCACCCTTCGTCGGCCTGCGTGACGTGCTCGTTGTAGAGCGCGCCGTAACCGCGTGTGGCCACCGGTTCCGGCGGGCGCCAGGCAAGGCGTCGGGCTTCCAGCTCGGCCGGTTCGACGTTCAGTTCCAGCAGACGCCGCTCGACGTCGAGGGTGATCAGGTCGCCGGTACGGACCAACGCCAGTGGTCCGCCGGCGTGTGACTCGGGGGCGATGTGCAGCACGCACGTGCCGTAACTGGTCCCGCTCATTCTGGCGTCGGAGATCCGCACCAGGTCGGTGACGCCCTGCTCCAGCAGGTAGGCGGGGATGGGCAGCATGCCGTACTCCGGCATGCCCGGCCCGCCGAGGGGGCCGGCACCGCGCAGCACCAGGACGGTGTCCTTGGTGATGGCGTGGGACGGGTCGTCGATGCCCTCCCTCAGCTGGGAGTAGGAGTCGAAGACGACGGCGGGGCCGGTGTGGCGCAGCAGTCCGGGGGTGGCGGCCAGGTGCTTGATCACCGCGCCGCCCGGGGCGAGGTTGCCGTGCAGTACGGCGAGGCCGCCTTCCTCGTGGAGGGCGTCGTCGTGCTCGCGGATGGCCGGCCCGTGGATCTCGGCGTCGGCGAAGTACTCCGCGAAGGAGTGTCCGGCCACCGTCGTGCGATCCGGGTGCAGTGCTCCCGGGATCTCGTTCAACTGACGTAAGAGGGCGGGGAGTCCGCCCGCGTAGTAGAAGTCCTCCATCAGATGTGCGCCCACCGGGCGGACGTCCGCGAGGACCGGGACGCGGCGGCCGATGGTGTCGAAGTCCTCCAGGGAGAGAGGGACCCCGAGCCGCCCCGCCATGGCTATGAGGTGGATCAGGGCGTTGGTGGAGCCGCCCAGCGCGAGCACGGTCGCGGCGGCGTCCTCGAACGCCTCCCGGGTCATGACCGCGGCCGGGGTGACGTCCTCCTCCACGAGACCGACGATCCGCCGCCCCGCCGCCGCCGCCATCCGGTGATGGGCCGAGTCCACCGCGGGAACGGCGGAGGAGCCGGGCAACGCCATGCCCAGGGCCTCGGCGGCGGCGGTCATCGTGGACGCGGTGCCCATCGTCATGCAGTGGCCCGGCGAACGCGCCAGGCCGCATTCCACCTGCGCCATCTCACACTCGCCGATCCGTCCCGCCCGGTACTCGTCCCAGTAGGCCCACAGATCGGTGCCGCTGCCCAGGGTCTTCCCCCGGTGGTGCCCGCGCAGCATGGGCCCGGACGGGACGACCAGGGCCGGCAGCCCGGCACTCGCGGCGCCCATCAGCAGCGCGGGCACGGTCTTGTCGCAGCCGCCCATCAGCACCGCCCCGTCCACGGGGTAGGAACGCAGCAACTCCTCCGTCTCCATGGACAGCAGGTTGCGGTACAGCATGGGTGTGGGCTTCTGGAAGGTCTCCGAGAGGGTCGACACGGGGAACTCCAGCGGGAATCCGCCGGCCTGCCACACACCGCGTTTGACCTGGTCCGCCCGTTCCCGCAGGTGCATGTGGCACGGGTTGATGTCGGACCAGGTGTTGAGGATCGCGACGACCGGCTTGCCCAGGTGCTCCTCCGGCAGATGGCCGAGCTGCCGCATCCGCGAGCGGTGGCTGAAAGCTCGCAGGCCACCGCCGGTGACGTCGTCGGCGCTGCCGAACCAGGCCGCGCTGCGCAGCGGCTTCGCACGCCCCGGCGACGCCGGCTCGGCCACGTCGCCGTTCTCACCGTTCCCGACGATGCCCGCGTTCACAGCCAGCCCTCCGTCCGCCACTGCCCGATCAGGTCACCGATGCCGTCGCGGACCGCCTTCGGCAGCAGCCGGGACGGTGGACGCACCGTCCGCCCGCACAGGCCGAGTTGCGCCAACGCCTCCTTGACCACGCTGACGTTGTCGGCGGACGCGTCGGCCGCGCGCAGTTCCTCGAAAGTACGCGCCGACTCCCACACCCGCATGGCTTCGGGGTAGTCCCCGCCGCGCAGTGCTTCCAGCAGCGCGAACGACAGCGCCGGGACCACGTTGACGAGGCCCGAGGTGAAACCGGCCGCTCCGGTCGCCCAGTATCCGGGGGCGTACAGCTCGGCCAGCCCGGCCATCCACGCGAACCGGTCCAGGCCCGCGTCCCGCGCCACGCACGCGAAGCGCACCGGGTCGGGGACGGCGTACTTCACGCCGACGACGTTCGCGCAGGTGTCGGCGAGGGCGCGGATCTGCTCGCCGCTCACGCGTTCGTCGCGGACGTAGAGGATGATCCCGAGGTCGGGCACCGACTCCGCGATCACCCGGTGGTAGTCGGACCAGCCCTCCGCGGACCGGTAGGGGTGCACGGGCTGGTGCACCATGACCGACCCCGCTCCCGCGTCGCGGGCGTGCAGGGCGGCGGCGACCGCCCCTGCCGTGTCCAGGCCGACCCCCGCCATCACCTCGGCCCGGCCTCCGGCCGCCGCGACGGCCGACTCGACCGCCCGCCGGGCCTCCCCCGTGCTGAGGGCGTAGAACTCGCTCGTGTTGCCGTTGGGCGTGACCACCTGCACGCCGTGGTCGACCAGCCGGCGGACCAGTGCCGCGTGGTTGTCCCAGTCCGCGCTGCCGTCCGCGGCGAAAGGTGTCACCGGAATCGCGATCACGGTGGCGAGCCGGTGACGAAGATCGTCGAAACGTGAGGTCTCCAGTGTCATACCGCTTCTACTCCGTGAGGTCGGGGAAGTTCCGCTCCACGAACGCGCCGATGTGATCGCGGAGCAGGTCGCCCACCAGTTCCGGCTTCCCGCTCTGCGCGGCGTGCAGGATCGCCCGGTGCTCCCGCGCCTCCATCTCCCAGGAGGGCCGGACGGCCCAGGCGGCGCTGGACACCAGCGCCGTCTGGTCGCGCAGGTCGTCCAGTTGGCTGACCAGCAGGGGATTTCCGCAGCCCGCGTACAGAGCGCGGTGGAAGTCCCGGTTCGCCAGGGAGCGCTCCGCGGCGTCGGCCGCCCGGTCCGCGCGGTCGAGAGCGGCTTCCGCTCCCTCCCAGGAGGGCCGGCCGGTCGCCGCGGTCCGTACCGCGGCAACCGGCTCCAGCAGCAGCCTCATGTCGTACACGCTGTGCGCCAGGGCCTGGTCCACCTCGCGCACCCACGCTCCCTTGTAGGGGCTCATGATGACCAGGCCCGTCCCCGCCAGCGTCTTCAACGCCTCGCGCACCGGCGTCTTCGACACTCCCAGCCGTGCCGCCAGCTCGGTCTCCACCAGCGGCTGGCCCGGCTTCAACGCACCCGTGAGGATCCCGTGCTTGACCGCGTCCAGCACCGCTTCGGTACGCGAGGGCAGCGAGCCGGGACGGAATCGGCTGGAGTGAGCGAGCGCATCGGACACAGGACAGGCCCCCATGAGATCTCATATATGAAGTACCGATGACGCTAGGGCCTCGCCCTGCGGCGGTCAAGGAGTCCGTCACTTTCCGAAGCGGAAGTACAGGGTGCGGGCGTACGTCCCCGAGGCGGTGTTGGGCTGGCTGGCGGGCCCGACGGAGGAGGCGGCGTGGAACTTGTTGCCGATCGCCGGGATCCCGTCGAGGAACGAGATGTTCCCGGCGGGGAAGGGAGCGGCGGAATTGCCGGAGTCGGCGGGCTGCGCGGGCGTGAACAGGCGCAGGAAGACGTTCTCCTGGGCGGACACCATGGTGATCGTTCCTTCCGTGGTGTGGAGCGACCCCCAGTACAGGTTGGCGTGGTAGCCCTTGAACTCGGGGTACGTGAAGCCGGTCTTTCCCGTGGCCGTGTCGTTGTGGTCCTTGGTCCACACGTCGGTGGTCACTCCGCGCAGGCGGTTCTTCCAGACCCGGTAGGGGCCGCGGCCCAGCCAGGTGATTCCGGTGACCTTGGACTCGGGGTAGTCGAAGTTCACTCCGAGGTAGTCGTGCGTGCCGGTGAGGTTGTAGGTGTAGTCCAGGCGGAGCCAGCCGTTGCTGTCCAGTCGCCAGCGAACCGTGCTCAGGTTGCCCGAGTAGGTGGCGGTGACGGTGTGGGCGCTGCCGTCCTGTGCGTGGGTGAGGCCGGTGAGCGTCGAGGACCCGGCCGCCAGTGCCGGGCCGTTGGCCAGCGACACCGCGGTTCCGTCCCGCAAGATCGCGGTCAGCCGCCCGGTGGAGCGGCCGATGCGCACCGAGGTGGCGCCCGCGGTCATGGTGACCGTGTCGTTGTTCTGGGACGCGGTCACCGAGGGGGCACCCGGGGCGGGGACGACGATCCGGCGCACGTGGTCGGGGGCCTTCTTGATGGTCCAGACCCAGGTGGTGAGCTCCGCCCCGGACGCGTCGGCGACCCTGACCCGCAGGGCGTCGGAGCCGGCCCAGTTCCCCGGCAGCCCGAGGGTGAGTCTCCCGGTGCCGCCGGGGGCGATGTCCGGACTGGCGGACGTGCCCTGTGCCGTCACCGTGTGACCGGTGCCGCCGCCCGGAGGGGCGTAGTCGACCAGTTGCCAGCTGAACCTGCACGTGGAGGTGTTGGTGAAGGCGTACCGGTTCGTCAGCCCGACGGTGCCGTCGAAGCTCGTGGGGAAGGTGTTCTCGTAGTAGGACCGGCTGGTCAGCTGGACCGGCGACCAGATGTCCTTGATGGTGAAGAAGCTGCCCTCCTTCTCGCGGAACGGGCCGACGATGCCGTCGGGTCCCCGGTTGCCCTCGGTGTCGATCGTGCCGCCGCCGTCGTCGCGGCGGATGCCCTCGTCGATGAGGGCCCAGATGAAGGCGCCGGCCGAGTGCCGTGCGGTGGCCATCAGGTTCCAGTAGTCGTCGAGTCCCGCGCCGGCGCCGCCGTCGTACAGCCCGTGCAGGAACTCGGTGGGCATGTAGACCGTGGACCCGGCGAGTCGGGACTGGACCGCGGAGTAGGTCGGGTAGTGGTGGGTGTCGATGCCGCCGAAGTTCGACCAGGGGTGCAGCACCGCCCGCCTCTGCGGGTCCCAGGAGCCGAAGAGGCTGTCCAGCGCGGTGTTCCAGCCGCCTTCGTTGCCGTTGTCCCAGAAGAGGATCGACGGGTGGTTGACGTCCCGGGTGACCATCGCCTGGACCAGGCGGGTGCCGACCGCGGTGTCGTAACTGCGCTGCCAGCCGCCGAGTTCGTCCAGGACGTACAGGCCCAGTTCGTCGCACAGGTCGAGGAACCAGGTGTCCGGCGGGTAGTGCGACATCCGGACCGCGTTCATGTTCATCGACTTCATCAACGCGATGTCCTCGCGGGCCAGGCGGGGACTGGAGGCCCGGCCCAGGGTGGGGTGGAAGGTGTGCCGGTTCACGCCCTTCAGCAGGACCCTGACGCCGTTGACGTAGACGCCGTCGCCCGCGCGTACCTGGATCGTCCGGAAGCCGAACCGCTCGGTGATGCCGTGCACCTGCGCGCCCGAGGAGTCGGTCAGCACCACCTCCGCCTGGTAGAGGTTCGGGGTCTCGGCGGTCCACAGCTTCGGGCCGGACACCCTGGTGGAGACGGTGACGCGGGTGGAGCCCGCAGAGACCGCGGTCGAGAAGCTGCCGCCGACGTTGCTGCCGTCGAGGGTCTTGATCTGGACCGTCACGCGGCCGCTGCCCACGTCTCCGCCCAGGTGGACATCGGCGGCGAACTCCCCGCTCGACTCGGCCCGCACGGCGATCCGGTCGACCCGCGCCCTGGGGAACGCCTGGAGGTGGACGGGCCGGAAGATGCCGCCGAAGTTCCAGTAGTCGCCCTGGCGTTCGGCCTGGTTGACCGAGGTGTTCGAGGAGTCCTTGTCGACGGTGACTTCGAGCAGGTTGCTCCTGCCCGGGAGGAGCAGGGACGTGACGTCGTACCGGAACCGGTAGAAGGCCCCCTGGTGCTTGGGACCGGCGGACCTGCCGTTCAGCAGGACCGTGGTGTCGGTCATCGAGCCCTCGAAGACCAGGAAGACCTGCCGGTCCGCCCACGAGGCGGGCGGTGTGAAGCTGTGGCGGTACTTCCCGCTCTCACCCGGGGTGAGGCCACCGTACTTGTACGTGCCGTAGCCGGAGAACTCCCAGTGCGACGGGGTCGGGAGGGTGCCCCAGGACCCGCTGCGGCGTCCTGCCGTGCACTGGAACTCCCACGGCACGGTGTGGTCGGCGTCCTGTCCGCTCAGGTACATCGTCTGCGTCGCGGCGCCGACGTCGATACTCGCCGATGCCGGCGAGGCCGTTCGCGTCGCCGTGACGGCGGACAGCCCCATGGTCGCGCCTAGGGCCAGGAATCTGCGTCGTTGCACATCCATCGAAACCTCCAGGGAAGGGACACTTCGGGCCACGGCCGTCGGCCGTGGCCGCTTCACAGCTCCAGTACTTGGCCGTCCGCCGCCACACCCGCTCCCGCCGCGCGTACCGCGCGGTACTCGTCGGAGTGGGCGTCCAGCACGGGGTTCGTGTTGTTGAGGTGGGTGTAGAGGCATCGCAGTTCCGGGTGGCCGGCCACCGCTTCCAGGCTTTCGCTGATGGGCAGGTGGCCCATGTCGCGGGCGGTGGCCGACCAGCCGGCCGTCCGGGCCATCTCGTCCTGGTGGAAGAAGGAACCGTCCACCAGGAGGTGGGACACCCCGTCGAGGGCGGCCTCGAACGCCGGCGTCCACCGGGCCAGGCACGGGGCGTACAGCAACGCGGTCCCCGTGAGCGGGTCTTCGAAGCGGTATGCCTGGACCCAGCTGTCGCGGGTGGGGAGTCCGGCGGCGTAGCGAGGGCGCTTGGCGCTCAGCGCGATCGCGGTGACCCGCAGTCCGCCGGCGAGCACGAACGGGACGCCTGCGGTGGTCTCGTGCCATCGGACGGACCCGTACGGTGCCAGGACGGGCCGGACCGGGAAGGCCTCGTCCAGTGCGGAGAGCACCGGCGCGGACCCGTACACCTCCAGGTCCGCGCCCTCCCGCAGCATCACCAGGCCCAGCGTGTGGTCCAGTTCGGCATCGGTCAGCAGCACTCCGCGCACCGGGGTGTCGCGTCGGCCGGGCCCCGGTGCCAGGTCGGGGGCCGCCAGGATCTGGCTCCGGATGTCCGGGGAGGCGTTGACCAGATACCAGTCCGTTCCGTTCGCGGACACCGCGAGGCAGTCCTGGGTGCGCGCGGTGCCCTCGCGACGGGCTCGGTCGCACTGGTCACAGGCGCAGTTCCACTGCGGTGTTCCGCCGCCGGCCGCCGTGCCCAGGACGCGTACCCTCATCGCATCCGCCGCGGCCGGACGGATGCGGCGGGGGCGACGGCGAGCAGATCGGCGACCCGCCCGTGGTCGGGCGACAGCGAGCAGACCGGGTCGGTCGCGGCGGCGTCGCCGGTGAGCTGGTAGGCCTGGCAGCGGCAGCCGCCGAAGTCGATCTCCCGCAGATCGCAGCTCACGCAGGGTTCGGGCATCCAGTCGGTACCGCGGAAGCGGGTGAACGCCTCGGAGTCGTGCCAGATCGGCCCGAGGTCGTCGGTACGGACGTTGCGCACGCCGAGTTCCGGTATCTGGGCGGCGGCCGGGCAGGGCAGCACGTCCCCGTTGGGCGCCACGATCAGCTGCCGGGCGCCCCAGCCGTTCATGCAGGGCTTCGGCCGGGTCTCGTAGTAGTCGGAGAGCACGTAGACGATCTGCATGCGGTCGCCGAAGCGTTCCCGTGCCACTGCCACGGCCGCTTCGGACTCCTCCAGTTGGCGGCGGGAGGGCAGCAGGGCACCCCAGTTGCGCAGCGCCCAGCCGTAGTACTGGGTGTTGGCGAGCTCCAGTCGCTGCGCGCCCATCGCCGCGGCCAGTTCGACGATGGCCAGGGTGCGATCGATGTTGGCCCGGTGCAGTACCGCGTTGACGGTGAACGCCACCGCGGTGTCCCTCAGCATGTCCGCGACCGCGAGCTTGCGCGCGTGCGCGCGGGTGCCGGCGATCACGTCGGCGGAGGCGGGATCCGAGTCCTGGACGGACAGCTGCACATGGTCCAGCCCGGCGTCCACCAGCTCACCGAGACGTGCCCGGGTCAGCCCGACTCCGCTGGTCACCAGCGAGACGTACATGCCGAGTCCGCGTGCGTGGGCGAGCAGTTCGACCAGGTCCCGCCTGACCAGCGGTTCGCCGCCGGACAGGTGGAACTGCAAGGCGCC
The DNA here is from genome assembly GCA_049998335.1 of Streptomyces sp. cmx-10-19. GTDB lineage: Bacteria > Actinomycetota > Actinomycetes > Streptomycetales > Streptomycetaceae > Streptomyces. The sequence continues at coordinate 58,430 of JAEBFB010000017.1, forward strand.
CAGACCACGCGCCTGCCCGATGACGCGCATCCACTCCGCGGTGGTCAGTTCGGCTCGGTACGAGGACAGTTCCAGCGGGTTGGAGCAGTAGCCGCACTGCAACGGGCATCGGTACGTCAGCTCCGCCAGCACACCCAGGGGGGCGGGGAGGCGCGGCGGGCTCGGATGCGGCCCGCGGGCGGCGTGCTCCGCTTCCGCACGGAAGGAGGCCGGCGGCGCGGGCGGGGACGCGGTGTCCTCGTCCACCAGGCGGTCCGCGACCAGGCGGTTCAGCAGCCCGGAGACCTGGGCGGTGAGAGTCTCCGGGTCCGCGCCGGTGTACTCCCCCGCCAGTTCGCCGGAGAGTTGGCCGACGGTACGGCTGCCGTCGCACCGCAGGAGGATCGCGCCGGCGCTCTCGTTGAGCAGCAGCACCCCCTCCGGGTGGAGGAGCGCGTACTGCCCCCGGACCTCGTCGTAGACCAGTCGGCCGCCGGGGCGCAGGACGGGCCGGGTGTCGTGGGTGATCATGCCGGCAGCTCACGCTCCCGTCCGGAGGTGGCGTAGGCGATGGCGTCGAGCATCGCCCACAGCACATCGCACTTGAAGTCGAGGGCGGCCAGCGCCGCCTCCTGCTGGTCGCGCGTCACGCAGTGGGTGAGAACCAGGCCGAGCGTGAAAGCGGAGTCGCCGCTGACCACCGGGATGCGGCGCCGGAAGTAGGCGTAGCCGGACGGGTCGATCCACGCGTAGCGGGACTGCCAGACGGCCACCCGCGCGGACATCAGACCGGGCGCGAACAGCTCGGTCAGCGCGGCGCCCGCCGATTCCGTCCACGGCCGGGTGCGGCAGAAGTCGACGTAGGCGTCGACGGCGAACCGCACCCCCGGGAGGAGGTGCCGCTCGTCGCGGACCTCCTCCCAGGAGAGCCCCACTGCCTCGGCCAGCGCCCGCCAGTCCCCGAGACCGCCGTCACCGTCCGCGGATCCGTCCTGGAACAGGATCCGTTCGACCCAGCGACTCCGCACCTCGGGGAGCGGGCAGTTCGCGATGACGGCCGCGTTCTTCTGGGACAGGTTGCGCTGGTAGTACCAGCGGTTGGCCACCCAGGAGCGAATTTCCGCCGGGGTGGACTCGCCGGCGTGCAGCCGCACGTGGAACGGGTGCTTGTCCCAGTACCGGTCGGAGCGCCCGCGCAGCGCCGACTCGAACGCCTCACGAGACAGTGGGGCGCGCATCAGCGGCGGGCTGCGTACGCGGTGACCTCCATGGAGGTGTCGAAGCCGTCGGCTTCCGGAGCGACCCACTCGCGCCTCGCGGTCTCGGCGCAGGAGGGAGCGGTCTGAGCGGCCTCGGTGGTCTGAACGGTGTTCATGATCGTCCTCTCGGTCGGGGCTGGACTCTGTGCCGGACGGAGCAGCGGGACTCCGACGGCCTGGACGGTGCGGAGGTGCTGGTGACACTCGCGTGGCGGGCCGTGGCGCCCGGCCCGAGGGTGTCCTCGCAGGACCTCTCGGGCCGGGCACCCGTTCAGCCGAGGGTCACGTGGAAGAGCCGTTCGTTGCTGTTGTTCGGGGTGCTGTCCTTGTCGCCGGTGGTGCTGGTGGTGAGCCAGAGGCCACCGTCGGGGGCGGGTTCCACGGTGCGCAGCCGGCCGTACGTGCCGTTGAAGTACGACTGCACGTTGGTCAGGGAGTCACCGCTGATGACCGCGCGGTACATCCGGGTGCCGCGCTCGCAGGCCACGTAGAGGGCGTCGCGCACCACGGCGATGCCGGAGCAGGAGCCGTCAGCGGTCGCGTAGGTGCGCTTCGGCGCGATGTAGCCGGCCGTGCCGCAGCTGCCGCTGGTGCCCTCGCAGGCCGGCCAGCCGTAGTTGCCGCCCCGGGTGATCAGGTTGGTCTCGTCCATGATCCCGTTGCCGAACTCCTGCTCCCACAGGCGGCCCCGGGAGTCGAAGGCCAGGCCCTGCGGGTTGCGGTGGCCGTAGCTCCAGACGTGGTTCCCGAACGGGTTGTCCGAGGGGGCGCTGCCGTCGGGGTTCAGGCGCAGGATCTTGCCGTTGAGGCTGTTCCGGTTCTGTGCGTAGTCGCCGTTCTGGGCGTCGCCGGTGCTGGCGTAGAGCTTGCCGTCGGGCCCGAAGCGCAGCCGGCCGCCGTTGTGGAACTTGTTGCGCAGGATGCCGGTGAGCAGGACCTGCTCGCTGCCGAGGTTGAGCCTGTCGTTCTCCAGCTTGATCCGGACGATCCGGTTGTCCGTCGAGGAGGTGTGCATGATGTACAGCCAGTGGTCGGAGCTGAAGGTGGGGGAGATCTCCAGTCCCATCAGGCCCCCCTCGCCGTCGGTCCCGGCCACTCCCGGCACGGTTCCCACGGTGGTCTTCGCGCCGGTCGCGGGGTTGAGACGGACGATGTCGTCGGCGTCGCGCCGGGTGTACAGAATCGTTCCGTCGGGCAGGGTGACCAGGCCCCAGGGGATGTCGCTGTCGGTACCGATCTGCCTGACGCCGCACACCGGGCTGCCGCATGCGGCGCCGGTCCTCACGGTGGCCGTGTTGCTGCGGCCGGACACGTTGCCCTGCGCGTCCCGGGCCACCACGTAGTACGTGTAGGAGGTGTCGGCGGTCAGTCCGCTGTCGATGAACGTCGTCGGCGGCGGCGTCTGGCCGTTCGCGGCGACCGTACCCACCCTGCTGCTGCCGCGGTAGATGTCGTAGTACCTGACCGCGATGTTGTCGCTGGAGGCGGACCAGTTCAGGGTGACCGTGGTGCCGGACACCGTCCCTCGGAGATTGCCCGGAGCGGTGGGGGGCTGGGTGTCCGACTGGCACTGCGGCGGGGTGATGGAGACCGTGGAACTGGCCTGGGAGACGTTGCCGGCGGCGTCACGGGCGTTGACGTACAGTCCCCAGGTGGCTCCGGGGACCACGGTCAGGCTGGTGGACAGGGTGCTGCCGCTGACGGACTTCATCAACTGGCCGTCGTGGTAGACGTCGTAGTACGCCACACCCGTGTTGTCGGTGGCGGCGTTCCAGGCGAAGGTCACCGAGTCGCACCGCAGGTCGCTGACGCGCGGGTTGCCCGGCACGCTCGGCGGTGAGGTGTCACCGGCGGTGGTCCTCCACTGCTGGTTGCTCTGCCCGTTGCAGGTCCACAGGTCCACCTCGGTGCTGTTCGCGGTCGCCGCGCCCACCACGTCCAGGCACAGCCCGGACTGCACACCGGTGATCGTCCCGTTGCTGTTGACCCTCCACTGCTGGTTCGCCCCGCCGTTGCAGGACCAGATCTGCAGGGCGGCGCCCGGGGTCGTGGATCCCCTGGCCACGTCCAGGCACTTCGGGGTGTCGTAGACGCGCAGTTCACCCGCCGCGGTGAGGGTCCATGCCTGGTTGGCCTGCGAGTTGCAGTCGTAGATGTTGATCCCCGCGCCGTCCGCGGTGCTCTGGCCGACCACGTCCAGGCAGCGGCCCGACGCCACGGAGGTCACAGGGGAACCGGGAGCCGCAACGGCGGTTGACGCGGTGGCCGTCAGCAGGGCCGCCAGGGCCGCGATCGCGGACAGTGCGGCGACGGCGGCCGCTAACCATCGGCGGTGACGCCGTCTGTGCAGGACATTACCGAACACGTGGATCTCCTTGCGGATCGATGGGGAGTCGGAGGGCCGGCTTCACCAGCCCCTGAAGTGCCGCACCGGGACTGCCCGGCCGTGGGCCGCCCTCTGTGATCAGTGCCGCCGTCGCAGCCCCGGCTCGCCGGTGGGGTGCCGTCGGTGGTGGATGAGGTGGGTGCGTCGTTGTCGTCGCCCGCTGCGCGACCGACCTGCTCGCGGCCTCGGTGCCGCCGCGGACGGGGGCCGGATCCTGGGCGGCGAGAGCCACCGGGGCCAGGCGGGGCAGGGGCGGCGCCGAGGTCGGCAACCGCCGATGGCGGCGCCTTGCCGGCATGTGATGCATCATATCTTTGTCTCCTCGCAGGGGTATCCGGCCGTTCGTGGCGGGCACCGGGCGCACTGCGTCCGCGGGTTGGACCGGCGGCCCGGTCAGTTGCGAGCGGGTACCGGAACGGCCTCGTCGGGCGGCCTCAGAGGTCTGCCACGCAGAGACCCGTCCCCGCGAGGACTGTCACCGCGCGGCGGGCACATGCCCTCTCCGGTTCGCGCCGCCGCTGCTGTGCTTGAGGTTCATCGAGGACGGGGGCTGCCACGGCCGGTGCCCGGCGCGGGTGATGAAGCAGTGCAGGCGCCGTGAACCCTTCGGTGTACGTCGTCTCGATCCGCCGTCGACCGGTGGAGCGAACATGGAGGTGCAAGCTGTGTCTCGTTGCATGAAGGGCCCTTCACCGTGGGGGTAAGCGGACCGGCGCACGGTTCTTGCGGGGGGAGTGCGCATCAGGGCTCGCCGGGAAGATGGTGCACAGTGTGCTTTCGCGGCTCTTCTGAGGTCAAGCCTCAAGACAAGGAAACAACTCCGAACGAGAGACTGCCGCGCTCCGCCCCAGGTCCACGCCGCGCGGACGGCAACTCTTCTGTCCACAAAGCGATGTGACGTACCGTCAGGTACGGCCGGAGGCGCCCTGATCGCCTCCGAGATCCGCCCGGAGGCGGGCGATGAGGCGCGCGACCGTCCGGGGGTTCGTCCGCGGCGCCGCCAGGAGGTCGGCGAGGCGGCGCACCGCGTCGCGGTACGCCTCTCCGGCGTGCCGCCAGTCCGCGCGCAGGGAGTCCGCGTCGCCCCGCAGGAGCAGTCCGAGCGCCGTGTCCCACGTCCGGGCAGCGTCCAGGTCCGGGGTCGTGCTTTCGAAGTCCGTGAACGCCGACCGCCAGATCCGGCGCGACACCGCGGCCGCGACGGCGTGGAGGGCGTCCGGCCACGGACCGGGGCGGGCCAGCAGCAGCCGCACCTGGTCGAGCGGCGTCAGGCCGCTGCCCCGCACACCTCCGCCGAGTCGCGCCTCGACGTCCATTCCGGGGGTGATCCCGATGCCCGCGGCTCTCAGTTCGTCCAGGGTGACGCTCTCGGCGCCGGTGAACCCCGGCAGGTCGCCGGACAGGTCGTCGGCGCTCACCCGGCCGGCGATCCACCGGCGCCGGTCCGCCTCGGACGGCGGCGCCTGGAGCAGGGGGCCGCCTCCGGTCACGACGACCTCGGGGGCGGGCCCGGCCGGCCGGTCCCCCGGTGCGGGCGGATCGGTCCGCGACCAGTGCGCCCCCGTGTCGCCCTGATACGAGGTCATCAAGAGGTCGTCGTCGAGGGGCGTCGGCAGCAGGTCGTGCCGCCCGAGGTACTCGAACATCCGGCGCGGGCTCAGCTCCTCGGCCTCCGCTTCCCGTACGTCCCTGGCGTCCCGCGGGGAGAGGGCCGGGTCGGCGGGTCCCGCCGCCATGCGGGCGTCGACGTACCGTCTCAGCAGTTCGGCGGGGTCGAGGGCCTCGGGGGCGGGTACCCGCCGGACGCCGTGGTGGGCGAGGAGGGCGAGCCTCCCGGCCCGGTCCATGCCCTGGACGCGGGTGGTGAACTCGTCGGCGACCGTCTGCCGGAACTGGCCGATGATCTGCGGATGCAGCCGTCCCGCGCTGCGGCGCACGTACTCCTCCACGTGGGACCGCATGGCGCGGAGCGCGGTCCGCGAAGGGCCGTCCCCGGTGCCGGAGCCGGCCTGCCGGCGCAGTTCACCGCGTACCGCGTCGGGGCTTCCGAGCCCAGTCGTACGCGGTGCGGTCGGTGGTGGCGAGGCCGCCCAGACGGCTGCGGGTGTACACGGGGTCGCCGGCCATGAAGGAGTACAGAAGGCACTCCCCCGTACCGGGACCGGCACCCGACGCCCCGGCGCCCGGCCGCCGTCCCTCTCCGACCCGACGCCCTTCTTGCCGTCCGCTCGGGCTTCTTGCCGTCCCCTCGGGACGGGTCGGGCTTCGACTCCGGTTTCGGCTCGGGCTTCGGGGCCGGGGGCTTCGGTTTCGGGACAGGCTCCTACTCCGGCTTCGGCTCCGGCTTCGGCTCCGGTTTCGGCTCCGGTTTCGGCTCCGGTTTCGGCTCCGGTTTCGGCTCCGGTTTCGGCTCCGGTTTCCGCTCGGGCTACGGCTGCGGCTTCGGGGCCGGGGGCTTCGGTTTCGGGGCAGGCTTCGGCTTCGGGGCCGGGGGCTTCGGCTGCGGGGCAGGGGGCTCGGGCTTCGGGGCAGGCTCCTACTCCGGCTTCGGCTCCGGTTTCGGCTCCGGTTTCGGCTCGGGCTTCGGCTGCGGCTTCGGGGCCGGGGGCTTCGAGGTCGGGTCGGTCGGTAGGGCCAGTCGGTAGTGGCGGTTGTCGAGGTTCAGGACCACATGAGCGCCGGAGTGGCCGGGCGGGCCGACGAGTGCCGGGAGACCGCCGGTGCCCGACGGGTCCTCGGGGGCGAAGTCCTGGAGACGGGCCACCTTGAACCGGCTGATGCCGAGTTCCTTGGCGATCTCCACCTTCGCCCGGTGCTCCAGGTAGAAGCGCCGGGCGACGGCGGCGGCGAGGTGCATGTCGATCGGCGCGGGTGACGCCACCGCCTCGGCCGGTTCGGCCATGTCGTCTCTCCACGCTCTGATCAGTCGTCAACTCACGCCATTCCCGCACTAGTTCATCTGAACTCGGGGAGCAACGCATGAAGGGGAGACGACGCGGGAGTGACACCAGGGGCGTCAGGGACGACCGGTCGACGGTGAACTGCTCGGCTGGGCGGGGGTGAGGGCACACGCGAGCTGCTCGGTGCCGAGCATCTCGACGCGGCTCCGGCGTAACGGCGCACTCCGATCGCCGGCTCCTGGACGGGGCCGGGGTCGGACACCGCCCGCACGGCCGTGCCGACCGGGGCGGGAGGGTGGAGGTCGCGGGGTCACGCTGCGTCTCCCGGCCGGCACGGAACCGACCACTTCCCGGTGCGCCCGCTGGGAGCAGAGCCGTCACCTGCGCGCCCCGGGAAGACACGACACCCCGGCCGGCCCGGGGAAGCGCTCACCAGCCGGTCGCCACCAGGTGGTTGAGGAGCAGGGCCAGGACGGCCTGCGCCGCCAGCCAGCCGCGCGGGCGGGTGAGGAACGCGCAGGCCGGCAGCAGCCACAGGGCGAAGGGGAGCCAGATGCGCTCCGTCTCCGCCTTGCTCATGCCGGACAGGTCGGCGGCCAGCAGGGCGAGCGCCCCGGCCGCCACGAGGAACGCGAGCCGGGTCCCCCCGGCGGCCTCCGTGCCCTCGGCGGCCGGCCCGCCGGCGGGCCGGAACCGGGGCGACCGGCGTACGGCCGCCCACAGCCGTACGGCCGCACGCCGCAGGCCCGCCGCCGTCGCCACGCCGACCAGGAACACCGTGCAGGCGAGGTTCGCCCACACCCAGTAGCCGTACGGGCGCACCCCGCCCGCGCCCTCGTAGTACCGCGTGACCAGCAGCCGGTACGCCTCCCACCAGTCGAACCCGGCCGCCGTGAACGCCACCGGCACCACCGCCGCCCCGGCCACCAGCGCCACGAGCAGCACCGGACGCTCCCGGACCCGGCGCCGCCCCAGCAGCAGCACCGCCGCCCCGAGCACCGCGAACAGCGTCAGCCCGTACGACAGGTAGCAGGTCAGGCCGTACAGCAGCCCCGAGCCCGCCGCCCACCACACCGAGCGCCCGGTGACCGCGAGGGCCAGCAGCGCCACCGCCCAGGCGGCCACCGCCGCGAAGTACGCGTCGGCCGACGTGCCCAGCCACACCGCGGCCGGCGCCAGCGCCAGGAAGGGCGCCGCCCGCCGGGCGAGCCGCTCGCCGGCCAGCGCCCGCACCGTCACAAGCACCGCCACGCACCCCGTCGCGCCCACCACGACGCACCAGGTCCCCGCCCAGCCCCCGCCGCGCAGCCCGATCCGGTCGAGCAGCACGAAGGTGAGCGTCGAGCCCGGCGGGTGACCGGCGACGTGGGCGGGCCAGTTGTCGGGAGAGTGGAGGAGGATGTGCCGGGTGAAGTCCCGCAGGGTCGCCGGGATGTCGTGCCAGCGGTCGATGACCGTGAGGTACTCCTGGCCGGTGGTGAGCCGCCCCGCGACACCCCGCCGCCAGCCGTCGACCAGGGCCAGCGACCAGATCCAGGCCATCGCCGCGCCCCAGGCCGCGGGCAGCAGCGCCCGCCACGGCAGCCGGGCGGCGACGGCCGGGCCGTACGCCACCACCGCCGCCGCCACCAGGACGGCCGCCGGGGTGCCGGGGCCCACGTGCGGGTCCCAGCGGCCCAGCAGCGGCGGCCAGCCGACGACCAGGTCGTCATAGGTGAACACGAGGCGGCCGACGAGGACGGCGGCCGTCACCAGCAGCACGGCGCCTGCGACGGCGTAGAGGTCCGCGGGGACAGAGCGGGGGCGGGAGCGGAGGCGGGGGCGGGGGCGGGGGCGGGTCACATCGGAACCGTAGGCCGGGAGTTCCCGCCCGGGAGGGTGCGCGCGGCCGACGTCAGCGTTTCGTCATGAGTCGAGGACCCTGTCCGGGCCGGTCCCGGCCTACCGTCGGGACATGCGCGACCACGCCCCACGGCTCCCCCGCGACCACGCCCCCCGGCTCCCCTCCTCACCGGGTTTCTGGCGCAGTCCCCTGCGCGGCCCCTGGTTCACCTCCGTGCTCGGCCTCGTCCTGCTCGGCGGCATCACCGTGCTGTTCGTGACCGGCCTGCTCTCCTACGCCGCCTACAACCCGGACCTGTCGCCGGTCAACGACAAGACCCCGGACAAGGGGATCCTCGGCTTCTACCTCTTCGCCTGGCCGACCGGACCCGTCTGGCTGTACCGCCTCACCCAGGGCGTCCACGTCACCCTCGGCCTCGTCCTGATCCCGGTGCTGCTGGCCAAGCTCTGGTCGGTCGTACCCCGGCTGTTCACGCTGCCGCCGGCCCGCTCGCTCGCCCACACGCTGGAACGGATCTCGCTGCTGCTGCTGGTCGGCGGCGCGCTGTTCGAGTTCGTCACCGGGGTCCTCAACATCCAGCTGGACTACGTCTTCCCCGGCTCCTTCTACCCTCTGCACTTCTACGGCGCCTGGGTCTTCTTCGCCGCGTTCGCCGCGCACGCCGCGCTGAAGACGCCGCAGGCGCTGCGCACCGTACGCCGGATGCGGGCCGGGGCGGACGAGGAGGCGGGCGGCGCGGACGTGGAGGCGGGTGGCGCGGACGTGGAGCGGGACGACGACCTGGTCACGCCCCGGCCCGCGGCGCCCACCGTGTCGCGGCGCGGGGCGCTGTGGACGGTCGGCGGGGGATCGCTGCTGCTGTTCGCCACCACCGCCGGACGGGGCGCCGACGGTCCGCTGCGGGCGACGGCCCTGCTCGCGCCGCACGGCGGGCCGGAACCGGGCACCGGCCCGAACGGCTTCCAGATCAACAAGACCGCCGCGTACGCCGGGATCGACGCGGCCGAGACGCGCGAGGAGGCGTGGCGGCTCGTCGTGACGGGACGCACGGGCACGGTCCGGCTCGGCCGCGCCGCACTGCTGCGGCTGCCCCAGCACAGCGCCGCCCTGCCCATCGCCTGCGTCGAGGGCTGGTCGACGTCCGACCAGTGGTGGCGCGGGGTGCGGCTGCGGGACCTCGCCGCGCTCGTCGGCTTCGACGGCGATCCGCCGGACGTGCTCGTCGAGTCCCTCCAGCGGCAGGGCGCCTTCCGCCGGGGCGCCCTGCGCGCCAACCAGGTCGCCGACCCGCGCTCGCTGCTCGCCCTGCACGTCAACGGCGAGGCGCTGAGCCCCGACCACGGCTATCCGGCGCGGGTGATCGTGCCGGCCGCGCCCGGCGTCCTCAACACCAAGTGGGTGGCCCGGATGACGTTCGGAGATCTGGCATGAGCGGCGGCGACCGGGTTCAGCGCCCGCGCCGGGTGCGCCTTCTGCGCCTTCTGCGGCTTCCGCGCGTGCCGCGTCCCCCGCTGGGCAGCCCGTTCCAGATCCTCCTGCTCGTCTGCTCGTTCGCCCTCGCGGGCTACGCGGGCGTGCGGCTGCTCGCCGGTGACCGGCTCGGCGTGGCGCTGTGGTTCGTCGGGGCGGCGCTGCTGCACGACCTGGTGCTGCTGCCGCTGTACACGCTCGCCGACCGGGCGGTCGTCGCCGGGCTGGGGGCGGCCGGGCGGCGCGCGGGGGCGCTGTACGCGCGGATCCCGGCCGCCTTCTCGCTGCTGCTCCTGCTGGTGTGGTTCCCGCTGGTCTCCGGCCGGGTGGACGCGCGCTACCGGTCGGCGACCGGGCTGTCGGCGGACGGCTTCCTGGCCCGCTGGCTGCTGATCACGGCCGTGCTGTTCGGCGGCTCGGCGCTGCTGCTGGCGCTGCGCAGCGCGACGAAGCGGCGCGGACCCGACGCCCACTGAGCGGCGCCGTGCCAGCCTGCGGCGCCCGCGTGCCGGAGCAGGGCGGGCGTGCCGATCCGGGCCCAGGGGAAGGAGCCGCCGGGTGTGGGGGCGTCGGTGACGTCGACGACCTGGACGTCGGCGCGTTCGTCCACGTCGACCGGGGCCGTCTCGGCGATCAGCAGACCACCCGGGGCGAGCAGGCCGGCGACGCGGGCGAGCAGGGCGCGCGGGTCGCCGCCGATGCCGATGTTGCCGTCCATGAGGAGGACGGTGCCCCAGCGCCCCTCGCCGGGCAGCGGCTCGAAGACCGAGCGCCTCAGCGAGCGGCCGCCGAGCCCCGCGGTGCGGACGACGGCGGCCTCGCTGACGTCGATGCCGAGTGCGGTACGGCCGCGGGCGGCGAGTTCCGCCACCAGGCGCCCGGGGCCGCAGCCCACGTCGAGCACCGCGCCCTCGCACCGGTCCAGCACGTCCAGGTCGACGGCGTCGGCCCGCGCGCACCAGCGCTCCACGTCCAGCGGCAGCAGCCAGCCGTCACTGCGGCGCAGGAACAGCGGCCCGTGCCCGGCGCGCAGGGCGGCGGCGTAGGGGTCGGAGGCGGCCCAGGCGGGGGCGGCGGCCAGCCGTCCGGGGGATTCTGCGGCGACGGTCATCCGGCCACCCCCCGGCCCGGCGTACACGCCGTCAGCCGGGCCGCGAACGCGCTGTCCGGGGCCAGGGCGGCGACCGTCCGCGCGTCGGTGGCGGTGTCGACGTCGGTGAGGCGGGGCAGGTCGCGCACCCGCAGCCCCGCCGCGAGGAGCCGCGCCCGTTGCGCCGCCCCGGTCACCGGCGTCGACATGGGCACGCCTCGCAGCAGCGCCGGGTCGGGGCGGGCCAGGCCCAGGGCCCAGAAGCCGCCGTCCTCGGCCGGACCGAGGTACGCGTCGCAGTCGGCGAAGTCCACGTCGAGCAGTTCCGGCGTCACCTGCGGGGTGTCCATCCCGATCAGCAGCGTCGGCCCCGCGCACCCGGCGAACGCCGCCGCGAGCCGCTCGTCGAGCCCGCCCCCGCACTGCGGTACGACGTCGAAGCCGGGCGGCAGCCACGGGCCCGGGTCGCCGTCCAGCACCAGCACCCGCCGCCGCGCGGGCGCCGCGGCCACCGCGCCCAGCGTGTCGCCGAGCGCCGCCTCGGCGAGGCCCGCCGCCTCGGCCGGCGTGAACGGCGGGCACAGCCGTGTCTTGACCCGGCCGGGGCGCGGCTCCTTGGCGATGACGAGAAGGGTGACCGCCGTACTCATAGAGGGCTCCGTTCGCGGGGGACGGGGACGGGTGGGGGCAGGGGCAGGGGCAGGGGCAGGGGCGGGGACGCAGGGGGGTGGGCGGGGCTACGGCCGGGGTGGGCCGTACGGGGGGGCGGGGCCGGGGGCACGGGGTTCGGTGGGGATGAGGATCGGTGGGGACGGGACCGGGGCCAGGGGTTCGGTGGGAGTGGTGGCTGTGGTTGTGGCGTGCTGCCGCCGGGGGGCGGGCGTCGCGGCCCGGGTGGGCCGAGCCGGGGCGGGCCGGGGGTCCGGTGAGGGGGGAGGGAGGTGGTCGCCGTGGTCATCGGGGGGCCTCTTTCGCGGGCGGCGGGCGCCGTGCCCGGGGGCGGCGGGCCCGGTACGCGGCCGGAGCGCTGTCCCCGGCGCCGCGTCGGGGAGGGCGCTCATCCCGGGTACCCCTCGCGCGCGGCCGGTGTCTCGGCCAGGACCCGGCGCATGTCGCGGACCGCGTGCCAGGTGCCGCGCCAGGTGCCGGTGACCTTCGAGGCGCCGGTGCGGGGCCGGTACGGGACGTCGTGCTCGGTGATCCGCCAACCCGCGTCGGCGGCGCGCACCACCATCTGGAGCGGATACCCGCTGCGCCGGTCGGTGAGGTCGAGGCCGAGCAGCGCCTCGCGGCGGGCGGCACGCAGCGGACCCAGGTCGTGCAGGCGCAGACCGGTGCGCCGGCGCAGCATCCGGGCGAGGGCGAGGTTGCCCGCGCGGGCGTGCGGGGGCCAGGCGCCCCGGCCGCTGGGACGCCGGCGCCCGAGCACCAAGTCGGCCGTGCCGTCCCGGACCTCGCGGACGAAGGGCGCCAGCAGGGCCGGGTCGAGGGAGGCGTCGCAGTCGCAGAAGCAGACGACGTCGGCGGTGGCGGCGGTCAGCCCGGCGTGGCAGGCGGCGCCGAAGCCGCGGCGCGGCTCGGTCACGACCGTGGCGCCGAGCGCGCGGGCGATGTCCGCCGAGCCGTCGGTGGAGCCGTTGTCGACGACGAGCGCGCGCCAGCCGGCCGGAATACGGTCCAGGACCCAGGGCAGGGCCCCGGCCTCGTTCAGGCACGGGAGCACGACGTCGACGTCCGGAGCGGGCGGGGTGGTCACGGCTTTCACCCTACGAACCGGAATCGGGCGAACCGGACTTCCGCTCCTTACGAAACGCGGACGTCCCCTCCCCCGGCGCCCCTCGTGCGCGACGCGGCGTGGGCGCGGTGCGAGGCTGGGGCCATGCAGCAGCCGTATGTGTCCCCATCCCCGGACGGCTCCTCGGCCGGGTCCCCGGCGGGGCCCGCCCGGATCCTGGTCGTCGACGACGACCCCACGGTCGCCGAGGTCGTCGCCGGCTACCTCGACCGCGCCGGGTACGTCGTCGACCGCGCCGACGACGGCCCGACCGCCCTCGCCCGGGCCGCCGCGCACCGCCCCGACCTGGTGGTGCTCGACCTGATGCTGCCCGGCATGGACGGCCTGGAGGTGTGCCGGCGACTGCGCGGGGAGGGCCCGGTGCCGGTCGTCATGCTGACCGCGCGCGGCGACGAGGACGACCGCATCCTGGGCCTGGAGGTCGGTGCCGACGACTACGTGACCAAGCCGTTCAGTCCCCGGGAGCTGGTGCTGCGGGTGGAGTCCGTACTGCGCCGCGCCCGGCCCTCCGCCCCCGCCGGACGGCCCCTGGCGGCGGCCGGTCTGACCGCCGACCCCGACGCGCGGCGGGCCACCAAGGACGGCACCGAACTGGCTCTGACGCTGCGCGAGTTCGACCTGCTGACCTTCTTCCTGCGGCACCCGGGGCGGGCGTTCGCCCGGGAGGAGCTGATGCGGCAGGTGTGGGGCTGGGACTTCGGCGACCTGTCCACCGTCACCGTCCACGTCCGGCGGCTGCGCGGCAAGGTCGAGGACGACCCGGGCCGGCCCCGGCTGATCCAGACCGTGTGGGGCGTGGGCTACCGCTTCGACCCGGCCGGCCGGCAGGCGGACTGACCGTGTCCGACACCCTCCTCATCGCCCTGTACTCCTTCGCCGGCGCCGCCGCCACCGGCCTGGCCGGCGCGGCCGTACTGCGGCTGATCCGGCACCGCTCGCTGACCGCGTCGCTCGCGGTGGTCGCGGCGGTCGGCGTCCTCGCGATGCTCGCGGGCACGCTGACCGTCGCCTGGGCGATGTTCCTGTCCCCGCACGACCTGTCGGTCGTCACCATGGTCGTGGCGATGGCGGCCGTCGTCTCCCTGGCCACCGCCCTGCTGCTGGGCCGCTGGGTGGTCGCCCGCAGCCGCGAACTGACCATCGCCGCCCGCTCGTTCGGCGAGGACGGCGGCTACGCACCCCCCACCGTCCCGGCGACCGCCGAACTGGACGCGCTCAGCCGGGAACTGGCGGCCACCAGCGCCCGGCTCACCGAGTCCCGGGAGCGGGAGCGGGCCCTGGAGACCTCCCGGCGCGAACTGGTCGCCTGGATCTCGCACGACCTGCGCACCCCGCTGGCCGGCCTGCGCGCCATGTCCGAGGCGCTGGAGGACGGTGTCGCCGCCGACCCCGACCGCTATCTGCGCCAGATCCGAACCGAGGTGGAACGCCTCAACGCCATGGTCGGCGACCTCTTCGAACTCTCCCGCATCCACGCCGGCACCCTCCCCCTCGCCCCCGCCCGCGTCTCCCTGTACGACCTCGTCGGCGACGCCCTCGCGGGCGCGGACCCGCTCGCGCGGGAGCACGGCGTACGGCTGGTCGGCGACGCCGTGGCCGCCGTACCGGTCGAGGTGGACGGCAAGGAGATGAGCCGGGTGCTGGGCAATCTCCTGGTCAACGCGATCCGCCGCACCCCCGCCGACGGCACGGTCGCGGTGGTCGCCGAGCGTTCCCCGGAGGGCGTGGTGGTCGCCGTGACCGACGGCTGCGGCGGCATCCCCGAGGAGGACCTGCCCCGCGTCTTCGACACCGGCTGGCGCGGCACCCACGCCCGCACCCCGCCGGCCGGCGCCGGCCTGGGCCTCGCCATCGTCCGCGGCATCGTGGAGGCCCACCGCGGCCGGGCGACGGTCCGCAACATCCCCGGCGGCTGCCGCTTCGAGGTCCTCCTCCCGACCGCGGACACCTGACGGGCGGACGGTGGCCCATGACCGCGCGCACGGTGCGGTGGGCGACCTGCGCGAACGGGCGCCGGCACCCCCGGCCTGCCCGGCCGCCGTCGCGGCCGGGGCTCGTGCCGGCGGTACACCTGGGCCGGAGGCGCGGTGGCGTGCGGGGCATCGGGGGCGTCGGGCGGCGTCGGGGCCGCGTCCGCCGGTCGGCGCCCGGGGCCGTGGGTCAGTCGCCCCGCAGGCCCGCCCGGGCGAACTCCCGCATGCCCTCCGTGAAGTCCACCCGGGGCCGCCAGGCCAGGTCGGTGCGCAGGCGGGTCGAGTCGGCGGTGATGTGGCGGACGTCGCCGAGGCGGTACTCGCCGGTGACGACCGGGGCGGGGCCGCCGTACGCGGCGGCCAGGGCGCGGGCCATCTCGCCCACCGTGTGCGGCTCGCCGCTGCCGGTGTTGTACGCGGTCAGCGTCCCCGCCGGCGGCTCCGCCTCCAGCGCCGCGACGTTCGCCGCGGCCACGTCCCGCACGTGCACGAAGTCCCGCCGCTGCCGGCCGTCCTCGAAGACCCGTGGCGCCTCACCGCGGGCGAGCGCGGAACGGAAGAAGGAGGCGACCCCGGCGTACGGGGTGTCGCGGGGCATCCGGGGCCCGTACACGTTGTGGTAGCGCAGCGACACCGTGCTCGCGCCGGTCGTCCGGGCCCAGGCGGCGGCCAGATGCTCCTGCGCCAGCTTGGTGGTGGCGTACACGTTGCGCGGGTCGGCCGGGGCGTCCTCGCCGACCAGCCCCGGGGCGAGGTCCGCGCCGCACACCGGGCACGGCGGCTCGAACCGGCCCGCGTCCAGGTCGGCCACGGCCCGCGGCCCCGGCCGCACCACCCCGTGCCGGGGGCACGTGTAGCGGCCCTCCCCGTACACCACCATCGACCCCGCCAGCACCAGCCGCCGCACGCCCGCCCCGGCCGCGGCGGCGAGCAGGACGGCGGTGCCCAGGTCGTTGTGGGCGACGTACTCCGCCGCGTCGGCGAACCCGTTGCCGAGCCCCACTCTCGCCGCCTGGTGGCACACGGCGTCCACCCCGGCCAGCGCCCGCGCCACGGCCGCCGGATCGCGCACGTCGGCTCCGGGATCCTCGCGGACGTCGTAGACGACGGGCTGGTGCCCGCGTTCCCGCAGCGCCTCCACGACATGGGATCCGATGAAACCGGCGCCGCCGGTGACCAGTACACGCATGCGTCCACGCTAGGCCCGCCGGGCAGCCGGACCGGACGACCCGACCGGCACGTCACGGGTCCGTAAGAAGCCGGGCCGCACGGAACGAGAGCCGGGACGGAGCTTCCGGCCCGCGTCGCGGACCCGGCAGGGGTCCGGGGGCACGAGGACGAAACGGATGTCGTAGCCTGGACCACGTCGAGGTGAAGCGTCGGAACGCCTCGATGCCGGTTCCGGCTCCCTGGCGCGTGCACTCTCGCGTAGGGGAGCTTCTCTCGTGTCCCACTCCGACAGCCGGCCCACCCTGGTCATGGGCGCCCGCGGCAGTATCGGAACGCATGTCCTCGGCGCTCTGCGGGAGCAGGGCCTGCCGGTACGTGCCTCGACCCGCAATCCGCAGCCGGGGCAGTTCCCGCCCGGCGTCGAGGTCTTCGCCGCGGATCTCGGCGACCCGGCCACTCTGTCCACCGCGTTCGCCGGTGTGCGCCAGGTCTTCCTCTATGCCCACCGCGACGGTACGGGCGGTGTCATCGCCGCCGCCCGGGCCGCCGGGGTGGAGAAGCTCGTGCTGATGTCCTCCGGCAGCGTGATCCATCCGACCTCGGTGGGCAACCCCATCACCGAGGAGCACCGGGCGATCGAGAACGCGTTCGCGGTCGCGTCCGATCCGGCCGTCGTGCCGGTGCGGCCGCTCGTGCTGGCGACCAACGCCCTCAACTGGGCCTGGCCGATCAAGGCCGGCGACACCGTGGCCCTGTACAAGCCCGACGCCCTGACCGCTCCGGTCCACGAGCGCGACATCGCCGCGGTCGCCGTCGCGGCACTGACCGGGAACACCTCGCCGCAGGTCAGCGGCCTGCTGACCGGACCGGCCCGCCTGAGCCAGCGCGATCAAGTCGCGGTGATCGCGGCCGCCACGGGCAAGGACATCACCGTCACCGAGCTTTCCCGCCAGGAGGCCGCAGGCCACTTCTCGCGGTTCATGCCCGCCGACGAGGCCGAGGCGGTGCTGCGATTCCTCGACGACGCCGACGCCGGCAACTCGCCCGCCACCGACACCGTCAGGCAGGTCACGGGCCGCCCGGCGACCGGCTTCGACGTCTGGGCCGCGGACCACGCCGCCGACTTCCTCAACGCCCCGTGACATCGCGGGCCGGCACGACACCGCCGGACGGACCGGCTTGGGCGGCCGCCACCGCGTGCGGCATGGTGTCCGGCCGCAGGATGCCCCGGACGGTGTCAGCGGTGATCCGGTGCCAGGCGCGGGAACCGCGCAGCATCGCGTGCCCTCCGTGTGGCATGGCGATTCCGCAGGTCATGCCCCCGAGGTGGTGGGCGCGTGCGAGGAAGTCCCAGGTGGCTCGCGCGTCGGTGACGGTGTCGTTCTCGTCGTGCAGGCAGATGACCTGCCGGGCCGCGAGGTGGGCGGCGGGCTCGTCGGGCGGACACCAGGGTGCCAGGGCTATCACTCCCCGTACCAGCGGGTGGCCGGCCGCGCGGAGGGCTGCCCGGCCGCCCATGGAGTGCCCCACCAGCACGACGGGCACGCCCGGATACAGGCCGGTGAGTTCGTGCAGAGCCTGGCGCGCGTCGTGCGCGGCGTCGGCCCGGACGCCGTTCCAGCCCCGGTGGCGGTAGCGGACGTCCGCCACGAGGAGCCGCCCGGGAAGGACGCGGCGGGTGACGGCACGGGCGAAGGGCGTCATCCGGCGCGCGGGCAGGTTCGACCGCGCCGGTGCGGCGAGTGCGTCGGCCCGGCCGCCGTGCAGGAGCAGAACGGCGGCCGAGGGATCTTCCGGCGCGGTCCGGATGCGCAGGGGGCCCCCGCCGACCCAGCTGCCGACGGTGCTCACGTGCCGGTGCCCGAGGGACGCGGACGGCGGGGCGGGCGAGGCAGGAAGCCGCTGGTACGGGCCTGGTAGGCGGCGTATCCGGGCCGTTGGGCCATGTGTGCCTCCAGCAGGCGTTTGCCGCTGCCCCGGGTGAGCAGCAGGCTCATCGTCACCGGTGAGATCACGGCGAGTGCCGCGCTCTGCCAGGTGCCGCAGGCCATCAGGTACAGACCCCACCACACCAGGGCGTCGCCGAAGTAGTTGGGGTGGCGGGTCCAGGCCCACAGGCCCCGGTCCATGATCCGGCCGTGGTGGGCGGGGTCGGCCTTGAACCGGGCGAGCCGGTGGTCCCCGACGGTCTCGAAGGCGAGGCCGGCGGCCCACAGCAGGGCCCCGGCCAGGGCGAGGGGATCGAGGGGGGCGGGGGTGTACTGCGCGGCCTGCACCGGCAGCGAGACGAGCCACACGAGGGCGCCCAGCAGGAGGTACACCGCCCGCAGGGCGTACCAGGTCCGGTTGCCGTGCGCCAGGTCGAGCAGGCGGGCGTAGCGGGGGTCCCCGCCGTGTCCGCGGCCGCGCCAGGCGATGTGGGCGGCCAGCCGGCCTCCCCAGACGCAGGTCGCGAGCGTGACCAGCGTCCGCCGGCCCTGATCGCCGGTGCCCTGGGACAGGGCGTACGAGGCGACGGCGACGGCGACGAAGGCCAGACCCCAGGCGATGTCGGCTGTCCGGTGCAGTCCTTTGCGCAGGGCGACGGCGAAGGTCAGCAGCATGACCGCCAGAGCGGCACCCAGGTATACGGCGGCGTTCACCGCCAGGGACGTCCAGTCGGCAGGGCTCACCGTTCACCGCCGTCAAGGTCGGCTCCGCAGTGCGGGTCCTGGGAGCCGCTACCGCCGTGTACAGCGCGGCCATCATGGTCCGGCCCGTCTGGCTGGCCGGGCCCACCGGGGCGCGCAGGAGAGCTGAGGCACGAGTACGTCGCCGTCGCGCTCGGCCGAGTGAAAGGCGACGAGTTCCGAACGGGCGACCGGGGCGGCGACCCCCGGTGACGATGTCCCCGTCACCAGGCCGAGGAACGGCGAACCCGCCCTGCGGGCACCGCTGGAGCCGGGCGCGGGCGGGTTCGGTGGTTGTTCACGCGGCCCGGTGCCGTGGTGCGCGTGTCACGGCCGGCGGGTGACGACGTGACGGATGCGGTAGGCCGCGGCGCCGGCCAGCAGGACGGCAGCGCCGGTGATCACGGAGGGCAGCGGGAGGGCGAAGGCCAGGACGAGGCAGCCGGCCAGTCCGACGGCAGGGATGATCCGGGCCGGGCGGCCTTCGGCCGGGGTCAGGGTCCAGGCGGAGGCGTTGGCAATGGCGTAGTAGGCCAGAACACCGAAGGAGGAGAACCCGATCGCTCCGCGGACGTCCGTGGTGGCGGCCGCGGTGGCGACGACCGCACCGACGAGGAGCTCAGCGCGGTGCGGGACCTTGAACCTCGGGTGCACGACGGCCAGGGCATGGGGCAGGTGGTGGTCGCGGGCCATGGCCAGGGTGGTGCGGGAGACGCCGAGGACGAGGGCGAGCAGGGAGCCGAGGGCGGCGACGGCCGCGCCGACGCGTGTGACGGGGACGAGCCAGTCGGCGCCGGCGGCACGAGCGGCCTCCGTCAGCGGGGCCCTGGCGGCGGCGAGGCCGTCCGGGCCCAGGACCGACAGGACGGAGACGGCGACGAGGGCGTAGACGACGAGGGTGATGCCCAGGGCGATCGGGACGGCACGCGGGATGGTGCGGGCCGGGTCACGGACCTCTTCGCCGAGGGTGGCGATGCGGGCGTAGCCGGCGAACGCGAAGAACAGCAGTCCGGCTGCCTGGAGCACCCCGCCCGCCGTCGCGTCCGTTCCGACGTTCAGGCGAGACGGGTCCACGGCGTCCGAGGCCAGAGAGGCGGCTACGACGGCGGCGAGGACCGCGAGGACGACGGTCACGATGAGGCGGGTGAGCAGGGCGGACTTCTGGACGCCGGTGTAGTCGACCACGGTCAGAACCACCACGGCGGCGACCGCGACCGCGTGGGGCTGGCCGGGCCGGAGATAGGTGCCGACGGTCAGGGCCATGGCCGCGCAGGAGGCGGTCTTGCCCACCACGAAGGCCCAGCCGGCCAGGTAGCCCCAGAACTCGCCCAGGCGCTCACGCCCGTAGACGTAGGTCCCGCCGGAGGCCGGGTAGAGGGCGGCGAGCCGGGCGGAGGAGGTGGCGTTGCAGTAGGCGACGACTGCGGCCAGGGCCAGTCCGAGCAGCAGGCCGGAGCCGGCCGCGTGGGCTGCCGGTGCCAGGGCGGCGAAGATCCCGGCGCCGATCATCGACCCCAGACCGATTATCACCGCGTCCGGTACGCCCAGGCGCCGCTGGAGTTCGTCCGGCAGCCCGACTGCGGGTGGGGGCGTGCTGCTCACGGTGTTCTCTCCTTGCCGGACGCGCCCGCGGACAGGTTCCGCGGTGCGCGGGCACGATAGGGGATCGAGCTGAACAACCCGAAGCTCGCCAGGCCAGTGGGACGGCACCCTGGCGCCGACGGGCGGTGTCCCTCGTCGTGGAGCTCGGTACGCACCCGGCGGGGGCTGGAAGGCGTACGGGTCCGGGATCCCTGGAGGGCCGGCCGGGACGGGGCCGTCGTCGCGCCGCCAGGGCGGTGATGTCGGTGGCGGTGCCGGGGTCGATCGACCTGGCCGAACCAGACCGGTCGGCCTCCGGCCTCGCGTCCTCCGGTGGAGAGCTGGAGCACGATGACGTTCGCCCGCTCACCCGCGTCGATGCGGTCGGTGCGCCGGACGGCCGCGACGCCGGCCGAGGCAGCGCGCAGGGGGGTGGGCCGGGCTCGGTGGCCGGGCGGGGCACCCTGGCCGCGGTACCGCGGCAGCGGGCGGCACGGGCGCCCAGGAAGGGGCGGGCGTGCGCTCGCCGGGTGGGGCGGCTCACCGGGGGTGCTCGGCGGGCGAGATGGGCCAGGCGCGTGCGCGCAGCAGGCGCAGGCCGTTGAGACCGACGACGACGGTGGAGCCTTCGTGGCCTGCGACGCCGAGCGGCAGCGGGAGGGTGCCGGCCAGGTCCCAGGCCAGGGGCACGGGCACGGGCACGGGCACGGGCACGGGCACGGGCACGGGCACGGGCACGGGCACGGTGATGAACATCCCGGCGATGACGAGGTTATGGACGACCAGGCGGCGGGCTCTGCGGGAGAGGTCCACGACGGCGGGGACGGTGGCGAGTTCGTCGCGGACGATGACGGCGTCGGCGGTTTCCAGGGCGAGGTCGGATCCCGCCTTGCCCATCGCGGTGCCGGTGTGGGCTGCGGCCAGGGCGGGGGCGTCGTTGACGCCGTCGCCGGCCACCAGCACCCGGCGTCCCTCGGGTTCCCAGCCCTGGACGGCGGCGGCCTTGTTCTGCGGGAGAAGCCCGGCGCGGACGTCCGTGAAACCGACCTCGGCCGCCAGTTGGCGGGCGGCGCGCTCGTTGTCGCCGGTCAGCAGGACCGGAGTGCGGCCGCCGGTCAGAGTCGTCAGGGCGGCGACGGTCGCCTGCGCGCCGGGGCGGAGCCGGTCGGAGATGCCCAGCACCCCGGCCGGTGCGCCGTCGTGTGGGGGGCGCCTGGTTCAGGTGCAGACGCCACCGCCCCGTTGTGATCACTGTGCGTGAGGTCAGGGCCGACGTGGGGAAACGACGTCAGCATCGTTCGGGCCCGGTCCCTCCTTGTGGTGACCGGCCGCGTGGTGCCGTGTGCCGGCGACCGCAGTGGCGCACAGTGGTCCGATGCCGCCTCGCCCGTTGGCCCTTCGCCCGTCGGTCCCTCGCCCGTCGGCCCATCGCCCGTTGCCCCTTCGCCCGTTGGTCCTTGTGCTCCTGGTCCTGCTGAGCGTCACAGGATGCGCCACGGTGACGCCCGGCCCGGCCCCGGCCGACGGTCGGCCGCAGGGCGAGCGCGGCATCGTTGCCCCGGGCCGTCTGTCTCCTTCGACGCCCGCAGGGCCGGGGGCCCCGCCGTCGGGGCGTTCGGCCCTGATCCGGACCGAGCCCGACCGGACGCCCGAGCGCCATACGCATGCGCCTGTGCGGCGGCCCCGCCCCGCGCCGGAGCGGTCCGCTCCTCGCATCCGTCCAGCTGCTCCCCGACCGCCCGCGCAGCCTCGCGTGCGGCCCCGCCCGACGACACGGCACCAAGTCCCGCAGCCGCCGCCGGCCCGACCGCAGCCCCGACCCGAGCAGATGCGGGACCTGTGCGCCCGGGCGGACGGGGTCGCGTCCTCGGACATCGTGGCCCTCTGCCACCAGACCTGGGGGTAGACGCACGGCGAAACGGCGGCCGGTGCCGAAGCCGCCGCCTCGGTCAGAAGCCGGTGCCCTCGGTCTGGACGTCCTCGAACAGATCCGCAACCGCCGCGACGAGTGGATCGTCCTCGGCGTCTTCGCGCGGCTCAAGCAGATCGCACTGGAGTCCTATGACCGGATCGCCGGCCTGGTCCTGGACCAGATCGCCGTCGACGGCTCGATCACCAAGGCCCCCGGAGGCGGCGAGGTGGCCGGGCGTTCCCCGGTCGACCGCCGCAAACAGGGCCTGAAACGCTCGGGTATGACGGACGGTTATGGCATTGCACTGGGCCGCGTCCTGGCCGGGGCCAACCGACACGGCTCCCCGCTGCTCGCGCCGACCCTGAACCGCCTGGACGACCTCCGACCGCTGCCCGACGACATCACCGTCCACCTGGACGCCGGCTACGACTCCGGACAAGACTCGCGCCCTGCTCGACGAGCGTGGCCTGCAAAGCCAGATCGCGCTCAGGGGCGAGAAGGCGCCCATTCAGGCAAGCCAGAGGTGGCACGTGGAGCGCACCCATGCCAGGCAGAACGCCTTCCACCGCCTCGCCCGCTGCTAGAAGCGCCGGGCCATCGTCATCGATGCCTTCTTCGATCTCGCCGACACGATCATCACCGTGCGGAGCCTGATCCGACAGGCGTGGACAACCCACCGCTGGGCCGAACGCCCGCTTCGCCGGCCATGACCCCACGCCCATTCGCGCGACCTCTTCGTCAGAAGGCGGCTGGAGACAGCAACCGCACGTCGGTGAGTTGTTCCGACAGTTCCCACAGACGGCGGCCGGTCTCGGGATCGGCTGCCGCGGTGGACAACTGCACTTGCGTCGGGCCGCCTCGCAGCTCGGCGAAGCCGTCCGACCCGATGAACTCACCGCCCCTCACGCCCGGGGCGGTGGCCGCGTACAGCTGGGGCAGTGCACCCTGTCCGGAGGGCTGGGCGAGCGGAGCAAAGATGTAGCCGAACAGCACCTTCACCATGCCGACCGGCGCGCTTGTCTGGAGGTTGGTGGAGGTGTAGCCGGGGTGGGTGAGCAGACTGCGCACCGGGCTGTCGGCCGCGGTCAGCCTCCGGTGGAGTTCCCATCCGAAGACGGCGTTGGCGAACTTCGACTGTTTGTAGAACCCCATGGGGCGAGTATGTGCGGATTCGTTATCGGCTCCGGGCCTCTCGCAGAACTCTCGCAACTGGTCATTTATGAGAATCACTTTCCGTAATCGCCGTCACGCCCAGCTACATGTGGCTGCTGTGATGTTGTTTCTCCTGTTCTGGGGTAGTCGGTCAGGTAGGAGAGCGTCGATCTTGGCGTGATCCCGACCTGCGGAGCGTGCTTCGCATGACGGATTGGACACCTGCCATGACCTCTGCGTACCCGGCTGGCACCCCTGGTCGTCGCGACAGCGGCACGGACGTTTCCGGACACGGCTCACGCCGCTTGTCGACCGAGACGAAGTCGGCCCTGAAGACCACGGAGTTCTTCGTCTACATAGCCTCCGTGATCGCGGTCCTGATCGCCTCCATGGTGGTGGGCACCGAAGACAATCACGCCGACTACTTCCGTGCCGACAAAGCCTGGCTGTACATCGTGATCCTCACCTTCGGCTACATGATCAGCCGTGGGCTGGCCAAGTCGGGAAGCCGTGATCACTACGACGGCTCCTGACGCGGCATGCCTGATCTGCGCGAGCGCCCATCCTGATGGGCGGTGATCCGCGAACGGGTGATCCCCAGGACCGCCGCGGTCTTCACCTGCCCGCCCAGGGGAACGTTCATCGTGTGAGGCGGGCGTGCTGTCCGCTGCCACGGGCGCCTCACAGCGAGCCGCCCCCGACCGGCCACGAGGCCGGGCGGGGGCGGCGCAAAGGCGGCGGCTCCCGGTAGGGCGGGGTCGGCCGTCAGTCCTTGGCGATGGCCATGCCGAGGAAGATCCCGACCAGCAGTGCCACGCTGCCGGTGGCCATCACGGCCCACGTCCCGGTCTGCGTCGCGGTGAACGTCGAGGTCATGCCCGCCTGCGCCGCCGCCTGAGTGGACTGCGCGCCGGCCATGGCCGCCTCCTGGACGGCCAACCCCGTCTCCAGCTTCTGGATCTTGCTCTCCAGCTCCGACTGCTCCATCGTGCGGTTCCTCTCTGACGGTGTGCCGGGCTGATTCCGGCATCACCGTCCATCGGTTCCCCACCTGCCATGCACAGCCGCGCTGGCCGCCTGCGGAGCACCCGTTTGCCGACGGCCGTCCCTGCCAAGGACCTCGGCCAGCGGCCACCTCTCCCGGCCCGGGTCAGTCCTCCGCTCCGTCTGCGTCCTCGTCGTCGTCCAGCCCGGGGGCATCCGGGTCGCGCAGCGGGCGCAGGGTGCCGCCGGCGGGGACGGAGGCGGTGAAGCTGTAGCGGCCCAGCACGTTGAGGTTCTTGTGCTTCAGCGGGGAGAGCCGTGCGACGTCCTCGTCGCGGATCTCGTGGCCTTCTGCCCGCAGCGCCGCGACGGCGGCGTCGATGTACTTCGTGATCCACAGCACGACGGCGTTCAGGACCAGGCCGAGCGAGCCGAGCTGGTCCTCCATCCCGTCCCGGTACGCCTGGTGGATGATGCCGCGCTTGCCGTGGCACACATCCCGGGCGAGCTCGTGGCGGGACTCCTGCACGGTCAGCTGCCGGTTCATCTGACGGCGGCAGGTGTCGTCCACCGGGTCGACCACGGCCAGCAGGTGCAGGGTCTTGGCGATCCGCCCGTACTCGGCGAACGCCTGCCCCAGCGGCGTGGGGCGCCAGGACACCGCGGCCAGGATCCGGTTCACCGTGCTCGCCGCGAGCTTGGTCGCTGGGCCGTCGGCGTCCATCGGCCGACGCCCCCGCAGCCCCCTTGTTCTGGCGCTCGCGTGCCGAGGACATGAGCCACATCCTGGACCGGCTCGACGAGGTCGAGGAGACCGTGCCGGGGCTGGCCGGGCGCATCGACCACGAGAGGATCGCGGTCGCCGGGCACTCCTCGGCGACCACACCGCCTCCCTCCTGCTGGGCGCCCGCGGCACCGACCCGGACACCGGGGAAGCGGTGGACCTGCGCGAGCCCCGGATCGGGGCGGGCGTGCTGCTGGCCGCGCCGGGCAGGGGCGGGGACGTGCTCAACGGGCCGATGGCCGAGATGGTGCCGTTCTTCCGCACCACCGACTTCTCCACGATGACCACGCCCGCCCTGGTCGTGGCCGGCGACCAGGACGACTCCCGGCACTTCACCGACGTCGGCCCCGGGTGGCACGCCGACCCCTACCGCCTCGCCCCCGCGCCCAAGACCCTGCTCACCCTGTCCGGCGCCGGGCATCTGCTGGGCGGCATCTCCGGATTCGACGCCGCCGAGACCACCGACGAGAACCCCGGACGGGTCGCCGCCCTCGCCCACCTCACCTCGGCCTGGCTGCGTACCCGGTTCCAGCCCGGCGACGACGCCTGGCAGGCGGCGTGCGAGGCGCTGACGACCGGAGCCGAACCGGCCGCCGGACGCGTCGAGTCCAAGTAGGCAGCCGCGGCAGGCACGGCGGCACGCCTACGGGGAAATGCCGACGGGTGGCGCTGCCGCCGGTGTTCCGGCGTACGGACGACGGTCGGGCGCTGTCGACGGTCTCCGCGATCCGGATCTCGCCGTCCTCGTTAGAGGTGAGGTACGCGGCGGCGGACAGTTCGTCCCGCAGGGCGCCGGGCGTGGAGCGGACCTGCTGATCAGCGCCTGGTCGCGGCGGGCGCCGTGCAGTGCGCCGAGCCGCTCGCCGAGGACGAAGGTGCCGTCCTCCGGTTTCCGGACGTATCCGTCGTGCGCGAGGGTGCGCAGCAGGAGGTGGGCGGGGGCGGGGGCCGGCCCGTCTCGCGGGCCAGCCGATTCGCCGGTGCGCCCGGCTCGTCCGCGCTCCTCGGGGACGGTACGGAACACGGGACGGCCCGGCCGGCTCCCCCGCGTGTGGTGGCCGGGCTCCCGCTGGTCCGTCTCGCCGGCGGGCACGAGGAGCGGCACCACCGGCCCGGCGCGCCCCGTGACTCCCGCGTACGCCCGACCGCTCACGCGGACCGTCCTCTGACCGGTCCGTGCCCGCCGCGAAGGGCTCGGCGTCGCGGGCCGAGCGGTGTCAGGCGTGCGACAGCGCGAAGGAGACCAGGAAACCGCACACGGTGATCAGCCCGATGGCGAGATGGGCGTCGTCGAACGCCTCCGGAATCATCGTGTCGGCGATCATCGCGAGGATGGCGCCGGCGGCCACGGCCGTGACCGCCGCGATCACAGCCGGGGCGAACGCGCCGACGACCGTGTAGCCGAGGACGGCGGAGACGGTGCTCACGGCGGCGATCGCCGCCCACACACCGAAGACGTACCCCTTGCCGCGCCCCGCCTTCTTCATCCCCGCCGAACTCGACAGCCCTTCGGGCACGTTGCTGAGGAACACCGCGGCCACCGTCACCAGGCTCACCGCCCCGCCGTCCAGCAGGCTCACCCCGATGACGGCCGACTCGGGAACACCGTCCAGCAGTGCCCCGAGCGCCAGCGCCGTCCCGGAGCCGCCCTGTTCGCCCTCCGTGGGCTGCGCCTGCGCCGGCCGGTTGCCGGAGCGCTTGCGGTGCCGGGCCCCGCGCCGGGCCAGCCAGACGTTGCCCAGGGTGTAGGCGGCCGCGCCGGCGAGGGTGCCGACAGCCGCCGGGGCGAGCCCGGCCTGATCGTAGGCCTCACCGACCAGCTCGAAGGAGACGGCGGACAGCAGGACGCCCGCGCCGAAGGCCATCACGGTCGCGATCACCTTCTGCGGCACGCGCAGCCCGTACCCGAGACCGGCACCGAGCAGCAGCGCCGAACCTGCCAACAATCCCCACAAACCCGCCTGCACCACTTCAGCCATGCTGGTACCGGTACCCGGCACGCTGCCGATCTTGCCCCTCGTCCGGCAGGATCACGCGCGCCGTCCTCGGTCCGTCCCACCTGCCTGACGGATTCGCCGTCCGCCATGGACCCGCCGCTGCAGGACGCCGGCCCCGCCCAGAGGCTGATGGCACCGGACCAGTTCGCCGCCGGAGTGCCCGGCGCGATGTGCACCACCGTCTTCTGCGGCGTGCTCGACTCCGGAACCGGACAGCTGACCTACTCCAGCGCCGGACATCCCCCGGGCATCCTCGTCCACCCCGACGGCACCACCCAGCTCCTCGAGGACGGACGCTCACTCCCCCTGGCCGTCCGCCCCGGCAGCCCACGCCCCGAAGGCACCTGCACGATCCCCGCCCGCTCCACCCTGCCGCTGCACCGGCACCCCGCCCCGCTGGAGATGACCTTCCCCGCGGAGTCGGCCCGACCCGCCCCCGTCCGCAACGCCCTTCGCCGTTGGCTCGTCCAGTGCGACCTGCCGACGACCACCCTGCGGGAAGGCGGCGCGGTGCATGGCCTCGTCGCAGCGGGGGACGTGGAGAGCCGGCTGCCCCGTGACGGTGTCGGCGAGCGGGTCGCTGATCACCCGCGCGGTCGCCGCGGGGGCGCAGGTGTCCCCGAGACCGGTGGCGCCGGCGCTGCGGGCAGCCGCCGGCACCAGCGTGGTGCGGTCCCACCGGAGGGTGCCGTCCGCTTCGGGCGCGCCGGTGGGGACGGTGGGCGCGGACACGTCCACCCGCTCCACCACGGGCATGCCGCTCACTTCGTGTTCCCGGTGCCGGGACCGTCCTCCCGGTGCCGGCCGCCGGGCAGGAACTCCTGCACCTTGGCCTTGATTCCCTGGCGGGCCATGCCGGCGCGGTCGCTGTCCCCCTTGAGGACGGAGAGGGCCGCGGACTCGATCTGGTCGAGGGTGGCGTGCGGCGGGATCGGCGGGACGGCCGGGTCGGTGACGAAGTCGAGCACACAGGGCCGGTCGGCGGCCAGCGCGGCCTGCCAGGCATCTCGGACGTCACCGGGCCTGTCGATCCGCATGCCCTTCAGCCCGGCCAGGCGGGCGACGTCCGCGTAGGGGAAGTCGGGGAGGGACTGGGAGGCGAGGAACTGCGGTGCGCCTTCCATGGCGCGCATCTCCCAGGTGACCTGGTTGAGGTCCCGGTTGTTGAGGACGGCGACGATCAGCCGCGGGTCCTCCCACTCCCGGTAGTACTTGGCGACGGTGATCAGCTCGGCCATGCCGTTCATCTGCATCGCTCCGTCGCCGACGAGGGCGATGGCGGGCCGGTCCCCGTGGGCGAACTTGGCACCGATGGCGTAGGGGACGCCGGGGCCCATGGTGGCGAGCGTGCCGGACAACGAGCCGCGCATGCCCTCGCGCAGTCGCAGGTGGCGCGCGTACCAGTTGGCGGCCGAACCGGAGTCCGAGGAGAGGATTACGTTGTCCGGCAGCAGGTCGTTCAGGGCGTGGACGACGTGTTCCGGGTTGAGGGGTTCGGCCTCGACCTCAGCGCGCCGTTCCATGACCTGCCACCAGCGGGCGGTGTTCTTCTCGATCTTCTTGCGCCAGCCGTGGCCCTTGGCCGCGTCGAGCAGCGGCAGCAGCCGGCCGAGAGTGGCTCGCGCGTCACCGACGAGGTTGACCTCGAAGGGGTAACGCATGCCGATCATGTGGGCGTCGATGTCGATCTGAACGGCCCTGGCCTGTCCGAACTCCGGCAGGAACTGGCTGTAGGGGAAGGACGAGCCGATGACGAGGAGCGTGTCGCAGTCCCTCATCATCTCGTACGACGGGCGGGTGCCCAGCAGCCCGATGGACCCGGTGACGTAGGGCAGGTCGTCGTCGAGGGCGTCCTTGCCCAGCAGCGCCTTGGCCACCCCCGCGCCCAGCCGGTCCGCGACGGCGGTGACCTCGGCGCGCGCGCCGCGCGCTCCCTGGCCGATGAGGATCGCTACCTTCTCGCCGGCGTTGAGCACCTCCGCGGCCCGGGCCAGGTCCTCGTCGCCGGCCACGGGCGCGGACCGGGACATGCCGAGGCTGGAGGGCACCATCTTGAACGCGTGCTCCGGCGGCGAGTAGTCCAGTTCCTGCACGTCGGCCGGGACGATGACGGCGGTGACCGAGCGGCGGGACAGGGCGGTGCGCAGGGCCCGGTCCAGCACGTTGGGCAGTTGTTCGGGCACGGTGACCATTTCGCAGAAGTCGGAGGCCACGTCCTTGTACAGGCTCAGCAGGTCGACCTCCTGCTGGTAGGAGCCGCCCATGGCGCTGCGGTCGGTCTGGCCGACGATCGCGACCACGGGCACATGGTCGAGCTTCGCGTCGTACAGACCGTTGAGCAGATGGATGGCGCCGGGCCCGGACGTGGCGGCGCACACGCCGACCCGTCCGGAGAACTTGGCGTAACCGACGGCCTCGAAGGCGGCCATCTCCTCGTGGCGGGCCTGGACGAAGCGGGGGTTGTCGTCGGCGCGGCCCCAGGCTGCCAGCAGCCCGTTGATGCCGTCGCCCGGGTAGGCGAAGACATGGTCGACGCCCCAGTCGCGCAGGCGTTCCAGCAGGTGGTCGGAGACCTTCTTGGACATGGGATCCCCTCGGGTCCGGGCGGGTTCGGTCTGGGGCGGCGCAGGGCCTGGGCGCGGCGCAGGGCCTGGGCGCGGCTCAGGGCCCAGGCGCGGCGCAGGACGCGGTGGCCGACGGCGATCGCGGCCTCGCCGTCAGCGCCGTGGCGGCCGCGGTGGCGGCCCAGCGGGCGGTCGGGGAAGGCCCGGTGGGTCGTACGGCGAGGCGTTCGGGGCCGGCGCTGGGCAGGCGCGCAGGACGGTGACCAGGGTCCCCTCGCTGCCGACGAGGACCCGGCGATGTCGAGGCCGTTCTCGGGCAGCAGCGAGTCGAGGTCGTAGCCCGAGACGCGGCGCGGGATCCGCGGGAAGCCGCGGCGGATGTCGGCCGGGTGGGTGCCGGCGAGCCTCTCCGGCCGGCGTACACCTCCACCTCGGCCTTGCGGCGGTCGACAGCGTCCGCCGCCCGGAGATCCTGACCTGCGACGGCCTGCGCAGGTGGGTCGGACCGGCCTCCGAGGCGGAGCGCGCCCGGATCGCCGCGGAAGGCCGTCTCGCCGTAGGCCTGGGCGGACGCCCCGCACGAGTTGCTGCCGGTCATGCCGCCCAGGGCGCAGTGGCTGTGCGTCGACGGCTTGGGGCCGAACTGCAGCCGGTGGTCCGAGAGCCGGCGGTTCAGCTCGTCCGGGACGATGCCGGGCTCCATCACACAGGTGCGGGCGTCGGCGTCCACGGAGATCAGCGCGTCGCGGTACTTCGTCCAGTCGATCACCACCGCCGCGTTGGCCGTCCGACCGGCGAGACTCGTGCCAGCGCCACGCGAGAGTACCGGCGCGCCGAACCGCGCGCAGACCTCTACCGCCTCCGCCCCCGCCTCCACCGAGCGGGGCACGACGGCCCCGAGGGGCACCTGCCGGTGGTGGGACCCGTCGGTGGCGTACGCGCCTCTGCTGCCGGCCTCGAAACGGACCTCGGCGTCCACCTTGGACCGCAGCGCTTCCGCGAACCCGTCCACGTCCGCACCGGGGATGTCCGGGGAGGGTGTGCCGACCATGTACGGGTACCGCCTTCCTGAGCTGATGCACGGCGCGAAGAGGACCGACCGCCTCCCGGCTCCCCTCGGCTGGCGGCTGGGTACCCGGACTCGCGCCGCGCAAAGGTGCCTGTCCCGCCACATCGGCTCGGCTCGCGCACCGGCGCCTTCCCCCGCCGGACCGCCCTCTGCGGAACGGCACCGGCCACCGTGGGAGCCGCGCTGCGAGCCCCGCGCGGCGGGAGGGCCGATGCGGTCCGGCGACTCCGCCCTTCGGCGCAGGGCGTCAAGGCTGCCGCCGCGGGTAACGGTGACAGAACCGAGCCGGGACAGCCAGGGAGGTCTCACGGTGGACGAATCGTCAGTGCGGGCGGTGGGCTGGGCGCGCTCGCTGCCGATCAGCGCGGGGACGCGAGCGGCTCGTGAATGGGTACGCGAGCATCTGGGATCCCTCGGCTGGACGCACACTCACGCGCAGTCGGTGGATGACGTCCTGCTGACCGTGTCCGAACTGGTCACCAACGCCCACGTCCACGCCCGCTCATCCGCACGTCTCGTGATGACCTGGGACGGCCGGTGCCTGCACGTCACCGTGCACGACGACGACGACGCCCTGCCCACACCGCGCGAGCCCAGCGACGACCGCCTCGGCGGGCGGGGCATGCTGCTCGTCGACGCACTGGCCGACGCCTGGGAGGCACGCCCCTGCCCGCACGGCAAGTCGGTCACCGCCTGCTTCTGCCCGTCCACCCCTGCGCCGGACCCCTCCGACCCACGCCCGAAGGGGCCGTAGGAGCAGCCGCGAAGGAGTGGGGTACAAGCGTCCACTCCGGAGTCGGTTCCGGCCAGTCGCGTGGGGCTCGTCGGCTTCACCTGTTCCTGTGCGCGCCGATGCCGGAAGGGCTCGGGTCCGCCGGGTTCTTCGCGGTCGGCCTCCGGCCCGGTCGGGCGCGCGGTGACAGCGGTCAGCGGCCGTTCACGCCGAGGCCGTCGGCGTACGCCTCGCGCGTCTTCGAGGGGGCGCCTCGGTGGCCGTCGAACAGGGCGACGGTGTCGGCGCCGTCGAAGCGGGGGGTCTCGGCCTCCGTGACCATGAGGGCGGCGGTGCCCGCGCGCGGCGTCATGAAGGCATCAGGCGCGGCACGTGGTCCTCGGCCCGGACGGTGCGGGCCGGTCCGGGTCCCGGTCCGGGTCCGGGTCCGGGTCCGGGTCCGGGTCCGGTCCGGGTCCGGGTCCGGGTCCGGTCCGGGTCCGGGTCCGGGTCCGGGTCCGGGTCCGGGTCCGGGTCCGGGTCCGGGGATGATCCCGTCGGGCCCGTCAGGCCGTGAAGTCGACGCGGAGGCGGGTGAGCTTCGAGCCCGCGATGCGCCAGACGCCGTCGGTCTTGCGGTAGGTGTCGTGGTAGTGGCCGAAGCCGTGCATGGAGGTGAAGGGGGCCTCGGGGTGGGCCTCGCGGTCGTGGAAGATGAGGTCCTCCATCGCCCACACCCCGGTGGCCGTCGAGTCGGAGGTGAAGGCGATCTCGTGGGAGAACAGGTGGTGGATGGGCCGGCCCTCGCCCACCCGCCCGCCGATCGTCCTGGCGAAGTCGGCCGCCGGGACCTCGCCGGCGAGACTGCCGTCGACGTTGTGGAAGCGCATCACGGCGTCGTCGGTGAAGAGCCGGCCGACCTCCTCCCACTGCTTGGTGTCGGCGTAGCGGCAGTAACGGGCCTTCAGGCCACGGATCTGGTCGAGGTCCGAGAGCGGCATCGCGGCCGGGGTGGTGGTCGTGGTCATGAGGTGGTCTCGCTTTCGGGGGTGGTGAGGGCGGGAGCGGTGGGGGCGGGAGTCCCGGCGGGTTCCGGCTCGTGGGTGGCCGGGATCAGCAGGCCGGCGAGGAGGCCGGCGGCGGCGGTCGCGGCCAGGAGTACGAACACCGTCGTGTAGCCGCTCTCGGCGGGGTGGCCGCCGGTGCTCGTGCCGGAGGCGAGGATCGTGGCCACGGCGGCGGCGCCCACGGCACCTCCGATGGTGCGGATGTTGGCGTTCGTCCCCGTGGCCGCGCCGGTGTGTTCGGCCGGGACGGCGTGGACGACCACGACGGACAGGGCCGAGAGGCCGATGCCGAACCCGGCCCCGGCGACGGCCGTCGCTAGGGCGACCTGCCAGGCGCCGCCGTGGAAGGCGGCCAGCAGGAGGAAACCGGCGACGACCGGGACCGAGCCGCCGACCAGCAGGGTCTTGGTCGGCACCCGCCGGGCGAGGGGGCCCGCGGCGAGGCCGCTGAGGAACTGGGTCGCGGTGGCGGGGAGGAAGAGCAGGCCCGCCGCGGTGATGGACTCGCCCAGGCCGTAGCCGGTGGTGGACGGGACCTGGAGGAAGGAGGGGATGAAGCCGAAGGCCGAGTACAGGGTGGCCCCCAAGAGGAACGACGCGAGGTTCGCCGTCCACACCGGGCGCAGCCGGAAGACCCGCATGTCGATGAGCGGGTACCGGGAGCGGGTCTCTACGGTCACCCACGCGGCGCCGGCGACGACCGCCGTGGTGAGCAGGGCCAGTGTCCTGGCCGATCCCCAGCCCCACTCCTGTCCTAGGCTCAGCGGCAGCAGCAGCGCCACGAGGGCGAGGGCCAGCAGGAGAGCGGCCGGCCAGTTCATCCGGCCGCCCGCCGCCGTGGTCCGGGTGCCGGGTACGGAGGTGAGGACGGCCAGGGCCATGAGCCCGTTGGCGAGGGCGGGCAGCCAGAACAGCCAGGGGACGCCGAGTCCGTCGATGATCGGGCCGGTGACGAGCACCCCGACCGCGCCGCCCACCGAGCTGACGGCCGCGATCAGGCCGACCGTGGAGCCGACGCGGGCCGTCGGCAGCAGGTCGCGGACGATGCCGAAGGCGAGCGGCAGCGTGGCGCCTCCCGCGCCCTGAAGCAGCCGTCCGACGACGAGTACGGGCAGGCGGGTCGCCAGCGCGGCGACCACGCTTCCGGCGGTCAGGAGCAGCAGCACCACGATCAGGACGCGGCGTTTGCCGACCCGGTCGCCCAGCCGGCCCAGCACCGGGGTCAGCACGGCGCTCGCCAGCAGGAAGGCGGTGAGCACCCAGCTCACGCCGAGCTGGTCCGTGTGGACGCGGGCGCGCAGGGCCTCCAGACCGGGGTTCACCATCGACTGGACGAGGGCGTAGGAGACCGCGGAGACGGACAGGGCGACCGTCACGGCGGAGCCGGCGCGCGCCGGTCCGGGCGGGTGGGGGGTACGTCTGCCGGGCTCCGCAACATTGGACTTCATGGTCCATAGGGTTGCTTCACAAAAAAGGACTGTCAAGTCCAATCCTGAGCCCAGATTGAACTTGCCAGTCCATTTTTGTCGGTGCACTCTGGGTGGACCAGATAGTCCAGAAAGGACCGGTCCCGTGACTTCCTCCGATGCTGTGCCCTCTTCCGGCCCCGCCCGCCGTCCCGCCCGCCGTCTCGCACCGTTCACCGTCGACGTCGCCCAGGACGTCCTCGACGACCTCCGGGCCCGGCTGCGGGCCACCCGCTTCGCGCCCGATCCCGGCAACGAGGACGAGACCTACGGTCTGAGCACCGCCTACCTCAAGCCGCTGGTGGAGTACTGGGCCGACGGCTTCGACTGGCGCGCGGCGGAGAAGCAGCTCAACCGGTACCGCCAGCACCGCCTGGACGTCGGCGGTACGCCGGTCCACTTCGTCCACGAGCGCGGGCGGGGTCCGGCCCCCATGCCGCTGCTGCTGATGCACGGCTGGCCCTGGACGCACCACCACTGGCACAAGGTGATCGGCCCGCTGACCGACCCGGCCGCCCACGGCGGCGACCCGGCCGACGCCTTCGACATCGTCATCCCCTCGCTGCCCGGCTTCGGCTTCTCCACCCCGCTGACCAACCCGCACGAGAACTACGCGGACATGGCCGACCGCTTCCACACCCTCATGACCGACGTCCTCGGCTACGAGAAGTACGGGGTCGGCGCCGCCGACTACGGCGCGCTGGTCGGCGCCCGGCTCGGCCACAAGTACGCCGGCTCCCTCCACGGCGTCCACCTGGGCAACGAGATGCCGCCCGCGATGTTCCAGGGCGACCGGTTCTGGGACCTCACCGGCGGCCAGCGCACCGAGGACCTTCCCGAGGCCGAGCGCGCCAGGCTCGTGCGCCGCAACAACACGTATGTCTCCCACGTGGCCGCACACCTGCTGGACGGGCAGACCCTCACCCACGGCCTGAACGACTCGCCGGCCGGGATGCTGGCCTGGGTGCTCAAGCGGTGGAGGACCTGGAGCGACCGCGACGCCGACTTCGAGGCGGAGTGGCCCGCCGACGACATCCTCACCTTCGCGACGATCTTCTGGGTGAACCAGGCCATCGGTTCCTCGATCCGCGCGTACAAGAACGCCAGCCTGTACCCGCCGGCGCCGGTGCACGACCGGCTGCCGTACGTCCAGGCGCCCGCGAGCTTCACCTTCCTGCTCGGCGATGTCTCCCCCGGCGCCGGGAGCGCCGAGCAGCGCACTGAGATCTTCGAGGCGGGCGGTGGCCGGTTCTACGCGGACGTCCGCTCCGTCAACGTCCATGACAAGGGCGGCCACTTCGGCCCGTACGAGAACCCCGAGGCGTGGATCCACGACCTGCGCGCCGCCTACCGCGAGCGGCGCTGACCGGGGGCCGGTCCATGCACGAGCGTCGAGATCCAGCCGCGGGGCCCTCCTCCCGGAGCTCGACCAGGGCCTGCCAGGTCGACACGTAGTCGCCGTCGTAGAGCGTGGGCACGGCCAGTGGATGAGGAACAGGTCCACGCGGTCGAGGCCCAGCCGCTCCGGGGACGCCGCGAGGGACGCCTTGGCGCGGGCCGGCTCGTGCAGGCCGTTGTGCAGCTTGGTCGTCACGTACAGCTCGTCGCGGGGGAGGCCGGAGCGGGCCAGGGCCCGGCCGACGCCGGCCTCGTTGTGGTGGAGCTGCGCGGTGTCGACGTGCCGGTAGCCGACGTCGAGGGCGGTGCCGACGACGTGTTCGGCCTCGTCGTCGGGGACGAACAGGACGCCGAAACCGAGCTGGGGGATCGACGTCCCGTCGTTCAGGACGGACCGCGGGCCCGTCCCTCCCGGCGCGCGGTCGGTCACAGGCTCGGGTCGAGCAGCAGCTTGCCCGAGGTGCGCCGCGACTCGATGTCCCGGTGGGCCTGTCCGGCGTCGCCGAGCGGGTAGCGCTTGAAGATGTCGATCTTCAGGTCGCCCGCGGCGATCTTGTCGAAGAGGTCCTGGGTGTGCCGCAGCAGCAGCTCCCGGTCGTGGACGTGGTCGGAGTACACGGCGTAGGTGACCTTGATGCTCTTGGGCAGGTCGAAGAGCCGGACGGTGGGGATCTCGCCGATCAGCGGGCCGTAGTAGACCAGCGTGCCGGAGCGCCGCAGCACCTCGACGGAGGCCCAGAAGGTGCCGGCGCCGCCGCCGTCGAAGACCGCGTGCACGCCCTCGCCGCCGGTGAGTTCCTCGACCCGGTCGGTGAAGTCGCCGCCGGAGGAGACCAGGACCTCGTCGGCGCCCGCCTCCTTGGCGGCCGCGACCTTCTCCTCGCGGGAGACGAGGCCGATGACCCGGGCGCCGCGGAGCTTGAGCAGCTGTACGACCATGCGGCCCACGCCGCCGGCCGCGGAGTGCACCAGCGCCGTCTCGCCCTCGGCCAGCGGCGCCGACTCGGTGACGAAGTGGTGGGCGGTGAGGCCCTGCATCATCGTGGCGGCGGCGACGTCGCTCGTGATGCCGTCGGGGACGGGGACGGCCTGCGCGGCGGGGACGACGACCTTGTCGGCGTAGCTGCCGAAGACCGACACCCAGGCGACCCGGTCGCCGACGGCGAAGTCGCTCACGCCCTCGCCGAGCGCGCTGACGCGGCCGGCGCCCTCGACGCCGGGGACGAACGGGACGTCGGTGACGAGTCCGAATCCGACGCGGGAGCCGGTGTCCATGAAGTTGACGCCGGAGAAGTCGACGTCGACGAGGAGTTCACCCGGGCCGGGCCGGGGGTCGGGGCGGTCCTGGAGCTGAAGGACCTCGGGGCCGCCGACTTCTTCCACCACTACTGCGCGCACGGGACGAACCTCTTTCCGGACAGGTCGGAATACGTGGTCAGGGATGTGGCAGGTGTGATCAGGCGGACTGGAGGAGCGAGGAGGCGTAGGCGGGGTTGGTGTAGTCGCGCCAGGCCGCGATCTTGCCGTCGCGCAGCTCGTAGACCGCCATGTTCCTCACGGGGGCGAGCCTGCCGGGGGACAGGGCGAGGCCGTGCACCTGCTCGGCGATGACGATGTCGCCGTCGACGGCCTGGTGGACGGTCTCGAAGCGGACCTCGGCGAAGTTCGCGAAGACGCCCTTCCACAGGGCGAGCACCGCCTCGCGACCTGCGACCGGCTGGTCGCCGTAGGCCGTGAAGACGACATCGTCGGTCAGGAAGGGGGCCAGCGCGTCGGCGTCCCTGGCGTCGAAGGCGGCCACGAAGTCGCGGACCAGGGTGTCGTGGTCGGTGGTGGTCATGAGGTGCCTCCGGATGCGGTGTGTGTGTCGTTCGGGGAGTGTCGGTGGGCCCGCCCGAAGCGGCGGGCCTGCTTCATGTCCTTGAGCGTAGGACGCGATTTTTGGACCGGCAAGTCCAGGAAGTTTCCTCAAGAAAAGGGAGCTTTCGGGCAGTCTCGCGCATCACCGTCGGAGCCCAGCATCACCGTCTTGACAGGTTACTACGTCTGTTGGCTACACTGCCCGCCACTCACACGTATGACCACCGCGTCCCGATCGGAGGCGTCCATGACGCAGCCCGCCCGCCCACCGCTGCGCTGCGACGCGGAGGTGAACCGCGCCCGCATCATCGATTTCGCGCGCGAGACCTTCGCCCGGACACCCGAGGCGACCGTCAAGTCGATCGCCCGGGGGGCCGGTGTCGGCCAGGGGACCATGTACCGGCACTTCCCCACCCGCGACGACCTGCTGCTGGGTGTGTACGGGGAGGACGTCGAGGCGCTGGCCGAGTGCGCCGCCTCGCTGCTGGAGCGGCACGAGCCGGTGACGGCGCTGCGGCTCTGGCTGGAGCGGCTCGCCGCCTACGCCGGCCAGGACACCGCCGCCGCCCGTGCCGTGCAGGCCGCGACCCGGCCGGACGCCGTGGGCGCGCACCACGCGCTGGTCAGCGAGGTCGTGGACCGGTTGCTGCGGGCGTGCGCGGCGGTGGGGCGGCTGCGCGGCGACGTCGGCGCGCACGAGGTGCTGCTGCTGATGTCGTGCGTGTGGAACTCCCGGAGCGGGAGCGTGGACGGGAGCGGGAGCGAGCGCCCAGGAGAATGCCGCGCGGTCCTGGACATCGTCATGGACGGCCTGACGGTGCCCGGCCTCGGGAAGCACGGGTACAGCGGTTGACGCCAGACCGGTGATCATGGTTTCGGCTCCGTGGAGCCGGAGGTGTCCGGGCCCTCCTCGAAGGCGACGGGGCCTCGATCTCCCGCCTCGGCCGGGACGAGATCCCGCCGGGCGGTCGACGGCCGGTACCGGTCAGGCAGTCGCCGCCCTCGCCCGCAGGGGCTCCACCGCCGCGGCGAGGGATGCTTCGAGGTACTCGGTCCGGCCGGTGCTCTGGAGCAGGACGACGCCGCCCTGGACGGCCGCGAGGATGGCTCGCGCCTGGGTGGCGGCCTGGGTGCGGTCGGGGAGGAGGGCCTCGGCGCCGTGGAGCAGTGCGGTCTCCCACGCCTCGAAGAGGTTCAGGACCACACCCTGCGCGGCGGCTGAGGACTTGCCGAGTTCGGAGGTGAGGCTGCCGAGCGGGCAGCGGCGGCCCAGTTCCGTGTAATGGGCCAGTACCGCCCTGCTCCAGCGCTGCCAGGACTCCCACGTCCCCAGGTCGCCGAGATACGGCTGCTGGGCCTGGAGGACCTGGTCGGCCTCGTGCTCGGCGACGGCGACCAGCAGGTCGGTCCGGCCGTCGGGGAAGTAGTGGAACAGCTGGCTCTTGCTGGTGGAGGTGGCCGCCCGAACGTCGTCCAGCGTGGTCTCCGCCGCCCCGTTCTCCCTGATCAGCAGAGAGGCGGCCGCCACGATGCGGTTCCGGGTCGCCATACCTTTCGCGGTCATGCCTCGGTTCATGACCCCATCATCGCATCTGGATGGACCGTGGAGTCCATAGAGGGGGGCCGAGGCGTCGCCGACCGCCCTTGTGAGCCTCGTGCCCGCCTCGCTCGTGCCTCGCGTGTTTCTCTGCGGACAGATACTTGATCTCTGTTCGACATCTCAAGTCCGCCCAGGTCACAGGGGTTCTCCGTAAGGTCGTTGGCGTTTGAAGCGAACTTTCCGAAAGGCTCTGAGATGTGCGTTCAGGATCGGCGCGGCTTTCTGCGCAACGCGGCGCTGGCGGGTGCGGGTGCGGCGGCCGTGGGGGGCGGGGCCCTGGGGCTCGGCGGGGCTCCCGCGTACGCCGCCGACGCCACCGACAGCAGTGGTCTGCGGTGGAAGCCGAACCACACGTCGCTGCAGTTCACCTTCGCCGTGATGCCGGACACCCAGTTCCTCTACTGGGGCAGCCAGGACAGCGTGAACCGGACTCCGCAGGAGGAGTCGTTCCGCTACATCATCAGGAACAGCGGCGTCGCCGATCAGAACATCGTGTTCATGTCACACCTGGGCGATCTGACGCAGGACGCCGACGCGTCGTCGTTCGAGCAGGTCGACCGGGCCTTCGACATCCTGGACGCGAAGGGCGCCGCGTACAGCGTGGTGGCCGGGAACCACGACGTGAGCGGGGACGACACCCGGGGGGACACCGCGTATCTGCGGACGGTCGGGCCGCGGCGGCTCGAGCACTCCAGGACCTTCGCCGGGGCGGACAGGACCGGGTACAACACCGCTCACGTCTTCCAGGCGGCCGGCCGGTCCTGGCTGGTGCTGGCGCTGGACTGGCGGACCACCGACCAGGGCTTCGCATGGGCGAACGAGGTCATCAAGGCCCACCCGAAGATGCCGGTGATCCTCACGGCGCACGACATCGTGTACTCGAACTACGATGACAACGTTTTCCCGTACGAGTCCGGCGACCCGGAGAACAACGCCGAGCTCTCGGGCCACGGGCAGGCGATCTGGGACAAGCTGATCGCGGAGAACGACCAGATCTTCCTGACCCTCAACGGCCACTACTGGCCGTCGGCGCGCACGACCAGGAAGAACGCCCACGGCAATGATGTGCACCTGCACATCACCAACTACCAGAATCGTTTCTTCGGTGGCGGCGGCATGATCCGGCTCTACCACTTCGACCTGGCGCGCAACACGATCGACGTCGAGACGGTCAACCCGTGGATCCTGGCCCAGGACCCGGAGTCGCGCAGCGCGCTGGCGGCCGAGCACGCGCGGATCACCGGGCCGGTCGACGACTTCTCGATCGCGATCGACTTCGAGAAGCGGTTCTCCGGGTTCGCCCCGGTCCCCGTCCGCCCGGCCCGGCCCGCCGGCCGCCAGCTGGTCAAGGGCACCGTGGCGTACTGGCGCTTCGACGGGCAGGGCGCGCCGGGGACCGCGCTCACTGCGGGGGAGACCGTCCGCGACCTCTCCGGCAAGGGCAACGACCTGACGGTGGTCGCCCTGCCCGGCACCGCGGCCGACGCGCTGACCTGGTCCGACGACCACCACCCCGACCAGCCCGGACACGGCAGCCTGACCTTCGCCGGCGGCCGCAACCCGGTCCACGGCGCGTATCTCACGACGGCGGCGAAGGCCCCGCTGAACACGGAGGCGTTCAAGGGCGGGTACACGATCGAGACGTTCGTGCGGATGCCGCTGGACTGGGACGCCGGGCGCAACGGCAACGCGTCCGTCCTCAGCCGCCGCGGCGCCGCGGGCGCTGCCGGCAAGCAGGGCAAGAACACCGACCCGAACGAGCCGCTGGCGCAGCTGAACATCACGAACAACGGCCGCGAGGTGCAGTTCAACCACTACCCGCTGAACACCACCTACCCGACCACCAACTGGAGCCACGGCCTGGCGGAACTCAAGTGGTGGCACGTCGCGGTGGTCAACGACGGGCGGTACACCCGGCTGTACGTCGAGGGCACCCCGGTCGCCGACGACCCGAAGCGGGTGTCGAACGGCCTGTCCTCGCTCGGGCTGCCCTGGCTGGTGGGCGGGCACGAGTACGCGGGCGCGATCGACGTCGTCTTCCACGGAAGTGTCGGCGAGATCCGCGTCGTCAACCGCCCGCTGGCGGCGCGGGAGTTCCTGACGGCTCGGTGAGTCAGGCCGGCATACGGGGGTCCGCGGGCTCGGGGCGGGGCGGGGCGGGGCGGGGCGGGGACGAGGACCGGGGCGTCCTGATGGTGGAAGATGCCCGCAGTTCCTCGTCGTCGGGCAGGCCCGGCAGGCGCGCGGCGAGGGGGGTCGCGGATCGCCCGCATGCGGTCCAGGAGAGCGTCCAGGTCCGGGGCCGCTGCCGGTGCCGGCGCCGGGGCCGGTGTCGGGGCC
Organism: Streptomyces sp. cmx-10-19; assembly: GCA_049998335.1. Classification (GTDB taxonomy): domain Bacteria; phylum Actinomycetota; class Actinomycetes; order Streptomycetales; family Streptomycetaceae; genus Streptomyces. Next base: position 99,450 of record JAEBFB010000017.1, read on the forward strand.
GCCCCCGGGGCCGGTGTCGCCGTACCGGCCACGCTGTCCTCGATGACGTCCTTGATCGCCCGGGTCACGCCCCGCTCGTCCGTCGTGACCACCGCGTTCCAGGCCCGGCTCTTGTGGCGGTACTGGAGCATCGGCATGGCCGCCTCGTGGCGGATGAAGTCGGCGTCGCGCAGCGGCCGGCCGCGCCGGACCCGGCTGAGCGAGCAGGCCCGGCTGAGAGAGCGGGCCCGGGAAACGGCCGAGGCGAGGCCGCTGTTGAGGCCCCGGCCGGGCCAGCGGGTCACCCTCCCAAAACGCCAGCGTCCGCCACTGCCGGTCGACCACCGGACCGTTCTCCGCGACCCACCGGTAGGTGATCTGGACGGGCGGCCGGGGCGCCGTGAACGTCGCGGTGAAGCAGGGTGCCTGGCCCTCTCCCCGGAGCAGCTGCCGTCGTACGCGGTGACACCGCCCGCCACCGCGACCGACACGGGCTGCGACATGCCAGGGACGGTATGGAGAGCGTCCCGGCTCCCCCGCGGGGCCCTCAGGCAGCGCAGTCCGGGCAGACGCCGCGGTAGGTGACCTCGACCTCGGAGACCGTGAAGCCGAAGGACCTGGACGGGGGCAGGTCCGCGAGGAGGTCACCGGTCGGGCGGACGTCGCGGATCGCGCCGCAGCGGGAGCAGAGCAGGTGATGGTGGGGGCGGTGCGCGTTCGGGTCGTACCGCTTGGCGCGGCCGTCGGTCGCGACCTCCAGGACCTCGCCCTGGAGCACCATGTCGCGCAGGGTGTTGTAGACCGTCGCCCGGGAGATCTCGGGCAGGCGCTCCGCGGCGCGGGCGTGCACCTCGTCGGCGGTGAGGTGGACGTGGTCTCCGTCGAGGACCTCGGCCACCACCCGCCGCTGCGCGGTCATGCGCCAGCCGCGCAGGCGGAGCCGCCCCAGGAGGTCTGTCATGCGTCACACTTTAACAGCGATTCCGGTCAATTCCAGAGAAGGTGTTGTCCTGGATGGCACCTTGACTTAGATCAAGTCCAATATAGGATGTGTCGGGTGCGTGCGCGGGCGGTTTCGTCCGGGCAGCCGGCCGGCCGGGACCGGCTGACCGCAGCGCGTGTGAAGGACCACCCACCGAGGAGCGAGTCTTGCCCGAGAACAATCAGAAGCCGTTGACCACGGTTGCCGGTGCGCCCGTGCCCGACAACCAGAACTCCCTGACCTCCGGCCCGCGCGGTCCGATGCTTCTGCAGGACGTGTGGTTCCTGGAGAAACTCGCCCACTTCGACCGCGAGGTGATCCCGGAGCGCCGTATGCACGCCAAGGGCTCCGGCGCCTTCGGCACGTTCACGGTGACCCAGGACATCACGCGGTACACGAGCGCGAAGATCTTCTCCGAGGTCGGCAAGAAGACCGAGCTGTTCGCCAGGTTCTCGACGGTCGCGGGCGAGCGCGGTGCCGCCGACGCCGAGCGCGACATCCGCGGCTTCGCCCTGAAGTTCTACACGGACGAGGGCAACTGGGACCTGGTCGGCAACAACACGCCGGTCTTCTTCTTCCGCGACCCGCTGAAGTTCCCCGACCTGAACCACGCGGTCAAGCGCGACCCGCGCACCAACCTGCGTGACCCGGAGAACAACTGGGACTTCTGGACCAACCTCCCCGAGGCCCTGCACCAGGTCACCATCGTGATGTCGGACCGCGGCATCCCCGCCTCGTACCGGCACATGCACGGCTTCGGGTCGCACACCTACAGCCTGATCAACGCCGAGGGCGAGCGGTTCTGGGTCAAGTTCCACCACCGTACGCAGCAGGGCATCAAGAACCTGACCGACGCCGAGGCCGAGGCCCTGGTCGGCAAGGACCGCGAGTCCCACCAGCGGGACCTCTTCGACGCGATCGAGAACGGCGACTTCCCGAAGTGGAAGCTGTACATCCAGGTCATGCCGGAGGCGGACGCGGACCACTACCGCTTCCACCCCTTCGACCTGACCAAGGTGTGGTCGAAGAAGGACTACCCGCTGATCGAGGTCGGCGAGTGGGAGCTGAACCGCAACCCCGACAACTACTTCGCGGACGTCGAGCAGGCCGCGTTCACGCCCGCGAACGTGGTGCCGGGCATCAGCTTCTCCCCGGACAAGATGCTCCAGGGCCGGCTGTTCTCCTACGGTGACGCCCAGCGCTACCGGCTCGGGGTCAACCACCACCAGATCCCGGTCAACGCCCCGAAGAACCCGGTGAACTCCTACCACCGCGACGGTGCCATGCGCGTCGACGGCAACCAGGGCGCCACCCCGGGCATCGAGCCCAACTCGTACGGCCGCTGGCAGGAGCAGCCCGCCTACCGCGACCCGGCGCAGGCCGTGGGTGCCGTCGCCGACCGGTTCAACTTCCGCGAGGACGACGACAACTACTTCGAGCAGCCCGGCAACCTGTTCCGGCAGATGACGCCGGAGCAGCAGCAGGTGCTGTTCGAGAACACGGCGCGGGCGATCAACGGCGCCTCGCCGCAGACGATCGAGCGGCACATCGGCAACTGCACGCAGGCCGACCCGGCCTACGGCGAGGGTGTCCGCAAGGCGATCGAGGCCCTGGCGGCCGGCAACCTCTGATCCCCGGGACCGGGGACGGCACGCGGTACGGCCGTACCGCACCCGGCGCGGGCGCGTCATGCGTCCGCGCCGGGTGCGGTTGTGCCGTGTCGGATGCGGTGGTGCCACGTCAGGTGCGGTCGCGCCCTGTCGAAGCGGCAGCGGAGACGGGGAGGAAGCGGAAGCGGAGATACGTATGACCAGTGGTGAGCTGACTCACGAGCAGATGGAGCGCATCGTCGCCATCGCCATGGACCTGGCCCGGGAGGGCCGCACCGAGCAGTTGGCGGAGTTCGTCGCGCACGGGCTGCCCGTGGACGTGCGGGACGCGGCGGGCAACACGCTGCTGATGCTCGCCGCCTACCACTCCCACGCCGAGACCGTACGCGCCCTGCTCGGGCTCGGCGCGGATCCGGATCTGCGCAACGACCGGGACCAGTCCCCCATCGCCGGCGCCCTGTTCAAGGGGGCGGACGACGTGGTGGGCGTGCTGCGCGAGGCCGGTGCGGACCTGGACGCCGGTACGCCGTCGGCGCGGGCGGCCGCGGCCATGTTCGGGCGGGACCATCTGCTCGCGGGGTGAGCGGGCGGTGGGGTGAGCGGGCGGGATGACCTCGCGGGGGGAGCGGGCGGGCGCCGGGGGTACGGTGGCGATCATCGTCCCGGTCCTGGGATCCGGCGTCCGCGAGAGGGCTCATGCGGGGAACAGAGCAGGTCGGCGTGGTGGTCTCGGGGTACGGGCCGGTGGGCCGCGCGTACGTGGGCCGGCTGGGCCGGGACGGGGACGACCTCGCCGCGCGGCACGGTGTACGCCTGGCCGTACGGGCCGTACGGGCGAGTGCGGCGGTGTGCCGGCTCGGCGCGGGCGAACCGGTGCCGCCGCGCTCGGCGTGGGGGCCGCCGGAGCCGTTGGAGGAGACCCTCGACCGGACCGGCGCCCGGGTGTTCGCGCAGGCGCTCCCGTCCTCGCCCGCGCTGCGTGAGGACGCCGCCGAGGAGGCCCTTGTCGCCCTGCGCCGGGGCGTCCACGTCGTCACGGCGACCAAGAGCCACCTGCTCACGCACTGGCGTGAGTTGGAGGAGGCGGCGCGCGCGAGCGGCGCGGTGATCAGGATCTCCGGGGCCACGGGGGCCGCGTTTGCCCGCAGGGGATTTGGCGCGGGCGGGGTTGCGCGGGATGGGCTGCGCGACCGTCCGGGCGTGCCCGAACGGCACCGCCACGTTCGTCCTGGACCGGCTCGCCGAGGGCGGCACGCTGCGGGACGCCGTCGGCGAGGCCCGGCGGTGCGGGATCACGGAGGCCGACCCGGCGGCCGACCTGCGCACATGTATGCGGCACGCTCACACCCGGGTGCGGGTCAGTGCAGGATCCGGCGGCCGACGTTGGTGGAGACCAGGTCGAGCAGTTCGCCGCCCCGGCCGGACAGGATGGTGCGGATCGCGTAGAGGGTGAAGCCCTTGGCCTGCTCGACGGTGACCGCCGGGGGCACGGACAGTTCCTGGCGGGCGGTCATCACCTCGACCAGGGCCGGGCCGTCGTGGGCGAAGGCGCCCTCGAGGGCGTCCTCCAGGTCCCCGGGCCGCTCGACCCTGCGCGCCCACAGCCCGATCGCGGCGGCGACCGATGCCCGCGGCCTTCATCTCCAGCTCCACGAAATTCAGCGAGCCGTTGTTGAAGACGACGATCTTCGCGGGCAGCCGGTTCTGCCGGAGCGTGAACAGCTCACCCAGCAGCATCGTCAGACCGCCGTCGCCGGAGAGCGAGACCACCTGCCGGCCCGGGTACGCGGCCTGCGCCCCCACGGCCTGGGGCAGGGCGCAGGCCATCGTGCCGTGGTTGAAGGAGCCGAGCAGCCGCCGGTGGCCGTTGAAGGTCAGGTAGCGGGCCGCCCACACCACCGGGGAGCCGACGTCCACGGTGAAGACGGCGTCCCGGTCGGCGAGGCGGTCCAGGGTGCTCGCCACGAACTGCGGGTGGATCGGGGTGCGTTCGTGGTCGTTGACGGCGAGCGCGTCCAGGGACCTGCGGGTGCACCGGTAGTGGGCGAGGGCGTCGTCCAGGTGGGCGCGGTCCGTCTTGGCGGCCAGCAGCGGCAGCAGGGCGGGCAGGGTGTCGCGCACGCTGCCGACCAGCGGGAGGTCCACCTGGGTGCGCCGGCCGATCTGCTCGCCGCGGATGTCCAGCTGGATCACCTTGGCGCCCTGGGGATAGAACTGCCGGTAGGGGAAGTCGGTGCCCAGCATCAGCAGGGTGTCGGCCTCCTCGATGGCCTTGTAGCCGGAGGCGAAGCCGAGCAGGCCGGTGAGGCCCACGTCGTACGGGTTGTCGTACTCGACGTGCTCCTTGCGGCGCAGGGCGTGCACCACGGGGGCCTTGAGGGTCTCGGCGAGCCGGACCAGGTCGTCGTGGGCCCCCGCGGCGCCCGCGCCGGCCAGGACCGTCACCCGCCGCCCGTCGTTCAGCAGGGCCGCCGCCTCGCGCAGCGCGGCGTCGTCCGGGCGTACGACGCTCCGGGCCGGGCGGACGGCGGCGGGGGCGAGGCCCCGGGCCGTCTTCTCCAGGAGGACCTCGCCGGGGACGACCACGACGGCCACTCCCCTGCGCTCGACGGCGGCGCGCATCGCCGTCTCCAGGATGCGCGGGCCGTACTCCGCGCTGGTGACGGCCTCCGCGTACACGCTGCAGTCGGCGAACAGCTCCTGCGGGCGGATCTCCTGGAAGTACCCGGTGCCGATCTCGGCCCCCGGTATCTGGGCGGCGACGGCGAGGACGGGGACCCGGCTGCGCTGGGCGTCGAAGAGCCCGTTGATCAGGTGCAGGTTGCCCGGGCCGCAGCTGCCGACGCAGACGGCCAGCTCACCGGTGAGCCCGGCCTCGGCCGCCGCCGCGAGGGCCGCGCTCTCCTCGTGCCGCACGTGCACCCACTCCACGTCGTCGGCGCGGCGGATGGAGTCCGTCAGTCCGTTCAGGGAGTCCCCGGGCAGGCCGTAGAGGCGCCGTACGCCGGAGGCCCGGAGGGAAGCGATGACGTGGTCGGCGAAGGTGGGCATACCGGTGGCCTTTCGTCGGTCGGAAGGGTGCGAGCCCCAGCCTTCCGGAACCGACATTGCGCGCACATCCGTCGAATGACTGCGTCAGGGACGGGTGTGCTTCCCGCGGTGCTGGGTCGGACGACTGGGCCGCCCCCTGCCTGGGAAGGAACCTGCCCCCTCACATGTGTGTCACGAGCGGCGCGCGGGCGTGACACTTGAGGCATGTCATCCGCATCCCACCCCGCCCCGGCCCTCGGTGCCTTCCTACGGGCCCGCCGGGCGCAGCTGTCGCCGCAGGAGTGCGGGCTGCCCGCCGCCGGTGCCGCCCGCAGGGTCCCGGGTCTGCGCCGGGAGGAGGTCGCCCGGCTCGCCGCGATCAGCGTCGACTACTACACCCGCCTCGAACAGGGCCGCGTCCGCGCCTCCACCCCCGTCCTCGGCGTCCTCACCGACGCCCTCCGCCTCGACGACGACCAGAGGCGCTACCTGTACGAGGCGGCCGGCCGCGGCGACGCCCGGCCGCGCCGGCGCCGGTCCGCCGCGCAGCGCCCGCGGCCCGCCGTACGGCGGCTGCTCGACCAGCTCACCGAGGCGCCCGCGCTGGTCCTGGGCAAGCGCCTCGACGTCCTGGCCTGGAACGAGGCCGCGGCGGCCCTCTACACCGACTTCGCGGCGCTCCCGCCGGCCCGCCGCAACTACGTGCACCTGCTGTTCACCCTTCCGGTCCTGCGGGACCTGCACCGCGACTGGGAGCACGACGCGCGCGACGCCGTCGCCGCCCTGCGCATGGAGGCGGCCGCCGATCCCGACGACCCGGCCCTGGCCCCGCTCGTCGGTGAACTGTCCGTGCGGGACGCGGATTTCAGCACCTGGTGGGCTGAGCACCGCGTCACCGGCGCCGCCTACGGCACCAAGCGCTACCGCCATCCGCTCGTCGGCGACCTGACCCTCGACTGCGACACGTGGGCCGCGCCGGACGGCTCCGGTCAGCGGCTGATGGTCCTCACCGCCGAGCCCGGCAGCCCGTCCCACGACGCCCTGCGCATCCTCACCTCCTGGACCGCGCGGGTGCCCGCCGCCGAGCGGACGGAGGGCGCGCCGCGATGACCGCCTGGAACGCCGAGGACCGCGCCCTCCTCGCCGGCGCAGACGCCCTGACGCTGACCGCCGGGAGCGGCCCGCACCCGGGGGTGGAGATCGGCATGGTGCTCGTCGACGGCGAGCTGTACGTACGTGCCTACCGGGGCGCCCGGTCCCGGTGGTACCTGGCCGCCCGGGACCACGGGCACGGGCGCGTCGTCGTGGCCGGAGCCGCCCGCGACGTCCTCCTCGTCACCGACGCGGCCATGCCGCACCCCGCCGTGGACGCCGCCTACCGCGCCAAGTACGGGCCGGCCGCCGCCCTGGTCGCCGGCCCGCAGGCACACGCCGCGACGATCCGGATCGACCCGGCGCCGGAGGAATGACCGGAGACGTGACCGGTGGTACGCGCGTGTGGTGTCCGGGCGCCTCACATGCGCACGACACACATGTCCCAGACACCCAGGAGCCGCTGCCATGAACGAACTCCCGAAGCAGGAAGACACCCTGCTGATCCGTACCGACTTCTCCGACGAGGCCGCCTGGCAGGCTCTGCGGATCGCGGTCGCCACCCCGACCGGCGACGACGAGGACTTCCTCGCCGTGCTGCACATCGTGGACGAGCCCGGCTACGCGGGCCTGACCGCGCGGGAACTCGTCGCGCTCGCGCCCGAGGAGGACGACCTGCTGATCGTGGCGGACGAGAGGGCCCTGCGCGAGCCCGGGATGCCGCTGCTGGCCGTCCATGTGAGCGGGGAGGACGAGGAGGGCGGTGAGTCCGGGGAGGACGGGGGCGGCACGCGGGCCGGGGGGATCGACGAGCTGCGGGTCGTCGCGCGGGAACTGTGGTCCGTGGAGAACAGCATCGCCCTGGCCAACATGGACTGGGAGGAGTTCGTCGAGGCCGCCGACGACGACGGCGTCTTCCGGGGCTTCTGAGTCCCTCCTCCCTCGTCCACCGGTCGCGGGGAGCGCGTGCTCCACTTCTGGTTGGGGGTGCCCGAGCACTGCCACAGCTGGAGGCGCGCTCCGTTGTCGGTGCGCCGGTCGACCACGTCGACGCACTTGTTGCCGGACTGCGGGTTGGTCAGGTCGTGCGAGGAGTTCAGCCGGAACTGCTGGGCGCCGGAACCGTTGCACGTGGTCCAGTCGATGACCGCGCCGTTGCTCTTCGAACCGCCGCTCCAGCCTGCGTTCTCCGGTCGCGCGGGCCCGTCGGTCCCGGTCCCCGAGGGCGGGCAGCCCGTCGCGGGCGCCGTTGCCGCCGGCCGAGAGGCCGACGGCGGGCAGGGGGAGGCGGTTGCGGTGGTTCCACAGGGCGACGCGGGCCACCCGGCGGGCCAGGGCGCCGAGTTTGCGCCGGTCGTCGCCCCCGGTCAGCCGGACGGCCCGCTCCGGGAACGTGAAACGGCTGCCCGGCTCGTCGGGCGCGCCGTGCGCACCGACGACGACCGCCGTGAGCGGGTTGACGACGATGCCGGGCCTGTCGTGCTCGTGCAGGCCGACGAGCTGGTCGTGGAGGGTCCGGCCCTCCGCCCTGCTGACGAGCGGCGGTGACCACCGGGTCCGGGCCGTGGCGACCGTCTCCACCGCCGAGCCCGCCCGCCAGTTCCGCTACGGCGCCGACGGCACCCATGACCCGGCCGTCTTCCAGACCCTGCTGGACGCCGCCGCCGCGGCCCGCACCACCGCCGCCCGCGGCGAGGACCCGGGCGCGATGACGATGTTCCCCCAGACCGCGGAGCCGGTCGGCGCGCTCGGCGGCGAGCACGGTGTGGAGGGCTTCGAGTACTACTGCACCGTCCGGGGCGAGCACGAGCGCTCGGCCAAGGTCCTCGCCTGGGAGAGCATCGACAGGATGGCCTCCAGCGACGCCTTCCACGCCGTCCCGCTGATCGGCGACCGGCCCGTCCTCCAGATCATCGGCGAAACGCGCCGTCACCGCCTGGATGGCCCTCGAGGCGCACCGGCGGATCACCGGCCCCACTTCCGGCGCACCGAGACCGCGTCCAACCGCGCCCCGGGCCGCGGCACGTCCGGCCCGCTCGTCGTCCGCCCCGCCGCCGAGCCCAACGAGGTCCTGCTCGCCTGCCTCGACGGCGCCCTGGAGACCGGGCAGCGCCGCGCGCACGACATCAGCGGCGGCCTGGAGGAGGGCTTCGCGCCCGTCGACCTCAACATCGTCGACGGACACCGCCAGAGCGCCGCCGACGCCTACCTCACCCCCGTCCTGCACCGCCCCAACCTGACCGTCGTCACCTCGGCCACGGCACACCGCCTGCTCCTCGACGGTGACCGCTGCACGGGCGTCGAGTACGGCGTCCACGGCCGCGTCCACACCGCCCGGGCCGCCCGGGAGGTCGTCCTCACCGCCGGCACCATCGGCAGCGCGCACCTGCTGCTGCGCTCCGGCATCGGCCCCGCACCGGAGCTGCGCCGGGCGGGCGTCGACGTACGCCACGCACTGCCCGGTGTGGGCCGCAACCTGCACGACCACCCCCGGGTGAACCTGGTCCACCGCACCCGCCGCACGGTGCCCCCGGCCCGCGCCAACCACGGTGAGGTCATCGGACTGTTGCGCAGCACCCCGGAGCTGGCTGGCCCCGACCTCCAGATCATCTTCATCGACATCCCGGTGCCCAACCCGGTCGCGCCCGTGGACAACGGCTTCACCATCGGCGTCTCGCCGATGCGGCCGTTCAGCCGCGGCAGCCTGCGCATCACCTCGGCCGACCCGTACGCGGCACCGCTGCTCGACCCGGCCTACTTCACGGACGAACGCGACGTCCGTGCCGTCCTGTCGGGCGTCGAGGCGGCCCGTGCGATCGCGCGTTCCTCGGCGCTCGCCGCCTGGGGCGCCGAGGAGGTGGCCCCCGGCCCGGACGTGACCGGGGACGCCCTGAGCGCCTTCGTGCGGACGGCCTTCACGTCGTACTGCCACCCCGTGGGCACCTGCGCGCTGGGTGAGGACGAGGACAGTGTCGTCGACTCCGGGCTGCGGGTGCGGGGCCTGACAGGGCTGCGTGTCGCCGACGGCTCCGTCATCCCCGCGATCCCGTCCAACAACATCAACGCGACCGTGTACGCCATCGCGGAACGCGCGGCGGAGTTCCTGCGCGCGTCCGTGTGAACCACTGTGACCACATCCCGAACTGACATGTGATCACCTGAACGCGTGTGATCCGGCATCGACATGAGACACACACATGTCACGGAACCGGCCATTGGGCTCCCCCTTCCCCCACTCCCCGAGGGAGAGACTGACGTGAACGCCATCCAACCGGGCCGCCCCGTCGGCACCTGCTGAAGATGTTCGGACCGGGCGCCACCGCGACCACGGCGACCACGGCGACCCTGCGAAGACTCCCGCCTCCTTGAGGGTGCGGACGACCTCTTCGCCCGCGGCTGGTCCACGAAGACGTGCACGAGGCCGTCGACGCCGGCCCGTACGGCCGCGAGCGTGTTCCGCACGCTCGCCTCCTCTGTGCCACCGAGTGGAACGCGGACGTCAGGGCACGAGACATGAGGGTCTCGTCCGACGAGGTCACCGCGCCCGCGCGCGGACCGGGACGGCAGTGAGGACGGCAGTAGCAGGCGTGCGACCCGCCCGTGAGCGGGGGCGGCGGCGCGCCGTCACCTGCGCAGCGAGGCAGCGTCTCCCATGACGATCACCGGGTGCAGTGCCGGGTCGAGGGTGCGCAGCAGTTCCTTCATGTGGCTCTTCTCCAGGCTGACGCACGCCTGGGTGGGGCCGCCGTGGTCGACGTGCAGCCAGACGCCGCCGCCCTTGGAGGCGCCCAGCGGGCGCGTCCAGTCCTGCGGGGACGTCCCCTTCTTGCGGTTGTAGTCGATGGCGATGACGTAGTCGAAGGAACCGGCGAGGGGCTCGCCCTCGAAGCCGGTGCCGTTCGCCACGAACCCTCCGGAGCGGCTGTACGGCAGCCGGGAGCCGGGGTCGGCCAGCCGGCCGCCCGCGTCGCTGAGGGTGAACACCCCGATGGGCGACCGGAGGTCACCGAGGTGGTGGTCGTCGGTCCAGCCCTTGAACGCGTTGTGCGCCGGCCAGGTCGCGCCCGCCTTCCACCGCGCGTGCGCGTCGGTCCGCTGGTGGAGCACCACGTGGGAGTTGGACGAGTTCTTGTCCTGTCCGGTGACCACGACCACTTGGCGGGCCTCGGCGGGGATGCGGGCCGAGGTCTCGGGTCCTAGGCCCGGAAGCGCGGGTCCGGGATCGGGCTGGGGCCGAGCCTGCGCCCCGGCGCCGGTGACCGGGCGGGCCTCTTCCCGGGCGGAGGAGGAAGGGGAGGGCGTGGCCGCCGACGGGGAGGCGGTCGACGCGCATCCTGTGGCGCCGGCCCCGACAACGAGGACGGTGGCTGACAGCACGACACGTGCGGCGTTCCTGAAGGGGTTCCTCACCATCATCCCGCCGTTCATCGAGGTGTCGAGCCGCAGGGCCCCAGGAGACACATGTGTCGGAGTCGGCAGACGGCCGACTCTCGATAACGATGTCAAACCTATCCTGTCTCCGCTCCCCCGCCCGACACTTTTCGGACAGGGAAGCTCACGACAGGATCGGGGCAGGGTCCGTCGGGGCAGGGCTCAGGACGCCGATGTCGCTATGACCACCGAACCGCTCTGCGAGCGCGGGGTCTTCGCTCCCGGCTTCCCCGGAGTGATGGTCCGCGGGTCTACCGCCTCGCCGGGGGCGCCCTCGCGGTAGAGACCGTCGGGCAGGCTGTCACGGTCGTGCGGCAGGAGGAAGAACACCCTGCGCTTGTACAGGCCGCTGTCCGGGTCCGGTGAGGCGTCCTCGTCGAGCAGCGCGTACCCCACCATGCGTCCGTCCCGGGCGTACGGCGGCTTGGTGTTGCGCCGCTTGGTCTTGTCGAGCGCCTGCCGGACGTAGTCCAGCTCCGACGGGTCCTCCAGCCACACCACCTCCTTCTCGTGGATGAGGTCGCTCTCGGTCAACAGCGAGCTCATGACTGAAGCCCTTCCTTCGTCGGCGTGCTCCCCTGGCGGGGGGACATGGCCGGGCCTGTGTCCGTGGCGCTCCGGCTCGCCCACCGGCCAATGGCGAGCCGCCTTCCGCGGGCTACCGCACGCGGCGCCCGGCGGCCATCGTAGAACGGACGACGCCGACGGTGTAGGGCGCGTGCTGAGGACGACCGGTGTCCGAGGACCGTCATGGGGACTCCAGCAGGGCGATGCCGGGGTAGTACTTCCGGCCGTTCGACTTGATCATGTCTGTCGGAGAGGTCACCCCCACCTCCTGGCGCACCCGGTTGGCGAAGGCCCGGGGCGTCGCCGGTCGGATCCCCTCCCCCGCATGGCACCAGGAGCTGTACTCCGTGTAGAGCAGCCCCTGTTCCACCCTCAGCTCCCTCCCGCCGTCCTCACCCCGGGTGCAGCACTCGGCCAGGAAGCGCCCGATGTGGTCCTCGGTGGTGGCGTACGCGGTCGTGGCCATACGGACCCTGTCAGGGCCCTCCAGGGGGTCCCGGGTGCGGAGGTAGCGCTGGGCGCCCTCGATTAGCCATTGGAGGATGCCGGGGCCCTCGTCGCGGACGAGTTCGAAGGCGAGGTTGTCGATGCGGCGGGCGGCCGGGACGGTCCGGGTGAAGGGCAGCAGCCGGATGCGGCGCCAGAACGCGAAGCCGCCGGTGGACACCTCGGGGCGGTGGTTGCCCAGTAGCCAGAGGTGATGGGTCGGGGTGAACGAGAAGTAGTCCTGTCGCATACGGCGCGCCTTGATCTTGTCGCCGCCGGTGAGGAGGCGGACCCGGGCTTCGTCGAACTTGTCGTTGGGCTTCAGCTCGCTGCACACGACCAGGCGGCGGCCGTGCAGTTCGGTCAGTTCCGTGGAGTGCTCGGAGAAGGCGCCCCGGTCCATCAGGAAGCCGGGCGGTGCCGCGTCGGCGTAGTCGCCGAGGATCTGGATCATTACGTCGAGAAGAACGGACTTGCCGTTCTTGCCCTCGCCGTGGAGGAACGGCAGCACCTGGGCTCCGACGTCGCCGGTGATCGAGTAACCGAGCAGCAGGTGCAGGAAGTCGACCATCTCCCTGCCCTCGTCGTCGTCCCCGAAGGTGTCGGTGAGGAACCGGTGCCAGCCCGGCGTCGCCATGTCCTGGGGCGCGACGCTGGTGGCCCGGGAGTGCAGGTCCTGGGTGGGATCGGCCTTGCGGAGCCGCCCGTTGTGGAGGTCGACGATGCCGGCGGGGGTGCACAGCGCGTACGGGTCGCCGTCGAGCCGGTCCGGGTCCACGGAGAGGTCGGGCGAGGCCTTCGCCTGGGTGAGGAGCGCCTTCATGCCGGTGGTCGACAGGGTCCGCCGTTTGTGATGGGCGAGCTCACGGTTGCTGAAGACACCGCGCGGATCGGTGTCGGCCATGTCCTCGGCCATCTCCCCCGCGGCCCACAGGACGGCCTTCTCTCCCCCGGCGCGTTTCCAGCGGTGCCCCTCCCACGCGAACCAGCCGAGGCCCTCCACATGGCGGAACTGGTCCCGGTGCAGTCGCACGAACAGCCGGGCGTTCCCCCGGTCCGTCAGCGACGGGGGCAGCAGCAGGCTGCCGGGACTCGCGGAGACCTGGGCCGCGGAAGATGCCTGGGACGGGGAGGGAAGCTGGGACTGCGACTGGGACTGGGCTGCCGTCTGCGCGGGCAGAAGGACCTGAGCGGCGTGCTGTTCCAACGGCTCGAAGGCGAGCATCTGTTGAGCGGCAGCCTGCGGGTCGAAACGCGGCGAGCCTTCGGCGCTGCTGCTCATGGACGTCCTTTGAGGTGGAGCGGGTGGGCCGACCCTACGGCAAGGGCGTCGTCGACGATCTTTTCATTCCGGGGCTGCTGCCAGGGCCGCGCGTAGCAGGCGACACGGACGAGCCGTTCGCGGATGGCGGCGTGCTCCAGATGCCCGGCTCCGACCAGACCGCCGGCCGTGTACGCCGCCCGATTGAGCTTCTCGGAGAATCCGGTGCCCTCGGAGGTCGTCGCGCATCCGGCGACCTCGGTGATCAGGGGGTCCAGTATCTGGTCGGCCCGGGCAGGGGCGGGGCGGCGGCCGGTCCGGGGCGGCCTGTGCGGAGGGGCTGAGCTGGGGGCGGGGGCGGGGGCGGTGCTCGGGTCAGGGCGAGGCGGGATCACGTGGCCCGTGCGGACCAACTCGTCGCGGAGCCAGTCGGGCAGGGGCGCCGGGAACCTCGTGGTCCCTTCGGCCCGGTAGACGCCCTGGGCGGTACGGGTGCCAGGGGCCACGATGTAGCCGCCGTCGGCCCGTACGTCGACCTGCCAGGCGAGGGCGGTATTACGGCCTGAACCCGTGGAGCACCGCAGGCGCGTCGACGGGTCGGGATTCCGGTACCAGATGTGCAGGCCGCCGGAGGGGGTCCGCACCCGGAGCGTCGCTTCGTCCTGCGCCGGATCGGGACGTCCTCGGTAGGCGGCGAGCAGCGCCAGGGTGTCGAAGCCGGAAGCCAATCCGTCGAGGCGGACCTGGTCCGGGATCGGGATGCCCGGCAACAGACGTGACCTGTCGGGCACCGGCACCGGATGGGCGTCGACATCGATCACCACGAGCCCGGCCGGACCACAGGAGACACCCACTCCCCCGGCGGGCACGTCGGTCCACCAGCGGTCGACACGTTCGAGGTCGGTGGTGGCGGAGTGGAAGCCGTGACACGGCCGTCCTGCGGGCAGGCAGGGGCACGCGGCAGGCTGGTGCCAGTGGGTGCGGCAGGACGGGCAGTTGCCCGCGGGGGTCTTCCGCCCGGGCGCGAGCGGGTGGACGGGCCAGCCCTGCGCGGCGCACCAGCGGGCGACGGCATGCGGGGACGCCGACCCGACTCTGGCTGCACTGTCGCGGTTCACACCTTCGCGCGGCACGGGGTTCGTCCTCGTTACGTCTGATTGCTCGATCACTCCCCCGGCCCCTGACGTGTGACAACACAGCGGCAAGGGACCGAAGGGACTCTAATGCGGAAGAGTGTAGGGCGCATCGTCCGAAAAGTGGGTGTCTCTCGGCGCGCGTGCCGTTTCTATCAAGTCCTTCGGTCCCTTGAGACCCTGACCCCTTGGCCGGGCCCTGAACACTCGTTCACGGCCTGATCGCAGGGACCGAAGCGGCCAGGGACCAAAGACCAGGGGCTGACAGAGACTTGGACCCTGTTCGGTCCCTGCGCTGTTTTCGCAGGTCAGAGGCGCTTCGCTAGGCCAATCAGGGACCGAAGGGACTCAACTCGTCCATTATGAGCTGAACATGAATCTTTGTTGTATGCGCCCGCGCGTACGTACACATATCTCTTGTCTACGTCATAATTGCGAGTTTCAGTCCCTTCAGTCCCTGCTGGGAAGCCTCAAAAGCCTCTGACCTGCGGAAACATCAGGGACTGAAGCTCAGGGACTGAAGGGTCCAGAGACCCTTCAGTCCCGGTCCCCCGGTCCCTGGCGGGCTTCGGTCCCTGGCAGGCGCCAAAATCACGTGAACCATTTCGGTCCCTGCGCGCGTAGGGAGGGTGCGAAGCCCTCTGGTCTCGTCGGCTTCCGGAGTCGGGCTGCTGTGCCTTCCCGGGCCAGGGCTCGCCGCTGCCTGGAAGCCTCCCGTATTACGGCGTAATAATCCGAGGCACAGTCCCTGGGCTGGGGGCCCCGGCCTCTCCCCCACCGACCCCCGCCCACCGACAAACCACTGGCGCTCCCCGTCGGCTGCGCGCTATTACGGCGTAATAATCCGGCAGGAGCCGCCGTCCCCGCAGAAGCTATTACGCCGTAATAGCGCGCAGCCCCCTCTACCTCTGACGGACCAACAACTCGCACTACCTAACGTGTCGATGCTCCCGATGATCTAGCGCGTTAGTAAGGTAGCGCCATGACTACGCCAGCCACCTCTAGCGACCGGGCCAAGGTCGTCTCCAAGCTGCCGGGATGGCTCCGGCAGAACCTCAAGGTCAGAACGGCTCAACTCGGCATCGACATCCAGACGGCTGTAGAGCAGGGCGTCACGGCCTGGTGCGGACTCGCTTCGGCGACCGCCACGGTCGACACGTCGGGAGCCGAATCCTTCTCGACCTTCTTGCCGCCGGGACAGTGGGAAGAGTTCCGCGGCATCAGCGAGGACCGCCGGGTCTCCCTCATCCAGGGTCTCGCCCAGTCCGTCCAGCTCTGGCTCGACACCAACCCCGCACCCGACGTGCAGCGCCCCGACATCACCCGTCGCGTCATCGTCTGCAACCAGAAGGGCGGAGTGGGCAAGACCGCCATCACCGCCGGCGTCGGCGAGGCACTGTCGGAGAACTCCAACACCCTCTACCCCGTACGCGTCGCCAAGGCACTGGCGACCGCGCTCCGCGCCAGCGAGAACGCGGGCGACGAAGCTGAGCCCAGCTCAGACCCGCTCGAGATCGAAAAGCTCCCTGGACTCGGACTCCGCGTCCTTCTGGTCGACTTCGACCCCCAGTCCCACCTCACCCACCAACTGGGCGCCGAGCCGCTGTCGATGAACGGCGACAGCCTCACCAATCACATGGCCGGAGACCCTAAGGGCGAGCTGCGGGATCTCATCGTCTCCATCGACGACGACCACTTCGGCGGCCGGCTCCATCTGCTGCCCTCCTGCCACGACGCCTTCCTCCTGGACGTCCGCCTGTCCGCGGTCCGCGCCCGGGAAGCCGCACTGGAGCGGGCACTCAAGCCCCTTGAGGCCTATTACGACGTAATTCTCGTCGACTGCCCGCCCAGCCTCGGGCTCAGCATGGACGCCGCCGCCTACTACGGGCGCCGCCGCGACGGAGAACGGCCGGGCCAGTCCGGGGCGCTGATCGTCGTACAGGCCGAGGACAGTTCGGCCGACGCCTACGACCTACTGACCAACCAGATCGAGGACCTCCGCAACGACCTCGGCATCGACATCGACTATCTGGGGGTCGTGGTCAACCTCTACGACGGCCGCCGGGGTTACATCGCCACGTCGTCGCTCCAGGGCTGGATCGACATAAAGGATCCTCGAGTCGTCGGTCTCATCAGCGACCTGAAGGAACAGAAGGAGGCTGTACGGATGAAGCAACCGTTGCTGAGCTACGCCCCCGCCTCGCAGCAGGCCGTCGGCATGCGCGCACTGGCCCGGGAGATCTCATGAGCAAGGCCGATCAGCTCGGGGCCGGACGCTTCGGTGGCGGTGCCCGACCGGTCAGCGCGCGGCGGGCCGCGATCGGTGCCGCCACCGGAGTCCCGACCGAGGGAGTCGCGCCCCCGGCACGGCTGCCGGTGTCCCGCATCAGCCCCAACCCCGACAACCCCCGTACGACCCTCGGTGATCTCACCGAACTCGCGGGCAGCCTCCAGGAGCACGGCCAGAAGCAGGCCATCACGGTCATGAACCGGGACGCCTACCTCAAGGCCAACCCGGACCGCGAGAAGGATCTGGAACCGGACACGACCCATGTCGTAGTGGACGGCAGCAGCCGGCTGGCCGCGGCCCGCGAAGCTGGGCTCACCCATCTCAGCGTCATGGTCGACGACGAGCAAGGCGCCGACAGCGAGGCCATCCTCGAATCCGCCCTCGTCGCCAACATCCACCGCCAGGATCTCGACCCGCTGGACGAGGCTCGTGCCCTCCAACGTCTGCTCGCCCTGCACGGCACCCAGGTCAAGCTCGCCAAGCGGCTCCGGAAGTCCCAGGGTTGGGTGTCCCAGCGGCTGGCGCTGCTTAACCTGGCGCCGGAACTTCAGGCCGTAATCGGGGAGGAGCCCGTCGAGCTGCTGCGTGCGGTGGCCAAGGAACCGCAGGAACAGCAGGAAATGGCGCTGGCGGAGCTGAAGGCCACTCGGGCTCGGAAGGAAGCGGAGCGGCGCGCCCCGGAGACGGCGCCCTCCAGGGCCGAAGTGCCGTCGCCGGAGCAGGAGCCCTTCCAGCAGCCGGCTCCGGTGACTCCGGCTCCTCCGAAGCCGGTACAGGAGGTAGCGCCGGCAGAGCAGGTGCCCCGCAGTGTTCCCGTGGATGAGCCAGCCCCAGAGGAGGTATCGCGAGGAGAGACTGTCCCGGAGCCTCGTTCCGACCAGGACGTGTCCGCGACCGACCCGGCGCAGCCTCGGCGGCTTCCCTACGACGACGGCCACTTCATCGCGATGCATCTCATTCGCAAGATGAGCGACGTCGAGTTCGACAAGATGCTGGCTCTCCTGAACAAGCACCAGAGGGAGCGCCTGGAGTCGCAAATCGGCTCTCACTGAACACCCCGGCACACGGGGGAGTGGTGGTGAAGATAACGACGGAATCGGTCAACTGCCAGCAAACAGGTCACTTATTAGAACTGTTCGATTCTTCGCTGAGAGCGATTTTCCCGAGAACGGTGTTGCGAGCTCCGAACGGATTTCCACGGAGAACGGCACCGGGGGAGGGGATGGAGGAGGGCCCGCCCGGGGCGGGCGGGCCCTCTATGCCGCAGTCGCGGTACGTCCGTCGCCCTCACCGCGGAACAGCCGCTGGTGCATCCTGCGCTGTTGCGGCGTGAAACCGCCCCAGATGCCGTGGGTGGTCAGGGTGGGGTGGTCGATGGCCCAGTCCCGGCATACGGACAGGCTGGGGCACCGTGCGCAGAGGGCCTTGGCCGGTTCCACTTCAGCCGCGCTCTGATAGTCGTCGGGGAAAAAGACATCCTGCCCCGTGCAGGGCTCACTTCCTGTCATCGGGAAGAGACGGGGAAAGTCCGGATTCATGTCTGCTCCCATTCGTCAGGCGCTGCACACATATCTTACGGTGCAACCTGCCAGGGGCTCACACGTGTCTCCGGCAGCGGGCCTCCCTGGACCGGTGTTTACGGCGTGAAGCCACCAGAGATCAGCAGAGCCTGGGAAGGTCCAGGAGGCCCGGGTGTCGGAGTCGGCTCAGCGGGGGAGAGGGTGCGCTGAACGGCCCCGGACATGGCCTGCTCGCCGGCGCCGTTGGGGTGCACGGGGGCGGCCGGCGTCTCCGGTGCGAAGGTCTCGGTCCACCGGTCCGCGCGCGGTGCGCAGAGGTCGTGCTGATGGTCGGGGTGTAGGTGTTCACGTACTCGGCCCCGGCGTGGCGGACTTGGTGGGCCAGCATCGCGTTGGGCTCCAGTTCCTTGTCCCGGAGGTAGGCGGAGGTAGTGGGCCTGGCAGGTGGCGTCCGTCAGGGCCGCCCGCGTCTTCCTCGCGACCAGGGAGGCGTAGTTGTGGTCGGAGCGCTGGCACGTCGCGTCGCCCTGGTCGGGCATCAGGGGCTCGGAGGCGTACGAGTCGCCGAGGGCGACGTTGTCCACCCGGTGCCTGGCCTCCGGTGCCACACGTAGCCAGGGATCCGCGGGAGTCGCGGACGCCGGCAACGAAATGGCAGCTGTGGGGAGAGGCGGGAGAGGGCTGGGGGAGGGGGTCTGTGTCCGGGCTCCGGTCGCTTCAGTAGCTTGAGTCGCTGCCCCTCCGCGTCCCTCCGCGACGCAGCGACTGAAGGAACAGCGACTGAACCGCTCTTCAGTCGCTCTCAGTCGCTTTCTGAAACCGCAGGTCAGAGCATATATGGAGGAGGAAAAGCGACTGAAGCGACTCAAGTTCCGGGTATATGAAGACATTCGCGTGTGCGCGTGTGTGTCATATATAGAGACCTTCAGTCGCTTCAGTCGCTGTTTGGGTTGTTCAAGCCCCTGTGACCTGCGGTTTTCTTCTGAGACCGAAGACAGCGACTGAAGCCCCCAGTCGCTGCGCCGCGGTCGTCGGTCGCTGAGCCCCTTCTCTCCGGCCGCTGCCGGGCGCCACCGGACTGCCACCGAACACTTCGGCGACACCGCGGCGCGGCCCTTTCGCATGTGCTCCACGACCTCACCGGCCGCGTTCGCTAGTCTGTTTCCATCGTTGAGTCGCTTCGGTCGCTGATAAGGGGTGCACATGCCTGCTGAGCTGCGCTTCTCCCGCAGCGACTCACGCCTGTCCGCCCCTCGTCAGACCGCGGCCGCCGAACCCCCGCCCCAGTCGCTGGGCATCGCCCGTTGGTGCGCCCGGCGCGGCTGGCCCGTGCATCCCCTCGCCGCCCGGCGCAAGATCCCGGCCGCGAACTGCGGCCACTGCCGCACGGACCGTCACGCCCCCGGGGCCTGCCCCTGTCTGGCCTCCGGCCGCTGGTGCCACGGGTTCCACGCCGCCACGCTCGACCAGGAACGGATCCAGCAGTGGTGGGGGCGCCACCCGGAACTCGGCATCGGCGTCTCCTGCGGCCCGGCCGGTCTCGTCGTCGTCGACATCGACATCGACGCCCACCCGGTTCCGCCGCCCGCCCGGGACCGCGTCCTGCCCGGCATCCCCATCCCCGACGGCGTCGACCTCACCGGCCTCGCCAACGGCTTCCATGCCATCGCCGTACTCGCCGCCCTGCGGGGCCGTCAGAGCCCCGCGGACGACACGGGCACGCTACGTGTGCGCACGCCCTCCGGAGGGCTCCACGTCTGGTACCGGGCCGCGGACCACCGCCGCTGGCAGTCCTCCGTCGGTACCAGCACCGGCCGCGCGCTGGCCTGGCAGGTCGACATCCGGGCCCACGGCAGCTACATCGTCGCGCCCGGCAACACCACCGACGCCGGAACCTACGTCCCCGTCGGCGACACCCGCGAACCCGCCCCGCTGCCCCTCTGGCTGGCCCAGGAACTCGAACGCACCGGGCATCTGCCCGCCTCCCACATCCCCGCGCCCCGCCCGGTGCCGCCCCGCGCCCAGCAGGCCGTACTCGGCGCGGGAGGCGGCCGGGACCGCGTACGCCGCACCCTGGACGCCGTACTGGCCCCCGTGGAGGCATGCGGGCGGGTCAGCGAGGGAGCGGGGTTCTCCGACATCCTCAACCGCGCCGCCTACACCCTCGGCGGACTCGTCGCCGCCGGACGCGTGTCCCGGGACGAGGCCGAGAACGCCCTCAGGGACACCGCGACGGCCGCACGCCCAGGCCAGGAGCACCGCATCGAGCACATCATCAGCAGCGGCCTGAAAGCGGGCCTGGAACGGCCCCTGCACCCCGGCGGGAGGCGCCCATGACGTCGCCCGGCCGGGAGACCCTCTTCGACTTCGACCCCGAGGCCGTCGCCGCCGAGATCCGCGCCCGGACCACCGCCGTACCGGTGCCCGCGCAGGCCGACCCCGGACGCAGCCCGTCCGGCGACGTCACCGCGCACGGACTGCTGCCCGACACGCTCTCCGACCGCGGCAACGCCAAACTCTTCGTCAAGCTGTACGCCGACGACTACCGCCATGTCCCCGGCATCGGCTGGTACCGCTGGGACACCACCCGCTGGCAGATCGACGAGGACGACACCGTGCTGTGGGCTGCGGGCGACCTCGCCGAGAACATCGCCACCCACGACCCGCGCGGCGCCCACACCACCACCGCCCTCCAGCAGCACCGCCGCCGCGCCCTGTCCACCACCGGCATCAACGCCATGCTCGCCCAGGCCAAGTCCGCCCCCGGCATGGTCCTCAACGCCGCCCGCCTGGACGCCGACCCCTACGCCCTGTGCACCCCCGACGGCATCGTCGACCTGCGCACCGGACTCCTCAAGAACCCGGACCCCAACAAGGACTTCCACTCCCGCTCCACCACCGTCGGCCCCCAGCCCATGCCCACCCCGCGCTGGCAGCGGTTCCTGACCGACACCTTCGGTGACGACACCGAGGGCGTGGAGATGATCGCCTATCTGCAACTGCTGCTGGGCTACTCCGTCACCGGCGACGTCGGCGGCCAGGTGCTGCCGTTCCTCTTCGGGTCCGGCAAGAACGGCAAGTCCGTGCTCCTGGACGTGCTGATGAAGCTCCTCGGCGACTACGCCGACGCCGCCCCGCCCGGCTTCCTCATGGCCCGGCCCTACGAAGGCCACCCTACCGACCTCGCCGAACTCCACGGCCGCCGCGTGATCGTGTGCTCGGAGGTCAAGCCCGGCGACAGGTTCGACGAAGCCCGCGTCAAGCTGCTCACCGGCGGCGACCGCATCAAGGCCCGCCGCATGCGCCAGGACTTCTTCAGCTTCGAACCCACCCACAAACTCTGGCTGCTGGGCAACCACCGGCCCGAGGTCGGCACCGGCGGCTACGCCTTCTGGCGCCGCATGCGGCTGATCCCCTTCGAGCGGGTCGTCCCGGACCACCGGAAGATCGACAACCTCGCGGACATCCTCGTCACCGAGGAGGGCCCCGGCATCCTCGGCTGGCTCATCGACGGCGCGCGCCGCTACCTCGCGGGCGCACGGGACCTCACCGGTCCCGAACGGGTGAGCATCGCCACCACCGCCTACGCCGAGACCGAAGACCACACCGGACGCTTCTACGACGAGTGCTGCCGCCACGCCCCGGAGCTGCGCGTGGAACAGACGGCGCTCTACGCGGCGTACCGGACCTGGTGCCAGAATGAAGGAGCCCCGGCCATGTCGTCCCGAGCGTTCGCCGCCCGTACCCGCGAACTCGTGGGCCTGGCCTCGCCCAAGGAGATGATTCTGTCCAACCAGCGCAAGCACTATCCGGGCATCGGACTGCTCACCGACGAGGAGAGGGACGCCGGCTGATGAGCTCCCTGATCACCGAGGACGAGATCAGCCACGAGACCGAATTCGTGTGGCTGGAGGACATCGGGTCGTTGGACTACGTCCGCCAGAGCCTGGACCGGCTCCCCACCCGCAAGGGCCGCCCCGCCTACCACCGCGACGGGCGCATGGTCGGCTACGCCCTGCTGGGTCCCACCGCCAAGGCATCCCGCGCCTCCGGCACCTTCCGCCGGCGCGTCTTCTGGCTCCTGCCCCACGACCGCGACAGCCAGCCCACGGGCCTGTACGCCAAGAGCGCGCCCGCCGAGGCCGTCGACCCGCGCACCCTGGAGCCGCGGGTCAAGGGCTACAAGACCGAACGCTCCGAGGGCGGCCCGCCCTCCAGCGCCATGCGCCAACTGGGCATAACGCTGCCGCTGTGACACCCTTGCCCGCCTTCTCGCCCGCCTGGCCTTGAGCGGGCCCTGGAACGACCCGACTACATAACCTCCTTGACTGGTGACGAGAGTGCGCGCATGCTGAGGCATGAGGCGGGGCCGGTCCTCGCCGCGCACACGACGTCATGGAGCCAGGAGGAGACATGGGTACGAAGGGGCAGGACCGCAGGCGCTGGGGCCGCGACAAGGACGCCGAGGCGCTGCAGGCACTCCTGCGCGGGGTCAACTGCAACGACCGGCGCGAACACGACACGCAGGTCGAGGACGCAACACTGAAGGCACGCCAGCTCGCAGCCGTCACGTATCTCAGCGCGGTCCTCTGATCGCGGCGCTCCGCCTCCTCCCACCCATCCCTCCAACCCGCCTCTCACCCCACCCCCTCTCGCTGCTCCCTCACCAGGGGCGGCGTTTGAGGATGTCCTGTTGCTCCTCATCGGGACCCGGGGGAAGGGTGAGTGGCGGAGGCGGCTGGTGCACCGTGCCGACGAGATGGATGCGGCGGAGTCGGGGTGGGTCGGTTGTGGAGTCGGAGGTGTTCACGGCCTCTCCCATCGGTGCCCGTCGGATGTTCTGGTAACTCGCGCCGGGGCCGGCACATTCCGATGGTTCAAGGCTGCTGTCCGACCCGGCCCGGAGCCTGGCCCGGGCACTGAACCTGCCCGCCTTCACCACGGCCGGGCCGACCCTGTACAAGCGGCTCACGCTGATCATCGACAGCGACATGATCGAGCACGTCTGCTACCCGGTCTTCCCCCGGACGAACACACCCCCAGGTCCTGGCCTGGCTGAAGGCCAACACCCGGCAGGGAAGGAGTTCCAGCCCTCGGGTAGATCGGTGCCGGGGCGGCCGGTCAGCGGGTGGACGCAGAGCACCGTGCGTCCCGCGTCCGGCGCGGCCAGGCCGAGGGTGGAGCCGTCGGCGGCGGGGGAGTTCCAGCCGCGGCATGCACGCGCCGCGCAGGTGGTCGGCGGGGACGGCCGGTTCGAGTTCGGGGACGCGGGAGAGCAGGGCACCCAGGGCGATGGTGGCCTCCAGGCGGGCCAGGGGAGCGCCGAGGCAGTAGTGGATGCCGTGGCCGAAGGCCAGGTGACGGGCGTGGGGGCGGGTGACGTCAAGGACGAGGGGGTCCTCGCCCCGGGCCTCGGAGGCGCCGTGGCTGGCAGAGCCGAGGGCGACGGTGACGACACTGCCCCGGGGGATCGCCACGCCGCCCAGCTCGACGTCCTGGGCCGCGTAGCGGTTCGTGGAGCGCTCCACGGAAGTGTCGTAGCGCAGGAACTCCTCGACCGCGCCGGGCAGCAGTTCGGGCCTCTCGCGCAGCAGCGCGAACTGGTCGGGGTGGCGCAGCAGGGCCAGGGTGGCGTTGCCCAGGAGGTTCACGGTGGTCTCGTGGCCGGCGACGATCAACAGCATGGCCGTGCCGACCAGTTCGTCCTCGGAGAGCCGGCCGTCCTCGTGGTCGTGGGCCAGGACCAGCGCGGACAGCAGATCGTCCCCGGGGGCGCGCCGCTTGCCCCGGACGAGGTCGCGCAGCAGTGCGTGCAGGCCGAGCAGGGAGGAGCGGTGTTCCGGCGAGGCGACCTGCAGGGCGTGGGCCGACCAGCGGCGGAAGTCGCGCGGTGCTCCTGCGGGACGCCCAGCAGTTCGGCGATGACGGTGACCGGCAGCGGGGCGTTGAACGCCTCGACGAGGTCCGCCTCACCGGCGGGCGGCAGAGCGTCGAGCAGGTCGTGGGCGATCTGCTCGACACGCGGCGCCAGTTCCGCCGTACGGCGCGGGGTGAAGGCGCCCGCCACCAGGCGCCGGAGCCGGGCGTGCTCCGGCGGGTCGGCGTCCAGCATGTGGTCGATGAGCCCGACGCCGGGCTGGTTGAGGAGGAACCCGGCGGCGGCGAGCTGTTCGGCGGCGGGCGCGGAGTCCTTGAGGAGGGCGGGGTGGGTCAGGGCCTCGCGGGCCAGGTCGTGGCCGACGACCAGCCAGCCGGGCAGGCCCTGGTGGTACTCGACCCGGTGGACGGGGCCGAGGGCCCGCAGGTGGGCGTACTGCCCCGGGGCGTCCGCCTTGAAGGCCGGGTCCAGGACCACCCGGTCGCCGGCCATCGGGCACTGCTGCTGGTGCGGGCTCATCCGTGGCTCCCCGTTCGGCGGTGCCGGGTGGTGCCCGGGCCGTGTCGGTCGGTGTCGATCAGTCTTGATCGGTGTGGGGCGATGTCGTCACCGGTGGTCAGTTGTCGCTGTTCAGGATGGACAGCACGCGCAGCGCCTCCAGGTAGATCCACACCAGGGTCAGGGTGAGACCGAAGGCCGCCAGCCACGACTCCTCGCGCGGGGCGCCGTACGCGATGCCGTCCTCCACCTGCTTGAAGTCCAGGGCGAGGAAGCACGCGCCGAGCACGATGCCGGCGAGACCGAAGACGACGCCGAGGGGGCCGCTGTCGAAGCCGAGGCCGTGACCCGCGCCGAAGGCGGAGAACAGCAGGTCGGCCGCCAGCAGGAGCACGAACCCGGTCGCCGCGCCGAGCACGAACCCGTAGAACCTCCGTGTGACGCGGATCCAGCGCATGCGGTAAGCGATCAACACACCCGCGGAGACCGCGAAGGTGCCCAGCACCGCCTGCACGACCACACCCGGCGCGATGTAGGTCGACGTGGCGCTGGAGATGACGCCGAGGAACACACCTTCCAGTGCCGCGTATCCGAGGATCAGCGCGGGGGAGGGGCGGCGCTTGAACGTCTGGACGAGCGAGAGGACGAAGGCGACCAGGGCGGCGCCGACGGCGATGCCGTACGAGCGGCCGATGTTCGCCTCGTCGACGGGGAGCAGGACCCAGGACAACACGGCCGCCACCGCCACGGTGCCCAGCGTGGTGGCCGTGCGGACGACGACGTCGTCGATGGTCATCACGGCGCGGTCGGTACGGGTCCCGCCCTGGGCCGGGCCCGGGTGGCCGTTCGTGGCGTACGGGTTGGCCGAGACGTCGGTCTGCTGCGGGCCGGCCGCGACGCCCACGGGCTGCCGCAGGGGGGTTTCCGTGCGGCCGTCGTCGCGCTCGAAACCTCGCCGGGAGAAGACCGGGTTGCTGCTCTTCATGGCGTTCCTCCTGGTCCGCGGCCCCTCGGGGGTGCGGGTGGGTGGTGGCGTCCGGAGGAAGGATGGACCCTCCGTGCGTCACCACTCTGACAGGTGACGCATGGAAGCGCAAGAGATGTCACCCTTCAGAATGGTGATGGTGGTGATGAATGTGTGCTCGGCGCACTGGGTGCGCTCAGTGCGCCCGATGCGCTCATGGACGTACCGGTAGCGGTCGCCCTCACATCGGGGGAAGTGTGTGAGGACGACCGCTCCGTCCCCATTGCCGGGGCCCAGCCCATCACCCCGGCAGCGGGAGTTTCCGCTGGAACAACGGTCCGCGGGCCGCGAAGGTTCACGTTTGCGCCCACGGGAGACACCTACACCGGCCGCGTATGAAGGTCGGTAGGGTGACCGGAGCGCAGCCGTGCCTCCACAGCTCGCACCGGGAGGAGTCTCCTTGTACGTGCTGGTCCCCGACGACCCCGTGTTCTTCGCGAAGTTCCAGAGCCTCGAAGAACCGCTGCTACGACATCTCTACCGGCTGCACCGCACAGGTACGGACTCGGCGACGAGCGGATCCTCTCGGACGCCTACGACAGCTGGGTCCAGGTCCTGCTGAAACTGCCGATGTGGTCGGAGTGGCACACCACCAGCACCTACGTGGAGCCCGTACCGGGCGCGTGGTCCGGATACGTACTCCACGGCCCGGACGGCAACCAGCTGACGAGCCTGTACCCGGTCGAGGTGACCGCGGTGGAACTGGGTCATCTGACGGCCTGCCTGGACCTGTTTCGCCGACCGCGACCGCGACCGCGACCGCGACCGGGACCGCGACCGCGACCGGGACCGCGACCGCGACCGCGACCGGGACCGCGACCGCGACCGGGACCGCGACCGCGACCGCGACCGGGACCGCGACCGCGACCGTGACCGTGATCGGGACCGCGACCGTGACCGGGACCGCGACCGCGACCGTGATCGGGACCGAGACCGGGGTTGGAAGCGTGACCGCGACCGGCCGCCGGCTCGGGACGCCGCCCTCACCGAGGCCTTCCGCCGGGTCATGGAGGTCCTGCTGCTCCCGCCGCCGGAGGCGCTCCTGACCCTGCTCAGGCGTGCCGTGCTCGACGAGGCGGCCGCCTCCGTCAGCCTGCCCGCGGACGGGACGGCGGAGTACCGCGCCTTCTGCGAGAACGTCGTGACCATACTCAGCTCGGGCGACACCTTCACCTACCTCAGCCACCGAGCCCTGTACTTCTGAGCCCGCTGAACCTTTCGCGAAGGCGCTCTCGTCCATCCAGAAGGAGCGCCCGCCGCCGTGCACGCCGGCGGCGGGCGGAGTCCTACCTCCGGCACCGCCGGCGCGTCCCTCCCGCTCCCCGCTCTCCGCACCCCACTACCGGGCCTGGCGTCGAATGACCTAACACGTTGCTCACCCTCCCCGGCCGCACATTCACCGGCACGGACCGTCAACTGACTGTTCTCCGATCCCCGGCGAACGTCCAGAGTGGGAATCGGCTCCCGCAGCACCGGGTGAGGGCCGCCGAACGGGGGCACCGAATGCCTGAACCCCTCTTTCGTCACCTCTTTAGCCGGTGATACGGTACCGATCAGTCTTCGGCGCGCCAGGAGCCCGTAGCTCCTGCCGCCGGTTCTCCTCTTGACCCGTACACACATGTCGCCGCGCGGCCTGGTGCACACCTACTTCTTGGACGGAACCCATGAGACGACGACTTCTGATTGCCCTCGCCGCCGGTGTGCCGCTGGCCGCGGCCGTCTACCTGCCGACCGCCTCGGCCGAGCCCCAGAACTCCGCCAGGCCCACCTCGCCCGACTGCCGGACGATGCCGGTCAAGGCACCCTCCGGCACCGAGGTCGAGTCGGTCACGGCGATCCACCGCACGGGTGGCACGATCGACGGCACCGGCATCCTGGGCGGCACCGTCAAGGATGTCCCCGCCTACTGCGAGGTGACCGTCACCCTCACCCACCCGGGCGACGGCGACCACGCCAAGGTGACGACCTGGCTGCCCGACAAAGGCTGGAACGGCCGCTTCCAGGCGCTGGGCGGCAGCGCCTACCTCGCCGGCGACAACGGCGTGGGGCTCGGTACGGCGGTGAAGGGCGGCTACGCCGCGACCACCACGGACGCCGGTGTCGGCGACGCCCTCGACGTCAGCTGGGCGCTGGACGGCAAGGGCCGTACCAACAAGGCGCTGCTGGAGAACTTCGCCTCGCGCTCCCAGCACGAGGCGGCCGTCATCGGCAAGGCGGTCGTCGCCTCCGCCTTCGACAAGCGCGCCTCCTACTCCTACTTCACCGGCTGCTCCACCGGCGGCCGCCAGGGTTACATGGAGGCCCAGCACTACCCCGACGACTACGACGGCATCCTCGCCGACGCCCCCGCCGTCAACTGGGACGAGTTCGAGGTCGCCACCCTGTGGCCGCAGGTCGTCCTGAACAACGAGAAGACCTACCCCACCGGCTGCGAGCTGGACGCCTTCACCAACGCCGCCGTCAAGGCCTGCGACACCCTCGACGGGGTCAAGGACGGCCTGGTCAACGACGCCTCCCGCTGCGACTTCGACCCGCGCCGGCTGATCGGCACCAAGGTCGAGTGCGAGGGCAGGGAACTGACCATCAGCGCCGCCGACGCCGCCGCCGTCGGCAAGATCTGGGACGGCCCGCGCACCGCCTCCGGCAAGAAGCTGTGGTCCGGCGTCCCGATCGGGGCCGACCTGAAGGGCCTGGCGTCCAGCGCGCCCGGAGACGACGGCGTGGTCAAGGGCGCGCCCTTCCAGGTGCCGGCCTACTGGGTGGCCTCCTGGCTGAAGAAGGACCCGAACTTCGACGTCTCCACCATCACCTACAGCCAGTTCACCCAGCTGTTCAAGCAGTCCCAGGCCGAGTACGACAAGATCATCGGCACGGACGACCCCGACCTGTCCGGCTTCCGCCGGTCCGGCGGCAAGCTGGTGACCTGGCACGGTGAGGCCGACCCGTTCATCCCGACGCAGGGCACGGTCGACTACCGCCAGAAGGTCGAGCGGGAGCTGGGCGGCACCAAGAAGGTCGACGACTTCTACCGCCTCTTCCTCGCCCCCAACACCAACCACTGCGGCCTCAACGGCCAGGACGGTTCGGCCGACGGCCTCGCCGCCCTCACCTCCTGGGTCGAGCACGGCAAGGCGCCCAAGACGCTGCCCGCCACGCTGATCAACGCCCAGGGCGAGCAGGTCGAGCGCAACCTGTGCAGCTACCCCGAGGTGTCCCGCTACAAGGGCCACGGCGCCCTGGACGACGCCGACAGCTTCCGCTGCGTCTCCCCGTCCCGGCACTGACCACCGTTGACCTGCTCAACTGCTCAACTGCTCAACCGCTCAACCGCTGAACCACTGACCTGACGACCTGCCGACCCGAGAAAGGCCGAGCCACCCATGAGCACGCAGACATCGACGCCGTCGGAACAGACGATGACGGACGGACGCTCCTCCCTGCTGAGGCTGTACCTGGGCCGCGGTGTCCTCGCCGTGGCGTGGGCCCTGGCGTTCGCCGGAGCCCACGAGGACGTCGACGCGGTGGCGGTCGCGCTGCTGGTCGTCTACCCGCTGATCGACGCGGTGTCCTCGCTGATCGACTACCGTGCCACCCCCCACGGGGTGCTGAGCACACTGGCCGCCGTGGCGCTCGCGATCGCCGGCTCCGGCGGAGAGGCGCTGGTGCTGCACGTGTTCGGTGTCTGGGCCTTCGTCTCCGGTGCCGCCCAGGTGATCGTCGGACTGCGGCGGCGCGGCGCCGAGCTGGGCGGGCAGTGGCCGACCCTGATATCGGGCGGACTGTCGGTCCTCGTCGGCGTGTTCTACAACGTTCAGGCCGCGGGCGACAACCCCTCGCTGGACGTGCTGTCGACGTACGCCACCGGCGGCGGGGTGTGGTTCATCCTCCAGGCCCTGCTGCTGGGCTGGAAGTCCCGGCAGCTGCGGACCCGGGCCGTCTGACCCGTCCGTACCGCCTCCGGTACTGCCTCCGGTACCGTCCCGGCCCGCGCCTCGTGGCGCGGGCCGGGATTTCCGTTTCCCGCGCCCGCGCCCGCGCCCGCGCCCGCGCGCACGCGGCCATATACGTGTTTCGGGGTACGGCCGCTCAGGCGGCCGGTGTCTCCGGGCCGCCGACCAGGTCCGCGAGGAAGCCGTCCCAGTCCAGGCCGTCCATCTCGGTCTCGGCAGGGACGAGCCGGTAGGTGGCGTCGAGCCACCGTGCCAGCGGTTCGGTGGGCACCTCGAACAGGGCCTCCACCTCCTCGGACAGCAACAGCAGCCACGACGAGGCCCGCGCGCCGGGCGGCGTAGGCCACATCCGCACGTCGCCGGCGCCGCTCATCGACGTCACCCCGAGACGCAGCAGTTCCCGGCTCAGGTTCCATACGAGGCTGGGGCCCCGTTCCGCCAGGAACTCGACGGTGATCGCGGCGGCCATCTCCGGGTCGAAGCGGAACCTGGCCCGGACCGGCAGCCGGGTGCACTCGTCGATCATCTGGTCGAGAGCCAGGAGCAGCGGAGGCGAGTCCGGGCGCCGAAGGTGCCCGCAGGGGTGTCTGATCGTGGTGCATGACGGGAGTTCCCTCCGTGGGACGAAGCCTGTTCCTTCCACTCTTCGCCCACGGCGGACGCGGCACATCGGTCACTTGACGGTCAGGATCAGCTCTCGTCGGCCGGTGTGTCCCGGGAGTCGTCGACGGGGGAGTACATCACCGACCGCTGCTGCTTGTGGCGCCGGATGCGACCCTTGGCGACGAGGGCCTCAAGGGTGTTGCGCACCACCTGCGGGGTCGGGGTCCGGTCCGGGTGCTTCTCCAGCAGCTCGTCCCGCAGTTCCTTGGCGAGGCGGGGCTCGTCGTAGGTCCACAGCAGGTCCAGCAGGAGGTCTCCGAGCAGCGGCTGACGCGACTTCCCCTTCGCGGCAGCCTTCGTGGCGCCCTTCTCGACGCTCTTGGCGGGGCTCTTGGCCGGGCTCTCGGAACTCTTGGCGGCGCCTCGCCCGGCCGGTGTGAGCACGGGTTCGTCCTGTGCCTGCTCGGGCAGGCGGGACGGGTCCGAGGAGCCCTCGTAGCGCTCGGCGAGCTGCAGGATGTCCGACAGGAGGACCTCCTCCTGCTTCAACAGCTTCATTCTCTCGGCCAGTTGCTGCTGTAGCCGACGGTTCTCCTCCAGGTCCGACGCGGCTTGCTCAACGTACCGCGATCGGAGCGTGGCGGTTGACTGGCTGGTCACAACCGTTCACTCCCTCGTGTTGGATGGTGCTGCGCATGGTACCCACGCGGTGGAGGTTTGTGCCGGGGAGTGCGGACGGCGCGGGACGGCCGGTGTGCGGCATGTCTCCGTGACGGGAGCGTCGGCATGTGTCGGCCGGCCGCATGGCGTGCTGTTGTTCCAGGAGTCGTGCGGGGGCCCCCCCGGGCCCCCGCACGACTCGGCCTACTCGGCGGCGCGCTCCTCTAGGTCGGCGGGCGTGGCTCCGGGCGGGCCGAGGATGACGTCGCCGAGTTCCTCGGTGATGGCCTGGAACAGGCCCATGTCCCACTCGGT
This sequence comes from Streptomyces sp. cmx-10-19, assembly GCA_049998335.1. Lineage (GTDB taxonomy): Bacteria > Actinomycetota > Actinomycetes > Streptomycetales > Streptomycetaceae > Streptomyces. Next base: position 130,759 of record JAEBFB010000017.1, read on the forward strand.
CTCGTTCGTGGCCAGGTGTGCGGGGGTGCCGCTGCGGCGGATGAGTTCCGCGAACTTGCCGGGCGAGGTGATGCTCAGCGTGCGCGCGCCGTCCGTCCCGGCCTTGAGGGTGTGGGGCGTGTTCATCGGGATGGTGTAGAAGTCGCCGGAGCGCAGCGCGAAGGCGTCCGGGCCCGACCATACGGTCAGGGAACCGGAGACGACCCAGATGCGCTCCTCGTAGCCGGTGTGCAGGTGCAGCGGCGTCCCGGCCCCGCCCGGCAGCGTGACATCGGATATGTCGTGACGGCCGTCGGTCTCGTCCGCGGAGGTGAGGATGTTCAGCCGCAGGTGCTGGCCGAGGACGAACTGCCGGTCCTGGGGGACGGGCGGCGGCGAAGGGAAGTCACTCACGGTGAGGAGCTCCTGGAGTAGGCGTTCTGCGAGGACGCGACGCTCGGGTGCCGTGCGGGCACGCACATGCGGGTACACATGTGCGGGTGCACCCGGAAGCAGCCCTCTGGGATGAGGGGACCCTATACCCCGCAGCGCACGTGCTCAGCCCCGTACAGGGATACGTGTCTACTGAAGCCATGTATTTTGGCCCTATGGAACGTGAGAGTCGGACCATCGTGGTGACGGGCGGCGGCAGTGGCATCGGCCGCGCGGTGGTCGAGCGTTTCGGGGTGCCGGTAAGAACGCCGTCACCAGCCGCACATGAGGGGCGTCACGTCCGGCGACATGCGGCGGGGTCACGCTCGGCGACATGACGGGCAACGGCGCCGAAGACCAGGGCCACGATCCGCTCCGTGCTCTCCACCGTCAGCCGCGCCGAGATCCTCGCCGTCAGCGTCTCCCCGGCCATTCGCGGCGCGGCGCCCACGGTCCGGGCACACCGCCCCGGAGTCGGCGGCTCAATGCTCTCCGCCCGGCAGCGGCCCAGCAGTTCCACCCGCACCTGCTGCGGCCGCCGCTCACCGCACGCGACATGCTCAGCGAGCCAGCCGGTCAGCTTGTCCGCATCTGCCCCGCTGCATTCGCGAACGCCCAGGCGCTCGCGGATCTGCGCGCGGTGGTACTCGACCGTCCGGCCGCTCCACTCGTACGCGTCCAGCTCGGCGGCGGACACCTGTGCCTGCCGGGCGACGAACTCCACGGCTCGCCCGGCAGCTCGAACCGGCCCCGGGGAAACCGGCCGTGCTGCGTGCAGAACTTCAGCGACACGGCGAAGCCGGGTCGCGTCGCACCGCGCTACGGTTGCCGATCGTCCTCCCGCGCTCTCCTCCCGCGCAGCCGTACGACCCCGGTGTCACCTACACGGGTGGCACCCTCGCAAGATCACCGCCGTTTGCGGCTGGTGACAGCGTTCTTACCGGCACCCCGTCCCGGCGGTCCTCACAGGCCCAGGTCGAGGGCGAGGCAGGAGTAGTAGTTCCAGGCGCCTTCGGGGTTGTAGCGGCCACTCAATCCGTTGTCCGGGGTCGCGGAGGTCTCCTGGACCATGTCCTCGTACCTGACGCGCTCGGGGAGCTTCCCGAACCGGGCCTGTCGCGCCGCCGCCGCGGTGTCCATCGTGACCTTGATCTGCATCGTCTTCTCCGCTCTCTCGATGGCGGATCGCGCCGCAATCGCTTGGTGACGTCAGCATGCACCCGTTTCCGTCACCAGTCAAGAGGGTTACGAAGGAGAAATGTGCAAGGGAGATGTGCGCATGGCGCGGCGGCACATGTCGTGACGGTCCATGTGTGGTCGCGTGCGTCAGCCGTCGGCGCGTGGCAGCAGCGCGTCGGACGCCCGCGCGGCCAGCCACTCGGCGCCTCCGCCCAGGACCAGCCGAAGCCGCGGACCGTACGCCACGCGTCCTGGCCGAAGTGGAACCAGAGGATCTGCTCGGTCCTGACCGCGTCCGGGCCGACCTCGCCCAGGGCCACCAGGTGCTCGGCGATCAGGGCCAGCGGGCCCGTCCGAACTGCGCCGGGAGGCCGTCGGGACTCGGGTCCGCGGCGCCGCGACGACGCCGGACGGCACCCGGCGTCTGTCGTAGGTCAGGCCGCGGGGATGCGGGTCGAGGTGATCACGACGGAGGTGCAGGGCAGGGTGGCGTGGCCGCCGAGCCTGTCGATCGCCCTCCCGGCACTGTCCAGGACCTCGGCCATCTCGTCAGCGGAGAGTTGGGCGAGCCCGCCGAACGTGGGGAGCTGGTCCGGCCACTCCTCCCGGGGGTAGGTGCCCTTCCAGGCGAAGCGCCACTGTTCCGGCTCGCTGAAGCTCCCGGTCTGCCGGATTCCGTCGGTGATCTTCGCGGACAGCGGCTGGTAGGCATCCACGGCCGATCCCCTCAGCGCGCCGGGGTCGAACGGCGAGTCGGGAGCGACCCGTCGGAGTGCCTCGGCGAGGGTGTCGATCAACTCCGCCGGGAGCTGGGGGACGTGGTGGAACGGGGCGAGTCGGCCGCCGGGCCACAGCGCCTGGGCCGCCTCGGCAGCCTTGGCCGCGTCGGCGACCGGGTCGACCCAGTGCCAGGCGGTACCCGCGACGACCGCGTCGACCCGCGCCCAGCATGGCTGCCATGGCCGCGCCGCGCGAACGCGGCCATCCGCTCGTCGGGCTCGACGGCGAGCACCGTGCGGCCGGCCGCCCGGAACTGCCGGGCCTCGGTGCCGGTCCCGGCGCCGACGTCGAGGACGGTCCGCAGGATGGTGGCCACCGTCGTCGCCGGCTCCCCGCGGCTACCCCAGCCGTCACCGGCGGGGCCGACCGGATCGGCTGGATCGGCCGACGCGGGGTACGCGGCGTACGTCGCGTACGCGTGATGTACGCCGAATGTACGGCGGAGGCGGGGGTACGTGGGTAGCATGTCGGCTGGAGGTGTCCCATGTCCGGTCTGTTCGACGCGGTCGACGCGCTGATCGCGTCCCGCGCCCCGCTGCCGCCGCCCGAGGAGCGCAAGCGGCTGCGGAAGGCCCACGGCCTGACGGCCGAGGAGGTGGCCGCCGCGCTGAAGGTGCGCCGCGCGACCCTCTCCGGCTGGGAGTCCGGCAAGACGGAACCCCGGCCGCCGGAACGGGACGCGTACGCCCGCCTGTTGAAGCAGCTCGCGCAGCTCTACCCCGCCCCGGCGGAGGAGACCCCGGCGCCGCCGGAGCGGCCGGAGGCGCCGGCGGTACGGGCCACGCGCGAAACCACCGGGCCCGCGACCCCCGAAGCGGCACCCACGCCGCCACCCGAGGAGACCCCCGCCCCCGAGGCACCACCGACCCGCACCACCGCACCGCCCAGGCCACCACGGCGCCAGGCCCCACCCCCACCCCCGCCCCCGCACCGGGAAGCCGCCCGCACCCCCCACCGCGCCCCCGCCCCCGCCCCCGACCCCCGCTTCGAGAACGGCCCCCTCGCCGTCGTCGACGTCGAAGACGGCAGCGTGCTCGCGTACTGCCCCGGCGGCCTCGTCCTGGACGTGCCCGCCAAGAGCATTCCGGCGCTGGTGGACTGGACCCTGCGCGAGGCGCGGCTCGGGCAGCCGAGGCTGGCCGGGTCGGGCAAGGACGCCGACCCGCTGCTCGTACTCACCGAGGCCGCCTTGGAGCGCTACGGCCTGCCCGTCGCCCTCACCGACGAGGAGCGGCTCGCCGGGCGCATCCCGGAGAACCACAAGGCCGTCAAGCAGCTGGCGCGCTCCGACTGGCGGCTCACCAAGCGCGGCTTCGGCCCCTGGGCGCGGATCTACCGCCCCGCAAAGGGCGCCGAGCGGGCCTGCGTCCAGCTGTGCGTCCCCGCCTGGCACGCGCTCGACGCCCGCCACTGGGGCGACGCCGCCCAGCTCCCGTCCGCCGAACTCGCCCACCTCCTCGGCGTGTACGCGTCCCGCGTCATGACCCCGCGCGGCTCCACCGCCGTCACCGGCCTGGAGCTGATGACCGCCCTGCACCCGCCCACCCGCGCCTCCGCGCCCGGCCCGGACGGCAGGCGGCACTCCGAGCACAACCCGGGCAGCCTCGGCAAAGACCCGGTGGACTGCGCGCCCTGCGAGGCCCCCGACGGGCACCCGCTCCTCGCCGACCTGCCCCGGTTCCACGTACGCGGCCCGGCCGAGAAGCTGTTCGAGGAGGCGTACGACTGGGCGCGGCCGCTCACCGACGCCGAGTGCATGCGCCGTAACCTGGTCGGCATCGACGTGAACATGGCCTTCGCCGCCGGGGCCAACGGCCTGACCGTGGGGCTCGGCGCGCCGGCGTACGTCGAGAAGCCGGTGTTCGACCCGAAGCTGCCGGGCTCCTGGCTGGTCGACCTGAGCCATGTCGACCTGTCCCGGGTGAAGGCGGGCAAGGAGTGGGTGGACCTGGACGGCGACCTGCTGCCCAGCCCCTTCACGCCCAAGGGCGACCGTCCCGAGGGCCCCGCCTGGTACGCGACGCCGACCGTGGCGTACGCCGTGGAGCTGGGGTACGAGGTGCGCCCGCTGGAAGCCTGGGTCCGCCACGACAACGGCCGCTACCTGGACGCCTGGTACGCCAGGCTGCGCGACGCCTACCTCGCCACGATGGCCGAGCTCGGCGTCGGCGCGGACCTGTCGCCCGAGGACTTCCTCACCGCGATGAACGGCTACCGCCGGCGCGACCCGCACCTGGCGATCGTGGTCTCCGCGATCAAGGCGACCGTCAAGGGCGGCCTGGGCAAGCTCCGTGAGCGCCCGCGCGGCGAGGGCTGGCGACCCGGGCGGCCGTGGCGGGCGCTGTCCCGGCCCACCTGGCGGCCGGACATCCGCGCCGCCGTCATCTCCCGCACACGTGTCAACATGCACCGCAAGATCGTGCGGCATGCGGCGTTCACCGGCCAGTACCCGGTCGCGGTCCTCTCCGACTGCGCCGTCTACGCCACCGACGGCACCTCGCCGCTGGACTTCCTCCCGTACCGCGAGGGCAAGCCGCTGCCCGGCGGCTTCAAGCTCGGGGTGAACCCGGGACTGGTGAAGTGGGAGGGCACCCAGAGCGTGCTGTGGGGCGAGGGCGTGCGCGAGCGGTTCGACGCCCCGGAGCTGAACCTCGCCCGGTACATCAAGGACGGCACCGTCACCGAGCAGGACAACGGGGAGTAGACGATGAGCATGTTCGGCGACGGCCTGGAGCAGGCGGTGCGCAAGTCGTTCACGCGCCCGGCGCCGAAGTCGGCCGGCGCGCGGATGCGGTACCTGGTCAAGCAGCTCAAGGGCACCCGGGCCGTCGCCGACCTGCTGCGCGTCTCCCAGCGGACCGTCGAACGGTATGTGAAGGACGAGATCAGAAAGCCCCGCCCGGAGCTCGCGGCCCGCATGGAACGCGAGGTCGAGAAGCGCTGGCAGCCGCAGGTCCGGGCCCGGGCCCGCGCGCGGGCGGTCACGACCGGCGGCATCGTCGTCGACACTCGCGCCCGCCTCGGCTACACCGCGCCGATCGGCACCACCGACCAGGACCGCGTCCGGCACCTCACCGTCGCCCTGCCGCCCCCGTACGCCGCCCGGCTCTTCGACGCCCAGCAGGAGGGCGCCGACGACCAGCGGCTGCGCGAGATCACCGCCGAGGCCCTCAAGGAGGTCTACTTCCAGGACAGCGGGCGGCGTGCCGGCCAGCTGGAGGAGGTCCGGTTCACGGACATCGAGCACCTGGAGTTCGAGCTGTAGGCCGGTCAGAGGCGGTCGCCCTCACATCGGGGAAGAGTGCGAGGACGACCGCCGTTCCTGCGACCGGCCAGCCGATGAACGCGGACCGCAGGAGTCCCTCTCTCAGGGAACGGGCCGCACCCGGCCGCGGGTTCACGTGCGGAGCAGGTCCGCGGTGGCGGCGTCCCAGTCGATGCCGGACAGCTCCTCACCCTCGGGGACGACCCGGTAGGTGTGCTCCAGCCACGCGGCCAGCCGGGGCACCGGCAGCTCGAACAGGGCCGCCATGTCACCCGAGGCCAGCTGCAGCCAGGCGGTCTTCCCCCGCTTCGGGGACGGCACGTCCGGGGACGAGGTCTCCGAGGACGACGGCCACATCCGGACGGCACCGAGGCCGCTCGCCGCGTACAGCCCCCGCCGCAGCAGATCCCGCCCGATGCGCCACCGCACCCGCGGGCCGTCCTCGACGGCCAGCACCGTGTCCACGGCGAGCGGGGCGTCCGGCGTGAAGCGGAACTCCGCCCGGACCGGCTGCCGGGTGACGGCGTCCAGCACGCGCTCGATGTCCAGGACCAGCACGAAGCGGTCCTGCGGCCCGGTGCGGTGGGTCCGGACGTCCGAGTGGCTCATGGCGGGGGGTCCTTCTCTGTGGGAGGTGCCGGCGGCTCCACTCTCCCCGTCGCGTGAACGCCGTACATAAGTCACTTGACCGACCCGCGCGGTCCGCCTCGACGGTGATCACCGCGAAGGGGTGGGGGATATGGGGTTCTCTGACCGTTTCGCGAAGTACCGTCTCAGTCATTCGACTGTCGCCTCCGGCTGCCCCGTGCACGATCCTGGAGCGGTCGCCCCGCGTACCCGAGCCGGGCGGCCGTCCTGCTCGGAGGAACCAGCCGTGAACCGAACCCCCGTCGTCTTCGTCCACGGCACGTGGCTGCACGCGCTCTCCTGGGAGTCGTGGACGGAGCGCTTCGCCGGCCGGGGCTACCCCACCCTCGCCCCCGGCTGGCCGGGCGAGGCCGCGACCGCCGAGGAGGTACGCCGGTCCCCGGCGGAACTCGGCGGACTCGGCCTGGAGGAGCTGACCGAGCACTACGCCGGCATCGTGCGGTCCTTCGCCGTCCCGCCGGTGATCGTCGGCCATTCCGTCGGCGGGCTCATCGCACAGCACCTGATCGGCGCCGGTCTCGGCCGGGCCGCGGTGGCGCTGGCGGCCACCCCCGTCAACGAGGTCGCCCTGCCCGCCCCGCCGGTGATGCCGGAGGCCGCCGCGCGGGCCGACGCCGTGGTGCCGCTGTCCGCCGAGGAGTTCCACAAGGCCCTCGCCAACACCGTCTCCGCCGAGGAGTCCGACCGGCTCCACGAGCGCTACGCGATCCCGGCGCCGCGCCGCCTGCTCGCCGACCTCGGCTGCGCGGGCGGGCCCCGCAGCCCGCTCGCCGAGGCGGACCCGGGCAACACGGGACGCGGACCGCTGCTGCTGGTCTCCGGTCAGGAGGACCGGCTGGTGCCCGACGCGGTCACCCGCGCCGTCTACAGGCAGTACGGCGACTCCACCGCCGTCACCGACCTCAAGCAGTACGCGGACGGCGCCCACTCCCTGGTGATCGATCACGGGTGGCGCCAGGTCGCCGACCACGTGCTCGGCTGGCTCGACGACCAGGGCGTACGGCCCTTCCCCGGCGGCGACTGAGGTGACCGCGGCGCCGCCCGGCCGACCCGGCGGCGCTCACACGTTCTGGTCGTCGGACAGGGCACCCAGCGCGTCGCGGAGCGCGGCACGGGAGGTGATGCCCAGTTTGGGGAAGACCCGGTACAGGTGGGAGCTGACGGTGCGGGGCGACAGGTGGATGCGCTCGCCGATCTCCTTGTTGGTCAGACCGCCCGCCGCGAGATCGGCGATCCGGCGCTCCTGCCAGGTCAGCGCCGTGATGTGCGACGAGGAGTGCGGGCTCGCCGCCCCGGACACCTGGAGTTCGGCGCGGGCCCGCTCGGCCCACGTGGGTGCGCCGAGCCGCTCGAAGGTGTCGGTGGCCAGGGTGAGGTGGTGGCGGGCCGCCTTGCGCCCCTGGGTGTGCCGGACGTGGACGCCGTGGGCCAGGCGGACGCGGGCCAGCTCGTAGGGGAACCGGGCCGCCGCCGGATGGGTCTCCGCCTGCTGGTAGAGCACCTCGGCCTCGGCCGGGTCGCCCGCGGTCATGGCCAGCGCCCCGTACGTCGTGAGCGCCAGGCGCGGGGAGACGCGGGGCAGGCCCGAGTGCTGGGCCGCCAGCGCGTGCCGGCGGGCCTGCTCGGTACGCCCGGTGTGCACGGCCGCCTCGACGAGGTCCAGGAGGGTACGGGGCGCCTGGTGGGCGTACGGGGTGAAGGAGCCCGGCGAGGTGATGCCGATGGCGTGCAGGTAGGCGGCCTCGTAGTCGCCCTCGGCGAGGGCGGCCGTGGTGCCGATCGCGTCGGCGATCTGGGTGAGGAAGCCGACGCCGCGCGGGCGCGCCCAGGCGTCGACGCCGGCCTGGAGCTCCCGGGCGCGTTCGGTCCGGCCCCGCAGCGCGGCCAGCAGCCCCAGGTACGCCTTGGTGTGATGGGCGAACAGGGCGTGCCGGTGCGCCGACGTCAGCTCCAGGTTGCGGTGCCCGGTGCGCTCGGCCTCGTCCCATTCGCCGACCGCGATCTGGTCCAGCATGATCAAGTGCATCATCGTCATGGCGTCGGCGACCGCGCCCGTCTCGATCTCGCGGTCCACGGTGCGCTTCAGATGCGGCCGGTACTGGCTGAGGGTGTCGACGTGGTAGGCGGCCACACCGAGGCGGCTGATGTCCCACGGGCCCAGGTCGCCGAGGTCGGTGAAGGCACTCTCCACCCGCTCGCGCACCCCTGTGCCGCGGCGCACCACGTCGCCCCAGGCGTCCTGGTAGATACGTGAGTGCGAGGGCACCAGGTCGCCCAGGGTGCCCAGCAGCTCGTGCGCCCGCTCCCACGCGGCCTCGTCACCGGCGTACTGGCTGATGGCCAGCAGCAGGTCCACCAGGCGGGTGAGCACCGCGTCCGGCTCCCGGACCCCGCGGTCGCGCAGGTTCTCGATCGCCGCGCACACCTGCCGGTGGGAGGACCGTACGTCGCCGTCCTCGAAGAGCGCCACATAGCCCGAGGCGACCACCGAGGCGGGGGAGTCGCCGGTGCCGGGGACCAGGTCGGAGCGGACCAGCCGCTGCGCCTGGTCCAGCTGGCCCGAGTGCCCGGCGATGTACGCGGCGCTGCCCAGGCGCCTGGACCGCCCGTCGTGGTTCTCGCTCAGCTCGGCGGCCCGGGTCAGCCAGGCCACGGCCGCCAGCGCGCCGCCCCGCAGCAGCGCGGAGTCGGCGGCCTCCTCCAGCGTCGCGGCGACCGCCTCGTCCGGGTCGAGGGTCGCGGCCGCCAGATGCGTGGCGTGCCGCTCCAGGTCGTCGCGGTGCACCTGGGCGAGGGCCGCGTGCGCCGCACGCCGCTCGTTGGGCGTCGCGGTCTGGACGACGGTCGAACGCACCAGGGGGTGGCGGAAGACGAAGTCGCCGGTCAGGGGGTCGATGTCCAGCAGACCGCGGTCGGCGGCCTCGTCGACCGCCAGCATGCGGTAGCGGGTGCCGCCGGTGCGCCCGGTCGCCGTACCGGCGCCGACACCGTCCAGGGCGCCCCGCAGCAGCGTCGCGCGGATGCCGTCGTCGAGGGACTCGATCCGGGTGCCGTAGACGTGCTGCAGCCGCTGGGAGAGCGGGATGCCCGCGTAGCCGAACAGCTCGCCGGCGGAGCGTCCGGCCGGGTTGCCCCGCACGTACGGCGGGAGTTCCAGCAGTGCCAGCGGGTTGCCCCGGGCCTCGTCCAGGACCAGGCGGCGGATCTGCGGGTCGAGTCCGGGGTGGCGCAGGTCGAGCAGCCGCTCGGACGCCTCCTCCGACAGCGTCGTCACCGGCAGTTCGGGCAGCGCGGCGGTGTCGAAGCCCGAGGGGACGTCGGAGCGCAGCACCACGACGAGCTTCACCGAACTGCCCGTCAGACGGCGCCCCACGAAACCGCACACGGCGACGCTGGAGGCGTCCAGCCACTGTCCGTCGTCGAGGACCATCAGGACGGGGTGCGGGGAGGCCGCGAGGGAGAGCAGGTCCAGGACCGCGATCCCCAGGGTCATCACCGAGGGCGGCGACCCCGGGCTGCGGCCGAAGACGACGTCGAACACCCGCCGGTGCACCTCGTCCAGCCGGTCGATGTACGACAGCAGCGGATACAGGAACTGGTGCAGGCCCGCGAACGGCAGCTCCGCCTCCGCCTCGGCACCGGCCGCCCGGATCACCCGGTGCCCCTCGCGGGCCGCGAGGCCGGCGACGTGCTCCAGCAGGGTGCTCTTGCCCACGCCGGTGTCGCCCCGCAGGACCAGGGAGCGCCCTCCGGGAGCCGCCACGAACGCCGACAGTGTTCTCAGTTCGTCCTCACGACCGACCACGGTCTCGAAGTCCGACTCCACCGTCCCCCACTTCCCTCACACCTAGAGCCACAGCCCGGCACGGACGCGACACACCCACGTACACACCTGAATGGCACACGCTCACGGCGAAGACTAAGTCTTCCGGCGGCCTCCCGTCACCCGGTATGGCCGAAAAGTTTCTAGTGTGGCATGCGCCCGCCTCGCGGACGGGCCCACGGTACGCGCCGGGAGGGCCGCCGGGAAGACACACCGCCCCGGTTCCGGAGGACGTGCCTCCGACATTTAAAGTGTGCACACTCGCCCGGACAGCGGGGGAAATGCGACCGGGCCCGCCACCGTCCGCCGTATGAGGAGACACCTGTGAAACCCGGCCTCGCCCTGCCGACCTTCGGCCCCGATGCCACTCCGGAGGGCATCCTGCGGATCAGCCGCACCGCGGAGGAGATGGGATACGACTCGCTGTGGACCGGCGACCGCGTCCTCGCCCCGCTCGTTCCCCGGGCGCCCTACCCGAGCGGCGACGGACAGATGCCGCGCGCCTAACCTGCTCAGCGAGGGGCGCCTGGTCGTGGGCCTGGGCCTCGGCTGGATGCCCGAGGAGTACACCGCGGTCTCGGTGCCGTGGAAGGGGCGGGGCGCCCGGCTGGAGGAGACGCTCCAGGTGCTCCGCGAGTACTGGGCCGGGGATGTGTTCTCCCACGAGGGGCCGCTGTTCACCATCCCGGAGACCGTGGTCGGCCTCAAGCCGCAGCAGCGGCCCGGGCCGCCCGTGCTGCTCGCCGCGTTCACCCCCAGCGGGCTGCGGCGGATCGGGCGGCGGCTCGACGGCTGGCTGCCCGTGGCGCTGCCGCTGCCGCAGCTGCTCGGCATGTGGGACGTCGTCCTCAAGGAGGCGGCCGAGGCGGGCCGCGACCCGTCCGCGCTGCACATGGCGCTGCGCGTCAACCCGGAGCTGACCGACACGAAGTCCGGCCCGGACCAGATGCCGCGGGCCGGCACGCTGGAGCAGTACGTCGACTACGCGCGGGCCGCCGCCGAGGCGGGCGTGCACGAACTGTTCGTCGACTTCGGACAGACCGGGGCCGGGCTCTCCGAGCGGGTCGACCTGGCCGGCCGCTTCCTCGAAGGCGTCGCGCGGGGCTGATCCCTCGGCGGGGCTCACGGGGCGACACGGTCCTACGGGGGCGACACGCTTCTACGGGGCACCACGCTTCTACGGGGTGCGGCGGGCAGCCGGGGCCGCTGGGGTGGCCGGCCGGGCCTGGTCACGGCTCCACGAGGCGAGGATGCGCAGGGCGTCCTGGGACGGGCTGCCGGCGGGGGCGGTGAGGACCATCAGGCGCTGGCCCGAGCCGTCCCCGGCCGCCCAGGTGTCGCAGTCGAGGGTGAGGTCCCCGACGAGCGGATGGCGGTACTGCTTGGTGCCGTACGTGGCGGTGTTGACGTGGTGCTCCGCCCACCAGGTGCGGAAGTCGGCGTCCGCGCGGGTCAGGGCGTCGACGAGCCGGGCGAGGTCCGGGTCGTCGGGGTCGGCGGCGGCCTCCGTGCGCAGGGCGGCGACGGCGTCGCGCGCGTCGTGCTCCCAGTCGCGGTGCAGTGCCCGGACGCCGGGGTCGGTGAAGAGCAGCCGCAGGTAGTTGCGGCGGTCGCCGTCGAGGGCGTCGAAGTCCGTGAACAGGGCGGTCGCGGCGCCGTTCCAGGCCAGTACGTCCAGCCGCCAGCCGAGGACGAGGGCGGGGGTGTCGGTGAGCTGGTCCAGCAGGCGGCGCATCGCGGGTCGCACCTGCTGCGGCGCCCGGCGGCGCTCCGGGAACGCGTCGCCGCGGCCGGCCACCTCGTACAGGTAGCGCCTCTGGTCGTCGTCGAGGCGCAGGGTGTCGGCGAGGACGCCGAGGACGGGGGTGGAGGCGCGGACGCGGCCCTGTTCGAGGCGCGTGTAGTAGTCCACGCTGATCGCCGCGAGCAGGGCGACCTCCTCCCGGCGCAGCCCCGCGACCTTGCGGGCGGACTCCGTGGCGGGCAGCCCGCACTCCTGCGGCGACAACTGCGCCCGACGGGCCCGCAGGAAGTCCCCCAGTGCTCGGTTGCCGGAGTGTGCGGTCATGACGTCCATTCTCACGCGGGAGGGCGGGGAGCGCGGGGCGGAGGCGGCGGGTTGTTCCTCCCGGCCGCGGAGCCCTCACGCTTCGGCCGGGGGCGGCGCCGCCGCTGGGGCGGCTCGGATGCCGCAGGCGGGGCGGCTGTGCCGGCGGGCGGCCGGGGCGGGGCGGGTTGTGCCGGCGGGGGGCCGGGGGTGCGTCGCCGTTTCGGCCGGGGGGCCTCGCCGTCTTGGTCGGGGGTGGTGGTGGGTCCCGGGGTGTGCGGTGTCGGGGTGCCGTGGCCTCGGGTGGGTTCGTGCCGCTGTGCCGGCTGCGGGTGGTCGTGCGGCTGGGGCGGGCGCGGTGGCAGCGCTTGTCGCCCGGGTGTGCGAGTGCGGCTCCGCTGACGCCGTGGCCGTCGGCCGGCCAGGGTGTGGTCTGCCGGCCGACGGGGGGTGTGTCAGCGCGTGGTGGTGTGGGCGGCCTGTTCGATGACCCGCGTCACGAGACCGGGGTGGGAGACCGCCACGGAGTGGGAGGCGGCGACCTCGGTCGTGTGGGAGCCGGCGCGCTTCGCCATGAAACGCTGGGCGGCGGCCGGGATGTTGAGGTCCTGGGTGGTGACGATGTCCCAGCTGGGGATGGTCTTCCAGGCGGCCTGCGTGGCCTTCTCCTCCAGGGCGGCCTGGGCGATGGGCCGCTGGCCGGCGGCGGCGAGGGCGGCCTGGTCGCGGGAGACGTCGGCGGCGAACTGGTGGCGGAACTTGTCCCGCTGGATGTACAGGTCGGTGCCCGGCGTCCCGTCGGGGTTGGTGATGGGCGCGGGGTCGAGGGCGTCGGGGAGGGTGGAGCCCGGGTACTTGTTGGTCAGTTCGAGCGCGCTCTCGCCCGGGGCGGGCAGGAAGGCGGCCACATAGACCAGGCCCTTGACGTCACTGCGGTGGGCCGCGGCCTCGCTGATGACGCTGCCGCCGTAGGAGTGGCCGACCAGGATCTTGGGGCCCTTGACGTGATCGAGGACGCTGCTCAGTGCGGTGGCGTCCTGGTGCGGGCCGCGCAGTGGGTTCGCGGCGGCCACGACCGGGTAGCCGTCGGCGCGCAGCCGCTCGACGACGCCGTTCCAGCTGGAGGCGTCCGCGAACGCGCCGTGCTCCAGCACGACCGTCGGCTTGGCCGCGTGCCGGTCGGCACCGGAGTCGGAGGCGCCGCTGGCGTTGCCGCTGAGGGCGAACGCGCCCAGCGCGAGCCCCGCGGTGAGTGTGGAGACCACACCCGTCATCAGGCGCTTGCGTCCACCCTTGGTGCTCATGACGAAGTGTTTCCTTTCGCAGTGTGGGACAGAGGAGCGGACCGGTCTCACGACCCGGTTCCGCGTCACCGCTTCGAACGGTGATGAATATGGCATGAAGTGAAGTCACCTGTCAAACGGGTGACGTGTGTGGCGGCGGGGATCAGGCGGCCCACGGGTCGCGCGCGATGGCGTCGGCCAGCGCCCGGGCGCAGCCGTCGAGCATCGCCTCACCCTTCGCCGCGCTCGCCGAACGGGCGTCGCCCGCGACCCCGGACTCGGTGATCCGGTCGAAGGTCACCGCCACGTACACCGGTTCGGTGGACTCGGCGGGCAGCGTGATACGCGGCCCGTGCGCCTCCGGCAGGTGTTCGTGCCGGACCAGACCGGGCAGGGCCGCCATGATCATCGAGGTCTCGCCCTCGCAGGCGTGCATGAGGCCGTCCTGCGTCTCCAGGGTCGCGCGGACCACCTCCCGCCCGGCGCCGAAGTAGCTGGCGTACGCGATCGGCGTCTTGAGTTCCACGGTCAGCTCGGTCGTCAGGGCGTGCAGGGCGGTCATGTTCCCGCCGTGCCCGTTGACGATGAGGATGCGCGAGAAACCCGCCCGGATCACGGAGCGGCACAGATCACGCAGCAGCGCGTGATACGTGCCCAGGGTGAGCGACAGCGTGCCGCCGAAGGGCATGTGATGCTCCGACAGCCCGACGGGAACGGACGGCGCCACCACCATGTCGGTGTGCCCGGCGGACAACAGGGCGGCCCGGTGACACACCTCCGCGGCCAGGAAGTCGTCCACGCCGGTGGGCAGATGGGGACCGTGCTGCTCGGTGGCGCCCACCGGCAGCAGCACCACCGCGTCCCGGGCCGCGAGGGCCCGCAGTTCGGCGGCGGTCAGACGGTTCCACTGGACTTCGCTCATCATCTCCTCCACGGAGTGGCCGGCCCCGGACGGGTCACCGGGGCCGGTGCGGTGCCGCTCACTCTGGTACGCGACGAAACCAGACACAACAGTCATCTGACGGTGCGGCCGGGGCCAGTCGGCGGACCGCTCTGGGCACCCTCCCGCCGCTCCCGGGGACCCGAGCGACCGGCGGGTGAGTCATGTGACTGAGCGGCCTCACCGACATGTGCTCACGTGCCGAGGCGCGCGCGTGGACGGGGAACGCGGACGGCCCGGCCGACGGTGTGCGTCGGGCCGGGCCGGTCGGGGCGGTACGGATCAGGCGTGTACCACCCGGTAGCTCAGGCGCGGGGACAGGTTGGCCTGCCCCAGCGAACCGGAGCCCCAGGCGGACCCCGTGCAGTCGGCGCCGGCGTACAGCGTCACGGACGCCGAGCCGTTGACGATCTGCACCGAACGGGCCGGCTCCGCCAGGTTGTGGCAGGTGCCGAAGTCACCGAGGTCGACCTCGGTGACCGTGCCCGTCCCGTCGGTACCGGAGTAGAGGTAGCCGCCCGGCGTCAGCGGAGGCCAGTCGGCGGCGTTCACCACTCCGGCGCCGCCGACGAGCAGCACCGCGGCCGCGGCCGCGGTGGCGGCGAGGGCGGTGATTGTCGTCCGGGGCTTGACCATGCGAGTCACCTTTTCCTGTGTGCGACGAGTAGGTCAGCAGCGGATTCTTGCATCTTCAACCATGTTGCAGGAGTGCAGAACCGGCCATACGCATACGTGTGTGACTGCGGCGACCCGCCGGAACCCGCCGTCAGTAGTGGATGCCCCCTTCGTCCCGCCGTTCACGATGAGGGGGTCGCCGTTGAGGGCCACGCTGAGCGGGCTCGCCAGGAAGGCGACGACGGCCGCCACCTCCTCGGGCTCCACGATCCGCCCGATGGAGACGGACGCCCGCCGTCCGCCGCTCCAGCTCCTCCCGGGTGCACCCCGGTTCCGCGGCCCTGCGCTCGAGGTTGGCGAGGAAGGTGTCGGTCCGGGTGCCGCCGGGATGGACGCAGACCACGTTGACGCCGGCCGGGCCGTACTCGTCCGCCAGGTTCTTCGTCAGCGCGGCCACGGCGACGTTGCGGACCGAGCCGGTCACCGACGCGCTCTGCCGTGCCGACGGCGAAACGGTATCGGCGGCCTCCCGGCGCCTGGCCCGACGCCGGCGGCGACCCCGCGGAGGCCGGCCGCCTGCTCGCCGGGGCCCGCCGCGCCGACCCCGCCGCCGACACCTCCCTGCACGGCGCGGCCGCCGCCGCTCTCCTCCTGCTCGACAAGGACGGGGACATCGGCACGGCCCACCGGCTGCTCGTGGACGCGATCGAGTCGGGCGGCCACGGCTACGACGCCTCCGACAGCGCCCTCGTCGAAGCCCTGTTCACCCTGATCACGGTCTGCTGGTACGGCGGCGGCCCCGCACACAGTTTCCACCGTGCGCAGGCCGTCGTGCACGGACCGCCGGAGCGGGCCTTCGGCGTGATCACCGACGTGGCCCGCTGGACCGACTGGGTCCCGGAGTGCGAAGAGGTCGCCACCGACGTCTTCGAGAAGACCTTCGGTGTGCTCTGGGCGGGCTACTGGTTCGAGGTCTTCGTCGGGGAGAACGTCGCGCCGCACCGGCTGGGCTGGCTGGGGATCGGCGCCGGCGTCCAGCTGTACCAGGCGTGGCTGTTCACCGAGGTCGAGAACGGCACCGACATCGTGGTCGAGAACGCCGTCCGCACCGCGGCCCCCAAGTCGCGCGACACCCTGTCCCACCTGTGGGCGGAACGCCTGGACTGGCTGTGGCGGGCCCAGCTGGCGGAGCTGTCGGAGAACCCCCCGGGCTGACCGCGGACCGCCCCGCCGTGAGCCGGGCCGGCCGGCCGGGGCGCCGGCCAATGCCGCCGGCCGGATGCGAAAGGTGGACAATCCTCGTACCGCCGGCCGGCGACAGGAACACCCTAGCACCTGAGATACGTATCTCCATGCATGTTTGTGGTCGGCCCGGGTTTCCTTTCACCGTCAGATGACGGATGCCGCACATGTCCCGTGCCACGGACACTGAACTCACCGACGGACCATCGAAAGTGAGTCGACGCCATGGACATGAAGCTCGAAGTCGTCATCCTGCCCGTCTCCGACGTGGACCGCGCCAAGGGTTTCTACGTCGGACAGCTCGGCTGGCGCCTCGACGCCGACTTCCCGATCGAGGACGGCTACCGCATCGTGCAGGTGACCCCGCCCGGCTCCGAGTGCTCGGTCATCCTCGGCGAGGGCCTCACCCGGCAGGAGGCGGGCACCCTGCACGGCCTGCAGCTGACGGTCACGGACATCGTCAAGGCGCAGGAGGAGCTGGAGTCCCGCGGGCTGGAGGTGTCCGGCCCCTTCCGTGACGCGACCGGAGCCTTCCACCACGCCGGGGACGAGCGGCGAACCCCCGGCCTGGACCCCGACCGGGCCAGCTACGGCACCTTCGCCGCGTTCAAGGACCCCGACGGCAACGAGTGGTTCCTCCAGGAGGTCACCGAGCGCGCCTCGGGCCGCTGACGCCCGCCCCCGTCAGGCCGCCCGAAGACCAGGAGAGACCACCCGCGCACACCGCCCGTGACCTCGCCCTCCTCGCCCACGACCTGCCGGCCGGGCGGTCCATGGAGCCGGACGACCTCTCCCTCGCCCTCGCGGGAGCGGAGGCGGTGGACCTCCTGGAGCGCGGCGCCCTCGGCCTGGCCGGCACCCGGCTGGTGCCGGGACCGCGGGCGGCGACCGGGTGCTCGACGGGGCACTGGCCTCGCTGGTGCGCGAGGCGCCGTACGAGACGGTGGGGGAGTGGCTGTGGCGCCGCGGCGACGGACTCGCCGCGCGGTACGCCGAAGGGACGGAGCTCCACCGCGCCCGGCAGCGCAGTGACCCACGGGGACCCGTCGTCGCCGTTCTGGCAGCCGTCCTCGGCGCACAGGACGCCGAGGACATCGAGGACATCGAGGACGGCGAGGGCTCCGACCGGGCGGATGGCCCCGGCGGGGAGGCGGTGACCACGGTGCCGGCCGCGGTCGGCCGGGCGGTCACCGACCTCCGGGCCGCCCGCCTGCGCCGCTCCGTCGAGGCCACCGCGTTCGCCGACGTGTGGCGCGCCTAGGCGGCGTCGTCGGTCCCGGTGAGGGTGTACATGACGGAGCGCTGCTGCTGTGCCGCTGGATTCGGCCCTTGGCGACCAGGGACTCCAGGGTGTTGCGGACCACCTGCGGGGTCGGCTCGCGGTCCGGGTGCTCGGCGAGGAGTTCGTCCCGCAGCTCCTTGGCGAGCCGGGGCCCGTCATGCCGGCCGAGCAGCTCCATGAGCAGGTCACCGAGCAGGGGCCGGCGCGACTTCCCCTTCGCGCCGGACGCCGCCCCGGTACCGCTCGTCGCCGCCGTTCCGCTCTTGGCCCGCGTACCGCCCGCCGTGCCGCTCCCCGTCCGCGCGGGGGCGGGTTCGTCCTGCGGCTGCTCCGGCAGCCGGGACGGGTCCGCGAAGCCCTCGTACCGCCGGGCCAGACCCAGGATGTCCGCGAGGAGCGCCTCCTCCTGCCGCAACGCCTCGATGCGTTCCGCCAGCTCACGCTGCCGACGACGGTTCTCCTCCAGGTCCGACGCGGCCTGGTCCACCAGGCGCGTACGGAGCGGGGCGGCTGACTGGCTGGTCACAACCGTTTCACTCCCTCGACATATGGTTCCGAAAACTGCACAACGCTGGGCATGCTACCCACCGCGAGCGCGGACGTGCGGGCCGAGACAGGGCCCATTCACACGTGTTCGTCGCGGGGAGACACGGCACAGCAGCGACACACATGCGGCAGTTTTCTGGTACTCACCACCACCTACAGTGCCAGCGCGGAGGTTACATCCGGCCTCCGGACGTTGCACCACAGAGAACCAGGATGGTTCAGCACACTATGGCTACCCCCCTCACTGCCATGTCCCGTTCCGAACTGCTCGCGCTCATCATGAGAGAACACCGGGACGGTCTTGTCTCCTACGCCGAGAAGATGCTGGGAGACCACGGGCTCGCGGAGGACATCGCGCAGGAGGCCGTCATCCGGGCCTGGCGGAACATCGACCGGCTGCTCGGCATGGAGGGTTCGGTCCGGGGCTGGCTGTTCACCGTGACCCGGAACCTGGTCATCGACTGGGTGCGCAAGCCCCACGCGCGCCGGGAAGTCACCGGCGTCACCTGCCACGACCCCGCCTCGGGCACCGACGGCACCGAGGCCGTGCACGACGCCCTGCTCGCCAGGCCCCTGCTGCGCCGTCTGTCCCCCGAACACCGGGCCGTGCTGGTGCACATATACCTGTGCGACCGCAGCATCAAGGAGACCGCCGGCATCCTCGGCGTCCCGGCCGGAACGGTCAAGAGCCGCCAGCACAACGCCCTGCGCAAACTCCGCGCGGACACCCTCCAGGCCCCTCACGTGACAGGTCTCACGCACACCCGGTGAACCACCCCGCTCGCGGCGGACGTTCACCCGGTGGGCCGTGCGAGGACAGCGGCACACCCCTCGTCGCCGCACCGCGAGACCCGGAAGAAGCTGATGCATCATGAAAGACGGCGCGACCGTGTGGCTCCCGTACCGCGGGGAGCGCACACCCGGCCTGCCGGACGGTCCGACCTACCGTCACCGGGACGGCGCCGGCCCCCTGCCCGGTGTCCCAGGCGGGGTCACCTTCCTCGTCGGTCCCCCGGTACCGGGCGCGGAACGCGTCCTGAGCCGGCTGCTGCCGCGCATGGGCCGGCTCCGCGTCCTCCAACTCCTCAGCTCGGGCTACGACCACATGGTGCCGCTGCTCGGCGCGATGCCCCGCCGGGACCCGGCTGGCGACGGCACGCGGAGTCCACCGCGAGGCCACCGCCGAACTGGCCGTCACCCTGCTGCCGACGCTGTCCCGCGGCGTCGACCGGTCCGTGACCCGGCAGACGGAGGCGCGCCGGCGCCCCGAGGTCCCCACCACCCTGTACGGCAAGCACGTCCTGGTGGTCGGTCACGGCGCCGTGGGCGCGGCCGTCGCCGCCCGTCTCGACGCGTTCGGCTGCGAGGTCGTCCCGGTGGCCCGGACCGCCCGCATCACCCCGGCGGGACATGTGCACGGCACGGCGGAACCGCGCGGGCTGCTGCCGACCGCCGACGCGCTGGTGCTGTGCGCCCCGCTCACCGAGCTGACGCGCGGGATGTTCGGGGCGGACGCGCTGGCCCTGCTGAAGGACGGCGCCCCGCTCGTGAACGTGGCCCGCGGCGAACTCCTCGACACCGGCGCCGTCGTCCGCGAGGTCAGCGCCGGCCGGCTCCGCGTCGCGCTCGACGTCACCGACCCGGAGCCGCTGCCCGACGGCCACCCGCTGTGGCACCTGCCCGGCGCGCTCGTCACCCCGCGCGTGGGCGCCTTCACCGACGCCTTCCCGGCGATGACCAAGGACTTCCCGCGGCGCCAGCTACGGCGATACGTGCGCGGCGAGGAACCGGACAACGTGGTCCTGACGACAGCGGGACCGACGACGGCCGGACCGACGACGGCCGGACCGGCGACCACGCGACACGAGGCCGGTGAGCAAGCTGCCTGAGCACACGACGACCACCACGCACGACGACCACCGCGCACGGCGACCGTCTCCGGGCCGTCGGCCCGGACACCGCCCCGCCCCGGGTGCTCGACTTCTTCGAACTCGACGGCTGCTCCGACCCGTCGCAGGCATGGCGGACCTACACCCGCACCTGGAACTGGGCCGCGCCGCTGACCACGGCCGCACCCGCCGAGACCCCCGGCGTACGGCCTGTCGCCGGGCCCGTCGCCGAGGGCTTCGTGCTGTCCGGGCAGTGGCACCTGCCCGCCGGCGCCGACCCGGGACGCTGGCTTGCCCTGCCGCTCGCCGACACCCGGCACCGGGACGCGAGGTCCCGGGCGCGGAACGCCCCTGACCTCTTCGTGACCGCGTCCAGGGTGCTGCCGGGCGCGCCGCGCGCCGGCCGTACCGCCCGGGGCGGGGCCGGCGACCCCGCCTTCCGGCTGGACGGCGTACAGGTGTCGAGCGGCTTCGCCACGCACACGTCGGGGGCACCGCTGCGCGACGACGACGCGGCGTTCGCCTGGACGGCGGTCACCGGCCTGGCGTTCGGCGCGGCCCGGTGCCTGGTCGACACCCTCGCCGCCCTCGCCCCGGTCGCCGCGGGCTCCGCCGGCCCGTACCCGCGCACCGTGCCGCCGGCCGACGCGGCGGCCGGGCTGACGGCCGTACTGCGGGACGAGCGGATGAGCCTGGCGGCGAGGGTGAGCGGTGCGCCGCTCGCGGGACGGGCCGACGCGACGCGTGCCGCCGAGGCCCTGGCCGCCCAGGTCCGGCGGGCCTCCCGCACGGTCCACCACGTGGTCGCGGCGGCGTACGAACGGGCCCTGCCCTGCACGGTGGACGCGGGCCGGAAGTCCGTGGTCCGCCTGGTCGAGGAGAGTTCACCGGTCCTGCAGCACCTGTGCTTCGCCGTGGAACTGCTGCCGCCCGGCGGCCGGGCCGCGTGATGCCGCGAGGCTGACGCGCCCGCGTCCGCGCGGTGGATCAGGCGGCGGCGTTGATGGTGACGGGGATGTTGCCGCGGGTGGCCTTGGAGTACGGGCAGATCTGGTGGGCGGCGTGGGCCAGTTCGGTGGCGGTGGCCTGGTCGACGCCGCCGAGGACCGGGTTGAGGACCGCGGAGAGGCTGAACTCGCCGTCGTCGCCGTGGGTGAGGGTTATCTCGGCCGTGATGGTGGTGCTGGTGAGCTTGACCTCGCGCGTGGCGGCGGCGCGGCGCAGGGCACCGAGGAAACACGCGGCCCAGCCGGCGGCGAGGAGCTGCTCCGGGTTGGTGGCGGTGCCGGCACCGCCGAGCTCCTTCGGCACGGCGAGCGTGGTCTCCAGCAGCCCGTCGCTGGACTGCACACGACCGCCGTTGCGGCCCTCTCCGTCGACGTCGACAACGGCGGTGTAGGTGACTGACATGGCGATTCTCCCGGTCCGGTTCTGAACGCTGCATCGATAGGGGCGCCCGGAGCGGGAGACACGTACCGGGTCGGAACTTCCCGTCTGCATCACCCGCCTGAGCGGTGACGTAATCATGGCATCGCGATGCATCACCCGTCAAGCGGGTGATGCATCGCGATGTGGGAGCGGGAGCCGGGGAGGAGGCGGGAGCGGGGGAGGGGCTACGCCGTGGGGGCGCCCGTCTCCTTCAGGGTGCCGTCGGACAGGCGCAGCCAGCGGTCGACGCCGATCTGGGTGAGGAAGCGTTCGTCGTGGCTGACGACCACGAACGCGCCCTGGAAGGAGTTGAGGGCGCTCTCCAGCTGGCCCGCGCTGACCAGGTCCAGGTTGTTCGTCGGCTCGTCGAGGAGCAGCAGCTGCGGGGCCGGTTCGGCGCACAGGATGCAGGCCAGGGTGGCGCGCAGCCGCTCGCCGCCGGACAGCACCCGCACGGGGAGGTGGGCGCGGGCGCCGCGGAAGAGGAAGCGGGCGAGCAGGTTCATCCGCTCCGCCTCGGGCCGCTCCGGGGCGAACGCGGTGAAGTTCTCCAGGACGGTCCGGTCCTCGTCCAGCAGGTCCAGTCGCTGCGAGAGGTACGCGATCCGCCCCTCGGCCCGCTTGATCTCCCCCGCCTCCGGGACGAGATCGCCGCTGACCAGACGTAGCAGCGTCGTCTTGCCCGCGCCGTTGGGGCCGGTCAGCGCGATCCGCTCGGGCCCCCGGACGGACAGCTCGACGCCGGCCTGCGCGAAGACGGGCCGGTCGCCGTGCCGGACCCGCATCCCCTCGCCGAGGAAGAGGTTGCGCCCGGCGGGCACGTTCGTGTCCGGCAGGTCGAGGCTGATGCGCTGCTCGTCGCGCAGCGCCCGCCCCGCCTCGTCGAGCCGCGCCTTCGCCTCGCTCACCCGGGAGGCGTGCATCTGGCCCGCCCGCCCCGCGGACTCCTGCGCGCCGCGCTTCATGTTGCCGGCGAAGATACGCGGCAGACCGGCGTTCTTGAGGTTCTTCGCGGCGTTGCTCGCCCGGCGGTCGGCGCGCTCACGGGCCTGCTGCAGCTCCCGCTTCTCCCGCTTCAGCTCCTGCTCGGCATTGCGGACGTTCTTCTCGGCGACCTCCTGCTCGGCGGCCACGGCCTCCTCGTACTCGGTGAAGTTGCCGCCGTAGAGCCGCAGTTCGTCGCTGCCCAGCTCGGCAATGCGGGACATGCGGTCGAGCAGGGCGCGGTCGTGGCTGACCAGGAGCAGGCAGCCGTTGAAGTCCTCCAGCACGTCGTAGAGCTTGTGCCGGGCCTCCAGGTCGAGGTTGTTGGTGGGTTCGTCGAGCAGCAGGACGTCCGGCCGCTTCAGCAGCTGGGCGGCGAGGCCGAGCGAGACGACCTGGCCGCCGCTGAGCGTGTGCAGGCTCCGGTCCAGGGCGAGGTGGGCGAGGCCGAGGCGGTCGAGCTGGGCGCGGGTGCGTTCCTCGATGTCCCAGTCGTCGCCGATGACGGTGAAGTGCTCCTCGTCCACGTCCCCGGACTCGACCGCGTCCAGGGCCCGGATCACCTCGGCGATCCCGAGTACCTCGGCGACCGTGAGATCGCGGGCCAGCGGCAGGCTCTGCGGCAGATAGCCCAGGGCGCCGCCGACCGACACCGAGCCGGTGGCGGGCTTCAGTTCACCGGCGATCAGCTTGAGCAGCGTGCTCTTGCCGGAGCCGTTGGGCGCGACCAGCCCCGTACGGCCGGAGCCGACGTTGAAGGACAGGTCGTGGAAGACCGGGGTGTCGTCCGGCCAGACGAAGGACAGGTTCGAGCAGACGACGGAGGCGTCGGACATGGAGGTGACCTCGGGATACGCGTGGGCAGAACAGACATGTCTGCCCTGGAGCGGGCATGGGGAGAAGGGGATGACGACGAGGCCACTCCGGCGGCGATCGGAACGCCGGCCGGTGGCCGTCGGGGGCGGGTATCACCCCGAGATGTCGTCGTCACCCACCATGTCTGCCGCTCTCTACGTGTGCGATCGGTCGCGGCCAATGTATCAGGTGTGTGCGCGGAGGCGCGAATCGCCGATCCGGCAGCTCTGATACCGTCGATACATGGCTGCGGACACGGACACGGAACCGGCGCCTCTCCGGGACAGGATCGTCAGGGCCGCCGCCGCCCTGCTGGAGGAGGACGGCCTCGACGCGCTGTCGACCCGCGCCGTCGCGGCCCGCGCCGGCGTCCCGGCGCCCACGATCTTCCGCGTCTTCGGCGACAAGGACGGCCTCCTCGAAGCCGTCGGGGAGTACGGGTTCGCCACCTACCTGCTGGCCAAGAGCCGGCTGCCACGCGGCGACGACCCGGTGCGCGCCCTGCGCGACGCCTGGGACCTGCACGTACGGTTCGGGCTGGAGCAACCGGCGTACTACACCCTGGTGTACGGCCGCCCGCGCCCCGGCCGGCTGTCCCGGGCCGGCCGGGAGGCCGTCGCCGAACTGGAGGCCATGATCACCCAGGTCGCCGCGGCGGGCCGGCTGCGCATGAGCGTCGAACGGGCCGCCGCCCTCATGCACTCGGCGGGCATGGGCACGATCCTCCGGCTGATCAGTACGCCGCCGGAACTGCGCGACCTCGACGCGGCGGACGCGACGCGCGACGTCGTCATCGCCGCCCTCACCGCACCCGCCGCCGAGGCACCCGCACCGGTGGCGGGCGGCGGCACGGCCGGTGCGGCGATGGCGCTGCGCGCCGCGCTCGGCCGGGAGGAGACGACCGTGCTCAGCGGCGCGGAACGGCACCTGCTGCTGGAGTGGCTCAACCGCGTCGCGGACGCCCGGCCGGAGGACGCCGCCGAGGTCTGAGAGGCGCCGCGAGGCGCCGGAACGGAGCGGTCGGACACCGGTGTCCGACCCTGCGGGCGCTCAGTCGGCCGGCTCCCGCTGTCTCGGCAGGGGCGGCAGAAGGTACTCCGTCCAGGGCCCGCGCGCGGGCTGCGCACCGGGCGCCGGGGCCGCTATCTCCCGCAGCGAGAGCACCGAACGAGGCTCGAAACCCAGCGCCCCGTACAGCCGCGGCACCACCTCCTGGTCCGCCTCGGTATGCAGGAACGGGGTGCCGCCCTGGCCCGCGACCACGGAGGAGAGGTGCCCCACCAGACGCCGGGCCAGCCCCCGCCGCCGGTACCCGGGCAACGTACAGACGGTACTGATCTCGGTGTGGCCCGCCGGACGCATCCGCAGGCCGCCCATGGCGACCAGCGTCCCCGACACACGTACACCGAAGTACATGGTGCAGCGGTAACTGCCCGGCGGGAACGGACCCGGCCGCGCCGCCCTGACCAGCGCCGCCATCTCCGGGATGTCCACCGGGTTCAGCTGCCGGACCTCGTCGTCGTACGTCGTCACCGGGCGCCGTACGACGAGCTGTACGCCCCGCACATGGGACACGTTCCGCCAGCCCTCCGGCAGCTCCGGGTCCTGGCCCACCAACGACAGCGCCCCGCCCGGCCCCGCCAGCGCCGCCGCGTCCGCCCAGTCCTCCGGCCCCGGCCGGTCCGGCAGCGCGGCGAGCGCGGCGAGGTCGGGCGCGTAACGCAGGACCCGGCCCCGCCGACGCGCGAAGTGGGCGTGCCCCGCGGTGAGGGACGCGCGTACGGGGATGTCGAGCAGGTGGGACATCAGCGGCTTCCGTCGGTACGTGGCTGGGCCGGCTCACTCGGGCCGTCCCCGCTCATCCAATCACCCGCTGCCCCACACGTGTGCTGTCCATGACGCGGATCTGTACAGAGTACCGGGCCACCCGGGCGGGCGGACCGGCGTGCCTGCGGCAGTCAGATGACGGATGTGTCGGGTTTGGCTCCGGGGGGACGATGGGGCGGCTGCCCCGGCATCGTGCCGTCTGCCGTCTGCCGTATGTCCCGTCCTGTCCCGTACCGTCCCGTTCGGAGTTGAGCCTGATGACCTTCCACAGCAACGGGCGGGGGAACACCGACCGCCCCGTCCGGGCCGTCCGTCCCGTCCGGATCGTCCGGCCCCTGACCGGCCACCGGTCCAGGACCGTGACCACGCACGCGTCCCCACCCCCGCCCCCCTCCTCGCCTCCGCCCCTGCTGACGCTGGTCGGCGGCCGGGCATCCGGCGCCCGGACCCCGGTCGCCCTGCGCGACGTCGCCGGATCGCCCATGCCCCCCGGTGTACGTGGCGCGCTCGTGACGGCGGCGGACAGCGGGCCGGGCCGTACGTTCCAGGTCAGCTGGTCGTCGTACGCCGCACCGGCCCGCATACCGCCGGGACGCGTCCGGCTGTCCTGGACCCCCGCGGGGGAGGACCGCATGGACGTCGAGGCCCACCTCGGCCTGCCGGGCGCCGAGGTCCTGCTGGCGCGCTGGCCGGGACTGCGCGGCGACTGGTCGGACGTCGTGCGCCCCACGGTCACGGAGGTGACGGAACTGTTCTCCGCCCTGCGGCTGGCGACCGTGGTCCTGAACCGCCTGACCCGCTGACCACCTCCCCTGACGCCCGCGAGGACCGTCTCGGCGTCCGGTGGTGAACCTTTCGGCCCCGGTACCGCGTTGTGGGGATGAGGGACCTGCTGGAGTGTGGTGCGACAGCAGGCGGAGGGGCGGCCGCCCCCCGGCACCCGCCGGTTGCGGCGGCCGCCCGGGTCCGCCGGCACCCCGAGCCCACATCCCGGGGGCCGACGGCCACCGGTGACGGCTCCGCTCGGTCATGTGACGTATCCCCGCCGTGACGGCCCCGGCCGGACCGAGCGGGAGGTCCCGGCCCCGCCCGGCCGGCTCGCGGACGTCACCCCCCGCGGCGGACCCGCGACCTCCGCCGCGTACGTGGTTCGTTCCTGCCCGTCAAGTGACGTATGCGTGCGACACCTCCGCGGAGAAGAGTGGGAGGCGTCGCATCCGCACCTCGGAAGGAAGTACGCGTCATGGACGATTCACGATCCGATGCCCGGACCGGAGCGGACCTGCCCTCGGGCCCGCCCGCGCTGTCCCTGGGCATCCACCGGTTGCTGGGCGCATCCGTCCGGCACCCGATGGGCGCGGAGTTCCGGTTCGACCCGGCCTTCCCGCTGACCGTGACGCTGAAGCTCGTGGTCGGCGGCGGCGCGAGCGTCACCTGGCGCATCGGCCGCGGACTGCTGCACACGGGCCTGTACGCGGCGAGCGGACACGGTGACGTGCGGGTGTGGCCCGCCCGGCCCGGCAACGGGGGCACCGGGTGGGGGGACACGGCGTGGCTCCTGCTGGAGGCCCGCGACACGAGCGCCCTGTTCGAACTGCCTGTCCCTCCGCTGAGGGAGTGGCTCGCCGACACCTACCGCGTCGCACCGGCCGAGGCGGAGACGGCCGGGCTGGACTGGGACGCCTTCATCACCGACGTGCTCGGCGCCCCCGGACCGCCGACCGACTCGCACCGTTGAGGGTCCCTCCTGGGGCAGACCCCACACCTGCGGCGGGGCGGCCCCAGGGGCGTCGAGGGAACGCACGACAGACCGCGCCGACCACTCCCGCCCCCGCTCCGTCCGCACCCGACAAGCCCGTCATCCTGCTCGTGCACGGCGCCTGGCACGGCCCCTGGTGCTGGGGACTACTCACCCCCGAACTCACCGGACTGGGATGGCGTGTGGAGACGGTCGGCCTGCCGAGCGCCTCGCCCGACCCCGACAACACGGCCGGCATGTACGACGACGCCCGCGCCGTCCGGCGCGCGCTGGACGCGGCCGTGGGCCCCGTGACGCTCCTCGCCCACTCCTACGCGGGTCTGCCCGCCACCGAGGCCGCCGCCGGTGCGGACGTCTTCCGGCTGATCTACCTCGCGGCCTTCCAGCTCGACGTCGGCGACTCGCTGTCCTCGATAGCGGGCGGAGCACTCCCCGACGGCATCACCGGCACCCTGCCCGCCCATGAGGACCCGCACACCCAGCTCTACGCGGACGTCCCCCGGACGTGGCCGACCGCGCCGCCGGCCGACTGGTCCTCCAGACCGTCAGGTCCTTCGGCGAACCCCTCACCCGCGCCGCCTGGAAGACCGTCCCCTCCAGCTACATCGTCTGCGAGCAGGACCGCGCGATCGACCCGGAGTTCCAGAAGGTCATGGCGGCCCGCGCCGAACGCTCCTACACCCTCACGACCGGTCACTCCCCGTTCTACTCCGCCCCCGCGGCACTCGCCCGCCTGATCACGTCCGACGCGCATCCAGTACACCCGTGTCGCGCACGTCGCCCCACCCCGTCGGCGACGCCGTGTGGAGCGCGACCGGCGACCCGGCTGCCATGCTGGACGCCGCGGTCTGGGCGCTGGCCGCGTTGATCGGGACCGTGGACGACGCCGTCACGGCACCGCTCGCCGACGTCCTGGACGCGAACCCGGCGCGCACCGCGGTGCTGGAGGTGGCGGGCCTGGTCCGCGGAGCGGGAAACGTGCTCACACCCCACATGTCCCTGGTGTACGCCGACGAGCGGACGGCACGCAGCGCCGTCGAGGCACGTTTGAGTTCGCTGCGCCAAGCGGTCGCCGCCGCGTCCCATGACCCGGCCGGCGGGACGGGTGGCGGCTGGGCGGAGCAGGACGAGGCGGTCCTGCTGCACCAGGGCCGGGCGTCCGCGACGACCGGCCGGGTCCTGGCCACGAAGGTGGTCCCGGCCCTGCCCGGCCTGGACGAACGGCTGGGTGGCGGAGACAGCCGCATCCTGGACGTCGGTACGGGTGTGGCGGCGCTGGCGCTCGCCCTCACCGAACAGTTACCCGTGCCGAGGTCGTAGGCATCGACTGCTCGGAACGCGCGCTGGGCCTGGCCCGGCGGGAACTGACCGCCGCCTCGACGGACGTCGCGGGCCGGGTGTCACTGGGTCATCTCGACGTCGCCGACCTCGCCGACCGGGCGGCCTACGAGCTCGTATGGCTGCCGGCCCCGTTCCTGTCGGAGACGGCGCTGCCGGCCGCCGTACCCCGGCTGATCAGTGCCCTGAAGCCGGGCGGCTGGATCGTCGTCGGCACCGACCCGGCACCGGCCGAGCCGCTGCGCCAGGCCGTCGCCGGGTGGAGCGCCGTACGCAACGGCGGCAACTCCTACGACACGGACCGCATGACGGGCACCCTCACCGCGGCGGGGCTGACCGACCCTCGTACCTTCCCGACGGTACCGGGCGGTCCGGTACTCGTCGCGTGTCACCGGCCCCGCGCCTGACACGTCGGCAGCAGCACCGCAGTACCGACTCACGCCTGCCCGAACCGTCGTACCCGCCCCACGAACCCCCGTCCGAGGGGCCGTGATGGCCGGTCTCCGGGGGGAAGGAGGTACCGAACGTGAGGAGGCTGATGTGAAACGTGATCGAATCGGACTGGCCGAGGTGCTGACGGCGGCGGAGAAGGCCGCGCCGGTGCGCTCCCTCGATGTGGTGGCTCACAACCTGCGGGAGCGGTTCGGTGCGCGGTACGTGTCGTTCCTGTTCGTCGACGTCGTCGGCCGGCGGCTGCTGCGGGTGAACGAGGAGGGGTCGCCACCCCGCGAGCACGGTGCTGATCAGGTGCCGCTGGCGGGCAGTGTCTACGACGAGGTGCTGCGCGCCCAGCGGGTGATGCAGGTGCCGGAGGGCGGGCGGGGACGACGGGTGTTCGCTCCCGTGACCAACCGCGGTGACGTCATCGGGGTCCTGGAACTGTACTTGGCGCACGGCACGCCGGGTGTGCTGGAGCAGGTGGAGGAGGCCGCGCACGCGCTGGCGTACATCATCGTCACCGACCGCCGTTTCACCGACCTCTACCACTGGGGCAACCGCACTGCCACGGTCACCCTGGCCGCGGAGATCCAGAGACAGCTCCTGCCCTCGGCGCCCTCCTGCGAGGCCGCCGAGTTCGCCCTCGCCGGCGCCCTGGTCCCGGCTTCCGACATCGCCGGTGACACCTACGACTACAGCCTCGACCAGGACACCCTGCACCTGTCCATCACCGACGCCATGGGCCACGACGTCAGCGCGTCGCTCATGGCCACGCTCCTGGTCAACGCCTCCCGCGGCGCACGGCGCGCCGGAACCGATCTCGCCGAACAGGCCCGGCAGGCCCACCAGGCCCTCCTCGAACACGGCCGGCGGACTTTCGCCACCGGACAGCTCCTGCGCATCGCCCTGGACGGGAGCGGCGCCCGACTCGTCAACGCCGGCCACCCGTGGCCCCTGCGGCTGCGCGACGGCACGGTGGAAAAGGTCAAGCTGGACGTCAATCTCCCCTTCGGCGTCCCCGCATCGGGCCCCTACCAGGTGCAGGACATCGACCTGTGCCCCGGCGACCGCCTCGTGCTCTACACCGACGGCATGCAGGAGCGCCAGGCGTCGACCGTCGACCTGCCCGGCCTCCTGCGCGCCACCGCGACCGCGCACCCCCGCGAGGCCGTCCGCGACATGGTCACCGCGGTCACCGAGGCATGCGACGGCCACGTCGAGGACGACGCCACCGTCCTGTGCCTGGACTGGTACGGCCCCCGCCGCCTCGGCGCCTGACCGTCCGGTCCGGTCACTCTGCCGCCGCGACGTGTGCGGGGCTCCACGACACCGCCGGTATCAGCGCCGCGTACCCGCCGGCCTCCCGGGCGGTGCCGCCGCTGTACGGCAAGTCCGGCGACATGTGCGAATCGTCCTGGCCTTCGCCCTGGTCGGTGCCCTCGTCCCGTCGTCCGAACGCGGCCGCTCCCAGGGCTTGTTCGGCTCGGTACGGCGTCGCCGGCATCGTCGGCCCGCTGCTCGGCGGTGTCTTCACCGACCGGCTCTCCTGGCGCCGGCCCGCCTGGTCAACCTCCCCCTGGGCACCGTCGCCCTCGCCGTGACCGGCGGAGCACTTCCTGCCACCACCCGGGGCGGCAAGGCCCGCGTCGACTGTGCCGATACGAGCGGCTGTCCTGCGAGGGGCCCGAGTACCTATTACGGCGTAATAAGCGACCGAAGGGGTGAACGCGGGACCGGGCGCCGGAACGCGAAGGACGTGTCCGTCCGCGGAGCCGCGGCGGCCGGTCTGGAGGGCGTCCGCGCCCTCGCCACCGACCTCGCGCAGGGCGTGCGCTCGCGGAGTCGCGGAGTGATCACCGGTGGGTGCGGACGGTGACGCATCCGGAGCGCTGGTCCGCCCGGCGGCAGCCGCCGGGCGGGCGCGTCGGCCGCGCGAGGAGACGCGCGCGGGGCGCGCCGGGGCGGCGGGCCCTTTCGGCGGGCGACATCCGCCGGGCACCGGCCCGGGGTCAGACGGAGGCGGATTCGCTGACCTCGCGCCACTGCTCGTCCTGAGCGGCCAGGCGGTCGGCCATCTGCCGGGCGACGGCGACGGCGTCCTTGCCGAGCAGGAGTCGCAGCGGGGGGTCCTCGGCCTCCACGACGTCCATGAGGATGCGGGACACGAGGCGGGGGTCCCCGGGCTGCTTGCCGTCGGCGCCGCGGATGGCGGCGACGGCCCCTCCGACGACCTCTCGGTAGGGCTCGCTGACGGGTGGGGTGGACATGGAGGAGCCGGCCCAGTCGGTGCGCATGCCGCCGGGTTCGGCGACGGTGACCTTGATGCCGTGCGGGGCCACTTCCTGGGCGAGCACCTCGGAGAAGCCGCCGACCGCCCACTTGGCGGCCTGGTAGGCGCCCAGGCCGGGCACGCCGACGCGACCGCCGACGGAGGAGATCTGGATGATGTGTCCGCCGCCTTGTGCGCGCAGAACGGGCAGCGCCGCGCGGGTGACGTTGACGACGCCGAACAGGTTGGCGTCGATCTGGTCGCGGAAGGACTGCTCCGTCATGTCCTCGATGGCGCCCATGTCGGCGTAGCCGGCGTTGTTGACGACCACGTCGAGCCGGCCGAAGGCGTCCACCGCCGCCCGCACCGCCTGCCTGGCGGCGTCCGGGTCGGTGACGTCCAGGGGCACGATCCGCACCCGCTCGCCGTGGGCGTCGGCGAGGTCGTTCAGTGACGCGGTCCGCCGGGCAGTGGCCACGACGTTGTGGCCCGCCCCCAGGACGGTCTCGGCGAGAGTGCGGCCCAGTCCACGGGAACTGCCCGTGATCAGCCAGGTTCTGCTCATATCGGTCCTTCGCATCGTGAGGTGGTGGGTCACAGGACGGCGTGGTCGGCGGCGCCCGGAAAGTCCGTGCTGGACGCCAGTTCGGCGCCCGCTTCGAACTCCGTCCGGAGCTGGTCGAGCTTGATCCCGATGCGTCGCTGGGCGTCACTGCCCGGCACGACCCAGTGGCGGGGCCGCGGGGCGGTCACGGCCTGGCAGATCGCCTCGGCCGCACGCTCCGGGTCGCCGGGGAACATGTCGGGTGTGAGGCTGCCCATCATGGCGCGGAAGGCGCCGGAGGTGGCCGCGTAGTCGTCGATCGCCTCACCTGACGCACGCGTCCGGTTCTCGATCCCGGTGCGGAACGAGCCGGGCTGGACGATCATCGCCCGCAGTCCGATGGGCTCGATCTCCTGCCACAGGGCCTCGGTGAATCCCTCCAGCGCGAACTTGCTGGCCGAGTAGTAGCCGTTGGCCGGAAGGCTGGCGAGACCGTCCATCGAGGAGACGTTGACGACGACCCCGCTGCGCCGTGCGCGCATCCCGGGCAGCACGGCGCGGGTGAGGGCGACCGCGCCGAAGAAGTTGACCTCGAACAGGCGGCGGTAGTCCTCCTCCTCCTGTTCCTCGAGCGCGCCGATGAAATCGATGGCGGCGTT
Source organism: Streptomyces sp. cmx-10-19 (assembly GCA_049998335.1). GTDB lineage: Bacteria > Actinomycetota > Actinomycetes > Streptomycetales > Streptomycetaceae > Streptomyces. Next base: position 162,810 of record JAEBFB010000017.1, read on the forward strand.
GTTGACCAGGACGTCGATGTGGCCGAAGCGGTCCTCTGCGGCACGTACGGCGGCCGCGTGGTCAGTGGGCCGGGTGACGTCGAGCCTGACCGCCAGGGCTGTCCGCGGGTACCGCGAGGCCAGTTCGGTGGTGGCGGCGGTGGAACTCGCCGTCGCCACGACCTGGTCGCCGTGGGCCAGGACGTGTTCGGCGAGGCCGGCCCAGTCCGCTGGACGCGCCGGTGATGAGCCAGGTCTTGGGGGACATGAGGTTTCCCTTCGGATGAGGTGGAAGTCGATGCGCATGGACGGGGTTCCCCGGCCGGGAGACGTCCCGAGGACGGCGGTCCGGACGCGACTGCACGTCTGTGCCGGCAACCGCACCGGGAGAGGTGTCTACTCCGGGAAGTCGGCGGCTTCGCTGGCCGCCGCCCACTTCCTGGTCTCCGCGGCGCGCGCCTCGCCCGCCGCCAGGGCCGCGGTGACGGCCTGGGCGCCCAGCAGCAGCCGCCGGGGCGGGGCGTCGTCGTCCACGGCCGCCAGGAGGACCTGGGCGGCGCGGACCGGGTCACCGGGTTGGGTGCCGTTGTTCTCCGCCCGGTACCTGTTCATGGCGCCGACCGTCCCCTCGTAGTCGGGACCCACGGGGCGCAGCTCCATCGACGAGCCCTGCCAGTCCGTGCGGAAGGCGCCCGGTTCCACGATGACGACCGCGATCCCGAACGGCGCGACCTCGGCCGCCAGCACCTCGGAGAACCCCTCCACGGCGAACTTCGCGCTCTGGTAGGCGCCCATGCCCGGGGTACCGCCCACCCGGCCGCCGAGGCTGGAGAACTGCACGAACGTCCCCGAACGCCGGGCGCGCAGCACCGGCAGTGCGGCACGGGTGACGTTGACGACCCCGAAGAAGTTCGCCTCGAACTGGGCGCGGAAGTCGTCCTCCGCCATCTCCTCGATCGGGGCACTGTTGGCATACCCCGCGTTGTTCACGACCACGTCGAGTCCGCCGAACGCGTCGACGCCCGACCGGACCGCGTTCCGGGCCGCGGCGACGTCGGTGACGTCCAGGGCCACCGGCAGTACCCGCTCCTTGTAACGGGACGCCAGGTCCGCGAGTTGGTCTGGACGGCGAGCGGTGGCCACCAGCCGGTCGCCCGCCGCCAGAACCGCCTCTGCGAGAGCGCGTCCGAAACCACGGGGCGCACCCGTGATCAACCATGTACGAGACATGTTGTGCCTTTCGTCGATCTTCACCGGTGAGGTGCGGCGCAGAAGCGCGGAGCACGCCATAACGGAAGGTGTCCCCATAATTGGCGCACACCGGACGGGGGGCGTCCGTCGTTTGACTGCCAGGTTCTGCCTTCCGGCGGTGTGCGCGGCGGGTGTGTAAGTCATTGGACGCGGTGCCACCTGCCGCGCGGCCGATGCGACAACCCCGGCAGTCGGTCACGGTGCGTGACGTGGCATGGCGCGGCATGGCGTGGCGTGGCGTGGCCCGTGGCAGCGGTGGCGCCGTGGGGGCGCGGTCGCCTGCGGCAATCACCGTTCCCTTCCCGCCAAAGCACCTCGATTTTCGGGCGCTCCTCTTCGCGAACCGTCGAGATGTGAATGCAAAAGACTTTGCAGGGATAACTTACTTTTGACTGATCGTTGACCCGATCTTTGAAGTGCACCGGAGACGCAGCGTGCGAGGGGAGGCACATAGTTCAAGCTGAAACAGCCTGATGAGCGGGCCCTCTCCCCGCCCGGCGCCCCGTCGGACTGCCGGACGCACCGTGTGCGCCCGCCGGCTCTTTGCGCCTGTGCAGACGAACCACCTCCGCGCGATCACACCTCACCCCGGACCGATCGCGTCCCGTCGCAGACCATGCGAGAACACCCGTGCCCGCCACACCCCCGGGCGGCACGGCACCACCGCACCCACCGGCCAAGTCACCCAAGAGGCAGTCGCCGACAAGCCGTTGCCCCGCGTCCCGGCCGCGCCCGGACACCCCGCAAGCCGACACGTGTTCCGACCGCCGGTGTCCCGCTCGTCGAGCGCTCCCCGGGCTCTCCCTCGCCCGGCACCGGCACAGCCCCCACCTCTGTCCTGCCCGTCCGACGCGCCCCCACTGCGCGCCAGGAGGAATCAACTCACCATGCAGCCCTTGATCGATCACGTCCGTGCGTTCGGACAGCGCCCCGAGGAGTTCGCGGGCCTCGCCGCGGGCCAGGCGCCCGAGATCCTGTTCGTCACCTGCTCCGACTCCCGGGTCGTACCGGCGCTGATCACCGGCGCGCGGCCCGGCCAGCTCTTCGAGCTGCGCACCGCCGGCAACATTGTCCCGCCCTGCGGCGCCGGGTCCCCGTCCGGCGAGGCGGCCACCATCGAGTACGCCGTCGAGGTGCTCGGCGTCTCGGAGATCGTGGTCTGCGGCCACTCGCACTGCGGCGCCGTCGGTGCCCTGGTGCGCGGCGACGACCTCACCGCCGTACCCGCCGTACGCGACTGGCTCGCCCACGCGGCCGGCGACCCCAAGCCGGACGGCGACCCGGCCGACCCCACCGTCGCCGCCGCCGTACAGCACCACGTCCTCGCCCAACTGCTGCGCCTGCGCTCCTACCCCTGCGTCGAACGACGCCTCGCGGACGGCAGCCTGCGCACCCACGGCTGGTACTACGAGGTCCACACCGGAACCATGCGCGCCCACCGCCCCGGCACCGACGCCTTCGAGACCCTGTGAGCGCCACCGTGACCTCTCCGGCCAAGTTCCCCCACTGGCGTCAGGACCTCACCGCGTCGATCGTGGTGTTCCTGGTCGCCCTGCCCCTGTGCCTGGGCGTCGCCGTCGCCTCGGGCGTCCCGGCCGAACTCGGTCTCGTCACCGGCATCGTGGGCGGCCTCGTCACCGGTCTCCTGCCGGGCAGCAGTCTGCAGGTGTCCGGCCCCGCCGCCGGCCTGACCGTACTGGTCTTCGGCGCGGTCGACGCGTACGGGCTGGCCGCTCTCGGCGTGATCGTGCTGGCGGCCGGTCTGATCCAGGTCGTCATGGGCGCCCTGAAGCTGGGACGCTGGTTCCGGGCGATCTCCCTGTCGGTCGTCGAGGGCATGCTCGCGGGTATCGGCCTCGTGCTCATCGCCGGTCAGCTGTACTCGGTGGCCGGGCTGGAGGCTCCCGCTTCCGGCCTCGACAAGATAGCCGGGTTGCCCGGGGCCGCCGCCGACGTACTGTCCCGCACGGACGCGCTGATATCCCTGGCACTCGGCACGGGCACGGTGGCGGTGATGGTGCTGTGGACGCGGCTGCCGGCGCGGGCGCGGGCCGTGCCGGGTGCGCTGGCGGCGGTCGTCCTGGCCGCGGCGGTCACGGCGGTGTTCGCACTGCCGGTCGCGACGGTCGAGGTGAACGGCCTGCTGGGCTCCCTCCAGCCGCCCGGTGCCGACGGTTTCGGCGACCTGGCCGACGTGGGCCTTCTCGGCACGATCGTCGCCTTCGCCCTGATCTCCTCCGCGGAGAGCCTGTTCAGCGCCGCCGCGGTGGACCGCCTGCACAACGGGCCGCGTACCGAGTACAACCGGGAGCTGGTGGCGCAGGGCGCGGGCAACACCCTGTGCGGTCTGCTCGGAGCGCTGCCGATGACCGCGGTCATCGTCCGCAGCTCCGCCAACGTGAGCGCGGGCGCGCGGACCAAGGCGTCCCGTGTGCTGCACGGCGTGTGGCTCCTGCTCTTCGCGGCGCTGCTGCCCTCTGTGCTGGCGCTGATCCCGCTGCCCGCGCTGGCCGGCATCCTGGTCCACGCGGGCTGGAGGCTGATCCCTTTCCGCGGCATCGCCTCGCTGTGGCGCACGCACCGGGGTGAAGCACTGATCCTGGTCGTCACGGCCGTGTCGATCGTCGCGGTGAACATGTTCGAAGGCGTGCTGATCGGCTTGGCCCTCTCCGTGGCCAAGACCGCTTGGGAGGCGTCGAACCTCAGGGTGGAGGTCGTCGACAAGGGCGCCGGCCCCATCGAGGTGCACCTGTCGGGCAACGCGACCTTCCTGCGGCTGCCGAAGATCCTGGAGAGCCTGGAGGCACTGCCGCGGCACCGCCCGGTCGAGCTGGACCTGTCCGCGCTGCATCACCTCGACCACGCCTGCCGCACCGCCCTGGGGAACTGGGCCGAGCGACACAGCGCCACGGGAACCGACCCGGTCAAGGTCAAGAGCAAGGAGTCCACCACGACGGCCGCCTAGGTGTATTGCCCTGTGAGGTTGGGGACGCGGCTGGCGGGTGGTTGCCCTTTCAGCGCGGTGTGTCCGCGGTGGTGATTGTAGGAGTGCAGCCACTGTGGGAATGTTTCGCGACGTTCGGTCTCTGACCGGTAGGGCCGTGCGTAGGCCCACTCGTCCAGCAGGGTGCGGTTGAAGCGTTCGACCTTGCCGTTGGTCTGGGGCCGGTAGGGCCGGGTTCGCTTGTGGGTGATCCCGGCTGCTGCCAGAGCGTCGCGCCAGACGCGTGAGCGGTAGCAGGAGCCGTTGTCGGTCAGCACCCGCTCCACGGTGATCCCGCACTCGGTGAAGTAGGCGTGTGCCCGCTTCCAGAAGGCGGTGGCGGTTTCCTTCTTCTCGTCGGCGTGTATCTCGCTGTAGGCCAGGCGGGAGTGGTCGTCG